>NZ_JBIBAK010000020.1:0-262841 GCF_042899865.1 Streptomyces sp. NPDC013157 | reverse complement strand
AAACGCCCGGTTACATTCCGAACCCGGAAGCTAAGCCTCACAGCGCCGATGGTACTGCAGGGGGGACCCTGTGGGAGAGTAGGACACCGCCGAACTCCTTTTAGAGCTCTGGCTCTTGGGCGACAAGCCCAAGAGCCAGAGCTTTTTTGCGTTGAGGTAGGGTCAGGGAGCAAAGTTGGCTCGTTTCCCACCACAGGAGGCCCCCGGGTGGAGGTCCAGGAGACGCGTGTCCAGACGGATCGCGTCCTCACCATCCCGAACATCCTCAGCATGGCGCGCCTGGTCGGCGTACCCGTCTTCCTGTGGTTGATCCTCAGGCCCGAGTTCGGCGGGCCCAAGAGCGACGGCTGGGCCCTGCTGGTGCTGCTCTTCAGCGGCGTCAGCGACTACCTGGACGGCAAGCTCGCCCGGCGCTGGAACCAGATCAGCAGCCTCGGCCGGCTGCTGGACCCGGCCGCGGACCGGCTTTACGTCCTGTCGACGCTGCTGGGGCTCACCTGGCGCGAGATCCTGCCGCTCTGGCTGACGGCCGTGCTGCTGCTGCGTGAGCTGGTTCTGCTGGTGATGGTGGGGATCCTCCGCCGGCACGGCTATCCGCCACCCCAGGTGAACTTCCTGGGCAAGGCCGCGACCTTCAATCTGATGTACGCGTTCCCGCTCCTGTTGCTGAGTGACGGAAGCGGCTGGATCTCGTCACTCGCTGCTATTTTCGGATGGGCGTTCGCAGGGTGGGGTACAACGCTCTACTGGTGGGCAGGAGTGCTCTACGTGGTGCAAGTCCGCCGCCTCGTCCGCGCGGACGCCACAGCCGATTGAGCTCGGCGATTGTCCGGACTTAGTGGCCCCTCGATTGCTCTCGATGGCCCGCGGCGGAAAAGTGCGGGACAATCTGGACGGGTGAAGTCGGCTAGACCGTCATCTCTTAGAGGAGGACGCTTCCGACATGAAGGCCGTCGTGATGGCCGGTGGTGAAGGCACACGCCTTCGCCCCATGACCTCCAGCATGCCCAAGCCACTCCTTCCGGTCGTCAACCGGCCGATCATGGAGCATGTGCTACGGCTGCTCAAAAGGCATGGGCTCACCGAGACCGTCGTCACTGTGCAGTTCCTGGCATCGCTGGTCAAGAACTACTTCGGGGACGGCGAGGAGCTCGGTATGGAGCTCACCTATGCCAACGAGGAGAAGCCACTCGGTACCGCCGGAAGCGTCAAGAACGCCGAAGAGGCGTTGAAGGACGATGCTTTCCTCGTCATCTCCGGCGATGCGCTGACCGACTTCGACCTCACCGAACTGATCAACTTCCACAAGGCGAAGGGCGCGCTCGTCACCGTCTGTCTGACGCGCGTCCCCAATCCACTGGAATTCGGCATCACCATCGTCGACGAAGAGGGCAAGGTCGAGCGCTTCCTCGAGAAGCCGACCTGGGGCCAGGTCTTCTCCGACACGGTGAACACGGGCATCTACGTCATGGAGCCCGAGGTATTCGACTACGTCGAGGCCGACGTTCCCGTCGACTGGTCCGGCGATGTCTTCCCTCAGCTGATGAAGGAAGGCAAGCCGATCTACGGCTATATCGCCGAGGGTTACTGGGAGGACGTCGGTACCCACGAGTCGTACGTGAAGGCGCAGGCCGATGTCCTGGAGGGCAAGGTCGACGTCGACATCGACGGCTTCGAGATATCCCCGGGCGTGTGGGTCGCCGAGGGCGCCGAGGTGCACCCGGACGCCGAGCTGCGCGGGCCGCTGTACATCGGCGACTACGCCAAGGTCGAAGCCGGCGCGGAAATCCGCGAGCACACCGTCGTAGGGTCCAACGTCGTCGTGAAGAGCGGCGCCTTCCTGCATAGGGCCGTCGTCCACGACAACGTGTACGTCGGGCAGCACAGCAATCTGCGGGGCTGTGTCGTCGGGAAGAACACCGACATCATGCGGGCCGCACGGATCGAGGACGGGGCGGTCATCGGTGACGAGTGCCTGATCGGTGAAGAATCGATCGTTCAGGGCAATGTCCGGGTCTATCCCTTCAAGACCATCGAGGCCGGCGCCTTCGTCAACACGTCGGTGATCTGGGAGTCCCGGGGACAGGCTCATCTGTTCGGTGCCCGGGGCGTTTCCGGGATCCTGAACGTCGAGATCACGCCGGAACTGGCCGTACGGCTGGCCGGTGCGTACGCGACCACCCTGAAGAAGGGGTCCACCGTCACCACGGCCCGCGACCACTCGCGTGGTGCCCGTGCGCTCAAGCGAGCGGTGATCTCCGCGCTCCAGGCCAGTGCCATCGACGTACGCGACCTGGAGAACGTGCCGTTGCCCGTGGCCCGGCAGCAGACCGGGCGGGGCAGCGCCGGCGGGATCATGATCCGGACCTCGCCCGGGGTGCCGGACTCCGTCGACATCATGTTCTTCGACGGGCAGGGCGCCGACCTCTCCCAGGCCAGCCAGCGCAAGCTGGACCGGATCTTCGCGCGGCAGGAGTACCGGCGCGCGTTCCCCGGTGAGATCGGCGACCTCTATTTCCCGGCCAGTGTCTTCGACTCGTACACCGGGTCGCTGCTGCGGAACGTCGACACGACCGGGGTCGCCGAATCGGGCCTCAAGGTCGTCGTGGACGCCTCCAACGGCAGTGCCGGGCTCGTGCTGCCGAGCCTGCTCGGCAAGCTCGGTGTGGACTCGCTGACCATCAACCCCGGCCTGAACGAGGCGAGGCCCACGGAGACCGCCGACCAGCGGCGGGCCGGGCTGGTGCGGCTCGGCGAGATCGTGGCGTCCTCCGGGGCCGCGTTCGGTGTGCGGTTCGACCCGGTCGGCGAGCGGCTGTCCCTGGTGGACGAGAAGGGCCGCATCATCGAGGACGACCGTGCGCTGCTGGTGATGCTCGACCTGGTCGCCGCCGAGCGGCGCAGCGGCCGGGTGGCGCTTCCGGTCACCACGACCCGGATCGCCGAGCAGGTGGCCGCGTACCACGGCACCCAGGTCGAGTGGACGACCACCTCTCCCGACGACCTCACGCGTGTGGGGCGCGAAGAGGGCACCATCTTCGGCGGTGACGGCAAGGGCGGGTTCATCGTTCCGGAGTTCAGCAGCGTCTACGACGGCACGGCCGCGTTCGTACGCCTGATCGGCCTGGTGGCGCGGACGCAGCTCACGCTCAGCCAGATCGACGCCCGGATCCCCAAGGCGCACGTCCTCAAGCGGGACCTGGCCACACCGTGGGCTGTCAAGGGACTGGTCATGCGGCGTGTCGTCGAGGCGGCCGGTGATCGTTTCGTCGACACGACCGACGGGGTGCGGGTCGTCGAGACCGACGGGCGCTGGGTGATGGTGCTGCCCGACCCGGCCGAGGCGGTCACCCACCTGTGGGCCGAAGGGCCCGACGACGCGTCCGCACAGGCTCTGTTGGACGAGTGGTCGGCGACGGTGGACAGCGCCGGACGATAAAACCGCTGCACGCGTGCGTGCCGGACAGGTGTCCCCACGGGGGCCGGTCCGGCACGCCGGTGGGGCCGTTCGGAGGTACTGGTCGCGACGTGCGACGATGTGCGGCATGCCGCAGCAACCCCCCGTTCGGAGCAGCGCCGCCCGGCCGTCGCGCCCGGACGCCTCCATGTCGTTGATCACCAACGTCATGGACCACAGCCTCGACGACGGGTACGCCGAGGCGGCCGCGCGGAAGCGGGCTCAGGGGGAGAGCGGCGGCATGCCGAAGACCCTCCGGGCCAGGCTGGGGCTCGCCGGCGGTCTGGTGCTGGCGGCCCTCGTGGTGACCGTGGGAGCGGCGCAGGCGCGCGTGACGGCGCCGGTGGTGGCCAAGGAGCGCCAGGAGCTCATCGACAGGGTCGACCGGGAGACGGCGGCCGCCGACAAGCTGGAGACCAGTGTCGACAAGCTGCGGGACGACGTCAGCGCCCGCCAGCGTGCCGCGCTGCAGGAGAGCGGCGGCAGCGGGCAGGCGGACCTGGTGGACGTCCTGTCGGGCGCCACGGCGGTGCACGGCCCCGGCGTGAAGCTGGTGGTGAACGACGCCAAGGAGGCCTCCTCGGGCGGCGACGCCGGCAATCCCCGGGAGACCTCCGGTTTCTCCGACACCGGCCGGGTACGGGACCATGACATGCAGCGCGTCGTGAACGGGCTGTGGGCCGCGGGTGCCGAGGCGGTCTCGATCAACGGGCAGCGGCTGACGGCCCTGTCCGCGATCAGGGCCGCGGGGGACGCGATACTTGTCGACAACAGGCCGCTGGTACCGCCGTACACGGTGCTGGCGGTGGGGGACGGGGAGAAACTCGGCTCCAGGTTCCAGGACAGCCCCGACGGGCTGTACCTGCATGCCCTGGAGGAGAACTTCGACATCCGGGCGGCCATCTCCACGGAGAGTGACGTCCGGTTGCCCGCCGCGCCCAGTGTGATCGTACGTACAGCACAGCCGTACACCGAGAAAACGGAGAAGGGCACATCGTGATCGCCGTACTTGGCCTCGTCGTGGGCGTCGTGGCCGGACTGTTGGTCCGGCCTGAGGTTCCGGCGGTCGTCGAGCCGTATCTGCCGATCGCCGTCGTCGCGGCGCTCGACGCCGTCTTCGGTGGTCTGCGGGCCATGCTCGACGGGATCTTCGACGACAAGGTCTTCGTGGTGTCGTTCCTGTCCAACGTGGTGGTGGCCGCGCTGATCGTCTTCCTCGGCGACAAGTTGGGTGTGGGCTCGCAGCTGTCCACGGGGGTCGTGGTGGTCCTCGGTATCCGCATCTTCTCCAACGCCGCGGCGATCCGGCGACACGTCTTCCGGGCGTGAGCGGCATGGGCGAGCACGAGAAGGAGCCGGAGCACCGGCTGCGCAGAGAACTCCCGGCCGAGGTGCCCGCCACGGCGCCGGAGGCAGGGTCCGCCGCCGAGCCGAAGCCGGAGGCCAAGCTGTCCGGCCGCGAGAGGCTGGTCCAGGGGCTGTGGCCGCCGCGGGTGAGCCGGGCCCAACTGATCGTCGCCGTGCTGCTGTTCGGGCTCGGGTTCGGGCTCGCCGTGCAGGTGGCGTCGAACAGCGACAGCGACAGCGCGCTGCGCGGGGCCCGTCAGGAAGATCTTGTCCGCATCCTCGATGAACTGGACGACCGTACTCAGCGTCTTGAGGACGAGAAGACAGGACTCGAGAAGCAGCGCCAGGAGTTGCAGAGCAGCTCCGACCAGGCGGCGGAGGCCCGCAGGCAGACGGCCGAGAAGGTGCGGCAACTCGGTATCCTCGCGGGCACCGTGGCGGCGCAGGGTCCTGGCATCACGATGACGGTCGACGACCCGAAGGGGACGGTGCAGGCGGACATGCTGCTCGACGCGATCCAGGAGCTGCGCGCGGCCGGCGCGGAGGCGATCCAGGTCGACGGGGTCCGGGTGATCGCCGGCACCTACCTCACCGACTCCGGGAAGAGTGTGAGCGTCGACGGGAACAAGATCACCCAGCCCTACGTTTTCAAGGTGATCGGCAAGCCGCAGGACCTCGAACCGGCCCTCAACATCCCCGGAGGCGTGGTGCAGACCCTCGAGAAGGAACAGGCGACTGTGACCGTCGAGCGATCGGCCAAGATCGTCGTGGATGCCTTGCGACCGGCGAAGCAGCCTGACTACGCTCGGTCGTCCTCACAGTGAACCGGTGGTGCATGGGGGACGTCCGGCGAGGGCATGAGGATGCGGGGGGTCGGCGCACCGGGGAACCGGAGCGTGGTGGAAACTGTCTGGTGGATACGGACGTTGTGTGGTTGTCCGGGTCGGCCGGTTTATTCAGTCAGGGTTCGTCCTGCCCCACGGGCGGGTCTGTTTCGGTCAAGGGGAATCGCCCGTGAAGTTGTTTGCGAAGTTGTTCGGCAAGAGCGCGCGAGAGGGTAGCGACAACGCGACCGCGCGCCATCGGGCACAGCCCGACGCGGAGGGCCAGCGCCCGCTGTTCCGGGACCAGGTGGCTGGTCCGGGGGGTGACATTTCGGGAGGCCAGGGCGCGCCGTCAGTTGACCCGTCCCAGTCCGGCGGCATAGGTTTCGGGCAACCGTCAACCTCAGGTACGGGTGGAGGGTTCGCCTCCGGCCCGTACGCGTCCAACGCCCCGGCGGGGCAGCCGCGGCAGGAGGATCCGTCCATGTCGGCCCTGGTTTGTACGAGGTGCGGTAACCGCAACGCGGAGAACGCCCGCTTCTGTTCCAACTGCGGAGCCCCGTTGCGCGCGGGCGCCGTCCCCGAGCGTGCGTCGGAGACGACGTCCACGATCTCGATCTCCGGCCTTGAGGCCTACGACGCCGAGGTCACCGGCCAGACCCAGATGCCGTCGCTCTCTCCGGAGGCGCAGGCGGCGGTCGACGCGCTGCCGCTCGGCTCCGCGCTGCTGGTCGTGCGCCGGGGCCCGAACTCGGGCAGCCGGTTCCTGCTGGACAGTGACCTGACCACGGCCGGCCGCCACCCGCAGAGCGACATCTTCCTGGACGACGTGACGGTCTCGCGTCGGCACGTGGAGTTCCGCCGTCAGCCGGACGGCTCTTTCACGGTGGCCGACGTCGGCAGCCTCAACGGCACGTACGTCAACCGGGAGCGTATCGACCAGGTCGCTCTGTCGAACGGTGACGAGGTCCAGATCGGCAAGTACCGGCTGGTCTTCTATGCGAGCCGGCAGGGCATCTGACCCCCCGGAGCTCGCCTGGAGGACCCAGGGAAGAAGGTCCATGCTGCACACACCGAGCGGCGGTACCGGTCACGGCACCGCCGCCACGGAATCCGGGCTGATGAGCATCGGCACGGTGCTGAACGTGCTGCGCGACGAGTTCCCCGAAGTCACCATCTCCAAGATCCGTTTTCTGGAGTCGGAGGGGCTCATCGAGCCGCGCCGTACTCCTTCCGGGTACCGGAAGTTCAGTGCCGGGGACGTGGAGCGTCTCGGGCACGTCCTGCGGATGCAGCGGGACCACTATCTGCCGCTCAAGGTCATCCGGGAGTACCTGGAGGCCATGGAGCGCGGCGAGGCGGTACAGCCGCCCGTGCTGGGGCGGCAGCGGGACGGTGAGGCCGTGCCGGTGGTCTCCGAGGCGCCCACGGTGGCGCGGATCGGCCGGGACGAGCTGCTCGCGGCCGCCGACATCGACGAGAACTGCCTCGCGGAGTGGGAGTCGTACGGGCTGATCGCTCCGCTGGAGGACGGCGTGTACGACGCCGAGACGGTCACTGTGGCCTCTCTCGTGGCCGAGCTGGGCCGGTTCGGGATCGAGCCGCGCCATCTGCGGGCGATGAAGGCCGCCGCCGACCGGGAGGCGGGCCTGGTGGACCAGGTGGTGGCGCCGCTCAAGCGCCACCGCAACCCGCAGACCAGGGCCCATGCGGAGGCCCGTACGAAGGAGCTGGCGGCGCTCACGGTGAAGCTGCACGCCGCGCTGATGCAGACGGCGCTGGGGGTGCGGCTGCCGTGAGTACCACGACAGGACCCGGGCGGAGGCCGGATCGGGCGCGCGTTCCCGGCCCGACTACCCAAACGTCCCGGGCACGGCCTAGGGTTGCTGTGTGAACGAGCTCGATGTCGTAGGTGTCCGGGTGGAAATGCCCTCCAACCAACCGATCGTGCTCCTGCGCGAAGTGGGAGGCGACCGTTACCTCCCCATCTGGATCGGGCCGGGGGAGGCGACGGCGATCGCGTTCGCCCAGCAGGGCATGGCGCCTGCCAGGCCGCTGACGCACGACCTGTTCAAGGACGTGCTGGAGGCCGTCGGCCAGGAGCTCACCGAAGTGCGCATCACGGACCTGCGTGAGGGCGTCTTCTACGCGGAGCTGGTCTTCGCCAGCGGGGTCGAGGTGAGCGCCCGTCCGTCCGACGCCATAGCGCTGGCGCTGCGCACCGGAACGCCGATCTACGGCAGTGACACGGTGCTGGACGACGCGGGCATCGCGATCCCGGACGAGCAGGAGGACGAGGTGGAGAAGTTCCGCGAGTTCCTCGACCAGATCTCGCCCGAGGACTTCGGCACCAGCAGCCAGTGAGGGACCGGAGCGGCCCGTCATCCACCAGGAGGTCGGTGACGGGCCGGTTCGTGACAGAAGGCCCGTGACGGGCCGGTTCGGGGCTGGTCACAGCCGAAACTCATGGGCAATTGCCAGCGGCCATTGAGAGCGTCCTACGGCCTCCCGCCAGAGCATTCGGCTAGCCTTTCCCCGCGGTGGGGCACGGGAAACCACTCCTAGGGTGATTATCACTCGGCGTGCCGAGTGTGGCGATCGTTGACGCACCCCTGGTGACTGCCTACCGTCGAGAAGGCAGGTCAAGGACGGAGGTCGGCGTGAGAAGCAGCGGCGACGGTATGGCTGGGGGTGCCCCCGGACGCGGTTTCGGGGAGAGCGGTCCGTCCCCGCTTCACAGCAGCATTGCCGGTCACGCCCCGCAGCGGCCGACCGCAGTGCCGAGCGGCGGAGGGGCGGCGTCCATGGCCACCGAGGAGATCGGCTACCGCGGGCCCACGGCCTGCGCGGCGGCCGGCATCACCTACCGGCAGCTCGACTACTGGGCCCGCACCGGCCTGGTCGAGCCCAGCGTGCGGCCCGCCTACGGGTCGGGCACCCAGCGTCTCTACAGCTTCCGGGACGTCGTCGTCCTGAAGATCGTCAAGCGGTTCCTGGACACCGGGGTCTCCCTCCAGAACATCCGCACCGCCGTCCAGCACCTGAGGGAACGCGGTTTCCGCGATCTGGAGCGCATGACCCTGATGAGCGACGGTGCCACGGTCTACGAGTGCACCTCGCCCGACGAGGTGCACGCCCTGCTCCAGGGCGGTCAGGGCATCTTCGGGATCGCGGTCGGCGTGGTGTGGCGGGACGTGGAGAGCGCTCTCTCCCAGCTGCACGGCGAGCGCGTCGACACCGGGGAGACGCTCGTCGGCCACAACCCGGCCGACGAACTGGCGCGGCGGCGCAACCGCGCGGTCTGAAGGCCCCATGTGATGCCCCGGCACGGGAAACCGTGCCGGGGCATTGTCAGTGGTGTGGTGCAGCATCGGAGATGTGAGAAACGCGCCCACGATCCTGCATCTCGACATGGATGCCTTCTTCGCCTCGGTGGAGCAGGCGTCCAAGCCGAGCCTGCGCGGGAAGGCCGTGGTCGTGGGCGGGCTCGGACCGCGCGGTGTGGTGGCCACCGCGTCGTACGAGGCCCGGGTCTTCGGGGTGCACTCCGCGATGCCGATGGGGCAGGCGCGGCGGCTGGCGCCGAACGCCGCGTATCTGGTGCCGCGCTTCGGGCTGTACCGGTCGATCAGCGAGCAGGTGATGGGGCTGCTGCGGGGGCTCTCGCCGCTGGTGGAGCCGCTCAGCCTGGACGAGGCCTTCGTGGATCTGGAGGCCGGTGGGGTGGCCTGGGACGCCATGTCGGCGCGGCTGGTCGGGGAGAGGCTGCGCGCCGACATACGGGCCGCCACGGGGCTCTCCGGGTCCGTCGGGCTCGCCGCCTCCAAGATGCTCGCGAAGATCGCCTCCGAACAGGCCAAGCCGGACGGACTGGTGCTGATCGAGCCGGGCACGGAGCGGGCGATGCTCGGGCCGATGACGGTGCGGACCCTGCCGGGGGTGGGGCCGGCGACGGGGGACCATCTGCGGCGGGCCGGGATCACCACGGTCGACGAGATCGCCGAGGCGGGGGAGGACGAGCTGGTACGGCTGCTCGGCAAGGCGCACGGGCACGCGCTGTACGCGATGGCGCTCGCGCACGACGAGCGGCCCGTGGTGGCCGAACGGGAGACGAAGTCGGTGTCGGTCGAGGACACCTACGACGTGGACATCCACGACCGGCTGCGGGTGGGCCTGGAGGTGCAGCGGCTGGCCGACCGGTGCGTGCGGCGGCTGCGGGGGGCCGGGCTGTCCGGGCGGACCATCGTGCTGAAGGTGCGGCGGTACGACTTCTCGACGCTCACCCGGTCCGAGACGCTCAGAGGGCCGACCGACGACCCGGCGGTGGTGCGGGAGGCGGCCGCGCGGTTGCTGGACTCGGTGGACACGACGGGGGGCGTGCGGTTGCTGGGGGTGGGGGTGTCGGGGCTGGCCGACTACACGCAGGAGGACCTGTTCGCGCAGGCGGCGGCCGGGGAGGGGGCGGCGGAGTTCACGGCGGAGGAGGACGTGGCGGAGCCGGTCGCTGAGGAGCAGGTGGTTGCCGAGCGGCGGTGGCCGGCGGGGCACGACGTGCGGCATGCCGAGTACGGGCACGGATGGGTGCAGGGGAGCGGGCTCGGGCGGGTGACGGTGCGGTTCGAGACGCCGGGGTCCATGGGGCCGGGGAGAGTGCGGACGTTCCGGGTCGAGGACCCTGAGCTGGAGCCTGCGGAGCCGCTGCCGTTGGTGCCGGGGGTTTCGGCGGACGGCGTGCGTACGTGACTGTGGGTCGGGGCTGGGGGGGGGGGGGCTCACCGGCGCTGGCAGGGTGGCGCTGCGCCCACCCGTGCCGCCCCAGCGGCATGACTGCCCGCGGCTGAAGAAACCTGAAGGGGCGCTGGGGGTACCCCCGGCAGGAGGCTGGGGGAGGAAGTGCGCGACCAGCCCCCACCGGCCCGCGGCCAAACCACGACCGTACCCGGCGTCGGCGTCACGCCCCCGCGTCCTCCGTCCCCGCCAGCTTGCCGAAGTCGTGGTCCGGATGGTCGTGGGGCGGGGGAGCCGTGTCCAGGCCGTAGTGGTGGTAGAGCTGGAGTTCCTGTTCCGGGGAGAGGTGGCGGCCCACGCCGAAGTCGGGGGCGTCTTTGATCAGGGCGCGGTCGAAGGGGACCTTCAGGGTGCCCTCAACCAGTTCGCTGGGCTCCAGGGGCACGAAGGCGTCCCGGGAGAACAGGCCGGTGCGTATGGCCGCCCACTCCGGCACGCCCGTCGCGTCGTCGAGGTACACCTCGTCGATCGTGCCGATCTTCGTGCCGTTGCGGTCGAACGCCTTGCGGCCGATCAGGTTGCGCGGATCGATGTCGGTCTGCACGGGCCCTCCACTTGGTCGCAACTCATCCGTAAGCACTACAAAAGAGCACATTGAAGGAGGCGGCCACTCGAAGACTCCGGTGTTGCCCCCGCTGGTAGGCTGGCAGGCGGCTGCTGACCCCGTGCGGGAGAGTCCTCCGGGAAACCGGAGGCGCCGAAGGAGCAAATCCTCCCCGGAATCTCTCAGGCTCACGTACCGCACGGACGAGGTCACTCTGGAAAGCAGGGCGGATGCCGACGGTGTCCGCTCTCACCGACGGTGAAAGCCGGTGGTCCACAAGGGCGCACCGGCGAAGCTCTCAGGTCAGATGACAGAGGGGGAGGCCGTCGGGGTACCCGTGCCGGGGTACCCCTCGAAGGTCGCGTCAGACCAGGAGGCCTCCGCAATGACCGCCCAGCGCATTCCGCTCTCCGAGCTTGAGCAGGGT
This sequence comes from Streptomyces sp. NPDC013157, assembly GCF_042899865.1. Lineage (NCBI taxonomy): Bacteria > Bacillati > Actinomycetota > Actinomycetes > Kitasatosporales > Streptomycetaceae > Streptomyces > Streptomyces sp. NPDC013157. The sequence continues at coordinate 251,454 of NZ_JBIBAK010000020.1, read as the reverse complement.
ATTCCCTTCGAGCAGCGCCATATCGGCCCCGACCACGAGGCTCGGGCCAAGATGCTCGCCCAGGTCGGGTACGGCTCGCTCGACGACCTGACCGCGGCCGCCGTGCCGGACGTGATCAAGAACGCCGACCGGCTCGAGCTGCCGGCCGCCCGGACCGAGGCCGAGGTGCTGGCCGAGCTGCGGTCGCTGGCCGACCGTAACCAGGTGCTCGACTCGATGATCGGCCTGGGGTACTACGGGACCTTCACGCCGCCCGTGATCCTGCGCAACGTGATGGAGAACCCCGCCTGGTACACGGCCTACACGCCGTACCAGCCGGAGATCTCCCAGGGCCGGCTGGAAGCGCTGCTGAACTTCCAGACCGTGGTCGCCGACCTCACCGGGCTGCCCACCTCCGGTGCCTCGCTGCTCGACGAGGGCACGGCCGCCGCCGAGGCCATGGCCCTGTCGCTGCGCATGGGCAAGAACAAGAAGGGCGTCTTCGTCGTCGACGCGGACGCGCTGCCGCAGACCATCGCCGTGATCCGGACCCGGGCCGAGCCGACGGGCGTGGAGGTCGTGGTCGCCGACCTCGCCGACGGTATTCCGGCTGACCTCGCCGGGCGTGAGATCAACGGGGTCCTCGTCCAGTACCCCGGTGCCTCCGGTGCCGTACGCGACATCAAGGCCGTCGTCGAGCAGGCGCACGCAGTCGGCGCGCTCGTCACCGTCGCCGCCGACCTGCTCGCGCTGACCCTGCTGACCTCGCCGGGCGAGCTCGGGGCCGACATCGCCGTCGGCACCACCCAGCGGTTCGGTGTGCCGATGGGCTTCGGCGGGCCGCACGCCGGTTACATGGCGGTCCGGGAGAAGTTCGCGCGCAGCCTGCCCGGACGGCTCGTGGGCGTCTCCGTGGACGCCGACGGGAACAAGGCGTACCGGCTGGCGCTGCAGACCCGCGAGCAGCACATCCGGCGGGAGAAGGCCACCAGCAACATCTGCACCGCGCAGGTGCTGCTCGCCGTGATGGCCGGTATGTACGCCGTCTACCACGGTTCCGAGGGGCTCAAGGCCATCGCGCAGCGGACGCACCGCTACGCCACGATCCTCGCCGCGGGACTCACGGCCGGCGGTGTCGAGATCGTGCACGGCGCCTACTTCGACACCCTCACCGCGCGCGTGCCCGGCAAGGCCGCCGAGATCGTCGCCGCCGCCCGCCAGGGCGGTGTCAACCTGCGGCTCGTCGACTCCGACCACGTCTCCATGGCCTGCGACGAGACCACCACCCGCACCCAGCTGGGCGCCGTGTGGACGGCCTTCGGCGTCGAGGGCGACGTCGAGGCGCTGGACGCCGTCACCGAGGACACGCTGCCCGAGGCGCTGCTGCGCACCGACGGCTACCTCGCCCACCCCGTCTTCCGGCAGCACCGCTCCGAGACCGCGATGCTCCGCTACCTGCGCAGGCTCGCCGACCGGGACTACGCGCTGGACCGCGGCATGATCCCGCTGGGCTCCTGCACCATGAAGCTCAACGCGACCACCGAGATGGAACCGGTCACCTGGTCCGAGTTCGGCCAGCTGCACCCGTTCGCGCCCGCCGAGCAGGCACAGGGCTACCTGTCCCTCATCCGGGAGCTGGAGGAGCGGCTCGCCGAGGTCACCGGGTACGACAAGGTGTCGCTGCAGCCCAACGCCGGATCGCAGGGCGAGTTCGCCGGGCTGCTCGCCGTACGCGCATACCACCGCGCCAACGGCGACGCACAGCGGACCGTCTGCCTGATCCCGTCCTCCGCGCACGGCACCAACGCCGCCAGCGCCGTCATGGCGGGCATGAAGGTCGTCGTCGTGAAGACCGCCGAGGACGGCGAGATCGACGTCGAGGACCTGCGGGCGAAGATCGAACAGCACCGTGACGAGCTCGCGGTCCTGATGATCACCTATCCCTCCACGCACGGGGTGTTCGAGGAGCACGTCGCGGACATCTGCGCGCAGGTGCACGAGGCCGGCGGACAGGTGTACGTCGACGGCGCCAACCTCAACGCCCTCGTCGGACTGGCCAAGCCCGGGCACTTCGGCGGGGACGTCTCCCACCTCAACCTGCACAAGACCTTCTGCATCCCGCACGGCGGCGGCGGTCCGGGCGTCGGTCCGGTGGCCGTACGGGCCCACCTGGCGCCGTACCTGCCGAACCACCCGCTCCAGCCCGCCGCCGGGCCGGAGAGCGGCGTCGGGCCGATCTCGGCCGCGCCGTGGGGATCCGCGGGGATCCTGCCGATCTCGTGGGCGTACGTCCGGCTCATGGGCGGCGAGGGGCTGAAGCGGGCCACGCAGGTGGCCGTGCTCAGCGCCAACTACGTCGCCAAGCGGCTGGAGCCGCACTACCCCGTGCTCTACACCGGGCCCGGCGGGCTGGTCGCGCACGAGTGCATCATCGACCTGCGGCCGCTGACCAAGGCGACCGGAGTGAGCGTCGACGACGTCGCGAAGCGGCTCATCGACTACGGCTTCCACGCGCCGACGATGTCCTTCCCGGTGGCCGGCACGCTGATGATCGAGCCGACCGAGTCCGAGGACCTCGGTGAGCTGGACCGGTTCTGCGAGGCGATGATCGCCATCCGGGCGGAGATCGACAAGGTCGGGGCGGGGGAGTGGCCCGCCGAGGACAACCCGCTGCGCGGGGCTCCGCACACCGCGACCGCGCTCGGTGGGGAGTGGAAGCACGAGTACAGCCGCACGGAGGCCGTCTTCCCGGGCGGCGTGTCCGCCGCCGACAAGTACTGGCCGCCGGTGCGCCGGATCGACCAGGCCTTCGGCGACCGGAACCTGGTGTGCTCGTGTCCGCCGCTGGACGCGTACGAGGACTGATGCACAGGGTGTGAGGGAGGCCCCGCTTCGGCGGGGCCTCCCGCTTTCACGCCGGGTAGGCGTGTGTCTGGGTCGCCTTCACCGTCGCCCAGACCGTGGCGCCCGGGTGCAGGTCCAGTTCCGCGGCGGCGACCGTGGTGAGGTCGGCGGCGAGGGCGAGTTCCCCGGTCAGGTCGGCGCGGATCTGGTCGCCGTGGGTCTCCAGGCCGGCGACCTCGCAGCGCCAGAGGTTGCGGGCGCTGGCGCCCGTGGGGCGGTCCCGGAAGAGGGTGACGGCGCTCGGCGGGAACGCGACGAAGACGTCACCGGCGAGGACTTCTGTGGTGGTGATGGTGGTGCTGTTCGAGGGTGCCGTGTCCAGTTCGACCGTGTGACCCTCGGCCCGGCCCCGGTAGAGGTTGAGGCCGACCAGGTGGGCGATGTAGTCCGTGCGCGGGTGGCGGGCGATGTCGGCGGGCGTGCCCTCCTGGACGACCCGGCCGTGTTCGATGACGACCAGGCGGTCGGCCAGCACCATGGCGTCCAGCGGGTCGTGCGTGACCAGGACCGCGACCGCCTCGAACTCGGCCAGATGACGGCGGAGTTGAGAACGCACGTCGAGGCGGGTGCGGGCGTCCAGGGCGGCGAGGGGTTCGTCGAGGAGGAGGAGACGGGGGCGGGTGGCCAGCGCGCGGGCCAGTGCGACGCGCTGGGCCTGACCGCCGGAGAGCCGGCGGGGTTTGACGCCGGCGTGCGCGGTGAGGCCCATGCGGTCCAGCCAGGCGGTCGCCTGGGCGCGGGCCTCGGCCTTTGTCGCGCCCTGGCAGCGGGGGCCGAAGGCGACATTGTCGAGGGCCGTGAGGTGGGGGAAGAGGAGGTAGTCCTGGAAGACGACGCCCACCGGGCGGGATTCGGGGGGCGTGCGGTCCAACTCCGTGCCGTCCAGGTGGAGATGGCCGGCGGTGAGGGGGGTGAGGCCGGTCAGGGCGCGGAGGGCGGTGGTCTTGCCCGCGCCGTTGGGGCCGAGGAGGGCGACGACCTCGCCGGGGGCGGCGGTGAGGGTGATGTCGAGGCGGAAGGTGGGGCGGGTGACGACGAGGTGGGCGTGGAGGCCGGGCGTCGCCGGGCGCAGGTGGGTGGGGGGTGCCGCCCGGCCTTCGGCCGGGACGGGGTTCCCACCCGCACCACTCGTGCGGGTATCAGTGTCGGGTGCGGGTGGTCCCTGTGGGGGCTGAGCGCCGTCGGCGGCCGCGGGGTGTCGGTGTGTCATCGGGGCGTCGTCCACCAGGTCGTCCTCAAGATGCCGTCATCCAACGATCCCGCAGTGCCGCCAGTACCGCGATCGACACGGTCAGCAGCACCAGGCTGAGGGCGATCGCCGCGTCGGGGTCGTTCTGCAGGGCCAGGTAGACGGCGAGCGGCATGGTCTGGGTGCGGCCGGGGAAGTTGCCGGCGAAGGTGATCGTCGCTCCGAACTCGCCCAGTGCACGGGCCCAGGCCAGGACCGCGCCGGCCGCGATGCCGGGGGCGATGAGGGGGAGCGTGACCCGGCGGAACGCGGTGAAACGGGAGGCGCCCAGGGTGGTGGCGGCCTCCTCGTAGCGGGGGTCGGCGGCCCGCAGCGTGCCCTCGACGCTGATCACCAGGAACGGCATGGCCACGAAGGACTCGGCGACCACCACACCGGCCGTGGTGAACGGGAGCGTGATGCCGAACCAGGCGTCCAGCCACTGGCCCACCACTCCGTTGCGGCCGAGGGCCAGGAGCAGGGCCACACCGCCCACCACCGGGGGGAGGACGAGGGGAAGGGTGACCAGCGCCCGTACGAAGCCCCGGCCGGGGAACTCCGTGCGGGCCAGCAGCCAGGCCAGCGGTACGCCCAGGACCAGGCTCACGGCCGTCGCCGCCGTCGCGCAGACCAGGGAGAGCTGGAGGGCCTGCCACACCTCGGTACTGGTCAGCAGCGACGGCAGGCTGCGCCAGGGGGCCCGCACCAGCAGGGCGACCAACGGCAGGAGCAGGAAGACCAGAGCTACCGCTCCGGGGAGGAGGAGCGGTAGCGGCACGGCCGACCGGACGCGCCGGCGCCGCGGACCGCCCGTGAGGGTGCCGACCGCGGCGCCGGACTCGTCGGCCTTCGTCACGGCTTGAGGAACCCGGCGTCGTTCAGCACCTTCTGGCCCTCGGCGGACTGCACCAGGGCGATGAACGCCTTGGCCACCGTCGGGTTCGGGGCGTTCTTCAGGAGGGCGATCGGGTAGTCGTTGATCGCGTTTGCGGACTCGGGGAACTCCACGCCCTCGACCTTGCTGCCGGCGGCCTTGACGTCGGTCTTGTAGACGACCGCCGCGTCGGCCTCCTTCAGCACCACCTTGTTGAGGGCGGACTTCACGTCCTCCTCGTAGGAGACGGGGGTGAGCTTCAGCTTGCTGGCGTCCAGGGCCTTCTGCGCGGCGGCACCGCACGGCACCGTCTTGTCGCAGAGGACGACCTTGAGCGAGGACTTGGTGAGGTCCTTCAGGGAGGAGATCTTGTCGGGGTTGCCCGGCAGGGTGGCGATCTCCAGCTGGTTGCGGACGAAGGTGGCCGGCGTGGTGGCGGTGTCCTTCCTGTCCGTCACGATCGCCATGGTCTTGGCGCTCGCGGCGGCGAAGACGTCGGCCGGCGCACCGCTCGTGATCTGCGCGGCGAGGGTGTCACTGCCGCCGAAGCTGAAGTTGACCTTGGTGCCCGGGTGGGCCTTCTCGAAGTCGGCCTTCAGGGTCGTGAAGCTCTCCTGGAGCGAGGCCGCCGCGAACACGGTGATCGAGCCCGACAGTTTGGGCGTCGCCGCCGCCGACGGGTCCGACTTCGTCGTCGCGGACGAGTCGTCGTCGGAGGAGGAGGAACAGGCGCTCAGGGCCAGCAGGGCCGCGACCGAGGCACCGGCCACCTGGAGCGTCCGCCGGGTCCGGCGAACGGAACGGGTCATCACGAGTGAACTCCTCTGGATTCCATGAACAATCTGTCGCGCCCTGCCGCGACCCGTCTATCGGCCGCCTGGCGATGATACTGCCGCAATTGCCAGGCGTAAGTCTTCTGTCGCATTGCATGAGCTGCATACATGGTGATTGAAGCTGGCATGTGCGTTTGTACGGTGACGCGCTGCGGGTACCGTCATCCGGGAGGTGGCCGCACATGACGCTCGCCGAACTCGTCCTCACCGGAGACCTCGCACGACCGGCCCGGCTGACCGTGCCCGACCTCCTGCGCTGGCCCCAGCACCGGGTGCGGGTCAGCTTCGAGTGCGCCACCAGCGGCATCCAGCACCACGGCTTCACCGGACCGCGGCTGTACGACGTCCTCACCGCGGCCGGACCCGGATTCGACCCCGGCCGCCGCAAGGACCGGCTGCGCTTCCTCATCGCGGTCTCCGGCGCCGACGGGCACCACGCGCTGCTCTCCTGGGCCGAGATCGACCCCGACTTCGCCCACGCCCCGGTTCTGCTCGGCGTCAGCATCGACGACAGCCCGCTGGACGGGGCGGGACCGCAACTGGTGCTGCCCCAGGACCGTTGCGGGGCCAGGCACATCAGCGGCATCAGGGGGATCCGGGTGGACGGGGGGTACGGCGGCTGGCATCCAGAGTCCGCCACACCCGGTCGCGTGTCAGCGGCAACTCCGTGAACCGCACGCCCGTCGCGTCCCGCACCGCGTTGGCCAGGGCGGGGGCGACCGGGTTGAACGGGCTGTCCCGGCTGGGCGACCGGCTGGACCTGTGGGCCGCCCTGCTGTGCAGGTGAACGGGCGAACGTAGGGCGGTACGGCCGTACGGGCCGGGTGAGCCGTCAGACGCGGTCGATGTGCACGTTCGTGGACTTCACCCGGGCGGTGGCCTCCATGCCGACCTCCAGGCCGAGTTCCTCGACCGCCTCCCGGGTCAGGAGGGAGACCAGCCGGTGCGGGCCGGCCTGGATCTCGACCTGGGCGGCGACGTCGCCGAGTTTGATCGCGGTGACGATGCCGGGGAAGGCGTTGCGGACCGAGGTGTAGGAGGCGTCCTCCTCGGCGGTGCCGGCCTTGGCCAGTTCGACGGAGAACGCCGCGAGGTCCGTGCCGTCGATGAGCCGCCGGCCGCCCTCGTCCCGGTGGGTGGCCATCCGGCCCGCGTCGGCCCAGCGGCGGGCGGTGTCCGGGCTGACGCCGAGCAGCCGTGCCGCCTGGCCGATCGTGTAGGAGGGCATGCGCTCACCATAGGGCGGGTGGCGGGGTGCGCGGACGTGGGGTCGCCGGTCAGGTGAGGCCGGACGCCTCGAGAACCGCGCGTGCGTTCGTGTCGTCGATCTCGTGGCCGAGCCGTGCCAGCACCTCGGTGCCCCGGCGCAGGGTGCCGCGTTCCAGGGAGCGGCGGACGCCGGTGTCCAGTTCGTGCCAGAGCAGGGGGTTGGCGTGCAGGACACCCGGGTCGAGCTCCAGCCGGTTGCCCCGGGTGTCGCGCAGGACCAGATGCGCGGCGACGTCCCCGTACTGGCCGACGTACACGAGGGAGTCGGTGCGGACGGTACGGCGGCGGAGCGGGCCATGGACGGCCAGCCAGCCGGGGCCCGCCGTGACGCGGGCCGGCAGCAGCATGAGGAGGATCGCGGCCGACAGGAGCACCCAGAGCAGGGCGCGGGCCGGGGTGAGCGTGCCGGCGTCCCAGTCCACCGCGAACGTCAGCCCCGCGAAGCCGAGGGCAGAGCCGACGGCCAGACGCGCGCTGCCGCGCCAGGTTCGGTCACCGGCCGCCCGGCCCCCGGGTCTTCTGTCCTCCATGAGGCCGACGGTAGGGGGTCGGTGGCCGCGGGGGAGCGACCGCTGACAGGGTTCTTATGCGGACCGTGCGGTTCTTGACGGGATTCTTACGGCCTGTGCCCCTGTGCCCCGTGCCCGTGCCCCGTGTGCCCCCGTGTCCGGCCTGCGGCCCTCAGCCCGTGTGGACGCGCGGCCGCCGGGCGCGGTCCGGCTCCGCCTCGCGCAGCACCTCGCGGGTGACCGGGGCGACCTCGCCCTGGCCGAAGAGGAAGAAGCGCAGGAAGTTGGCGAACGGGCTGCCCTCGGTCCACTCGAAGTAGATGTGCGGGATGCAGCCGGTCTCGTCCCGGACGTGCAGCAACAGCGCGGCCAGGGCGTTGGGGATGGAGGCCGACTCCAGGGTCAGCACGCGGTAGCGGTTGTGCAGGACCTCGCCGCGGACGGTCAGGCCCGCCTCGAACTCGGAGGGGTCGGTGACCGTCACCTCGACGAAGACGAAATCCTCCTGCTCGGGCATCTCGTTGTCGGCCCGGATCTGCTCGATCTTGTCGCGGTACTCGGCCTTGTCGCGCCGGTCCGGCTCGTTGGCGATGAACCGCATCTTGCGGCTGGCCATATCGCGGATGAATCGTTCCGCCATGTCGTCGAGGGCCACACTCGTCACGCGCAGCTCGAAGGCGCGGGCGAGGCGGGAGAGCAGCGAGACCAGGATGATGCCGACGATGAAGCAGGCACCGATCTTCACACCGTCGGGCCGCTCGATGACGTTCACGACGGTCGTGTAGAGGAAGACCGCCGAGATGACCCCGAACCCGATCGTCCACTTGCGCTGCCCGGCCTTGTGGGCGGCGATGGTCACCGCGACCGCCGCGGAGCTGATCAGCACCAGCACACCGGTGGCGTAGGCGCCGCCCTGCGCGTCGACGGAGGCGTCGAAGATCCAGGTGACCAGGAAGGCGATCAGGGTGAAGACGATGACCATCGGGCGGACGGCGCGGGCCCAGTGCGGGGCCATGCCGTAGCGGGGCAGGTAGCGGGGCATGAGGTTGAGCAGGCCGGCCATCGCGGAGGCGCCGGCGAACCACAGGATGGCGATGGTCGAGACGTCGTAGACCGTGCCGAAGGCGTTGCCGAGGTACTCGTGCGCCAGGTAGGCGAGGGCGCGGCCGTTGGCGTCGCCGCCGGGCTTGAACTCGTTCTCCGGGATCAGCAGCGTGGTGATGAAGCTGGTCGCGATCAGGAAGCAGCTCATGATCAGGGCGGCCGTGGTGAGGAGCTTCTTGGTGTCCCGGATCCGCCCGGTGGGTTGCTGCTCGGTGTCGCCCGGCTCGCCCTTGACGTGCGGCATGACGGCGACGCCGGTCTCGAAGCCGGACAAACCCAGGGCGAGTTTCGGGAAGATGATCAGGGCGACGCCGATCATGACGAATACGTTGCCGTGTTCCGCTGTGAGGCCGCTGGTCCAGTCGGTGACGACGTGCTCGGCGGTGATGACGTGGTAGAAGCCGACGATCACGACGACGACGTTCAGCGCGAGGTAGATGCCGACCAGGGCGACCGCGACGCCGATCGCCTCCAGGAAGCCCTTGAGGAAGACCGCGCCCAGCAGAGCCACCAGGAACAGCGTGATGATCATCTGCTTGCCGTGCAGGAAGTCGGTCAGGTGCGGGTTCTCCACCAGGTGGGTGGAGGCATCCGCGGCCGACAGGGTGATGGTGATCAGGAAGTCGGTGGCGGCGAAGCCGAGCAGGGTCAGCACGAAGAGCTTGCCCTGCCAGAAGGAGAGCAGCCGCTCCAGCATGGCGATGGAGCCCTCGCCGTGCGGGCTCTCCTCGGCGACGCGGCGGTAGACCGGCAGGGCGCCGGCCAGGGTGACGATGACGAGCACGATGGTCGCGATCGGCGACAGCAGACCGGCCGCCAGGGCGGCGATGCCGGGCTGGTAGCCGAGGGTGGAGAAGTAGTCGACACCGGTCAGGCACATCACCCGCCACCAGCGCTGGCCCTGGTGCGCGGGTTCGGGCTGCGCGTGGGGACCGGTGTGCCCGCCGCCCTTGCCCATGTCGGACAGCCCCTCCAGCATCCAGGCGCGCAGGCGACTGGGAGGGGGGTGTTCGGTCGTGGCCATGGGGTCGGCTCCTGGTGTCCGGCGCGGTGTGGTGGGGCGCAGTTCGATTCCGGCCATCACGCGGACGGCGGCACCAGCGTAAGCAGAGAGTGACGCGTGGGCCCACGGATCGGAGGGCGCTGGGCGTCAAGCTTGCGTTAAGAATGCCCTGACAGGCGATGGTCGGCCATCAGGAAAGGGTGGCTCGGAGGCCGCGGAGGGACGTTGGGCTGTACGGGGGACGGCGGGTGGGCGCCGGGTTCCGGACACCGAGCGTTATCCCGTACGCCGGCTTGCGGGCGCGGGACCGGGGACACGGAGGAGCACTTCACTCGGCGAGTGAGCGCGTCGGAGCCGATGCCCGACCGGAGGAGGGCGGCTGCGGGGCCTCGTGACGCGCCCGGCAAGGGTGCGTCACGATGATCACCATGACCGACGGAATCGCATGGCTTGCCGCTCCCCAGTCGATCGCCTTCGGCGGCTACAGCGTCGTGCTCGCCCGGGGGCTGGACGCCGAGGAGCTGGTATCGCGGCTGACCGCCACGGTGTTCGGGCCGAGACGCACGGCGCGTGGTCTGGGCCGCCTCACCGGCAAGGACCTGATCGATGTCGTGGAGGGCGGTCCCTGGGAGCCCCATCCCCCGATAGGTCTGCGTTACGGGGAGACCGGCGAATGGGCCTTCGTGGTCAAGTACGGCGGCTGGCAGGCGGAGTTCGGCCCGGAGCCGCCTGTGTCCCGGGGTGGTGCACACGTCTTCCAGCTGGAATTCGAAGAGGAGAACGGCAAGCCGGTACCGCCTCAGTTCTCCTACCTCCATGACGAGCGTCTCGTGTGTGCCTTCAATCTCCACCTGGACGGTTCATGGGGATACGACGGCGTGAGTGGTGACCGTGAGGTGGCGGTACACGTCGAGGAGATGCTGGCTGCCGCCGGGCTGCCGGACCCCGACGTGCCTCGCCGTGAAGTGCACCGCACCGCATTGGAGATCATCGAACGGCATTTCGGGCTCTCGCTGCCACGCAGGCAGGTCCTGGAGGCCGCGCTTCCCGCCGTGATCCTGGAGATCGCGTCGCCGGCGAATCCCCCCGCCTGAAGCGGTTGGTCGCATCGAGCTGGTCACCTCGCTGAACGTGCCTGCTCGGCCCGGAGCCGAACCCGCCTGAAGGGGCGTCAGGAGCGCATCAAGACCGATCGTTCATGGCCGGACGCGGTCGCAGGCTGACCGGTACGGGGGCGGGCGACCGTCCGTGGCGGGTACCTGGGAGGGGACCGTGACCATCACGGCCGGCACAGCGCACAGACCTCCGGCGGAGGCTGTCGAGGAGCCACGGCCGGTCACGGTGGCAGCGCCGCCGCCCGTACCCGCCCCGGGGCCGCGCGAGGCGCGCCCGGGGGAGCGGACCGTGGCCGCGCGGGCCGCTCCGCGTCGCCGTCTCCGCTCGACCGTACCGGCCCGGCTGCGTCTCCTGCGCGCGGCCACGGTCCTGCTCGCCGTCACCCTGGGGATGCGTGGGCTGGGCGGCGGGCACGCCGAACGCGCACTTCGGCGCGTGGACGGCCGCTCTGGACCAGGTGACGGGCATCAACCGCGCCGCCTCGACGAGTCGGTGGGCGCGGGCGTGGCGAGCTGACCGGCCACCTGTCATGGGCCTGCGGGATGGTGCTGCTCGCCATGGCGCTGACCGGGCTGGGGCTCAGGCGCCGGCCCCGGTCGGCGGAGTTCCGCTGAGAAGCCGGGAAACGGCTCCTGCCGCGGCGCGCTACGCGTCCGCCAGCCTCGCCTCCTCCAGGTCCAGCGACCGCTGGAGCCGCCTTCGTGTCGTGTCGCTGATCGTGTGCTCGTCGTACAGCCGCCGCAGCTCCGCCGCCTCCACCGCTATCAGGTCGCGGCGCAGCTGGCGGTAGACCAGGTCGGCCGACTCTGCCGTGCTGTCGGCGAGGCGGTCGCGGGCGTCGTCGAGGCGCGCGTGGAGGCCGCGCCGGAGCCGGTCGAGGACCACGTCCGGTACGGCCTCCAGCTCGGACAGCTCCTCCAGGCGCCGGATGCCCGCGTCGGCCAGCCGGCAGCGGGCGGCGGCCTCCTCGCGCTCGGTGTGGTCCGGTTCCAGGGCGATGCCGGACCGGCGCACCACCGAGGCCAGGGAGAAGCCCTGTACGACCAGGGTGACGACCACGACCGACGTGGTGAGGACCAGCACCAGCGGGCGCTCGGTCAGCGCCGAGCCGTCCTTCGCCGTCACCGGGATCGACAGCGCGGCTGCGAGTGGCACCACACCCCGGGTGCCGGCCCAGGTCAGCACCACCGGCACCCGCCAGTTCGGCCGCTGTATGCCGCCCTTGCGCTGCACCACCGCCGACAGCGGCGCCAGCCACAGCAGCCGTACCGCGATCAGGGTGCCGGCCACCGCCAGCGCGTACAGCGGCCAGGCCCGGTCGCCGTCGGACAGGGCCCGTACCTGGGCGGGCAGCGCGAGCCCTATCAGGCTGAAGACCACGCTCTCCAGCAGGAAGACCACCGTGCCGTAGACGGCGTGCAGCTGGAGCCTTATCCGGGCGTTGGTGAGCCGGTCGCCGCGACCGCCCAGGACCACGCCCGCCACGACCACCGACGTGACCCCGGAGGTGTGGGCCGCCTCCGCGAGGACGTACGCCGCGTACGGCGTGACCAGGGAGATCACCGTCTCCAGGACCGGGTCCTCGGTGCGTCGCCTGATCACCGTGACGACCGCGGCGACCAGCGCTCCGATCAGCGTGCCGCCGCCCGCGAGCAGCAGGAACTCGCCGCCCGCCGCCCCCCAGTCCGCTGCCGCCGAGGCCACCGCGACGCTCACCGCGACCCGGTAGAGGACCAGGGAGGTCGCGTCGTTGAAGAGGCTCTCGGCCTGGACCAGCATCTGCACTCTGGGCGGCAGGGCGAGCCGGCGGCCGAGCGCCGTCACCGCGACCGGGTCGGTGCTGGCCAGGATCGCGCCGAGCACCAGCGCCATCTGCCAGGACAGCGGGGTGACCAGGGAGGCGACCGCGCCGACGGCCGCGGCGGAGGCCAGTACCAGGCCGACCGCGAGCACGCTCACCGGCTTCCACACCACGCGCAGCTCGCGCCAGGAGAGTTCCTCCGCGCTGGCGTAGAGCAGCGGCGGGAGGACGACGAGGCCGATGCCCTCCGGGCTGACCCGGATCGTCGGGGTGCCCGGCAGCAGGGCCACGGCGAGGCCCGCGACGACGAGCAGGGAGGGGGCGGGAATCCGCCACCGGCGGGCGAAGGTCGCCACCACCGTGGCCAGTACCACGAGTGCGAGAACCGTACCCACGCCGCGCATGCCGTCCCCCTGGGGCCCATCGGAAGCCACGGTGACTCCCGGCCGACCAGACTTCCCGGCACACCGCCTTCACCCTATCCGGCCAGGGGCCGTCAAGACAGTGTCAACGTCCTCGTCAGCGCCGGAGACGCGTCAAGAGGCCGGACCCGGGGCCCGCGGCGCGCTTTCTTCGAGGTGATGAACGACGTACCGCGCGGACGACTGAAGGTCTACCTCGGGGCCGCCCCAGGGGTCGGCAAGACCTACCGGGGTCGCCGACCGGGTCGACGAGGCCCTCCAGTCCTACCGCGCCGAGCACGCCATCGGCGGGGTGTGGGAGACCCGCGAGCGGGTGGTGGTCGCGCTGACCGGCGGCCCGGAGGGCGACACCCTGGTACGACGGGCCGCACGCATCGTCGACCTCCCCCGCTCTCGGCTTCGCTCGAGCGGGGGACCCCCATGGCGCTTCGAGCCCTTCCAGCGGCTCGGCGACACCGACAACACCACCGGCCTCGGCCTCGGACTCGCCCTCGCCCGCGGGCTCACCGAGGCGATGGACGGCACCCTGACCCCCGAGGACACCCCGGGCGGCGGACTGACCATGGTCGTCTCGCTGCCCCTGGCCGACCGGGCCCGGCCCTTCCGCGCACCACAGGGCGTCGGAGGTGCCGCCGCGGGACCGACGGGCGCGGGCTGACCCGTGGGCCGGCGGTCGGCCCACCGTCCTGCGCCCGCTCCCGCTTCTTGACATGTTCTTGGCGGAGTTTTGAACGGCGGACGGCGGTCCGGCCGGAACCGGTGTCACGGCCGGTGCCGTTCAGGCTGATGTGACGTCAACTGTGCTCGTACCAGCGGCATCCGGAGAGAGAACCGGCCACATGGTGATCTGCGGCGACGACGGCCTCGCGCACCGGCTCGCCGTCGAACTGGACGCCGTGTGCGGCGAGGTCGTCACCGTCGTCCTGCCGTCCGCCGACGACGAGCACGGTGCCCGGGTCGCCGCCCTGCACCGCGACCCGGCGTCCGCCGTCCACCTGCACATCTCCGCCCGCCCGGACGAGGCCACCCTGCGCGCGGCCGGCGTGGCCCGGGCCGCCGCGCTCGCCCTGACCTACCGCGACGACCAGGTCAACGTCACCGCGGCCCTGCTCGCCCGCGCGGTCAACCCCTCCGTGCGGCTGGTCGTGCGGATGTTCAACCGGGAGCGCGGCAGCCACCTGGAACGGCTGCTCGACCGGGCGGCGGGCCTGTGCGACGCCCCCGCACCGGACACCTCCACCACCGTGCTGTCCGATGCCGACACCGCCGTACCGGAACTGGTCGCGGCGGCCGCCCTGGGGCACGGGCACACCCTCCAGGTCGAGGGCAAGGTCTTCCGCGGTGTCGTACGGCCCGCGGGCACCCCGACGCACGCCACCGACCTCGCCACCCTCGCCGTGCTCTCCGGCGCGCACGAGGACGACCCGGCCAGCCAGGACAGCGCCGAGACGGCCGGCGAGGACGGCACCCTGCTGCTGCCGGACGACCGGACGGCGTACCACCGGCAGTTCACGCACGGGCGGCTGACGCTGGAGGAGGTCGTCCACCTCGACACGGCCGAACCGGCCCGCCGCGCCTGGCGGTTCCGGCCGGTGCGCTGGCTGCGGGCCCGGTTCGCCCACCTGCCGTGGCGGGTCTTCCGCTCCCGGCAACTGGCGGCCGTCTACGGCTCGTTGGCCGCGGTGGTGGTCGCGCTGTCCACCGCCACCGCGCTCTTCGCGGACGAGCACCCCTGGTGGAAGAACTTCTACCTGCCCCTGCTGGACATCTTCACGATGGGGGATCCGGCGACCGAGGAGTCGCCCGCCCGCCGCATACTCCAGCTCCTCGCCGGCTTCGTCGGGCTGGCGGTGCTGCCGCTCGTGGTCGCCGCGACCATGAACGCGACCGAGGCGTTCCACACCGCTTCCGTGAACCATCCGCCCGACGACGACGTCAGCGGCCACATCGTCCTGGTCGGCCTCGGGATGGTCGGCACCCGGGTGCTGGACCGGCTGCGCAGCACCGGCCACCAGGTCGTGGCCATCGAGCGCGACCCGCGTGCGAGGGGGGTCGCGCTCGCCCGGGAACTCGGCGTCCCGCTGGTCCTGCAGGACGCCACCGCCCCCGGCGTCCTCGACCTCGCCCGGGTTCGCCAGTGCGGCTCCCTGCTCGTGCTCACCCGCGACGACGGACAGAACCTCGACATCGTCATGGCCGTCCGGGAGGCCAACCCCGCGGTACGGGTGGTCACACGGCTGTACGACGACGCCTTCGCCGCGACCGTCCAGCGCACGCTTCGGGCGTCCTACCCGGATGCGCTCACCCGGAGCAGAAGCGTTTCGGCGCTGGCCGCGCCGTCGTTCGCCGCCGCGATGATGGGGCGCCATGTGCTGGGGGTGATGCCTGTGGAGCGGGGGTCGCTGCTGTTCACCTGCGTGGACGTGGCCGGGCATCCGGAGCTGGAGGGACGCTCGGTGCACCAGGCGTTCCGGCGACGGGAGTGGCGGGTGCTGGCGGTGGGGCCGGTCGGTGGGGGCGCCCCGGGACAGCCCGCCTTCGACTGGCGGCCGGCGCAGGGGCGGGTGCTGGAGGCGGGGGACCGGGTGGTGATGGCCACGACGCGGCGGGGCCTCGACGTGCTGATGACGGGGGTGGGTGCCAATGGCGCTAATCCAGGCCCGACGCCTTGAAGACGCCCAACGCGCTCTCGCGCTCGACCTGTTCAGCGAGGCGGCTCAGGGCGATCGAGCCGCAGCGCAGGGTGCCGGCCTCGACGGCCTTGCGGGCGCCCGCGTCGACGCGCAGCCACAGGCCGGGGTTGTCGACGAGGACCCGGGGGTCGATCTCCAGCCGGTCGCCGAAGGCGTCGCGGAGCAGCAGGCGGGGGGAGATGCCGTCCAGGCGGCGGACCGAGACCAGGCGGTCGGTGCGGACCCTGCGGGTGCGCAGCAGCCGGCGTGAGGTGAGCCAGCCGTCACCGGCGCGGACCCTGGCGGGGCACAGGACGCCGAAGAGGAGCAGGGCGAGGGTGGTCCAGAGGGTGCCGCGCCACCAGGTGAACGTCCCTGATCCCCAGTCGACCAGGAGGAGCAGGGCGAGGAGGGTGCCTGCGCAACGGGCCGATGCGTAGACGTCTTTGGACCAGCGGTGGTCCTCGGAGTGCGGCATGGGGTGAAGGTAGGGAGTGGTGGGGCGCGGCGTCTGCAGGTGGGGCATGTCTTTGATGGGACTCTGACGGTTGTGGGTCCGCGCGGGCCGGTGGGGGTCGAGCGCGCAGTTCCCCGCGCCCCCGCGGTGCGCTGCGGTCACCCCCGTCAAGAAGTCATCAAAGTCGGACCCCCTCGCGCGAAGAACGCGCAATGGGTTGTCGCAGGTGGCCGGGACGGGACAGAAATTGGTCGCATCGCGCGCGGTACTCCGTGCGCGAGACGTATGTCCCGTTCGTTGAGGAGCACCCTCCCATGTCCGTAGTGACCGTCGAACCGGGGGCCGTGCCCGCCGGTGAGGAGCCGCCCGATTTACCGGGGAACGGCATCGCCTCACCGCGGTGACCTGCCTCGCCGCGCTGTCGCTGGACGCGATGGCGTCGGTGGCGTACGGGCCGGAGGCCATCGTGCTGGTGCTGGCGGCCGCCGGTGCGCACGGGCTCGGCTGCACGCTGCCCGTCACGCTCGCCATCGCGGCCCTGCTCGCGGTGCTCGTCGCCTCGTACCAGCAGGTCATCGCGGCCTTCCCGGACGGCGGCGGCTCCTACGCCGTGGCCCGGACCCACCTCGGGGTGCGGGCCAGCCTGGTCGCCGCCGCCTCCCTGGTGCTCGACTACGTGCTGAACGTCGCCGTCGCCGTCACCGCCGGGGTCGCCGCCCTCACCTCCGCCTTCCCGGCGCTGTACCCGCACCGGCCGGTGCTGTGCCTGGCCGTGCTGGTGCTGGTCACCGGGGTGAACCTGCGGGGGATCGTGGAGTCGGCGAAGGCGTTCATCGTGCCGACGGTGGTGTTCGTCGGGTCGATCTTCGTGCTGATCGTGGTGGGGCTCTTCCGGTCCTCGCCGGCCGGCACGGTCACCGCCGCCGGTCATGCCTCCGTGCTCGCCGACAACGCCTCCGGCGTGGGCGCCCTGCTCCTGCTGAAAGCCTTCGCCTCCGGCTGTGCCGCCCTCACCGGCGTCGAGGCGATCGCCAACGCCGTGCCCTCCTTCCGGGTGCCCCGCGTCAGGCGGGCCCAGCACGCCGAGGTGGCTCTGGGGGCGGTGCTGGGCGCGATGCTGATCGGGCTCTCGGTGCTGATCTCCCGGTTCCATCTGCAGCCGGTCGCGGGCGTGACCGTACTGGCCCAGCTCGCCGACGCCTCCCTGGGCCACAACGGGGGCTTCTACGTCGTCCAGTTCGCCACGATGATCCTGCTGGCGCTGTCCGCGAACACCAGCTTCGGCGGGCTGCCGGTGCTGCTGAAACTGCTCGCCCGGGACAACTACCTGCCGCACGTCTTCGCGCTGAAGGCCGACCGGCAGGTGCACCGGCACGGTGTGCTCGCCCTGGCCGTGGTCTCGGCCGCGCTGCTGGTGTTCTCCGGCGGCGACACCAACACGCTGGTGCCGATGTTCGCCATCGGGGTCTTCGTCGGCTTCACCGTCGCCCAGGTGGGATGGTGAAGCACTGGCTGCTGGAGCGGGGGACCGGCTGGCGGGGGAAGGCGCTGCTCAACGGGTTCGGGGCGGTCCTGACCGGCGTCGCGACCGTCG
Organism: Streptomyces sp. NPDC013157; assembly: GCF_042899865.1. Classification (NCBI taxonomy): domain Bacteria; kingdom Bacillati; phylum Actinomycetota; class Actinomycetes; order Kitasatosporales; family Streptomycetaceae; genus Streptomyces; species Streptomyces sp. NPDC013157. The sequence continues at coordinate 233,689 of NZ_JBIBAK010000020.1, read as the reverse complement.
TGGTGACAGCGAGCAGGTTCACCGAGGGCGCCTGGCTGGTCGTGGTCGTGCTGCCACTGCTCGTCGCCGCCTTCGTCGCCGTGCACCGTGCCTACGGGCGGATCGGGGAGCGGCTCGGGCTCGCGCGGGTCCCGGAGCCGCCGCACCGGGAGCGGTCGGTCGTGATCGTGCCGGTGTCGTCGCTGTCCCGGCTCACCTCCCAGGCGCTGTCGGCGGCCGCCTCCCTGGGCGACGAGGTGCGGGCCGTCACCGTCTGCCACCCCGGCCCCGAGGACCGGGCCCAGCTGCACGCCCTGGAGCGTGCCTGGGCCGAGTGGGACCCCGGGGTGTCACTGGTCCGGCTGAGCTGCGAGCGGCGCACCCTGGGCCGTCCCATCGCCGCCTACGTCCGTGAGGTGACCGCGGCCGAGCCGGCCACCCGGGTGACCGTGCTGATCCCGGAGACCGAACCGGAGCGGCTGTGGCTGGGGGTCCCCCCGCGCGGAGCGTGGGGGAGGCTGCTCCAGAACCAGCGCGGTGCCGTCGTCGCCCTTGCCGTGCGCAAGGAGACCGACGCGGTGATCTGCCGGCTCCGGTTCCGCCTGTCCTGACCGGCCCGATGCGCCTGAGGTCGACGTTTCCCCAGTTCAGCAGGGTTTCCGCCGCCGAACGGCGGCCTCCGGTCGCGGGTCCGCCGGGGCCGCGTAAGAGTCCCGTCAAAGGCGTGAACACCGCCGTAAGGGACCCGTCAACGGCGGCTGAATCCGACTGGAAAGGCGCTTTCCTCTAACAGTCCAAGTCCGTCCCGAACCTCATCCAGGAGTTCACGATGGCCGATCTGGCCTTCGTCGTCACCGTGCTCGCGGGTTTCGCGCTGGTGGCCCTCGTCGCCAAGGGGGTGACCAAGCTGTGACCGTCGAGAACGTAGTCGGCCTGGTCGTGGCCGTCGCCCTGCTGGGCTATCTCGTCCTCGCCCTGATCTTCCCGGAGAGGTTCTGAGACACCCATGGGTCCCGTAACCGCCGCCGTGCTCCAGCTCGTCGCGCTCATAGGCGCGCTGGCGCTCTGCTATCTCCCCTTCGGCAACTACATGGCCAAGGTCTACACCTCCGACCAGCACTGGCGGGTCGAGAAGTGGATCTACAAGGGCATCGGCGCCAACCCCGACACCGAGATGCGCTGGCCCGCCTATCTGCGCGGGGTCCTCGCCTTCTCCGTGGTCGGCGTCCTCTTCCTCTACCTGCTGCAGCGGCTGCAGGGCATCCTGCCCGGCTCGCTCGGCTTCTCCTCGGTCAACCCGGCGCAGTCGTTCAACACGGCCGTGTCCTTCGTGACCAACACGAACTGGCAGTCGTACTACGGCGAGCAGACCATGGGCCACGTCGTGCAGACCGCCGGTCTGGCCGTGCAGAACTTCGTCTCCGCCGCCGTCGGCATCGCCGTCGCCGTGGCGCTGGTGCGCGGGTTCGCTCGCTCGCGCACCGGTGAGATCGGCAACTTCTGGGCCGACCTGGTGCGGGGCGTCATCCGCATCCTGGTGCCGTTCGCCGCTGTGGCGGCGGTCGTCCTGGTCGCCTGCGGTGCCATCCAGAACTTCTCCGGCATTCATGAAGTCGGCCAGTTCATGGGCGGTTCGCAGCAGTGGAACGGCGGAGCCGTGGCCTCACAGGAGGCCATCAAGGAGTTCGGCACCAACGGTGGGGGTTACTTCAACGCCAACTCCGCCCACCCGTTCGAGAACCCGACCCCGTTCACGAACCTCTTCGAGATCTTCCTGCTGCTGGTCATCCCGTTCTCGCTGACCCGCACCTTCGGTGTGATGGTCGGCTCGGTGAAGCAGGGTTACGCGATCCTCGCCACGATGTTCACCATCTGGCTGGGCTTCGTCGCCCTGATGATGTGGACCGAGTTCGCCCACCACGAGGGCGCGCTGCAGATCGCGGGCGGCGCGACGGAGGGCAAGGAGGTCCGCTTCGGGGTCGGCTCCTCGTCGATCTTCGCGGTGTCGACCACGCTCACCTCGACCGGCGCGGTGGACTCCTTCCACTCCTCCTTCACCGGCCTCGGCGGCGGCATCACCATGCTCAGCATGATGCTGGGCGAGATCGCGCCCGGCGGCACCGGCTCCGGCCTCTACGGCATCCTGATCATGGCGATCATCGCGGTGTTCATCGCCGGTCTGATGGTCGGCCGTACGCCCGAGTACCTGGGCAAGAAGATCGGCGCCCGCGAGATCAAGCTGTCGGCGATCTACATCCTGATCACCCCGGCGCTCGCGCTCGTCTTCACCGCGGCCTCCATGGCCCTGCCGACCCCGCCGCACTCCATGCTCAACCCGGGTGCGCACGGGTTCTCCGAGGTGCTGTACGCCTTCACCTCGGCGGCCAACAACAACGGCTCGGCCTTCGCCGGCCTGAACGCGAACACCGACTGGTACAACACCATGACCGGACTCGCGATGCTGCTGGGCCGCTTCCTGCCGATGGTGTTCGTGCTGGCGCTGGCCGGCTCGCTCGCCGAGCAGAAGCCCGTCCCGGCCACGGCCGGCACCCTGCGCACCGAGAAGCCGCTCTTCACCGGCCTGCTCGTCGGCGCGATCCTGATCATCACCGGTCTGACCTACTTCCCGGCCCTGGCGCTGGGGCCGCTGGCCGAGGGGCTGGCGTCGTGACCACCCGAACGGAAGCCCACGAGGACACCATGTCCACTCCCACCCTCGCGCCCCACCAGGACGCGCCCACCGGGCACAAGCCCGCCGAGGGCCGTGTCGGCGCGGGCCTGTTCGACCCCAAGCAGCTGATCAGGTCCCTCCCCGAGGCCTGCCGCAAGCTCGACCCGCGGGTGATGGTCAAGTCGCCCGTGATGTTCGTGGTGTGGGTCGGCTCGGTCCTGACCACCCTCTTCTCCTTCAAGGACCCGAGCGACTGGTTCGGCTGGACCATCAGCGCCTGGCTGTGGCTGACCGTCATCTTCGCCAACCTCGCGGAGGCCGTCGCCGAGGGCCGCGGCAAGGCCCAGGCCGACACCCTGCGCAAGGCGAAGACCGACACGGTGGCCCGGCGGCTGGTCGGCGACACCGAGGAGCAGGTGCCCGGCACCGAGCTGAGGATCGGTGACCTGGTGGTCTGCGAGGCCGGCGACATCATCCCCGGTGACGGCGATGTCGTCGAGGGCGTCGCCTCCGTCGACGAGTCGGCGATCACCGGTGAGTCGGCCCCGGTCATCCGGGAGTCCGGCGGCGACCGCAGCGCGGTGACCGGCGGTACGAAGGTGCTGTCCGACCGGATCGTCATCAAGATCACGACGAAGCCGGGCGAGACCTTCATCGACCGGATGATCAGCCTCGTCGAGGGTGCGGCCCGGCAGAAGACGCCGAACGAGATCGCGCTGAACATCCTGCTCGCCTCGCTGACCATCGTCTTCCTGCTGGCCGTCGCCACCCTGCCGCCGTTCGCGGACTACGCGGGCACCCACCTGACGATGGTCGTGCTGGTCGCCCTGCTGGTCTGCCTGATCCCGACCACGATCGGCGCGCTGCTCTCCGCGATCGGCATCGCGGGCATGGACCGTCTGGTGCAGCGCAATGTGCTCGCCATGTCCGGGCGTGCGGTCGAGGCCGCGGGTGACGTCTCCACGCTGCTGCTGGACAAGACCGGCACCATCACGCTCGGCAACCGTCAGGCGTCCGAGTTCGTGCCGGTCAGCGGGACGACGGAGGCCGAGGTGGCCGACGCGGCCCAGCTGTCGTCGCTGGCCGACGAGACCCCCGAGGGCCGCTCCATCGTCGTCCTGGCGAAGGAGAAGTACGGGCTGCGGGAGCGGCACCAGGGCGAGCTGGCGCACGCCGAGTGGATCGCCTTCACCGCCCAGACCCGCATGTCGGGTGTGGACGTGGACGGCCGGAAGATCCGCAAGGGCGCGGCCGGTTCGGTCATCGCCTGGGTCCGCGAGCAGGGCGGCACCGTCGCCGAGGACGCCGGCACCCTCGCCGACGCCATCTCCCAGGCGGGCGGCACCCCGCTGCTCGTCGCGGTCGAGGATGCCGAGGGCGCCCGGGTCCTGGGCGTCATCCACCTCAAGGACGTCGTCAAGGAGGGCATGCGCGAGCGGTTCGAGGAACTGCGCCGCATGGGCATCAAGACCGTCATGATCACGGGTGACAACCCGCTGACCGCCAAGGCGATCGCCGAGGAGGCGGGCGTCGACGACTTCCTCGCCGAGGCCACCCCCGAGGACAAGATGGCCCTCATCAAGCGGGAGCAGGCCGGCGGCAAGCTGGTCGCGATGACCGGTGACGGCACGAATGACGCGCCGGCGCTCGCGCAGGCCGACGTCGGCGTGGCGATGAACACCGGTACGTCGGCCGCCAAGGAGGCCGGCAACATGGTCGACCTCGATTCCAACCCGACCAAGCTCATCGAGATCGTCGAGATCGGCAAGCAGCTGCTGATCACGCGCGGTGCGCTGACCACGTTCTCCATCGCCAACGACGTCGCGAAGTACTTCGCGATCATCCCGGCCATGTTCGCCGTGGTCTACCCGGGCCTGGACAAGCTCAACATCATGCACCTGTCCTCGCCCAGCTCCGCGATCCTCTCAGCGGTCGTCTTCAACGCGCTGATCATCATCGCCCTGGTGCCGCTCTCCCTGAAGGGCGTCCAGTACCGGCCGGTGAGCGCGGACAGGATGCTCCGCCGCAACCTCGGGATCTACGGGCTCGGCGGGCTGATCGCGCCCTTCATCGGCATCAAGATCATCGACCTGCTCATCTCCCTCATCCCCGGAATCGGCTGATCGCCATGAACAACTCCATCACGAACACCGCCCGGTTGCTCTGGGCGGGCCTGCGGGCCCTCCTGGTGCTGACCCTGGTGACGGGTGTCATCTACCCGCTGGTGGTCACCGGCATCGCCCAGGCCGCGTTCCACGACAAGGCGAACGGCTCCGAGATCAAGTCGGACGGGAAGGTCGTCGGCTCGTCCCTGATCGGGCAGTCGTACAACCTGCCGCTGAAGACGGGCCAGCAGACCCCGGACGCGGACCTGCGGTGGTTCCAGGGTCGCCCGGCCAACGGCCTCGGCAGCAACAGCGTCAACACCCAGTACAAGTTGATCCTTTCGGGTGCGACCAACCTCGCCGCCGACAACAAGGTGCTGATCCAGCAGGTGAAGGACGCCAAGGCCGCCGTCGTCAAGGACAACTCGGTGCCCGGCTACACCGTCACGCCCGCCCAGGTGCCGGCCGACGCGGTCACCTCCTCGGGCTCCGGCCTGGACCCGGACATCTCCCCGGCCTACGCCGACCTCCAGGTCCACCGGGTCGCCGAGAAGAACGGCCTCTCCGTCACCCAGGTGGAGAAGCTGGTCAAGGACCACACCACGGGCCGCACGCTCGGCTTCATCGGTGAGCCCCGGGTGAACGTCCTCGAACTCAACATCGCGCTGAAGGAACTGACCAAGGGCAGTTGAGGGAACCGATGACCCGAGTGCTGGTCGTGGAAGACGACCCCCAGCTCGTACGGGCACTCGTGATCAACATGCAGGCACGCCAGTACGGAGTGGACGCGGCGCCCGACGGCGCCACGGCCCTCCGGCTGGCGGCCGCGCGTCAGCCGGACGTGGTGATGCTCGACCTCGGACTGCCCGACATGGACGGGGTCGACGTCATCAAGGCGCTGCGCGGCTGGACCCGCGTACCGATCCTGGTGCTGTCCGCGCGGCAGGCCTCCGACGAGAAGGTCGCCGCGCTGGACGCGGGCGCCGACGACTACATCACCAAGCCGTTCAGCATGGACGAACTCCTCGCCCGGCTGCGGGCCGCGGTCCGCCGCACCGAGGCCGGGCGTCGGCGCCACGGTCGCCCGGGACTCGGGACCCGACCTCGACGTGCACCTCATCACCCACGACGAGGCCGGCAAGGGGCGGCTCCCGCTGGGCCGTTCGGCACGGCTCGGCCGGTCCCGGCTCATCTGGGGCTGGCTGACCGGCGTCCTCGGGCCGGTGCTGCTCACCTGGGTGCTGACCTCCGCGGCACCGGAGGTGGGCCTCGCCAACGACATGCTGCTCTACCTCGCCCTGACGGTCGCCGCGGCCCTGCTCGGCGGCCTCCTCCCGGCGCTCACCTCGGCGGTGGTCGGCTCCTTGCTGCTCAACTGGTTCTTCACCCCGCCCGTCCACACTCTCACCATCGCCGACCCGAAGAACATCGTCGCCATCGCGATCTTCGTCGGGGCCGCGGTGTCGGTGGCCTCCGTGGTGGACCTGGCGGCCCGGCGCACCCAGCAGGCGACCCGGCTGCGCGCCGAGTCGGAGATCCTGTCCTTCCTCGCGGGCAGCGTGCTGCGCGGCGAGACCAGCCTGGAGGCGCTCCTGGAACGGGTGCGGGAGACCTTCTGCATGGAGTCGGTCGCGCTCCTGGAGCGGGCGGACGACGGGGCGCCGTGGACCTGCGCGGGCAGCGTCGGACCGCGGCCCTGCCAGTCACCGGAGCGGGCGGACGTCGACGTGCCGGTCGGCGACCACATGACCCTCGCCCTGTCCGGGCGGGTGCTGCCGGCCTCCGACCGTCGGGTGCTGGCCGCGTTCGCCGCGCAGGCGGCCGTCGTGCTCGACCGGCAGCGGCTCCAGCAGGAGGCGGACCAGGCGAAGGAGCTGGTGGAGGGCAACCGCATCCGTACGGCCCTGCTGGCCGCCGTCAGCCACGACCTGCGCACCCCGCTGGCCGGCATAAAGGCCTCGGTGTCCTCGCTGCGCTCGGACGACGTCGAGTGGTCCGAGCAGGACCGGGCGGAGCTCCTGGAGGCCATAGAGGCGGGCGCCGACCGCCTCGACCACCTCGTCGGCAACCTCCTCGACATGTCCCGCCTGCAGACCGGCACGGTCACCCCCATCGTCCGCGAGGCCGACCTGGACGAGGTGGTGCCGATGGCGCTCGGCGGCGTCCCGGAGGACAGCGTCGAGCTGGACATCCCGGAGACGCTGCCCATGGTCCACGTCGACAAGGGGCTCCTCGAGCGGGTCGTCGCCAACGTGGTCGAGAACGCCGTCAAGTACAGTCCCGCGGACACCCCCGTGCTGGTCAAGGCCAGTTCCATGGCCGACCGGGTGGAGGCGCGCGTCGTGGACCGCGGACCCGGCGTCCCCGACGAGGCCAAGGAGCGCATCTTCGAGCCGTTCCAGCGGTACGGCGACTCACCGCGCGGTGCGGGGGTGGGGCTGGGCCTCGCCGTGGCCCGGGGCTTCGCCGAGGCGACGGGCGGCACGCTGACCGCCGAGGACACCCCAGGCGGCGGCCTCACCATGGTGCTGAGCCTGCCGACCGCACCGGGTCGCAGACCGGGACGGCCGGACCTGCCGGCGGCTGTCACTTCATAGGGCTGCCGGTAGGGCTGCTACGACAACTGCCGTGAGTCCAGCGGCAGATGCCAGCTGTTGCGGCGGTGCGCGGAGGCCAGCGTCTCCTCCAGCGGGGACGGCGGCACGGCCAGGACCGGGCAGTGCGCGTGGGACAGGCAGTAGCGGGCCACCCGGCCCGAGAAGGCCCGGTGCCAGCCGCGTCGGCCCGCACCGACGACCAGTACGTCGTCCTCCCGGTCCGCCACCTCCACCAGGGACGGTCCCGGGGTGCCGCGCACCACGAGTCCGTTCACCGGGGTGCCGGGCCCGGCGTCGCCGAAGACCTCCTCCAGCACGTCGAGCAGCCGCTGCCGGGCCATCCGCTGCCACTCGTCGACCAGCAGCACCGAGGCCGGCGAGCGCCGCATGGCCAGCTCACCGCCCGGCGGCTCCCACACGAGCACCGGCCACAGCTCCGCATCCCGGCGCCGGGCCTCCGCGGCGGCCCGGGACAGGGCCCTGACGCTGCCCAGCGAACCGCTCACGCCGACCACGACCCGAACGGGCGCGCAGGCGTCGTAACCGGACATGACTCCACCGTTCTTCCGTAGGTGTCCCGGAGCGTTCCCGGGCCGGACGGGTACCCCGATCCGGTTCCATGACACTGCGTCGAACGGGTGACGCCCAGGGGCCGGGGCACATCCTGGCGCGCCTCTGACGGCTGCCGTGACGGCCGCCACCAGCAGTGACGGGTGCTACGTCAGCGCCCCGTCAACGTCGCCGCGATCACCGTCAGCGTCCCGTCATGAGGCATCGGAGAGGTGCCTGCAGCGGGCATAGCGTCATGGGCAAGCCCCGGCGGCCTCCCCGCCTCCGGGGCACCAGCTCCTTCCTGTGCCAGGAGGCATGCCATGCCAGAACTCTTGTGCGGTGACGACCCGGAGCCTTCCGATCGCTCCCCGGCCGGACCCCTGTTCGTACCGGTCCGGCCGGGACCCGCGGGATGCGCGGCCCGGCTCTTCCGCACCCCGCTCGGCGAGCGCACCGCCGTGGGTTTCACCTCGGCCCGCGGACTCGCCGCCACGCTCGGCTCCGACCAGGCCTGGATCCGGCTCGCCGAACCCGCGCTGCGCGCCCTGGCCGCACCGCTCGGCGTCACCACCGTGACGGTCGACCCGCAACTGTCGGCGCCGGCCCCCGCGCCGGTGGTGCCGCTCGCGCCCGCCGCCGTGTCCCTGCGGACCGTCCGAACCGCCTGAGCCGCGTGAACCGCCCGATTCGTCTGAGTCTGAGAGGGGAGCGGTCGATGACCGCCCTGCACGAACCCGTCGTCACCACCACGCCCGCCGATCTGTCGGTGTGGCCCGCCTCCACCACCGAGCCCCGGCCCGGCGGTCTCGCCGTCGGCGGGGTCCCGCTCGCCGAGGCCGCCGACCGCTTCGGCACCCCCGTCTACGTCCTCGACGAGAGCGAGGTCCGCGAGCGCTGCCGCACCTACCGGCACGCCTTCCCCGACGCCGAAGTCCTCTACGCCGCCAAGGCGTTCCTGTGCCGGGCGATGGTCCACTGGACCGAGGAGGAGGGGCTCGGCCTGGACGTCTGCTCGGCCGGCGAGCTGGAGCTGGCGGTCACCACCGGGTTCCCGCCGGAGCGGATCGTGCTGCACGGCAACGCCAAGTCGCCGCGCGACCTGGAGACCGCGCTGCGGCTGGGCGTCGGACGGATCGTCATCGACAGCCCCTCAGAGATCGCCCGGCTCGCCGCCGCCGTCGGACCCGACGGGCACCAGAGGGTCATGGTCCGGGTGGTGCCCGGGATCAGCGCGGGCGGCCACGAGAAGATCCGCACCGGCACCGACGACCAGAAGTTCGGCCTCTCCATCGCCGACGGCTACGCCCAGCACGCCATCGCCCGGATACTCGACCAGCCACAGCTCGAACTCACCGGCCTGCACTGCCACCTGGGCTCCCAGATCACCAGCGTCAAGCCGTACCTCGCCGCCGTCCGCCGCATGGTCGGGCTCATGGCCCGGCTGCACGAACAGCACGGACTGGTGCTGCCCGAGCTGGACCTGGGCGGCGGCCACGGCATCGCCTACCGGCCCGGCGAGGCGGCCCTCGACCTCACCGCCCTGGCCCGCAGGGTGCGCGCCGAACTGTCCGACGCGTGCGCGGCGGCCGGGCTGCCGGTGCCCCGCCTGATCATCGAGCCCGGGCGGGCGATCGTGGGCCCGGCCGGGATCGCCGTGTACCGCGTCCTCGCGGTCAAGAAGACCGGCGACCACACCTTCGTCGCCGTCGACGGCGGCATGAGCGACAACCCGCGGCCCGCCCTGTACGGCGTCCGGTACGCGCCCCGGCTCATCGGCCGGGCGAGCGCCGCGCCCACCGCCCCGGTCACCGTCGTCGGCCGGCACTGCGAGGCGGGCGACGTCCTGGCCGCCGACGTCGAACTCCCCTCCGACCTGCGCCCCGGCGACCTGCTCGCGGTCCCGGTGGCCGGCGCCTACCACCTCTCCATGGCCTCCGGCTACAACCTGGTCGGCCGCCCGCCGGTCACCGCCGTCCGCGACGGCCACGCCCGCCTGCTGGTCCGGCGCGAGTCCCTCGACGACATCCGCCGCCGGGACGTCGGGCTCTGACCGGGCCCTTCCCCGACCCACCTCCGGGCGAGCGGCGGCCCGGCCCCCGCCCGGAGGTGCTCCAAGTCCCCGCATGGAAACGGCACTCATGCCGGCCGGCCCGCCCGGGCCCGCCCACAGGCGCGCGAACCCTGCGCAGAGGACACTGTTGCCGACCCGTCCCACCGGTCGTGATGAGGTCCCGATGGCTGCGGGCCCGCACCGACGTCGTGGTCTGCATGCTGCCGTACCGGCTGAGGCTCTGACGGCCGCCTTGTCGGCCCTTTGAGCGGGCTCCTACAGTACGCCCCGTAATGTTCGCCGACCTCGCCGAAACTTTCGGTGCGCCCTGGGGAGCGGCTTCCCCGGCGTCCCGCTCTTCCACAGCCGGGACCTGGTGCACTGGCGACAGCTCGGCAACGTCCTCGACCGGCCGGGGCAGTTGAGCCTGCCCGCCGACACCCCGGCCTCGGGCGGTGTGTACGCCCCGACGGTCCGGCACCACGACGGGCTCTTCCACGTCGTCACCACCGACGTCAGCGGTGGGGGCAACCTCCTCGTCGCCGCCGAGCGGCCCGAGGGGCCCTGGTCCGACCCGGTGTGGATCGACGTCCCCGGCATCGACCCGGACCTCGCCTGGGACGAGAACGGCGACTGCTGGTGCGCCGTGGCGGGGGTCGCGGTGGCCAGGATCGACACCCGGACCGGGAAGGTGCTGGAGGGGCCGCTGCCGATGTGGTCCGGTACGGGACTGCGGGACCCGGAGGCGCCGCACCTCTACCGGGTCGGGGGGTGGTGGTACCTGCTGGTCGCCGAGGGTGGCACCGCCCTCGGGCACGGCGTGTCCGGGGCCCGCGCCCGCTCGCCGCGCGGGCCCTGGGAAGCGGCGCCCGGCAATCCGCTGGTCTCCCAACGGGGCACCAGGGAGCCGATCCAGAGCACCGGGCACGCCGACCTCGTCCAGGCTGCCGACGGCAGTTGGTGGGCGGTGCTGCTCGGCACCCGGCCGCGGGGCTGGTTCCCCGAGTTCCACGTGCAAGGCCGGGAGACCTTCCTGGCCCCGGTGGAGTGGGCGGACGGCCGGCCTCGCGTGGGGCGGGTACGGGAGCGGCACGAGGCTCCGGCAGCCCGGCACCCGGTCGAACAGCCGCCCGCACGGGACGATTCCACGGCGCCGGTCCTCGCACCGCACTGGATCTCCCCGCGCAGCCGGCCGGACGGGTCCTGGTCGCCGGGCGAACGGCCCGGCCGGCTCACGCTCACGGCCACCGGGGACAGCCTCGACCGCGCCGGGCACACCTTCGTCGACCGGCGTCGGCAGCACGCCGACTGCCGGGCTGCCGCCCTGCTCGAACCGGGCCCGGGGCGCGCGGGCCTGTCGGTCCGCATCGACGAGGCCCACCACTGCGACCTGGAGGTGAGCGGGGGAGTGGTGAGCGCGGTCGTCCGGATCGGGCCGGTGCGGCAGCGGGTCGCCGAACGCACGGTGCCGCCGGGGCCGTTGACCCTGGTGATCGAGATCCGTACGGCCCTGTTCCGCCGCCCACCGCCACCGCGCCCGGGGCGGACGGGGACGCGACCGGGGTCCGCCCCGCCGGGCCCGACGCCGTGACCCTTTCGATCGAAACGTCCGACGGTGTCGTCCGACTGGCCGAACTCGACGGCCGTCATCTCTCCACCGAGGTGGCGGGCGGGTTCACCGGCCGGGTCATCGGCAGGTACGTCGCCGAGGGGCGGGTCGCCTTCGGCTGGTTCGAATACATGCCGATGAGCTGATGCGCGACACCTTGACGCTCCTGATGCGCCTTTCTAGAGTCGCCGTTCTGAACGTTCGGTGAAAACCCCGAATGTTTCGAAAACGGCGACCCCAGAGCACCACCGAACCAGGACGGCGTCGGTCGTCCCGAACCCCAAGGAGCGCATCATGGGCGACCCGGCACTGTCCCGGCGCGGATTCCTGGCGGCCACCGCGGCCGCCGGACTGGGCATGACCGCCCTCAGCGGCTGCGGCTCGGGCGACGACGGGTCCTCGTCGTCGGGGAAGGTCACGGTCGAGTGGTGGAACATCTCCACCACCCAGCCGACCAAGAACGTCTGGGCGGGCCTGGCCAGGAAGTTCGAGGCTCAGAACCCGCACGTGAAGCTGAAGATCGTGCAGTTGGAGAACGACGCCTACAAATCCAAGATGACGGCGCTCATAGCCTCCGGCAAACTCCCGGACATCTTCCACACCTGGGGCGGCGGGGTCCTCAAGCAGCAGGTCGACGCCGGCCTCGTCGAGGATCTCACCGACGGCACCAAGCCCTGGGCGGACGGGATGCTGTCGGTCGCCAAGCAGCCGTACCTCATCGACCAGAAGCTGTACGGCATTCCGTTCGACATCGGCATGATCGGCTTCTGGTACAACAAGGCACACTTCAAGAAGGCGGGGATCGGCGAACCTCCCACCACGTGGAGCGGATTCCTCGACGCCGTCCGGAAGCTCAAGGCCGCCGGCATCACCCCGCTCGCCCTCGCGGGCAAGGAGAGCTGGACAGGTATGTACTACTGGGCGTACCTGGCGATGCGCACGGCCGGTCTCGACGCCCTCCAGAAGGCGGACGAGGACAAGGACTTCACCGGCACCGGGTTCGTCCAGGCCGGGCAGCACCTGAAGGACCTCGTCGATCTCCAGCCGTTCCAGAAGGGCTTCCTCGGCGCGGCCTACTCCGCGCCCACCGGCCAGGCGGCCGCCGTCGGGAACGGCAAGGCGGCCATGGAGCTGATGGGCCAGTGGGCCCCGGTGGTGGAGGCGGACGCGGGCAAGGGCCTCGGCTCGGACCTCGGCTTCTTCCCGTTCCCCGCGGTCGACGGCGGCAAGGGCGCCCTCACCGAGGTCTTCGGCGGTGGCGGCGGGCATGCCCTGCGCAAGGGTGCTCCGAAGGAAGCCGTCGACTTCCTGAAGTTCTTCGCCTCCGAGACCACCGACCTGGTGCTCGTCGAGAAGACCAACACCCTCCCCGTGGTCCCCGGCGCGGAGAAGGCGCTGAGCGACCCCAACACCAAGGCCGTACAGGCGCAGCTGAAGGCCGCTACCGGATTCCAGCTCTACCTCGACCAGGCGTACGCGCCCGCCGTCGGCCAGCAGATCAACGACAGCGTGGCCGGGCTGATCGCCGGCTCCAAGTCGCCGGAACAGGTCACACAGGCGATCACCAAGACCGCGAAGGAAGAGCAGTAGGCCGCCCGATGACCTCGACCTACCTGCCCGGCACCCGGTCGGGACCGGACGCCGCGCCCCGGCCGCGCCCGGCCGCGGGCCGGGCGCGCTCCCGGCGCCGGCTGCTGCACTGGCTCACCGCGATGGGCTTCCAGCTGCCCGCGCTGGTGCTGTTCGGCGTGCTCGTCCTGCTGCCGATCCTGTTCGCGCTGTACGCCTCGTTCTTCCGCTGGGGCGGCTTCGGCATGCCCTCCGACTACACCGGCACCGACAACTTCACCCGCCTCTTCCAGGACGATGTGTTCCTCGGCGACTTGTGGCGCTGCCTGGTCCTGGTCGTCCTGTCGCTGGCGCTGCAACTGCCGTTCGCGCTCGCCATGGCGGTCCTGCTCAACCAGCGGATCCGCGGCCGGGCCGTCTACCGGATGCTGTTCTTCGCGCCGTACGTGCTCTCCGAGGCGATCACCGGCGTGCTGTTCGGCATGATCTTCGCCCCCGACGACGGCCTCGCCGACCACCTCCTGAGCGACATCGGCCTCGGCGCGCTCGGCGGGAAGTGGTTCTCCGACCCCTCCACCGTCATGGCCACCCTCTTCCTGGTCATGACCTGGAAGTACTTCGGCTTCCACATGATGCTCTACCTGGCCGGACTCCAGTCCATCCCGGCCGAGTTGACGGAGGCCGCGACCGTCGACGGCGCCTCGCCCTGGCAGCGCTTCCGGCACGTCACCCTGCCGCTGCTCGCGCCCACCCTGCGGATCAGCGTCTTCCTGTCGGTGATCGGCTCCATCCAGCTCTTCGACCTGGTGTGGGTCATCACCGCGGGCGGCCCCGACCACCACTCGGAGACCATGGCCGTGACCATGTTCCAGTACGGCTTCAAGCGCTACCAGGTCGGCTACGCCAGCGCGATCAGCGTCGCCATGTTCGCCGTCAGCCTCGTCTTCGCCCTCGCCTACCAGCGGTTCGTGCTCCGCCGCGACCTGGAGGGCGCCACCACGAACATGAGGGGAGACGGCGCATGAGCGGCAGCCGCAGGACAGCCGTACGGAACCTGCCCCTGCACGTGATCCTCGTCGTGGTCGGTGCGGTGATGGTCGTACCCCTGCTGTACGCCCTGCTGTCCGGGTTCAAGACGACAAGTGAGCTGTCCCGCAACCCGGTCGGGCTGCCCGAGTCCTGGGTCACCTCCAACTACACCGGCATCCTCGGCTCCGGCGCGTTCTGGCGGCTCGTCGGCAACAGCACGCTGATCGCGATCGCCACCACCGTGCTCGTGGTCGCGGTGTCGGCGCTGGCCGCCTTCTCCTTCGCGCGGTTCGCGTTCCGCGGGCGGGAGGTCCTGTTCACCGTGTTCACGATGGGCCTGATGTTCCCGTTCGCGGTGGCCGCGCTGCCCCTCTTCCTGCTGCTGCGCTCGATGAACCTGCTGGACAACCCGCTCGGGGTGATCCTGCCGCAGGCCGCGTTCGGGCTGCCGATGACCATCATCATCCTGCGCGGCTTCTTCCGCGAGATCCCGGGGGAGCTGGAGGAGGCGGCCACCCTCGACGGCTGTGGGCCGTTCGGCTTCTTCTGGCGGATCCTGCTGCCCATGGCCCGGCCGGCGCTCGGCACGGTCTCCGTGCTCGCGGTCGTCACCAGCTGGAACAACTTCTTCCTGCCGCTGCTGGTCTTCACCGACTCCACCTGGTGGACCATCCCCATCGGCGTACAGCAGTTCCAGGGCCAGTACTCCGCCGACACCGCCCGGGTCTTCGCCTATCTGGTCCTCGCCATGGTCCCCGCCCTGGCCTTCTACTCGGTCGCCGAGCGCCAGCTCGTCGGCGGCCTCACCGCCGGCGCCACCAAGGGCTGAACGCCCCATCCACGGACAGGAGTCGCACGATGCCACGCACACGTCTCAGACTCGCCGGTGCCCTCGCGGCCGTACTCGTGGCCGCCGGGGTGGCCACCGGCCCCGCCGCCCAGGCCCACGACCGGCAGCCCACCCTCGCCGAACTGGCCCAGCGCCACGGCCGCTACTTCGGCAGCGCCACCGACAACCCCGAACTCTCCGACACCGCCTACACCAGGCTGCTCGGCAGCGAGTTCGACATGATCACGCCCGGCAACGGCATGAAGTGGTACGCCACCGAACCCCAGCAGGGCGTCTTCGACTGGACCAACGGCGACCAGATCGTGAACCTCGCCCGCAAGAACCACCAGCGGGTCCGGGCCCACACCCTGGTCTGGCACAGCCAGCTCCCCGACTGGCTCACCTCGCGCGACTGGACGGCCACCGAACTGCGGGCGGTCCTGAAGAAGCACATCCAGACCGAGGTACGCCACTACAGGGG
Source organism: Streptomyces sp. NPDC013157 (assembly GCF_042899865.1). Lineage (NCBI taxonomy): Bacteria > Bacillati > Actinomycetota > Actinomycetes > Kitasatosporales > Streptomycetaceae > Streptomyces > Streptomyces sp. NPDC013157. The sequence goes on along the minus strand of NZ_JBIBAK010000020.1, from coordinate 218,218 downwards.
CGAGGTCTACTCCTGGGACGTCGTCAACGAGGCCTTCAACGAGGACGGCAGCTACCGCGAGACCCTCTGGTACAAGACGCTCGGCCCCGGCTACATCGCGGACGCGCTGCGCTGGGCCCACCAGGCCGACCCGCACGCCAGGCTCTACCTGAACGACTACAACATCGAGGGCCTCGGCGCGAAGAGCGACGCCTACTACGCGCTCGCCCAGCAGCTGCAGGCGCAGCACGTGCCGCTGGACGGCATCGGCTTCCAGGCCCACCTCGCCCTCCAGTACGGCTATCCGGCCACCCTGGAGGACAACCTCCGCCGCTTCTCCCGCCTCGGCCTGGACACCGCGCTCACCGAGGTGGACGTACGGATGCAGCTGCCGGCCACCGACGAGAAGCTGGCCGAGCAGGCGGCCTGGTACGCGGATCTGACCAAGGCGTGTCTCGCCGTGCGCAGGTGCGTGGGGATCACTGTCTGGGACTACACGGACAGGTATTCGTGGATCCCGGCGTTCTTCCCGGGCGAGGGCGCGGCCCTGCCCTGGGACGAGCAGCTCGCTCCCAAACCGGCCTACTTCGCGCTGCGCACAGCACTCGGCTACACCGGGTAACCGCCCCCGGATACACGTCGGGGCCGGTGCGCGTCATGTGTGTGCGTCCGGCCCCTGCTGGTCACCGGGCGGAGCGGCGGGGCCGCCCGGGTAGTGCGGTGGGTCTGTCAGGCGGCGGTCACCACGCGGCCGGCACCGAGCGGGCGGTGCGGCGCGATGATCTGGCCGTCGGGCAGGAGCTCACCGGTGTCCTCGAAGAGCAGGACGCCGTTGCACAGCAGGCTCCACCCCTGCTCCGGGTGGTGCGCCATGAGGCGGGCGGACTCCCGGTCGGCGGATTCGGCTGTCGGACACGGCGGCTGGTGCTGGCACATGGATAGGGTCTCTCGCTCGGTCGTGGTCATGTCGTCCCCCGTGGTGATGTGTCGGTCGGAAACCAGTGTTGCCTTCCTGGCGTTGCTCCGCAGGGATTTCGCTGCACCGCTTCTCACAGGTTGGAGACGCGTCACCCGCGCGGACGGTTCATCTACACAGGGTTGCCAATTCGGATGGTTTCGCATGGCCGGATGGGGCTAGTCCGGACGGTGGGCCGGAACAGGGTGAGGGCTAATGCGGCTCTTAGGAGCGGCGAATTGCTCGTACGAGCGGAAGGGAAAAGGAAACGCCGATACCCCGCCACTCGTGCGGGAGGGGCGGGGCAGGGCGGCGGCGGGCTCAGGCGGGCGTGATGAGCAGGGGCGCCGAGGTGATCCGATGGGTCAGCACCGGGAGGAGTTCGGCGACCAGGTGCGGCCGGTGGGCCGCGATACCGGGTGGGGCGGGGGCCAGCGGCACGAGCAGGTCGGTGGCGGCCGGGTGCCCCTCGGCACCGTCCGCCGTGCAGTCGCCGTGCAGCCACAGGGTGAGCATGTAGAGGCCCGGAAGGGACAACAGGCGTGGCTGGTACGTCTGTTGCAGGGCTTCAGCCTGGTGCAGGGCGCGCTCGGTGGAGGTGATGTAAGGGCCCTCGAAGAAGTGCGAGAAGGCCCAGCCGTCCGGGGTGAGCATCGTGTCGGCCGCGGCCACCGCCCGGTCGCCGCAGCGGATCAGGAAGCGCCAGCCGGCCAGCCGGGTGGCGGACACGCCCTCCGGGGTGATCCGGTCCATCACGTGTACGGGAAGGGGGAGTTCGGGGATTGCGGGTCCCTGGGCGGTGCGCAGGGAGGGGGTCCGGGCCTCGCGGACCGCGGTGGGGGAACCGAGGGCGGTGAGGACGGAACGCAGTGCGGGCGCGGGGGCGGGAGGGACTTGCAGCGGCATGGTGGGTCGCCTCTCATTCGACAGGCGCGGCGGCGCGAGGGCAGGGGCGGACGGCGCTGTCAGCTCACAGGAAGTCAGAGAGGCGGGGACCCGGTTCGGTGACGAGAGGTGCGGGCGTTGCCTGCCGCACGTCACTCAGGCGGCAGGAACCAGACCGTGGGCGCCAGCCTTCTGCCTTGTTCGCGGAGTTTATACGACGCCTGTTCAGGTGGTGTTTCACCGGGATGTTTCACAGAAGACAGCAAGGCGCAATTCGGCCGTTGATTGGTGCGGAATCCTCCCGATTTCCAGCCCGTCGGAACCCCGCTGACCTCGGATTATGAGGCTGTCGCGGTCGGCCGGATGTCGTCGGCGTTTTTCACGAGGGGAACGGGGAACCCGAAGTTGCATGCGGCGTCATGCCTCGTGAATGTGCCGCGCGACACATTCCAACAGAGTAGCGGGTGCAGGTGCGGCCCGCGACGTTATCGATCGCCTCCGCTGGGCATCATCCCACCTGGACTCGGGACACCGGCGGCCGGAAGCCCGGCCCGCCCATTCGAGGAGGGACGCTTCGATGGGGGAGAAGGTCGTGGCGGGCCGGTTCGACCTGTCCGATCGCCGGCACTACCGCGAAAAGCTCCAGGACTGTCTGACGGGGCTGGAGCGGCTGCTGGTGGAGAAGCGGTTCGACCGCCCCAAGAACCTCATGGGAGTCGAGATCGAATTGAATCTGGCGGGCTCCGACGGCATGCCGAGAATGTTGAACGGACAGGTCCTGGAACGTATCGCGAGCCGTGATTTCCAAACAGAACTCGCCATGTTCAATCTGGAAGTGAACATAGCTCCACACCGGCTCGAAGGCCGGGTTTTCGACCGGCTCGCGGAGGAACTCCGCACCTCGCTGGCGTACGCCGACCGCAAGGCGGGCGAGGTGGACGCCGGGATCGTGATGACCGGGATCCTGCCCACCCTGGAGCGCGACGACCTGGTCTCCGCGAACCTCTCCGAGGTGGACCGGTACACCCTGCTCAACGACCAGATCGTGGCCGCCCGGGGCGAGGACTTCCTGCTCGACATCAAGGGCGTCGAGCACCTCGTGTGCACGTCGAAGTCGATCGTCCCGGAGGCCGCCTGCACCTCCGTGCAGCTGCACCTCCAGGTGACCCCGGCCCGCTTCGCCGACGTGTGGAACGCGGCGCAGGCGGCGGTCGCCGCGCAGATCGCCGTGGGCGCGAACTCCCCGTTCCTCTTCGGCCGCGAACTGTGGCGCGAGTCCCGCCCCCCGCTGTTCCTCCAGGCCACCGACACCCGCCCGCCCGAGCTCCAGGCACAGGGCGTCCGGCCGCGCACCTGGTTCGGCGAACGCTGGATCAGCTCGGCGTACGAGCTGTTCGAGGAGAACCTGCGCTTCTTCCCGGCCATCCTCCCGATCTGCGACGAGGAGGACCCGCTGGCCGTCCTCGACGCGGGCGGGGTGCCGAAGCTCGCGGAACTCGTCCTGCACAACGGCACGGTGTACCGCTGGAACCGGCCGGTCTACGGCATCGCCGACGGCGTGCCCCACCTGCGCGTCGAGAACCGGGTGCTGCCGGCCGGGCCCACCGTCACCGACGTCGTCGCCAACGCGGCGTTCTACTACGGCCTGGTGCGCGCCCTCGCGGAGGAGTCCCGCCCGGTGTGGACACGGCTGCCGTTCGCCGCGGCCGAGGCGAACTTCGACGCGGCGTGCCGCGACGGCATCGACGCGCGTCTGGTCTGGCCGAGGCGGGCGCGGTACGGCGGCGGTACGGCGGAAGTGGACGCGGTCACCCTGGTCCGCGACGAGCTGCTGCCGCTGGCTCACGCGGGGCTGGACGCGTGGGGGGTGGAGCCCGCCGACCGGGACCTCTATCTCGGCGTGATCGAGGAGCGGTGCCGCAGGCGGGTCAACGGGGCGTCCTGGCAGGCGGCGACGTTCCACCGGGCACTGGAGCGGGGGCTGCCGAGGGATGCGGCGCTGGCGGCGATGACGCGGCGCTATGCGGAGCTCATGAATGAGGGGGATCCGGTGCACACCTGGCCGGTGGGGTTATTGGAGCCGGTGCCGTTGGGGTGAGGCCGACGGGGGTCGCGCCGTGAGGGGCGCGGTGGGTTGCCGGGTGCCGCGCCGTGGGGGGCTGGTCGCGCAGTTCCTCCCCCAGCCTTCGGCCGGGGGTACCCCCAGCGCCCCTTTCGGGGCGCTTCGGTCGGCCTTCGTCGTCCAGTCGTCGGGGTCGCGGCGGGGGTCGGTCGCGTCTGCTTCAGGTTGATCGGGCAAGCTGTGATGTCCCGTGGTGAAGACGACCGTGGGGCGTGGGTCTGCTCGGCTGGAGGCAGGGGTGCAGGTGGAGGCGGATCAGATGGCCGGGGGTTACCCACCGGAGCGGCCCTCGCAGCGGATGTTCCGGGACGAGACGCTGCTCGTGCTGGGGCTTTCGCTCGGGGCGAGCGGAGTGTCCGCCCTGATCAGCTTCATCGGATCGGTCACCAAACCGGGCGGCCTCAAGGACCAGGCCGCGACCCTCAACGCGTCGGCCGCGCCGGGCCGCCCCTGGCTCGATCTCGCCTGGCAGCTCTTCGGCATCGCGACGGCACTCGTCCCCGTACTCCTCGTCGCCCACCTCCTCCTGCGCGAGGGCGCGAGCCTGCGCACGCTCGGCTTCGACCGCACCCGTCCCTGGCCCGACCTCGGGCGCGGCGCGGCGGTCGCCGCGGTGATCGGCAGCACCGGGATCGCCTTCTACCTGGCCGCGCGCGGCCTCGGCTTCAACCTCACGGTGGTCCCCGAGGCGCTGCCCGGCGTGTGGTGGAAGTACCCCGTACTGATCCTCTCCGCGATGCAGAACGCGATCCTCGAAGAGGTCATCGTCGTCGGCTATCTGCTGCGCCGCCTCGACCAGTTGGGCTGGACCGCCGGCACGGCGCTGGTGGCCAGCTCCGTCCTGCGCGGCTCCTACCACCTCTACCAGGGGATCGGCGGCTTCGTCGGCAACATGGTGATGGGCGTGGTCTTCGTCTGCCTGTACCGGCGGTGGGGCCGGGTGGGTCCCCTGGTGGTGGCGCACAGCCTCCTCGACATCGGCGCGTTCGTCGGCTACGCGCTGCTCGCCGGCAAGGTGGGCTGGCTGCCTACGGCGTGAGCAGTTCGCCGTCGATGACGGTGACCGCGCGCCCGGTCAGCAGGGTGCGGTCACCGCGCAGCGAGGTACGGACGAGCCCGGTGCGCCGGGAGGCCTGCAGCCCCGTCAGGTCGTCCCTGCCGAGCCGCCCGGTCCAGTGCGGCGCGAGAGCGGTGTGGGCACTCCCGGTCACCGGGTCCTCGTCGATCCCGACGTTCGGGAAGAAGCAGCGGGAGACGTAGTCGTACCCCTTGGCCGGGTCCGCGGCGCGGGCGGTGGCGATGATCCCGCGCGTGGAGTAAGCGGCGAGGGCCTTGTGGTCGGGGGAGAGGCCGAGCACGGTCTTCTCGTCGGCGAGTTCGAGGAGCAGGTCGCCGACGTTCGGCCCGGTGTCGAAGCCGGCGACGGGTTCGGCGCCGAGCGCGCAGGCGACTCCGTCGGGCACGTCGACCCGGGTGAGCGGGGCGGTGGGAAAGTCGAGGGTGACCGACCCGTCCCCGCCCGGCGTCGCGAAAAGCACCCCGCTCCGGCCGGCGAACCGCACGGGCCCGGTGTGCGCCCCCGTGGTGTGCAGTACATGCGCGGTGGCCAGCGTGGCGTGCCCGCACATCGCGACCTCCGTGACGGGCGTGAACCACCGCAGCGCCCAGTCCGCGTCCCCGCCCTCGGGCAGAGGGTGCGCGAACGCGGTCTCGGCGTGGTTCACCTCCATGGCCACGCTCTGCATCCACGCGTCACCAGGAAAGGAATCAAGCAGCACGACCCCGGCCGGGTTCCCGGAGAACGCCCGCTCGGTAAAGGCGTCGACGATTCGAATCCGCATGAACCAGACGCTAGGGCTTCCGCAACAGGGCCGACCAAGGCCAATCCCGAGACCCTGGCCCCATTTCCACCAGGCCGGTGTGCCCACCCGTGCCGCCCTGCGGCACGCCTGCCCGCAGCTATGTAGCTGACGCGACTTGCAGCGCCCCGTCAGGGGCGCGGGGGACTGCGCGAGCAACCAACGACGGCGCCGCACCGGCAACCGAAGCGGCCCGCCACAGCGCGCCCCTCAGGGGCGCGGGGAACTGCGCGAATACGCACGACGGCGCCGCACCGGCCACTCGGCCGGTCGTCCCACGGCGCCGACGCCCAACCGCCCCCCGGCAAGACGAGAGGGTCGACCCGTCACCAGGTCGGCCCTCCTGAGCGGAACGCTCAGTCCGTGCCGAGTTCCATCGCCGCCCGGTCCAGCAGCTCGTCCGCGTCCGGCGCGGCCTCCCCGCGGGACGCGATCGCCTCGGCGCCGCCCTCCGGCATGCTGCCGATCAGACCGGTCGCCGCCGCCTGCGCCGCCCCGATCGCCGGGTTGGCGGAGCCGATGAGGCCCAGCCCGGCGTACTGCTCCAGCTTCGCGCGGGAGTCGGCGATGTCGAGGTTGCGCATCGTGAGCTGGCCGATCCGGTCCACCGGACCGAACGCCGCGTCCTCGGTGCGCTCCATCGACAGCTTGTCGGGGTGGTAGCTGAAGGCAGGCCCCGTCGTGTCGAGGATCGAGTAGTCCTCGCCGCGCCGCAGCCGCAGCGTCACCTCACCGGTGACCGCCGCGCCGACCCACCGCTGCAGCGACTCCCGGATCATCAGCGCCTGCGGGTCCAGCCACCGGCCCTCGTACATGAGCCGGCCGAGCCGCCGCCCCTCGTTGTGGTACTGCGCGACCGTGTCCTCGTTGTGGATCGCGTTGACCAGCCGCTCGTACGCGGCGTGCAGCAGCGCCATGCCCGGCGCCTCGTAGATGCCCCGGCTCTTCGCCTCGATGATCCGGTTCTCGATCTGGTCGGACATGCCGAGCCCGTGCCGGCCGCCGATCGCGTTGGCCTCCATGACCAGCTCGACGGCGGTACCGAACTCCTTGCCGTTGACGGTCACCGGCCGGCCCTGGTCGAAGCCGATCGTCACGTCCTCGGGCAGGATCTCGACCTCGGGGTCCCAGAAGCGCACGCCCATGATCGGCTCGACGGTCTCGATGCCGTTGTCCAGGTGCTCCAGGGTCTTCGCCTCGTGCGTGGCGCCCCAGATGTTGGCGTCGGTGGAGTACGCCTTCTCGGTGCTGTCCCGGTACGGGAGGCCGTGGGCCACCAGCCACTCGGACATCTCCTTGCGGCCGCCGAGCTCGGTCACGAAGTCCGCGTCCAGCCAGGGCTTGTAGATCCGCAGGTGCGGGTTGGCGAGCAGCCCGTACCGGTAGAACCGCTCGATGTCGTTGCCCTTGAAGGTCGACCCGTCGCCCCAGATCTGGACGTCGTCCTCCAGCATGGCCCGCACCAGCAGCGTGCCGGTGACGGCACGGCCGAGCGGCGTGGTGTTGAAGTACGCCCGTCCGCCCGAGCGGATGTGGAACGCACCGCAGGTGAGCGCGGCGAGGCCCTCCTCGACCAGCGCGGCCCGGCAGTCGACCAGGCGCGCGATCTCGGCGCCGTAGGTGTGCGCACGGCCGGGCACCGACGCGATGTCGGGCTCGTCGTACTGGCCGATGTCGGCGGTGTAGGTGCACGGGACGGCGCCCTTGTCGCGCATCCACGCGACCGCGACCGAGGTGTCGAGCCCGCCGGAGAAGGCGATGCCGACGCGCTCGCCGGCGGGAAGGGAGGTGAGGACCTTGGACATAGGAAGATTATGCATCAGACCGCATGGTCATGCAACGCCCCTGTTGGGACCGTCGCAGCCCGGCTCGGCCGACGGGTGCCGTGATGGGCATCCAGCGGCTGAAGGCCGCGTACCGCTCCGCGAACTCCTCGGTGTCGGCGGCCCGCTCGACCGCGTCCGCGAGGGGTGGAACGGGCTCAGGGGGATGGCGTCGAGGCCTTCCTTGGTGACGCGCTCGGTGCGGTTGAGGATCGCGTCGATCGCGGCGCCCCGGATGGCGTGGGACAGGGCTCCGATCATCCCGTCGGTGCGGTTGTGCAGGTAGCGGTCCAGTTTGACGCGGACGCCGACGGCGTCCGCGCGCTACGTCCACGTACGACAACTCGACGCACGGCCCCGCCTGATCCACCTCAGCCGGTACAGCCATCCAGCGCCCCCAGCGCTCTCAACCGCGCGACTAGGTTCGCTGGGACAGAAGCCCGAACGACTCGGTTCGCTGAGAAACGACTCGATTGAGTGAAGACGGGACACCCGCCCGGAGAAGGACGAGGCTTGCCATGCGAACACTTCCGATATATCGTTGAGCCATCGCGAATGGTACGCGACAGATCAACGATGGAATGGAGTGATTCCCATGCGTTCCCACGGATTCGAGCGTGGACATGGACAGGACGGCCCCCGGGCGAAGGGTGGCCGAGGTGGTTTCGGTGGACGTGACGGTCGCCGTGCGGCGTTCGGGCCCTTCGGTCCGGGTGGCCCCGGCTTCGGTCCCGGCGGCCCCGGTTTCGGACCGGGCCCCTGGGGGCCGCGAGGGCGCGGTGGTCCCAGGGGGAGGGCGCGCCGCGGTGACGTGCGGGCCTCGATCCTGGCCCTGCTGAAGGACCGCCCGATGCACGGTTACGAGATGATCCAGGAGATCGCCGAGCGCAGCGGCGGCGCGTGGAAGCCCAGCCCCGGCTCGGTGTACCCCACCCTCCAGCTGCTGGAGGACGAGGGCCTGATCACCAGCGAGAGCGAGGGCGGCAAGAAGCTGTTCTCCCTCACCGACAGCGGCCGCACCGCCGCCGACGAGGGTCCGGACGCCCCTTGGGAAGAGGCTTCCCGCGGGGTCGACTTCGAGGCCCTGAGCGAGATCCGCCAGGCCGGCTTCGGTCTGATGGAGGCCTTCGGGCAGGTCTGGAAGACCGGCAGCAAGGAACAGCGCGAGAAGGCGCTGGCCGTCATCAACGAGACCCGCAAGAAGCTGTACCTCATCCTCGCCGACGAGGACTGACCCACGGCGCGCAGGGCGCCCCTCGGATCACTCCGGGGGGCGCCTTTCCGCGTGCGGAGGAACAGGCTCAGGCCACCAGCCCGCCCAGCTTGCGCAGCGACTCGTTGAGGGCCGCCGTCGCCGAGTCCTTGAGCTTGCCCGCCATCAGCGACACGGCGGCGCCCGTGAACTCCCCGTCGATCCGCACCGCCGTCGTGTCCCCGTCCGGGGTCAGCGTGTAGCGCGTGGCCACGGTCACCGCCATCGGGCCCTTGCCGCGGATCGCCAGTACCCGCGCCGGCTCCAGTTCCTCGATGGTCCACTCGACCTCTGCCGGGAAACCCATCAGCTTCATGTTCTCCTGGAAGGTGCCGCCCACCGCCAGGGTCTCGGGGCCGCCCTTGGGAAAGTTGGTGTGGGTCGCGTTCCACTCGCCGTACGCCGACCAGTCGGTGAGCTGTGCCCACACCTTCTCGGCCGGTGCCTGGATGCGTGCCTCCGCGCTGACTTCGGCCATCGGGCCACCCCTTCGTGTCGGGCTCGGTGTCGCGGAACGTAGCCGCAGGGCCTCGAACATTCAATACTGATGAACCGTCAGAAATGTGCGGATCCGGGAGCCGCCCCCCTCGGCGGCCGGTCCCGCCCGGCCGCTCAGCCGATCCGCCGTATCAGCGCCGCGTCGAACACGTCCCACGCGCGCGGCAGCGCGCTCTCGTCGTGGCAGTGCCAGGCGTCCCAGAACAGGTCCGCGAGCAGCGCGTCCGCCGGGGCGTAGACCCGGTACACGTACTGCCTGCCGTCGACCGCCGGCAGGGCGACCAGCCAGCAACAGCACCCGCTCTCCATGTCAGGGGGAGACGTACGGCGGGTGCGCGACGGTTGCCTACGGGGCGCGCGCGGCAAGGCGGCGCGCGCCCCGGTGGCCGGAATCAGCCTGATCTCATCCGCAAGGAGGAGATTCCTGCCCTCCGCGTCCACTCTGCGTGGGACGCGAAGATGCTTCCCCCCGCCGATGACTCAGACCCCCCGGGATTGATGAGGTAAGGGGTGTGCAACCCCGTATTCCCCGCCAGCCCGCCCAGGACCAGGGCGGTATCCACGCGGACGACGATGCCGGGCTCGGTGCCGAGCTGGCAGCGGTGGTCGCCGGTGCCCGCCGCCGGGCCGTGCGGGACGGGGACCGCCAGGTCGACACCGCCCATCTGCTGCACTCGCTGATCGAGTACGACCCCGAGGCGCGCGCCGCCGTCGGCGACGCCCCGCAACTCGCCCGCCTGCTCGGCTACCTCGTGCAGCGCAGCATCGGCTACGGCCTGCGCTGGCAGAGCGGGGTCGAGGACTCCGGCGCGCTGCCCGCCCTTCCGCACGCCGGGGGAAGGGCCGAGGGCAAGGGCGACGGCGCCTGGTCGCCGGTGGCCGCGGCCGCCCTGGAGTACGCCCGCAGCCGCGCCCGGCGCCGCGGCGCGGCCCATTCCGACGGCATCGACCTGCTCGCGGGCCTGGTCCTCGACCCGGAGTCCAGGGCCGTGGAGGTGCTGGCGCGGGCCGGGGTGGCCGTCCGTGGGCTGGCCGTGCGGATAGACGGTGACGGGGCGGTCGGGGCGGCCGGTGCCGCCGGCGCGGTCCGGGACGCCGAGGCGGAGCGCCGTACGTCCGGCCGTTGAGACAGGTGTCATGGGGGATGACGGTCATGTCGCCCGCTGGCATCATGTGCCGGTGCACACCACTGACAGCAGCCATGGAAAGGGCCTCGGGCTCTCCCTCGCCGTCGGGTCGGCGCTCGCCTTCGGCGGCTCCGGCGTCGCGGCCAAGCCCCTGATCGAGGCCGGACTCGCGCCGCTGCACGTGGTGTGGCTGCGGGTGGCGGGCGCCGCCCTGGTGATGCTTCCGCTCGCCGTCCGCCACCGCGACCTGCCGCGGCGCAGGCCCGCGCTGCTCGCCGGATTCGGTCTGCTCGCCGTGGCCGGCGTCCAGGCCTGCTACTTCGCCGCGATCTCCCGGATACCGGTGGGAGTCGCGCTGCTCGTGGAGTACCTCGCTCCCGCGCTGGTGCTCGGCTGGGTCCGGTTCGTGCAGCGACGGCCGGTCACCCGCGCCGCCGCGCTCGGTGTCGTCCTGGCGGCGGGCGGCCTCGCGTGTGTGGTGGAGGTGTGGTCGGGGCTGCGGTTCGACGCGCTGGGGCTGGTGCTGGCGCTGGCGGCGGCATGCTGCCAGGTGGGGTACTTCGTGCTCGCCGACCACGGCGCGGGCGAGGGGGCGGATCCGCTGGGGGTGATCGCCTACGGGCTGCTGGTCGGGGCGGGCCTGCTCACCGTGGTGGCCCGGCCGTGGGAGATGGACTGGTCGGTGCTGGGCGGCTCCGCGCGGATGAACGGGGGCGCGGTGCCGGCGGCGGCGTTGCTGGCCTGGATCGTGCTGGTGGCGACCGTCATCGCCTACATCACCGGTGTGCTGTCGGTACGCCGGTTGTCTCCGCAGGTGGCGGGGGTGGTGGCCTGCCTGGAGGCGGTGGTGGCGACGGTGCTGGCCTGGGTGCTGCTGGGGGAGCATCTGTCGGCACCGCAGGTGGTGGGCGGGGCGGTCGTGCTGGCCGGGGCGTTCATCGCGCAGTCCTCGACTCCGGTGAAGGAGTCGGTGGTGGGTCGGAGCGCGGTGGGGGAGAAGGTCACCTCGGCGTCTCGCGGGTGATCGGTGCGGGTGCGTGGGGACTGGTCGCCCGGCTCCTCCCCCCCCGCGCCCCCCTTTCGGGGCGCCTCCCCTGCCGGAACGTCGGATCAGACGCTCTTCAGGTACGGAGGCAGCACAACGTCCGCCGCCAGGTCGTCGTTCGCGACCGGGGGCTCGTACCCCTTCCGCAGTGGCAGTACGCCCGCCCAGTACGGGAGGCCCATGTCCTCGGGCTCGTCGTTCGCGCCGCCCGTGCGGGTCTTGGCGGAGACCTCGTTCAGGTCGAGGCGGATCACCGCGGTCGCGGCCAGTTCCTTCTTGTTGGCGGGGCGGGAGTCGGCGGCCCGGCCCGGCAGCACGTGGTCGACCAGGGCGTCCAGCGCACGGCTCTTCTCCTCGGGGTCGGTGACCTGCCGGGCGATGCCGTGCACCACCACGGACCGGTAGTTGACCGAGTGGTGGAAGGCCGAGCGGGCCAGCACGAGGCCGTCGACATGGGTGACCGTCACGCACACCGCGAGTCCGGGGTCGGCCTGTCCGGTCATCCGCAGCGGACGCGAGCCCGTCGAGCCGTGCAGGTACAGGACCTCGCCCACCCGGCCGTACAGCGTCGGCAGCACCACCGGCGCGCCGTCCCGCACGAAGCCGAGGTGGCAGAGCGAGCCCTCGTCGAGGATCGCGTGCACCAGCTCCCTGTCGTACGACGCCCGCTCGGCGGAACGGGTGGGAACGGTGCGGTCGGTCTTCGGGTAGGCGGCGGGCTGGGCCGGTACGGTCCCCGGCGCGGCTGTCTCCATTGCGCATCTCCATTGCACTAGTGCATAATCTACTTTGTGCTAGGAGAATATCGGATCGAAGGGCGCGGCGCAGCAGAGATTGCGGCCAGCGTCGAGAGCGCGGTGGGCTCCGGGGAGCTGGAGCCGGGTCAACTGCTGCCTCCGATGCGGGAGTTGGCGAGCAGGCTCGGGGTGAATCCCCATACGGTCGCGGCCGCGTACCGGACCCTGCGCGAGCGCGGGGTGATCGAGACCGCCGGCCGGCGGGGCAGCCGGGTCCGGCCGAAGCCGGCCACCACCGGACGGGACCAGCTCCCCGACGTTCCGGCCGGGGTGCGCGACCTGTCCTCCGGCAACCCCGATCCCGCACTGCTCCCCGCCCTCGCGCCGGTCCTGGCGGCGGTGGCGGCCGAGTGCGACCGCGCCCCGGTCCTCTACGGCGTCGACCCCGTCGAGCCCGAGCTGGAGCGGATGGCGCGCACCGAGCTGGCCGCGGACGGCGTGCCCGACGGGCCGCTCACCGTCACCTCGGGCTCCCTGGACGCCGCCGAACGCGTTCTGCTGGCGCACCTCAGGCCCGGCGACCCGGTCGCCGTCGAGGACCCCGGCTGGGGCCGCACCCTCGACCTGATCCCCGCGCTGGGGCTGCGCACCGTCCCGGTGGCCGTCGACGAGGAGGGGCCGCGTGCCGACGCCCTGCGCCGGGCACTGGAGTCCGGGGCCCGCGCCCTGATCGTCACCGCCCGGGCGCACAACCCCACCGGCGCCGCGGTGAGCGCCGCACGCGCGCGTGCCCTGCGGGCCGTCCTGGGCGTACATCCGCACACCCTGCTGATCGAGGACGACCACGGCCACGGCATCGTCGACCTCCCCCTGCACCCCCTGGCGGGCGCCACCCACCACTGGGCCTTCATCCGCTCGGTCGCCAAGGCCTACGGCCCCGACCTGCGGCTGGCCACCCTGACCGGCGACGAGGTGACCGTCGACCGGGTGCGGGGTCGCCAGCGCCTGGGCCCGGGCTGGGTGAGCCGTCTGCTGCAGCGCACGGTGGTCCGGATGTGGGCCGACGGCGCGGTGAACGGCCCGGAGGTGGCGGCCGCCTATCGGGCCCGTCGTGAACTCCTGATCGGCGCGCTGGCGGACCACGGCGTCGAGGCACACGGCCGCAGCGGCATGAACGTCTGGGTCCCGGTTCCGGACGAGACGGCCGCGGTCTCCCGCCTGCTGCACGAGGGATGGGCGGTGGCGCCGGGGGCGCGTTATCGGTTGTCGACCCCGCCGGGTGTCCGCATCACCGTCTCGACGTTGGCACCCGAGGAGGCTGGTTCGCTTGCGGCGGCGGTGGCGAGAGCGGTGACACCGGCGAAGGGGGGCCGGATCCAGGCTTGAGCGCTTCGCCGGAGGTGCCGCGATGTTCCGTCTGCGGCGCCGTCGTGGCTGATCGCGCAGTTCCTCCCCCAGCCGAAGGCTGGGGGTACCCCCAGCGCCCCTGAAGGGGCGCCTGGTCCGACGCCCCTGAGAGCCTCAGGAGGAACTCCCCTTGGGCCTCATCTGTGTGAGCGCGGCCCCCGCGATGACGATCACGGCACCCACCGGTGTGCTCCACCGCAGCGACTCGCCCAGCACCGCGACCCCCGCCGCGGCGGCGATGACCGGGATGAAGTAGGTGACCATCTGGGCGGTGGTCGGCCCCACCTCCGCCACCAGCCCGTACTGGACGAGTACCGCCAGCCCCGTCCCCAGCGCGCCGAGCGCGGCGATCGCCAGCAGCGGGGCCAGGGCGAAGTGCGCCGGGAAGGACGTGAACAGCGGTGTCACCACGGCCAGTTGCACCGTCGCCACCAGCAGCTGCGCTCCGGTCATCGCCAGATGCGAGTCGCCCCTCCCGGCCAGCGTCCGCCGGACGTAGATCCATCCGATCGGATAGCTCAGCGACGCCAGAAGCGCCATGACGGTCCCGGTGACGTCCAGGCCGTGGAAGCCCTCCCAGGCCCCCAGCACCGTCAGCACGCCGACGAAACCCAGGCCGAGTCCGGCGAACCGGACCCTCGTCGGCCGGTCCTCCGACAGGGCCACCAGCGACAGCACCATCCCCCACAGCGGCGAGGTCGCGTTGCAGATCCCGGCCAGCGTGGACGGGATCGTCAGCTCCGCGTAGGCGAAGAGGGAGAACGGCAGCGCGTTGAGCAGGAACGCGGCGACCGCCAGATGTCCCCAGATACGGGCCCCGCGGGGCAGCCGCTGCCGCTTCACCGCCATCGCCGCCGCAAGGACCGCCGTACCGAACACCAGCCTGCCGAGGGTGACCTGGAAGGGTGCGTAGCCCTCCGTCCCCACCTTGATGAAGAGGAAGCTGAAGCCCCAGATCAGTGACAGGGCGCCGAAGCGCAGACGCCAGTCGAGGCGGGGGCGGGAGGGACCGGCGGCAAGCGCGGGCTCGCTGGTCGCGGCGGTGGTCACGGTGCTCATGGCCTCCACGATGCGGGAAGCAACCTCGTAGCACAATCGAGACTTCTCGCCGGGTACCTCTTAGAATCGCTTACATGTTGAATGTGGAGCGCCTGCGCACCCTGGACGCCCTCGCCCGGCACGGCTCCGTCAGCGGCGCCGCCGAGGCCCTGCACGTCACGACGTCGGCGGTGTCGCAGCAGATGGGCAAGCTGGAGCGCGAGGTGGACCAGCAGCTCCTCGCGAAGAACGGCCGGGGCATCCGGCTCACCGACGCCGGGCGGCTGCTCGCCGAACACGCGGCCCGGATCCTCTCCCAGGTCGAGCTGGCCCAGTCCGACCTGGAGGCGCACCGGGGCCAGGTCGTCGGCGAGCTCCGGCTGTCCGCGTTCCCGACGGCCGCCCGCGGCCTGTTCCCGGGCGCACTGGCCTCCCTGCGCGCCCGGCACCCCGCGCTGCGCGTCCGCTCCAGCGAACTGGAACCGGAGGCCGGCATCGCCGGGGTCGTCCGCGGCGACCTCGACCTCGCGGTCGTCCTGGACTGGTACAACAAGCCGATGCCGCTGCCCGACGGCCTGGTCAAGGCGCCCCTGCTGGACGACCCCGCCGAGGTGGCCCTGCCGGTGGGGCACCGGCTCGCCGACCGCGAGGAGGTGGACCTGGGGGAGTTCGCCGAGGACGAGTGGATCACCTGGGGCGAGGGCGAGTTCTGCCACGAATGGCTGATGTTCACGCTGCGCTCGCGCGGCATCGAGCCCATCGTCGGGCACCGCGCGGCCGAGACCCACACGCAACTCAACCTGGTGGCCGCCGGGTTGGGCGTCTGCATCGCCCCGCTGCTGGGCCGTCACCCGGTGCCGGAGGGCGTCCTCATGGTGCCGTTGAAGCAGCGGGTGCGCCGCCATGTGTACGTCGTCTGGCGGGCCGACGCCGACCGCCGCCCCTCGATCCGGGCGGCGGTGCAGGCGCTGCGCGGCGCGGCCGAGGCGATCGCCTGAGCCCGCTGCCCGCCTGTGGGGCTTCCCTGCCCGTGAACTTCCTTACACAGAGCCCAGCTTGCGGAAGTCCCAAGAGGCGGTCTTCGTCGGGGTGAGCCGCGCCCAGGCGTGCCGGCCGTCGTGCGGCATCTCGTCCAGGCCGAAGTTCTTGCGGGCGAACACCGTCTCGATGTAGTCGAGTTCGGCGACCAGCTCGCCGGTGCGCGGGACCTCGCCCACGAACTCGACGGTCCCTCTCAGCTCGACGCCGCGCAGCTGGTCGTACTCCTCCCCGGAGTCGACGACGACCGCCACCCGCGGATCGCGGCTGAGGTCCTTCCAGCGCTGGCTGCGCACCACCGAGTAGAGCCACAGGGACGTGCCGTCCCAGGCGAACCACAGGGCGCTGACGTGCGGGGCGCCGGACGCCGAGACGGTCGCGACCCGGCAGGTGCGCTGCGTGGTGAGGAAATCGTCCAGCTCACCGGGCGTCATCATGATCTTCCGGCCCCGGCGCTGAGTGACGGTCATGCGGCCCCCTCGTCTCTTCTTCCGTTCCCGCGCGATGGCGGTTAGTGTCACCCGCCCCGCACCAAGGTGGAAGGGGGCGTCATGCCGTCGTCGTACGAACGGCTCGAGGAACTCCTCGACCCGGTGAGCACCGTGCTGCTCACCGTCGAGTGCCAGCAGGGCGTGCTGGGCCCGGACAGCGCGCTGCCCGAACTCGCCCGTGAGGCACGGACGTCGGGGGCTCTCAACAACATCGTCCGCCTGGTCGCCGCCGCGCACGACACCGGTGTCCAGGTGATCCACGCGATCGCCGAACGCCGCCCGGACGGCCGCGGCGCGAACAGCAACGCCCGCCTGTTCCGCGCCGCCGAACGGCTGCCCGTCCAGCAGCTCTCCGGCACCACGGCGGTCCGCGTCGCGCCCCCCATCGAGGTCTCGGAGGAGGACCTCGTCGTGCGACGGCTGCACGGCCTGTCGCCGATCCAGGGCACCGACGTCGACCCGCTGCTGCGCAACCTCGGCTGCCGCACCCTGATCGTCACCGGTGTCTCGGCCAACGTGGCCGTTCCGAACACCGTGTTCGACGCGGTCAACCGGGGCTACACGGTCGTCGTCCCGGCCGACGCCGTCGCGGGAGTGCCCTCCGACTACACCCCCGCGATGGTCCGCAACACCCTCGCGTTGGTCGCCACGGTCGCGACCACGGACGAGGTGCTCGGCTGCCTCAAACAACCGCGCCGGCGGTCCTGAGGGTCAGGCCAGCGAGATCTGGTCGCCGGAGACCGTGATGTTGGCCGCCGTCAGACCCGTGGTCGCCGGGCCCTGCTTCACGCTGCCGTCGGCTATGGCGAACTTGCTGCCGTGGCAGGGGCAGACGATCTCGCCGTTGGCGATGCTGGTCACCGCGCAGCCGGCGTGCGGGCACTTCGTCGAGAACGCCTTGTACGTGCCCGACGTCGGCTGCGTGACGACCACGGCCTGGTCCTTGTAGATCGTGCCGCCGCCCTCGGGGATGTCCGTGGTCTTGGCGAGCGCGGTGCCACCGGCCGCGGCTGTGGAGCCGCCGGCCGAGCCGTTGCTGTCCTGGGTGGTGGAGCCACCGCCCGCGTTGCCGTTCGTGGTGGTCGAGCTCGACGAGTCGTCGTCCGACGACCCGCAGGCGGTCAGCGCGGCGGCGAGCCCTGCGGCTCCGGCCGCCACCATCACGGTGCGGCGAGCCGGGGTGGCCGAGGGGTTGAGCGGTGCGCTGGTCATGTGAGGGGTTCCCTTCCGCGGAGCTTCTCGTTGATCCGTCCAGGGGTACGGTCTTCGGGCACCACCTGTTCAGACGGCATCCAGATAGTGACCACCTGGACATGAGGCTTCGGTAAAACAGCGCTGTCAGTACGCTGTCGGTCTTGACCGGTCGAGGACGCGGGCGGGATTCCGCTAGTCGGAGCCGTTCTCCAGGGCGGGCAGGAAGACCATGAGTGACAGCTTTTCGTCATGGGCGTCCGCCAGTTTCAGACAGTCCAGGTCGACACGTCCGAGCCGTGGGTGCCGTAGCTCCTTCCGGGCGGAGGTGAACCCGCTGACGTTCCGCTCGTCCCACAGCGCGCGGAACGTCTCGGAGGAGTACAGCAGCGATTCCAGCAGCGCGGGGCCGCGCGGATCGTCGGGATACCGGGCGAGGGCCACGCGCAACTGGCCGGCGAGGGAGCGTGCCTCGCTGGGCCAGTCGACGAACAGTCCCGGACCCCGCGACTCCGTGAAGACGATCCAGAGGATGTTGCGCTCGTCCGCCGAGCGCCGGTCGAGACCACCGAGCAGTTCGGCGTACGCGTCGTTGTACGCCAGCGGGTCCCACCACGGGTTCATCACGTAAGCGGGGTTGGGGGAGAGCTCCCGCACCAGCCGTGCCAGCAGGGGGTCGACCTTCACCGGCCCCGGACCCGCGGGCGGCGGTACCAGGGCGGCCAGGGTGAACAGGTGCGCGCGCTGCGGCCCGGAGAGCCGCAGCGCGCGGGCCAGGCTTTCGACGACCTGCCGGTTCACGCTGATGTCGCGGCCCTGTTCGAGCCACGTGTACCAGGTGACGCTGACCCCGGCGAGCTGCGCAAGTTCCTCGCGGCGCAGCCCCGGGGTGCGGCGCCGCGGCCCGGACCGGAAGCCTGCCGCCGCCGGGTCGGTCGCCTCCCGCCGGGCGCGGAGAAAGGCGCCGAGTTCGTCGCGCCGGACCAGGTCTGTCATGGACCGAACTCCTCTTGGACGGTGGCTCCGCCCCTCACCGTAGGAGTCTCCGTGACCATGACGCCAACGAGACTTGGGAACATGTGGTATGCGCTGAAGTCATAGGTCCCGGGTGAACGCCACCGCCCCCCGCGCGTCCGCTGTCACGCTCGGTTACTATGCTCCCTTCGTGCCGGAGGTCACCCCGGTCGTCGACTGCATGGTTGAGAAGCTGGATGGCCAGGGAAAATGCTGCGACAAGTCACCGCGACCCGCTACATCACGCCCCTGCGGGAGGGCGGCTCGCTGCCCGGGCTCGTCGAGAGCGACGACTTCGGGACGTACGTCATGAAGTTCACCGGCGCGGGGCAGGGCCGCAAGACGCTGGTCGCCGAGGTCGTCTGCGGTGAACTCGCGCGCCGGCTCGGGTTCCGGATGCCCCGGCTGGTCACCGTCGAACTGGATCCGGTGCTGGGACTCGGCGAACCCGAGCAGCAGGTGCAGGACCTGCTGCGGGGCAGCGGCGGCACCAATCTCGGCATGGACTTCCTGTCCGGTGCCCTCGGCTTCGACCCGCTCGCCTTCGCGGTGAGCCCCGAGGAGGCCGGGCGGATCGTCTGGTTCGACGCGCTGGTCAACAACGTCGACCGCTCCTGGCGCAACCCCAACCTGCTGGTCCACCAGGGCGACCTGTGGCTCATCGACCACGGCGCCACCATGATCTGGCAGCACAACTGGCCGTCGGCCGAGGCCTCCGCCGCCCGCCCGTACGACGCCGCCGACCACGCGCTGAGCGGGTTCGGCCCCGATGTCCGGGCGGCCGCCGCGGACTTGGCGCCCCGGGTCACCGAGGACCTGCTCGCCGAGGTCACCGCCGAGATCCCCGACGTCTGGCTCGCCGCCGAGCCCGGCTTCGACACCCCCGACGACCTGCGGCGCACCTACGCGCGGCCGCTGCTCGCCCGGGCCGCCGTCATCCACGAGCGCATCACCGGCATCGAGGGGGCCAAGTGAGCGAGACCCACATCAACGTGGCCGGACATATGACCGAGCGCCACATCACCCGCACCGGCCAGGGCGGCGACCGGGACGTCTTCGAGTACGCCCTGCTGCGCGTCGTACCCCGCGTGGAGCGCGGCGAGTGCATCAACGCCGGCGTGCTCGTGTACTGCCGGGCCAAGGGCTACGTCGGCGCCCGTACCCATCTGGACGAGGCCCGGCTGCTGGCCCTGGACCCGGACGCGGACGTCGCCGGGGTGCGGGCCGCGCTCGGGGCGGTGGAGGGTGTCTGCGCGGGCGGCGCGGCGGCGGGGCACGCGGCCGGCGACGACCCGGGGCGGCGCTTCCGCTGGCTGGTCGCGCCCCGCTCCACCGTCGTCCAGCCGGGACCCGTGCACACCGGGCTCACCCGTGACCCGGCGGCCGAGACGGAGCGGTTGCTGGACCTCCTGGTGAGGTAATGGATCACACTGCGCGGCGTGACGTTGACACCGCGTGCCAGGGCTTCTAGCGTCACGTCTGTCGAAGGTACTAAGCGGTCGCTCACCATCCGGCCGGGTTCTCGATCAGGTGTTCTCAAGGGCGAGGAGAAACAGCAATGTCCAGCACTGAGCAGCGGGTGGCCGTCGTCACCGGTGCAGCACGTGGCATCGGCGCCGCCACCGCCGTACGACTGGCCGCCGAGGGCCGCGCGGTCGCCGTGATCGACCTCGACGAAGCCGCCTGCAAGGACACCGTCGAGAAGATCACCGCGGCCGGCGGCAAGGCGATCGCGGTCGGCGCCGACGTCTCCGACGAGGCCCAGGTCGCCGCCGCGATCGCGCGCGTCGTCGAGGAGCTGGGCGCCCCGACCATCCTGGTCAACAACGCCGGCGTGCTCCGCGACAACCTGCTGTTCAAGATGTCCGCGTCCGACTGGGACACGGTCCTCAACGTGCACCTGCGCGGCTCCTTCCTGATGACCAAGGCCGTCCAGCAGCACATGGTCGAGGCCGGCTGGGGCCGGGTCGTCAACCTGTCCTCCTCCTCGGCGCTCGGCAACCGCGGCCAGGCCAACTACTCCGCCGCCAAGGCCGGTCTGCAGGGCTTCACCAAGACCCTCGCCATCGAGCTCGGCAAGTTCGGCATCACCGCCAACGCCGTCGCCCCCGGCTTCATCGCCACCGAGATGACCAAGGCCACCGCCGAGCGCGTGAAGATGGGCTTCGAGGAGTTCAAGGCCGCCGCGGCCACCCAGATCCCCGTGCAGCGCGTCGGCGAGCCCGAGGACATCGCCAACGCCATCGCCTTCTTCACGAACGAGGCCGCCGGCTTCGTCTCCGGCCAGGTGCTGTACGTGGCCGGCGGACCGCTCGACTAGAAGTACACCGGGGAACCTGGGGAACACTGACATGACTGAACTGCCCGAGCTGTCCGGCAAGGTCGCCATCATCACCGGCGCGAGCCGCGGCATCGGCTACGGCGTCGCCGAGGCGCTGATCGCCCGCGGCGACCGCGTCGCCATCACCGGCCGCAACGAGGACGCCCTCAAGGAGGCCGTCGAGAGCCTCGGCTCCGAGCGCGTCATCGGCATCGCCGGCAAGGCGCACGACCTGGCCCACCAGAGCGAGGTCGTCGAGCGCACCATGGCGGCCTTCGGCCGCGTCGACTACCTGGTCAACAACGCGGGAACCAACCCGGTGTTCGGCCCGATCGCCGACGTCGACCTGGACGTGGCCCGCAAGGTGTTCGAGACCAACGTGGTCTCCGCCCTCGGCTTCGCCCAGAAGACCTGGCACGCCTGGCAGAAGGAGAACGGCGGCGCCATCGTCAACATCGCCTCCGTCGCCGGCCTCTCGGCCTCGCCGTTCATCGGCGTGTACGGCATCAGCAAGGCCGCGATGATCAACCTGACCCAGCAGCTGGCGCACGAGTACGCCCCCGGCGTCCGGGTCAACGCGATCGCCCCCGCGGTCGTCAAGACCAAGTTCGCGGAAGCGCTGTACGAGGGCCGCGAGGCGGAGGCCGCCGCGGGCTACCCGCTCAAGCGGCTCGGCGTGCCCTCCGACATCGGCGGCGCCGCCGCGTTCCTCACCTCGGAGCAGTCCGACTGGGTCACCGGCCAGACGCTCGTCGTCGACGGCGGCATCTTCCTCAACGCCGGCGTGGCCTGACGGATCGCCGGGCGTCGTTTTCATCACAGATATTTGCCGCATGTGTGAGGAAAACGGCGCCCACGCCGTCGTACAAGATCCGCACGGCCGGATGACAACGTCGTCATAGCACATTCGATCAACGCCCGTGTTTCCGGGGTGCTTCAAGGCGCGCAACGCTGCGGTATGGTCTGCCGCCGACCCCTGGTACGGCGGATCGAGGAGCGTGCGCGTGTTCAACCGGAACCGAGGTCTGCGAAGAGTCGCCGCGCTCGCGTCCCTGACCCTGGTGGCCGGGTGCGGGGTGCTCTCCGGCAGCAGTGCGGACAACAGCGGGCCCATCGTCGTCGGCACGACCAGCGCCCCCAGCACCCTTGACCCGGCGGGATCGTGGGACGGCTCCTGGGAGCTGTTCCGGAACGTCTACCAGACACTGCTCGCCTACCCCGACGGCGCCACCACCCCGCAGCCCGACGCCGCGCAGAAGTGCGCCTTCACGGACTCCGGCTCCCGCACCTACCGCTGCGAACTGCGCTCCGGCCTGAAGTTCGCCGACGGCGACAAGCTCGACGCCGAGAGCGTCAAGTACTCCATAGACCGGATCCGGAGCATCAACGCGCCCAGCGGCCCGGCCGGACTGCTCGGCAGCCTCGACCGGGTGCAGGCGACCGGCGACCGCGAGGTGGTCTTCCACCTCAACAAGCCCGACGCCACCTTCCCGTTCGTGCTCGCCACCCCGGCCATGTCGATCGTCGATCCCGACGACTATCCGGCCCACTCGCTGCGCAAGGACGCCTCCGTGCACGGCTCCGGGCCGTACGCCCTCAAGTCCTACGAGGACGGCAAGCGGGCCGAACTGGTCCGCAACGACAACTACCAGGGCTTCGCCGACCGGCAGAACGACGCCGTGACCATCCGCTACTTCCAGGACTCGGCCACCATGGTCAAGGCCCTCAGGTCCGGGGACATCGACGTCACCTACCGCGGTCTCGCCGCCTCCGACATCGTGGCCCTGGAGGCGCACGGCAGCACCGACCTGCAGCTGATCGACGGCAGCGGCACGGACATCAGCTACCTGGTGTTCAACCCCGCGGACCCGTGGGCCAAGCTGCCCGCCGTGCGCAAGGCCGTCGCCCAGCTCGTCGACCGCGCCGCGATCGCCCACACCGTCTACAAGGACACCGTCGACCCGCTGTACTCCATGGTCCCGGCGGGCCTGACCGGCCACACCACCGGCTTCTTCGACGACTTCGGCGACCCCAGCACCTCCAAGGCCCGCAAGATCCTCGCCGACGCCGGCATCACCCAGCGCGTCCCGCTCACCTTCTGGTACACCACCGACCGCTACGGCTCCGAGACCGGACAGATGTTCCAGGAGCTCAAGCAGCAGCTCGACGACTCCGGGCTGTTCGCCATCACCCTGAAGAGCCGGCCCTGGAAGACCTACGTCGTCGGCTACCAGAAGGGCGAGTACCCGGTGTTCGGCCGCGGCTGGTTCCCGGACTTCCCCGACGCCGACAACTTCATCGCGCCCTTCGTCGGTGAGCAGAATGCCCTCGGCACGCCCTACCCGTCCCCCGTGATCACCGGCAAGCTGCTGCCGCAGTCCCGCAGCGAGAGCGACCGCGCCGAGGTCGTCAAGGACTTCGAGGAGGCCCAGCAGATCCTCGTCAACGACGCGCGGCTGATCCCGCTGTGGCAGGGGCGGCAGTACGTCGCGGCCAGCGACGACATCTCCGGCGGCGAAAAGGCGCTCGACCCGTCGACGATCATGATGATGTGGGAGCTGCACCGCAAGACCAGCTGGTGAAACGGCCGTCCGGCCCCGGTTGTCAGTGGTCGCCTGTAGGTTTTTCGGTACCGGCAGGATCTGCAAGTGACCGCAATTCGTGAGGACGTTGACGTGACCGACATCGCCATGCTGCCCGAGTCCTGGCGCGGGGTTCTGGGTGACGAGCTGCAGCAGCCCTACTTCAAGGAGCTGACCGAGTTCGTCGAGGAGGAGCGGGCGAAGGGCCCCGTCTACCCGCCGCGCGAGGAGGTCTTCGCCGCGCTGGAGGCGACGCCGTTCGACCAGGTCAAGGTCTTCGTCCTCGGGCAGGACCCCTACCACGGCGAGGGCCAGGGGCACGGCCTGTGCTTCTCCGTCCGCCCCGGGGTGCGGATCCCGCCGTCCCTGCGGAACATCTACAAGGAGATGCGGGAGGAGCTGGGCTGGGAGTCCGTGCCGGACAACGGCTATCTGATGCCGTGGGCCCAGCAGGGCGTGCTGCTGCTCAACGCGGTCCTCACGGTCCGCGCCGGTGAGGCCAACTCGCACAAGAACAAGGGCTGGGAGAAGTTCACCGACGCGGTGATCCGAGCGGTCGCCGAGCGGCCCGACCCGGCCGTCTTCGTCCTCTGGGGCGGCTACGCGCAGAAGAAGCTCCGGCTGATCGACGAGACCCGGCACGTGGTGATCCAGGGTGCGCACCCGTCCCCGCTCTCCGCGAAGAAGTTCTTCGGCTCCCGTCCCTTCACCCACATCAACGAGGCGGTGGCGGCCCAGGGCCACGAGGCGATCGACTGGCGGATCCCGGATCTGGGCTGAGCACACACAGAGGGCGCCTCGAAGCCGACCGGGGGCAACGCGCCCCGCCAGGGGCGCTGGGGGTACCCCCGGCCGGAGGCTGGGGGAGGAACTGCGCGATCAGCCCCCACCGGCCTGCGGTCCACCGCCGGCCCGCGGTCCCACGGCGCCGCCTGACGAGGAAATCCGGCGGCGCCGTCTAGCGTCGGCAGCACACAACGGCTTACAGCCCGGAGGGCCCCGTGGCGGAGCGACAGGAGCGTACGGCAGCCGACGCCGTGCTGACGCGGATCGGGCAGGTCGTGATACTGCACCACGCCGGGGACCGTGAGGAGGCCCGCCGGCGCCTGCTCGACCTGTGGGCGGAGCTCGGCGAGCACGGCGAGCCGGTGCACCGCTGCACCCTGGCCCACTACCTGGCCGACACCCAGGACGACCCGTCCGACGAACTCGCCTGGGACCTGAGGGCGTTGTCGGCGGCGGAGGAGGCGGAGGAGGCGGCGGGAGCCGCGGGGCTGCGCGGCTTCTACCCCTCCCTGCACCTGAACCTCGCCGCCGACTATGTGAAGCTCGGCCGTACCGACGCCGCCCGCAGCCACCTGGACCGGGCCCGCGGCACGGCCGCCGCACTCGGCGACGACGGGTACGGCAACGGGGTCCGGGCCGCGATCAGCCGCCTGGAACTACGGCTCGCGGACGACGGCGACCCGGGCGCCGACTCCTGGGGCCCACCGCGGCAGCGGCCGAAGTAGGGCCGCGCCGGCGTCTCAACGCCCGTACGTCTGCTCGCAGATCCGTGCCTGCGGACTGTCCGCGTCCCAGCCGCCGTACTGCTTGCCGAGGGCACACACGTCCGGGGCCTTCGGGACGGAGGGGGAGAGGCCGGGGAGGTCGGCCTGCGGGCTGTGCGACCGGGGCGCGCCGTGGGGGTGCGCAGTGGCGGCGCGCGGGGCCGCCGGGGCGCGGTGGGGGGCCGGGGGAGCGGGCGCGGGGGCGTGCGAGGCGGCCGGTGTGACGCGGCGGGCCGGGCGGGACGGGCCGACCATCTCCAGGGCCTCCTTGACCGGCGCCTGCACCACCCTCGGCTCGGCACTGCCGTCCGGGCGGGGCACCGACGGCAGCGAGGGCGCCGTACCCGGAGGCGGGCCGGGTGCCGCCGGGTGCTGGACCGTCACACAGCCGGAGAGGGCCGAGAAGGCTACGGTGACCAGAAGCGCTGCGGTGGTCGTCGTTCGATGCACCCGCGCAACTCTGCTGGGTCGGCGCGGAGGTTGACACCGTCGACAAGACTTTGGTGCCCCGCACGGGTGATCTCGCGCCCCGTACGAGGGACGGACGGGTGCCAGACTGACGTCAGTCGCCGGTCACGCCGTCGATCCGCTCCCGGATCAGGTCGGCATGGCCGTTGTGCCGGGCGTACTCCTCGATCATGTGGGTGTGGATCCAGCGCAGGCTGATCTGCTGCCCGGTGCGGCGGTGGCGGCCCTTGGAGAGGTCGTCCAGATCGAAGCCGGCCGCGGCCTGCCGGGCGGCCCCGATCTCGGCCTGCCAGGTCGCGTACGCCTCCTGCCAGGTGTCCGCCTCGGTGAGGTGGAACTCGGCGTCGGGGTCCTCGTCGCTGAAGTACAGCGGCGGCGCCTCCTCCCCGGCGAGGACCCTGCGGTACCAGGACCGCTCCACGTCGGCCATGTGCCGCACCAGCCCCATCAGGGACAGTGGGGACGGCTCCACGGAGGCGGTCCGGAGCTGGGCGTCGGTCAGGCCCTCGCACTTCACCGCGAGGGTCCGCCGGTGGAACTCCAGCCAGCCCTCCAGCATGGTGCGGTCGTCGGCGTCCACGGCGGGCATACGGCGTTCGGTCGTCATGCCCGGCATCCTGGCCCACCGCGGGCCCCTCCCACCACGGATTATCGGCCCGTATGCTTCCCTTCAGGCAGGCGCGGGCAACCGCGGGCAACCACGTGGGGAGCGTCAGTGAAGGTCGGCTGCATCGGACTCGGCGACATCGCGCAGAAGGCGTACCTGCCGGTGCTGGCCGTGCAGCCGGGGCTCGAACTCCACGTCCAGACCCGCACCCCCGCCACCCTCGACCGGGTCGGCGACAGCCTCCACCTGCCCGCCGGCCGCCGGCACGCGACCCTGGACGACCTCCTCGCCCAGGACCTCGACGCCGCGTTCGTGCACGCGGCCACCGTCGCCCACCCCGAGATCGTCACCCGGCTGCTGGAGGCGGGCGTACCGACGTACGTCGACAAGCCCCTCGCCTACCGGCTCGCCGACTCCGAACGGCTCGTGGCGCTCGCCGAGGCGCGGAACGTGTCGCTGGCCGTCGGCTTCAACCGCCGCCACGCCCCCGGCTACGTGCAGTGCGCCGACCATCCGCGCGAGCTGATCCTGATGCAGAAGAACCGCGTCGGGCTGCCCGAGGAACCGCGGACGATGATCCTCGACGACTTCATCCACGTCGTCGACACCCTGCGCTTCCTCGCCCCCGGCCCGGTCGCGGACGTGACCGTCCGGGCCCGGGTGGCCGACGGCTTGCTGCACCACGTCGTCCTCCAGCTCGCCGGCGACGGCTTCACGGCGCTCGGCGTGATGAACAGGCTCAGCGGCTCGGCGGAGGAGATCCTGGAGGTGTCCGGCCAGGACACCAAGCGCCAAGTCCTCAACCTCGCCGAGGTGGTCGACCACAAGGGCCAGCCGACGGTCCGGCGGCGCGGCGACTGGGTGCCGGTCGCCCGGCAGCGCGGCATAGAACAGGCCGTGCTCGCCTTCCTGGACGCCGTCCGCGCCGGGAAGGTGCTCAGCGCCCGGGACGCACTGGCGACTCATGAGCTGTGCGAGCAGGTGGTACGAGAGGTTCGGCGGCGCTCCGGCGCAGCCTGACCGTCCGCACCCCCTCGGCCAGGCAGTACGCGGCCAGCACCAGCAGCGCGCCGTCCACCGGCCAGTCGCCGTACCGCACGAACGGGGTGACCCCGCGGGCGACCGGCACCTCGTAGACCCTGGCGGTGCTCGCGTCGGTGCCGAGCCACGGGCCGATGCGCTCGCCGCCCGGGCCGTAGACGGCGGAGACCCCGGTCAGCGTGGCGTGGACCATGGTGCGGCCGGTCTCGGCGGCCCGGAGCGCGGCCAGCGACGCGTGCTGCTCGGGGGCCCAGCTGTCCTGGAAGGAGGAGGTCGACGTCTGGCCGACCAGCACCTGCGCGCCGTCCTGGGCGAGATGCCGGCTCATGTCGGGGAACGCCGTCTCGAAGCAGATCATCGGGCCGATCCGCAGCCCGTGGCCGACGTCCATCACCACCTGCTCGGTGCCGCGCCGCCGGTCCTCGCCGGCCGCCTTGCCGACCGAGGTGGCCCAGCCGAGCAGGGAGCGGGCCGGTATGTACTCGCCGAACGGAACAAGCCGCATCTTGTCGTACCGGTCCCCGGTCGGGCCGTCGGCGCCGACCAGCAGGGAGCTCTTGTAGATACCGGGCCGGTCGGAACGCCGGGCATCCACGTTGACCAGGATGTCCGCGCCGGTCTCGCGGGACAGCGCGGCGATCCGCCGCGCGAGGTCGGGCCGGTCCCCGAGGTCGTACCCGACGCTGCTCTCGCCCCAGACGATCAGATCGGGATGCTGCCCGGCCAGCTGCCGGGTCAGCTGCTCCTCCCGGTCGAACCGCCGGACGCCGCTGTCGGTGCCGTCGACGATGCCGGGCTGTACGACGGCGATCCGGACGTGCCCGTCGACATCCGGGCGCGGTGACCACGCCCAGGCGGCCGAGGTCGCGGCGGCCGTGGCCACCAGCGAGGCCACCGCCGGCAAGCGGGCCTCCCGCACGGATACCAGGACGGCGACCGCGACATTGACTGCCACCACCAGGAAGCTCAGCAGCCAGACCCCGCCGACCGAGGCCAGCCGCAGCGCCGGCGACACCTGCCACTGGGTCGCGCCGAGCATGCCCCACGGTCCGCCGAGCCCCTGCCAGGACCGCACCAGCTCCACCATCAGCCAGCCCGACGGCAGCACCAGCACCGCGGCCGCGGCCCGCCCCGGCGACGGCACCCCGCCCAGCAGCCGGCGCGTCACCCAGCCCCAGGGCGCCCAGAACACGCTCAGCAGACCGGCGATCAGGAAGATGAAGACGTGCAGGCTCGGCAGCAGCCAGTGGTGCACGGCGACCATGAACCCGAACCCGCCGCACCAGCCGTCGTACGCCGCCCGCCGCCCGGTCGGCGCCGAGCGCGCCAGCAGCAGCCACGGAACCAGCGCGACGTACGCGAACCACCACAGCGACGGCGCCGGAAAGGCCAGGACCGGCAGCGCGCCCGCGAGGGCCCCGACGCAGGAACGCCGCCACGGGGAGGTGAGCCAGCGCTCGACGGTCCTCATCCATCGCCTCCTGCCTGCGGGTCCTTCCAGTGTGCGGGACCCGCCGGGATCTCCGACAGGGGGCATGGGCGCGGGCTCAGTCGGACACGGCCACCGCACGCGGGTCGGGCAGCCTGCGCCACTTCTCCTCGACGACCACCTGACGCAGCCGCCAGCCGTCCGGGGTGCGCAGGAACGCGAAGGAGTAGCGGCCGCCGCACACGAAGTCCGGGGCGGTGGAGGCGCCGTCGCCGGCGGCGAAGCGCATGGGGTTGACGTAGTCGGCCTGCAGACGCGCGGTGTCGCCGGTGTCGTGGTCCAGGATCCCGAACCGCACCCGGCGGTTGACGATCAGATGCTGCCGCATCGAGAAGAGGGTCAGGTTCTCCGCGAGCCACCCGGCCACCTGCCCGGCATCGCCCTCTATCCCGCCGGCGGAGCGGTAGTCGGCCCGCCCGTCCGCCGTGAACAGCCTCCGGTACGCCGCCCAGTCACCGTCGTCGACGGCCACCGCGTACTCGGTGACCATCTCGTCCACGGCCAGCCGGTCCATCACGGTCGCGAGCTCCACACGCTGCGTCATCGGCTCAGTGTTGGGCACGGGGCGGGCGGAGCCAAGGGGCCCGGGCGATATTCGGTGATGTTCGAACCGGACCGCCCTCCGGCCCCGGCCCGGGAACGGCCGGGGCATCGAACGGGAATTCGGGTTCCGTGTCCGTGTCCGGCACGCGGACTCCATGTCACCGAGGAGGACCGGGGCGGGCGCATTCGACCTCGCGCATGCGCCCGAAGAAGTCGGCGAGCACTGTCCGGGGGCGACCAAATCCCGCGTTCCCGCCGTCGTAAGATCGTCGTCCGGTCGGTCCGAGGAGGTTTTCGATGGTGCGTCCCGTCACGGTGGTCACCGGTGGCAGCCGGGGTATCGGCGCCGCGACCTGTCTGCGGCTCGCGGCCGACGGGCACGATGTGGTGATCGGTTACGTCCGGGACGAGGACGCCGCCGAGGCGGTCGCGGAGGGGGTGCGCAAGGGCGGGGCGCGCTGTGCCGTCGTCCGGGTGGACACGTCCGTGGAGGCCGATGTGGAGGGGCTGTTCGACACGGCGGAGCGGGAACTGGGGGCCGTCACCGGGCTGGTGAACAACGCCGCCGTGACCGGGCCGTTCGGGCGGCTGGCCGACGCGGAGACCTCGGATCTCCGCCGGGTGGTCGAGGTCAACCTGCTGGGCACGCTGCTGTGTTCGCGCCGTGCGGCCCGGTTGATGGCGGCCCGGGGGAGCGGCGCGATCGTGAACGTGTCCTCGGCGGCGGCCACCCTCGGCAGCCCTGGCGAATACGTCCACTACGCGGCGACCAAGGCGGCCGTCGACGCCCTCACCGTGGGCCTCGCGAAGGAACTCGGCCCCGACGGCGTGCGGGTCAACGCGGTGGCACCCGGTGTGATCGACACGGAGATCCACGCGGCGATGGGCGACCCCGGCCGAGCCGAACGGGTCGGTCACACCACGCCGTTGGGCCGCGCCGGCCGGCCCGAGGAGATCGCCGCCGCGATCGCCTGGCTGCTGTCCCCCGAGGCCTCCTACACGACCGGCACGGTGCTGCGCGTCTCCGGCGGCCGCTGACCCCTCAGCCGGTCAGGCCGCCTCGATGATCTGCTCGCGGATCGCCGCGGCCCACTCGACCACCAGCAGCTCGTACTCCGTCCGCTCCTGGGCCGACAGCGTTCCGCCCGCACGCAGCCACAGCGCCCGGATGTGCTCGTTGACCTCGGCAGCAGACCGCACGGAACCAGGGGTTCGGGAATCGGGGGACATACGAAACAACGTAGGGGCAGGAACTGACCGTGCGCTACCGGGCCACTACGCAGACCGTATGGGGTTGGTCACGGGCGATACGGCGGGCGGGTGGCCGCGCCTTGGCTTTCGCCAGGCGGGTCGTCGGGGCTTCGGCCGGCCCTTGCGCCCCTGTGCGGGACTTCGCCCTTGCCGGAGCGGGTGCGGCGGCCCGAAACGCCAGGAAAGCAGCGGATGCCGGGGGTTGGCCGAGATGCGGCGCCCGGCCGTCGTCGCCTGATCGTCGCGCGGTCGTCCCTTCGCCGTTCCTTCGTCGTCCCTTCGCCGTCCCTTTGCGGTCCACCGACGCCAAGCCCGTCGTCACCCCGTCGGCAGCGCCGAGGCGAGCAGTGCGAGCTTCTCGGCGCTGCCGCTCCCCGGGTCCGGGTGGTAGACGACGAGCGTCTGGCCCGCCGCGCCGCTGACGTTCAGCCGCTCCCGGTTCAGTCGTAGCCGGCCGACCTGGGGGTGGTCGACGACCTTGGCCGCGCCCTCGCAGGACGCCACGTCGTGACGGGCCCAGAGGCGGCTGAAGTGCGGGCTGGCGAGGGAGAGTTCGCCGACGAGCTCGATGACGCGCGGGTCGTCCGTGTCGGTCCCGACGGAGCGCCGGAAACCGGCGACCATGCCGGCACCGGCCTCCTCCCAGCCGGGGTGGAGGGCCTGCTCGGCGGGGTCGAGGAACATGTCCCGGAGCCGGTTGGCGCCGACCGAGAAACGCGGGGACAGCGCGGTCGCCAGGGCGTTGACGGCGAGGACGTCGAAGTAGCGGCCCTCGACCAGAGCGGGGAGCGGGAGAGCGGCGAGGAGCTGGGCGACGCCGGGCGGGACGGTCTCCTTCCGGGCGTGGCGCCGGCGCCGGCGGGGCCGCTCGGCGCCGAGGCGGAGCAGATACGCCGTCGCGTCCTCGTCGAGCCGCAGCACGCGCGCGAGGGACTCGAGGACCTGCACGGAGGGGTTGCGGTCGCGGCCCTGTTCCAGGCGCAGGTAGTAGTCGGCGCTGATGCCCGCCAGCATCGCGACCTCCTCCCGGCGCAGGCCCGGCACCCGCCGTACCCCCTGTACGGGGATGCCGACCTGCTCCGGCGTGACCAGCTCGCGGCGGGCCCGCACGTACGAGCCCAGCAGGTTCGGTTCGTCGGTCATCCCGCCACCGTAATGCGGCCACCGCGCTCGTGCCTGGTCCTGTCACCCCCAGGACCACCAGGGCTCTGCCCGCTCCGGGGCCGGGCCGCAAGCGTGGTGGGGGACAGCGACGAGCAAGCCGAGGAGCACGATCATGTCGACGTATCTGCTGGTACACGGCGCCTGGCACAGCGGCGAGTGCTGGGAGCGGGTGGTCCCCCTACTGGCGGCGGCGGGGCACCGGGTGTACGCGCCCTCCCTGACCGGCCATGGCGAGAAGGCCTCTCTGCTCGGCCCGGACGTCGGCCTCGACACCCACGTGGCGGACGTCGTCGGGCTGATCAGGGACGAGGACCTCACCGACGTCGTCCTCGTCGGACACAGCTACGCGGGGCTGGTCATCTCCTCCGCGGCCAACGAAGTCCCGGATCGCGTCGGGCACCTGGTCTATCTCGACGCGATGGTCCCGGAGCACGGCGAGACCGCGGCCGACGTCCAGCCCGCGACCCTGGGCCTGATCGAGAGGGCCCTCGCGTCCGGCAGCGGGTGGCGGGTCCCGCCGATGCCCGAACTGCCGCCTCCCTACGGCCTGTTCGGGGTGACCGAGGCGGCGGACGTGGCGTGGCTGCGCGGCATGCTCTCCGATCAGGCGGTGCGCAGCATGCAGGAGCCGGTGCGGCTGGACGATCCCGCCGTCCGCACGATCCCCCGGACGCACATCCACTGCGTGGCGAACGTTCCGCAGGGCATCGTCCGCCGTCCGGTGCCCGCGACCGAGCAGGTGTGGGAACTGCCCACCGGCCACGACTGCATGATCACCATGCCGGCCGAACTCGCCGACCTCCTGCTCAAGCTGGGGTGATTGCGAGCGGATATTCGCTGGGCCCGGCAGCGGCGTGTCCGTAGGGTCGGCGTATGACGGACGACGAGAACCAGCGGGCCGTACAGGCGGCCGTCCACGCGGAACTGCGGCTCCTCGATCCCGAGGTGCGTGCCCGCCCGGACCTCGTCCTGGAGCTGCTCGACCCGGAGTTCACCGAGGTGGGGGTGTCCGGGCGGCGCTGGGACGCGACGTCGATCCTGACGGTGACCAGCGGTGGGTCGGTGTCCGCGGAGTCACCGGTCGAGGTGAGCGAGATGTCCGGGACGGTCCTGGCTCCGGGCATCGTGCACCTCACGTACTTCGCGGACAACCAGGGCCGCCGGGCCTGGCGCAGCTCCCTGTGGCGGCTGACGGAGACGGGCTGGCGCGTGTACTACCACCAGGGCACCCCGGCCGCCGGCCACGACTGAGCGTGGCTGAAGCCGTCGCGCCGGGTCGTCGGTCGTCCGCGGCGGTGTTGTGGCTGGTCGCGCGGTTCCTTCCCCAGCCTTCGGCCGGGGGTACCCCCAGCGCCCCTTTCGGGGCGTTGTCGGCTAGCTTGCCGACTCCGCGGCGTGCGGGCTCAGGACGTCCGCCGAGACCAGGGCGATGATGACGATGCCCAGGGCGATGCGGTACCAGACGAACGGCATGAAGCTCTTGTTGGAGATCCACTTCATGAACCAGGCGATCACCGCGTAGCCGGACGCGAACGCGATCACCGTGGCGAACAGGGTCGGGCCCCAGGCCACATGGCCCTCGCTCACCGAGTCCTTGACCTCGAAGGCGCCGGAGGCCAGCACCGCCGGGATGGCGAGGAGGAAGGAGTAGCGGGCCGCCGCCTCGCGCTTGTAGCCCATGAACAGGCCGCCGCTGATGGTGGCGCCGGAGCGGGAGACGCCGGGGATCAGGGCGCAGGCCTGGCAGAGGCCGTAGATCAGGCCGTCCTTGACGCCGAGGTTCTCCAGCGTCTTGCGCTGCTTGGGGGCGCGGTGCCTGCCGCCCGTCTCGTCGCGGGCGGCGAGCCGGTCGGCGATGCCGATGACGACGCCGACGACGATGAGCATGGTCGCGGTGATGCGCAGGTCGCGGAACGGGCCCTCGATCTGGTCCTTCAACGTCACGCCCAGCAGACCGATCGGGATCGAGCCCACGATCACCAGCCAGCCCATCTGGGCGTCGTGGTTCCGCCGCATCGCCTTGTCGAACAGCGACCGGAACCAGGCCGAGACGATCCGCCCGATGTCCTTGCGGAAGTAGATAAGCACCGCGGTCTCCGTGCCGATCTGGGTGATCGCCGTGAAGGCGGCCCCCGGGTCCTTCCAGCCGGAGAAGGCCGCGGTCAGCCGCAGATGCGCGCTGGAGGAAACGGGCAGGAACTCGGTCAGCCCCTGGACGAGTCCGAGGACCAGCGATTCAAACCAAGACATGAAGGTACGGCGTCCCAGGGGTGAGGAAGGGGCTGGCGGTCGCGAGGGCGCAGGTGATCATTCGCGTGCAACCGCAGCGTAGCGGGCCGGGGTGACAGGGGGGACACAGGGGTTCGGCAGGCGGACCCGCGGCCACGGGGTGTTGACCGGCCAAGGTGCCGCCGCTTACGTTTCTGCAGGAGAAAGCGCTTGCTCCGCACATCGGGGTGCGGGTGCGGCGCACTCCGGGCGGGTTCGCCCATCGTCGGTACACGCCCGAGGAGTGCTGATCACGTCCATGCCCCGCTCCCCCCGCTCCACGGCCCCCTTCGCCGGCCGCCGCATCCGGGCCGCCGTCGTCGGCGCCGGCGCCATCGGGCGCGGCTCCCATCTGGCCGCCCTCGCCGAGCTGGCCGCGGAGGGCGAGACCGAGGTCGTCGCCGCCGTCGACATCGATGCCACCGCCGTCGAGGCGATGTGCGCGGAGGCCGGCATCCCTCACGCCTACACCGACCTGGACCGGATGCTCGCCGAACAGCGGCCCGACCTGGTCACCATCGGCACCCCGCCGACCCTGCACCGGGACCAGACGGTGGCCGCGCTGCGGGCCGGCGCCTGGGTGTGGTGCGAGAAGCCGCCCGTGCCGAGCCTCGCCGACTTCGACGCGGTCGAGGCGGAGGAGGGGGCGGACGGCGGGCCGTACGCCTCGATCGTCTTCCAGCACCGCTTCGGCTCCGCGTCCACCCATGTACGGCGGCTGCTCGCCGAGGGGGCGCTGGGCCGCCCACTGGTCGCCCACTGCCAGACCACCTGGTACCGGGACACCGCTTACTACGCGGTGCCCTGGCGGGGCCGCTGGGCGACCGAGGGCGGCGGCCCGGCGATGGGCCACGGCATCCACCAGATGGATCTGCTCCTCGACCTGCTCGGGCCGTGGAGCGAGGTGCGGGCGATGGCCGGCCGGCTGGTGCACGAGGTGGAGACCGAGGATGTCTCCACCGCCCTGGTCCGGTTCGCGAACGGCGCCCTGGCCACCGTCGTGAACAGCGTGCTCAGCCCCGACGAGGTGAGCCGCATCCGCATCGACTGCGAGCGCGCGACGGTCGAACTGACCCACCTGTACGGGCACGCCAACGACAACTGGCGCATCACCCCGGCCCCGGACGTCCCCGCCGACGAGGCGGCGGCCTGGCGGGACTTCGGCCCGGACGTGCCCAGCTCGCACCTGGCCCAGCTGCGCGAACTGATCGCCAGCATGCGGGCGGGGGAGCGGCCGCGCAGCAGCGGCGCGGACGGGCGTACCAGCCTGGAGCTGATCACCGCCCTGTACAAGGCGGCGTTCACCGACGTGACGGTCCGCGCGGGCGAGATCGGTCCGGGTGATCCTTACTACACGGCCCTGCACGGCAACGCCCCGGGCTGGGCGCCGGCCGCGCGCGAGGAGGTGTCCGCGTGAGCGGCGATCTGCGGATCACGCACACCCACGGCGACCGGGTCACCGTGACCGAGCCGGTCACCGGGGTGCAGCTCTTCTCGTACGTCTACCGGCCCGAGGCGGCCTGGGAGGCGCCGCGGCCCTACCTCCACCCGGTGCGCACCCTCGCCGGGGACGTCGTCACCGACTACCGGCCCAACGACCACCGCTGGCACAAGGGCATCTCCCTGACCGCCTCGCACCTGTCGGGCGCGAACCTGTGGGGCGGCAACTCCTATGTCCACGGCCAGGGTTACGTGGCCATCCCGGAGCGCGTCGGCTCGATGCGGCACGCGGGCTTCGACGAGCTGTCGTCGGCCGACGGCCGACTGGTCGTCGCGGAACGGCTGACCTGGCATCCGTACGACGGGACGCTGTGGGCGGAGGAGCGGCGCCGCATCGAGGTCCACGACGTGGACCCGGATGCGCGTTCCTGGGCGCTCACCTGGACCAGCGCGATCACCAACCGCCGTGCCGAACCGCTGCTGTTCGGCAGCCCGACCACGGCCGGGCGTGAACAGGCGGGCTACACCGGCCTGTTCTGGCGCGGCCCGCGCGCCTTCCGGGACGGTCGGATCGTCGGCCCGCAGGGGGAGGGGCCGGAGTCCATGGGCTCCCAGTCCCCCTGGCTTGCCCTGTCCGGCGAGCACGACGGCGCCGACGGCCATGCCACCGTCGTCTTCGAACACGCCCCGGAGAACGACCACTCGGGCGTCCACGGCAGCCACCCCGCCCACTGGTTCGTGCGCAACGACCCGTTCGCCGGCATCGCCCCTTCCTGGGCCTTCCACGACGAGCTGGAACTGGCCCCGGGCGACACCCTCCGGCGCCGCTACCGGGTCGTCGTCGCCGACGGCGCCTGGGAGCGCGCGGAGATCGCCAAGTACCTGGAGGCGCATCCCTGGTGAGGGCCGGGGAGTAGTACCGCTCAGGCGGCTTCCGGTCCGGTGACGGTCCAGCCCGGTGCCTGCGGGTGGGCCGTCGAGTCCCCGTGCCGCACCGGATCGCCGCAGGCCGCGCAGGTGACGACCGGGGTGAGGGTCTCCCCGCAGCCGTGCTCGATCACCATGGGGCGGTCGCCGTGCGGGTGGAGGTGGCGGTCGCCCCAGGCCATCAGGGTCAGCAGGACCGGCTCCAGTTCGAGCCCCGCCTGCGTGGCCAGGTACTCGAAGCGCTGCGGCCGCTCGCTGTAGACGCGTTTGGTGAGGATTCCCGCGTCGACGAGCCGGCGCAGCCGGGTGGCCAGGATGTCGCGGGGTGCGCCGATGTTGCGCACCAGCTGGTCGAAGCGGCCGTTGCCCAGGCACACCTCCCGCAGGACCAGCAGGGAGTACTTCTCGCCGACGAGTGCCAGGGCGTCGGCGATCGAACACGGGCGGGGGTCCTTGGGGGCGGCCATGAGGCCAGTCTAGTGGAGGGTTGGATTTCCAAACCCTCGGAGTTATGGTGGGTTCGGTTTTCCTACTCACCGGTAATCGAGACTGGCAATCGAGGTCCCCGAGATGCGTGACGCAGTCATCGTCGAAGCCGTGCGCACCCCCGTCGGCAAGGGCAAGCCGAACGGGTCCCTGGCGCACGTCCACCCCGTCGAACTCCTCGCCCACACCCTGCGCACCCTCGTCGAGCGCTCCGGCGTCGACCCCGCCCTCGTCGACGACGTGATCGGCGGCACCGTCGACCAGGTCGGCGAGCAGGCCATGAACACAACCCGGTACGCCCTTCTGTCCGCCGGTTTCCCCGAGACCGTCCCGGCGACCACCGTGGACCGCCAGTGCGGCTCCTCCCAGCAGGCCGTGCACTTCGCCGCGCAGGGCGTCATGTCCGGTGCCTACGACATCGTGATCGCCTGCGGCGTCGAGTCGATGAGCCGGGTGCCGATGTGGTCCAACGTGCCGGCCGGCAAGGACCCCTTCGGCCCCGGAGTCGCCGCGCGCTACCCGGAGGGCCTGGTCCCGCAGGGCATCAGCGCCGAGCTCATCGCCGCGAAGTGGTCGATCAGCCGCGCGGAGATGGACGCCTTCGCGGTCTCCTCGCACCAGAAGGCGGCGGCCGCGTGGGCGGCGGGACTGTTCGACGCGCAGGTCGCTCCGCTGGACGGCGTCGCCCGCGACGAGTCGGTACGGCCCGGCACCACCGCCGAGGTCCTCGCCGGGCTCAAGCCCGCCTACTACGACCCCGGCTTCGCCGAGCGGTTCCCGCAGATCGAGTGGAACGTCACCGCGGGCAACGCGAGCCCGGTCAACGACGGCGCGTCCGCGGTGCTCATCACCTCCGCCGAGACCGCGGCGAGGCTCGGGCTGCGGCCACTGGCCCGCCTGCACGAGTTCGCCGTCACCGGCTCCGACCCGTTGCTGATGCTGACCGGCGTGATCCCCGCGACGGAGAAGGTGCTGCGGCGGGCCGGGCTCGGCATCGGGGACATCGACCTGTTCGAGGTCAACGAGGCGTTCTCCAGCGTGGTGCTGGCCTGGCGGCAGGAGACCGGGGCCGATCTGGCGAAGGTGAACGTGAACGGCGGGGCCATTGCTCTGGGGCATCCGCTGGGGGCCAGTGGGACTCGGCTGACCACGACGCTGGTGCATGCGATGCGGGAACGCGGCGCTCGCTTCGGGCTTCAGACGATGTGTGAGGCGGGCGGGTTGGCCAACGCGATGATTCTGGAGGCTGTGAGGTAGGGGGCGGGTGCCCAATGGGGTGCCGCGTGGTGTCGGTGGGCGGCTGCCGCGCCGTCGGGGCTGGGCGCGCAGTTCCCCGCGCCCCTTACGGGGCGCTGTGGTTGCGGGGCGCTGTAGCTATGGGGCGTTATCGCCCGGGGCGTAGGTGGTGGCGTTTTCTCCAGGCCACGACTGCTCCGGCCACCGCCGGGACGACGATCGCCGCCACCGAGATCAGGAACACCGGGGACGTCGGGGTCGAGGCGCGGGCGCCTGCCACGACGTAGGCGGCCA
Source organism: Streptomyces sp. NPDC013157 (assembly GCF_042899865.1). Taxonomy (NCBI): domain Bacteria; kingdom Bacillati; phylum Actinomycetota; class Actinomycetes; order Kitasatosporales; family Streptomycetaceae; genus Streptomyces; species Streptomyces sp. NPDC013157. The sequence continues at coordinate 180,091 of NZ_JBIBAK010000020.1, read as the reverse complement.
CGTTCGGGATCGAGCCCAGGGCCGTGGCCACCAGGAACGGTGTGCAGCGCATGCGGGAGACGGCTGCCGCGTAGTTCGCGGCCCAGAACGGGACGCCTGGGAACAGGCGTACCGCCAGCATCGAGCGGAAGCCGTGCCTGCTGAACTGGTTGTCCGCCGCCTTCAGGAGCCGGCCGCGCAGCAGCGGGCGCAGGGCCTCCTGGCCGAGCATCCGGCCGAGCACGAAGGAGATCCACGCCCCGAGCACGGTGCCGGCCATGGCCGCGCCCATGCCCAGTGCCGAGCCGAACAGCGCGCCGGCCGCCAGGTTCAGGATCGGCCGGGGCACGAACGCCACCGTGATCAGGCCGTACGCCACCGCGAAGACCACCACCGCGGTGGTGCCCGCCACATGGGGCGGCCAGCCCTGCGTCATCAGCTTCTGGGGCTCGAAGAGCAGCACCGACGCCCCGGCCGCCGCCAGCAGCGCGACGAGCAGGGACAGCCGGGACCACGGCGACAGCAGCACGCGTGTGCAGCGTGCGCCGAAGCTGATCGGAGCGGGCACGGCGATGGTCAGCTCCTTGGCGGCGGCCCGGGGAGGGGCCGTGGCGGTGCCAGAGCGGTTGGCATCGAGCATTCGGTGACACTAACCGAAGCCGATGTGTGATCGCCGTATGGATCCTGTCCCTTGGGTGAACCGGAGCCGCGGAAAACCGTTCGACGTGGGGTGACGCGTCGGTCATGATCTGTGTCATGTTCCGGTTCGCCTTCCTCGTCGCAGCATCCGCAGTCGCGGATGCGCCGAAGGCTGCCGTTCCCGTTCTCGCGGCCGCTGTCGACGGCGCCCGAAGCTGACCCTCCCCGGAAAGTCCGGCGGACCCCGCAGGGGGAGGGTCGGCCAGTTCCTCGGGGTCCCCGCTCTTCCTTCGGACAAGCTTCGAGGTACAGCCATGCCCAAGACGGCATACGTCCGCACCAAACCGCATCTCAACATCGGCACGATGGGCCATGTCGACCACGGCAAGACCACCCTGACCGCCGCCATCACCAAGGTCCTCGCCGAGCGCGGCACCGGCACGTTCGTGCCGTTCGACCGCATCGACCGGGCCCCCGAGGAGGCCGCCCGCGGCATCACCATCAACATCGCGCACGTCGAGTACGAGACCGACACCCGGCATTACGCCCATGTGGACATGCCGGGCCATGCGGACTACGTCAAGAACATGGTCACCGGGGCCGCGCAGCTGGACGGCGCGATCCTCGTCGTCTCCGCGCTCGACGGGATCATGCCGCAGACCGCCGAACACGTGCTGCTCGCCCGGCAGGTGGGCGTCGACCACGTGGTGGTCGCGCTGAACAAGGCGGACTCGGCCGACGAGGAACTGGTCGAACTCGTCGAGCTGGAGGTCCGCGAGCTGCTCAGTTCGCACGGCTACGGCGGTGACTCCCTGCCCGTCGTACGGGTCTCCGGGCTCAAGGCGCTGGAGGGGGACCCGCGTTGGACGGCGTCGATCGAGGCGCTGCTCGACGCGGTGGACACCTACGTGCCGATGCCCGAGCGGTATCTGGACGCGCCGTTCCTGCTGCCGGTGGAGAACGTGCTCACCATCACCGGGCGCGGGACCGTCGTGACCGGTGCGGTCGAGAGGGGGACCGTGCGGGTCGGGGACCGGGTCGAGGTGCTCGGCGCGGACGTCGAGACGGTCGTCACCGGCCTGGAGACCTTCGGGAAGCCGATGGACGAGGCGCAGGCCGGGGACAACGTGGCGCTGCTGTTGCGGGGCGTGCCCCGGGACGCGGTGCGGCGGGGGCATGTGGTCGCGGCGCCGGGGAGCGTGGTGCCGGCCCGGCGGTTCTCGGCGCGGGTGTACGTCCTGTCGGGGCGTGAAGGGGGTCGTACGACTCCCGTCTCGACGGGGTACCGGCCGCAGTTCTACATCCGTACGGCGGATGTGGTCGGGGACGTCGACCTCGGCGAGACGGCGGTCGCCCGGCCCGGGGACACGGTGGAGATGACCGTGGAGCTGGGGCGGGACGTGCCGCTGGAGGCGGGGCTGGGGTTCGCCATCCGTGAGGGCGGCCGGACCGTGGGGGCGGGGACCGTGACCTCCGTGGAGTGAGGGGGCCGTGACCTCCGTGGTGGGAGGTCGCTGTGTGTGGGGGACTGCGGGCCGGTGGGGGCCGGTCGCGCAGTTCCCCGGGCCCTTGGCGAGGCATCGGCGTCGCACAATGGAGAAGTGAACGAATCCATACCCGTCGTCCGGGTCACCGAGCACGGGACCGCCAAGCTGATGCCCGATGTCGATCGGGAGCGGGCCTGGTTGCTGACCGTCGACGGGGCGCCGCAGTCGTACGTGGATCTCGACGAGCCGACGCATCTCGAGTTCGAGTACGCCCGGCGGCTCGGGTATGTGCTGGACGCCGTGGCGGAGGCCGGTGTGCCTCTGGACGTGCTGCATCTCGGCGGCGGTGCCTGCACGCTTCCCCGGTACGTGGCGGCGACCCGGCCCGGGTCCCGGCAGGATGTCGTGGACGCCGACCGGGAGCTGCTGGACCTGGTCACCGAGCATCTGCCACTGGCGGACGGCACCGGGATCGCCCTGCACGCCGCCGATGCGCGGGGCTGGCTGGAGGCGGCGCCCGGGGACTCGGCCGACGTGATCGTCGCCGACGTCTTCGGCGGGTCCCGGATCCCCGCGCATCTGACCTCGCTGGGGTACGCGAGGCAGGCGGAGCGGGTGCTGCGGGGCGACGGGGTCTACCTGGCCAACCTCGCGGACTCGGCCCCCTTCGGCTTCCTGCGCTCCCAACTCGCGACGTTCGCCGCCGTCTTCGAGGAGCTGGCGCTCATCGCCGAGCCCGGCGTGCTGCGCGGGCGGCGGTTCGGGAACGCGGTGCTCATCGCCTCGCACCGGCCGATCGACGCGGCTGCGCTGGCCCGTCGTACGGCTGCCGACGCCTTCCCGGCGCGGGTCGAACACGGGCCCGCGCTGCGGGAGTTCGTCGGCGCGGCCCGGCCGGTCGGGGACGCGGACGCCGTACCGTCACCCGAGCCCCCCGGCGGAGCGTTCGGGATCGGGTGAGGCGGCCGACGGCTGCGTGGTGACGGGGACCGTGCGGCGGGTGAGGTTGCGGACGTCCGGGACGCGGAGCACCGCGGCCGTGACGGCGACGACCAGGCCGGCGCAGCCCCACAGGGCCGGGCCCCGGCCGAAGGCCTGCTCGGCGGGGCCGGCCAGCGCCATCGCCAGGGGCAGCAGGGAGACGGAGCCGAACCAGTCGTACGCCGAGACCCGGGAGAGCTTCTCCTCGGGGATCTCCTGGTGCACCGCGGTCATCCAGGAGACGCCGAAGACCTCGACCGTCGTGCCCGCCACGAACATCACCGCGCAGAGGACTCCCACGGGGGCCGGCACCGCGAGCGCCGCGGAGGGGAGCGCGAGCGGGAAGATGCAGAGGGTGCCGACGAACAGGAGCCGGCGGGGTTTCCAGCGGGTCATCAGGAAGGCGCCGGCCACCGTACCCGCGCCGAACGCGGCCAAGGCCAGGCCCCAGGGGCCGGCTCCGCCCAGGCTGTCGCGGGCCACCAGCGGGCCGTAGACCGCGTCGGCGGCGCCCACCACCGCGTTCGCGATCGAGAACTGCACGACGATCCCCCACAGCCAGGGACGGCCCGTGAACTCCCGCCAGCCGTCCCGGAGATCGGCCAGCATCCCGTCGCCCGGTTCTCGCGGCGGGATGTGGCTGACGTCGAGGAACGAACGCAGCACACCGGCGACCGCGAACGCCGCCGCGTCCACCGCCAGCACCCAGCCGGGGCCCACCGCCGCCACCAGCGCGCCGCCCAGGGCCGCGCCCCCGAGGGCGGCGCTCTGCATCGCCATCCGGAACACGGCGAAGGCACGGCTCGCCTGTTCGCCGCTCACCGAGGACAGCAGCATGCCCTCCGCCGCCGGGCTGAAGAACGCCTGGCCGGTGCCGCCCAGCGCGGTGAGCAGCATCATCTGCCACAGACGGGGGTCGCCGGTGAGTACGAGGACGGCGAAGGCGCCCTGCGAGAGGAAGTTGAGGGCGTTGGCCGCGACCATCACGCGGTGGCGGGGGAAACGATCCGCCACGGCGCCGCCGACGAGCAGGAACAGCACCAGCGGGAAGGTGCGGGCGGCGGCCACCAGGCCGACGTCCCCGGCGTCGCCGCCCGCGTCCAGCACCGCGAACGCGGCGGCGATCAGGGAGCCGTTGGCACCCAGGCTCGTCACGATCGTCGCCGCGGTCAGCAGGCTGTAGTTGCGGCCCGCCCAGGCGGGTCTGCGCAGGCGGGAGGCGGTGCCGGGGGTGCTGGAGGGGCCGTGGAAGTCGGAGGCGGAGGTCACCGCCCGACTATCCCCGCCGGGAGCCCGCCCTGCCAACCCGATTCCCGGGCATCCCGGCCTCCGGGCCTCCGGGCCTCCGGTGTCCGGGCCTCCGGTCTCCGGGCCTCCGGCATCCGCCCTTCCGGTGTCCGGGCCCCGGCCGTGGTCAGCTCCCGGTCGGGGTGCCGTGCAGCCGGACCGTGCTGAGGATCTTCATGATCGTCGCCGTCGGGACCTCGCCGTTCACTCCCTCGGCGCCGTAGAAGTCCCACGACACCAGGTCGCCGGCCGAGTTCTCGAAGCCGAAGGTGATCGCCTTGCCGTCGCTCGCGCACTTGCCCTTCTGCGGGCTGTTCGTCGAACGCGCCCAGGCGTAGGCGCCCTTGAGGCCCGACGCGGTGGTGTACGCGGTGGCCTTCTTGTCGTAGGTGATGGTCTTCTTGTCCGGGTACGTGTAGCCGCCGTACACCCACCAGGGGACCTCCCGGACGGCCGCGTCGCCCGGGGTCTTCGCGCCGCTCTCGCCCTTGGTGCCCACCCCCGCCAGGGACGTGTCCTCGGTCCTGCCGTCCTTGTCGTCGTCGCTCGTGCACCACTTCGACTTGTACTGGGCGGGCGCCGACATCGTGATGATCGGCTTCCCGTCCTTGTCCTCGAAGCCGACGGACGTCCCCGGGGTGAGGACCTCCCAGTCGGCCGGCACGTCGAAGGCCGTGCCCCACTTGGGGTTCACGACGGTCTTCCAGCCCGCGATCGTCGGCTTCTCGGTCTCGTCGCCCCCGCGCGGATCGTCGTCGGCCGACGTGGAGGCCGAGGCGGAGGCGGCGACGGTGGGCGAATGGCTCACCTGCTGGTTCTTGCCGGAGTCCGCCTTGTCGTCCTTCTTGCCGCCGAGGACCAGGAAACCGGTCACGCCGGCCGCCACCACGACGGCCGTCGCCGCGATGATCGCGACCAGCTTCGTGCGGTCGCCGCCACCGCCCCCGCCCTGCGGCGGCTGCGGAGCGCCGGCGGGCCCGGGCGGGCCCCACTGCGGCTGCTGCCCGTACCCGCCCTGCGGCGGATACTGCTGGTAGCCGGGCTGCTGGTACGGATTCGGCTGCTGGTAACCCGGTTGCTGATACGGGTTGTTCTGCGGGTACTGCTCGCCCCCTGGCGGCTGCTGTTCTGGCCACATGGCTCGTAACCCTAGTGCCGGCCGGTCCGGCCGAAGGCGCGGGCGGGGGCCTTGCCTATGACAACGGTCATAACACCGCTTCTGGTCAGGCTCTGCTACTCGCTAGTAACATGCCCGTCATGAGCACTGACCAGATGTCGATCGGCGAGATGCTCGCCGCCACGGTCCCGATGGTCCGGACCCTCAACCTGGAGTACCTGGAAACCACTCCGGAGCGAGCCGTGCTGTCCCTTCCGGACCAGGGCGACTTCCACAACCACATCGGCGGCCCGCACGCGGGCGCGATGTTCACCCTCGCCGAGTCCGCGAGCGGCGCGATCGTGCTGGCCGCCTTCGGTGACCAGCTCTCCCGGGCCGTGCCGCTCGCCGTCAGCGCCGAGATCGCCTACAAGAAGGTCGCCCTCGGCCCGGTCAGGGCCACCGCGACCCTGGGCCGTCCGATCGCCGACGTCGTCGCGGAGCTGGACGAGGGCAAGCGCCCCGAGTTCCCGGTCGCCGTCGCCATCACGCGCGAGGACGGCGCGGTCACCGGTGAGATGACCGTCGTCTGGACGCTGCGTCCCAACGGCTGACCGGCCGGCCCTGCGCCGACGGCAGTCGGCACCCGGCATTCGACACCTGGTGTTCGACCCCGGCAGCCGGGGCTCGACGGCGGTGTCGGATGCCGGACGGGGTGAGCGTCGTAGGACCCTCACCCCGTCGGCCGTCGAGGGCCGCTCAGGCGGCGCGGCTCTCCTCGCGACCGGTCCCCGTCTCCTCCAGGCCTGCCACGAACTCCCTGAGCCAGGCCGTGAACTCCGGCCCCAGGTCCGGACGTTCGCAGGCGAGCCGGACCACCGTGCGCAGGTAGTCGGCCTTGTCGCCGGTGTCGTAGCGCAGCCCGTCGAAGACCACCCCGTGCACCGTGCCGGCCGCTGCCAGGTCCTGCAGTGCGTCCGTCAGCTGGATCTCGCCGCCGCGGCCGGGCGCGGTCCGCTCCAGGACGTCGAACACCTCGGGGTCGAGGACATAGCGGCCGATGACCGCGTAGTTGCTGGGTGCCTTCTCCGGGGACGGCTTCTCCACCAGGCCGGTCACCCGGACCACGCCGTCCTCGCCGGTCGGCTCGACGGCGGCACAGCCGTAGAGGTGGACCTGTGACGGGTCGACCTCCATCAGTGCGACGACACTGCCCTGGTGGCGGTCGCGGACGTCCAGCATCCGGCTGAGCAGGGTCTCGCGGGCGTCGATCAGGTCGTCGCCGAGGAGTACCGCGAAGGGCTGGTCGCCCACGTGGTGCCTGGCGCACAGGACCGCGTGGCCGAGGCCCAGCGGGTCGCCCTGGCGGATGTGGTGGATGTCGGCGAGCCGCGCGGGATCGCGTACGGCGTCCAGGCGCACGGTGTCGCCCTTGGCGGCCAGCGCCTGTTCCAGCTCGAAGGCGTGGTCGAAGTGGTCCTCGATGGCCCGCTTGTGCCGGCCGGTGACCATGAGGATGTCGTCGAGCCCGGCCTTGGCGGCCTCCTCGACGACGTACTGGATGGCCGGCTTGTCGACGACCGGCAGCATCTCCTTCGGCGTCGCCTTGGTGGCGGGCAGGAACCGGGTGCCGAGCCCGGCGGCCGGGACGACCGCCTTGCGGACCGGCCGGGGGGACGAGGGGGCGGGGGAGGGGTGGGGGGCGATCATGCGGCACATGCTGGCCCACCGGGATGAGAGGGGGCCGGGAGAAACATGGGAGGTGGCTGTGGAACCCGGCGTTGCGCCGCGGGTGACCCCGGCCGTCCGTGAGTTGAAGATTTCGTGTGCCACCGGGTCCCCGGCGCACACAAGTTGAACCTGTGCGACCGCTGAATCCGGACCGGATGCGGATACCGCCGGTAACTTATCTGAATACGCGGTTTTTTGAACCTGAGTCACCTCAACTTCTTGTTTCCTGTGAGACCTGTGTGCAAAGGTGAGCCACCCCGCGGGAGGGCCCACGGAACGGTACGGCCGTCAGACCGGCCGTTATGGACCCCAAAAGGTACGCACCAATCAGCACTGCATTCCGTCAGGGCGCCATTTCGCATGCCGTCCTGCGGCTCGGAAGGAAATGGTTCAGTGCAATCCCCCTACCCCCCACGCCCGCCCTACCCGCCTCGCCCCGGTTCGGCCCCGGGGGAGTCCGACCGCAATCTCATCGCCCAGCTCACCGGCGCCCCCGCGGCCAGGCATCATGCCGTCGCCCTGCTGCTGGCCCGGCACTGGCGTGCCACCTGCGACTACGCCGTGGTCTGCCTCGCCGCCGCCACGCCCACCGCCCAGCTCGTCGCCAGTGCCGCCTTCGAGCGGGTCCTCGGCAGGCTGGCCGGCGGTGCGGTGGGCGGTGCCCTGCGTCCGCAGCTCCTCGTGGCGGTACGGGAGACCGTCCGCGCGTGGGCCGCCGACGAAGCCGTATCGGTGGTCGCGCCGGAACTGCGCAAGACCACCGGCGGCCGCGGACTCAGCGCCGCAGGACCCGGCACCCCCGAAAGACGGCAACTCGCCGAACGTGCTTTCCAGGCTCTTCCGGGAGCCTCGCAATGCCTCCTCTGGCACACCGAGGTCGAAGCCGAACCCATAAACATACCCACTGGTCTGCTGGGCGTCGACATCGCTACCGCGACCGCCGCACTCGACGAGGCCCGCGAGCAATTCAGGACGGGATTGGTGCGCGCCCACCGGGAACTCGCGCCCTCGAAGGAATGCCGCTTCTACAACCGGCTCCTCGACCTCCCCATTCGCCGGGGCGGCGCTCTGCTCCCGGATGTGCAACGGCATCTCACCGACTGCCGGTACTGCCGGCACGCCGCCGAACAACTCAGCCATTTCGACGGCGGCCTGGGGGTGCTGCTCGCCGAGACCGTGCTCGGCTGGGGCGCCCGCCGCTATCTCGACTCGCGGCCCGGACCCGGCGCGGTCGTGGAGGCCTGGCCCGCCGGAGGCGAGGCCGCGCGCGAGGCAGTGGCGCCCGGCGGACGGCACCGCATCGTGACCGGGAGCGGACGGCGCAAGGCCGTGCTGGCCGGTGCCTGCCTGGTCTCCCTCGCACTCCTGGCCACCGTGCTCGTGGCCAAGGGCTGGTCCGACGACGGCGGTGTCCCGCGCCCCGGCACCACCTCCTGGGGAGCCCCCGGCGGCGGCACCACCCGGTCCGGCCCCGCCGTGAACCCGCCCTCCTCGACTTCCCCGTCCCCGGCCTCGGCAGGCGAGCCCGTCGAGATCGCCCACGGCAGGCTGCGCAGCCTCGACGCCGGGCGCTGCGTCGACGTGCGCGGGGGCAGGGTGCGGACCGGGGCCGAACTGCGGCTCGGCCCGTGTTCGGACGCCGGGTCGCAGCAGTGGTCGTACCAGGACGACGGCATGCTGCGCAGCGCGCTCGACCCCACCCTCTGCCTCGTCGCCGACCCCGGTGCGCACAGCGTCGTGGTCGCCGGCTGCCTGGTGCACGCGGGGGAGGTGTCGTACGACCTGACGGTGCGCGGCGAGCTCGTGCTCCGCTGGGACAAGGGCCTCGTGCTGGCAGCGGACGGCACGCGGGTGGTCGTGGCCGGGCGGAACGGGTCGGTGCGGCAGCGGTGGGAGATGGTGTCCGCGAGCGGCGGTGTGTCGGTGACGCCGAAGACCACGCCTTCCGCACCATCCGTGCCGGGCAGGACCGGCCCGACGGGGATCCTTGTGCCCCCGCCCGTTCCGGAGGAGCAGTCCGCCGAGCCGCAGGAGCCCTACGGCACCCGGGTCGCCCAGGCCGGGGACCGGCGCCCTCCCGCCGCTGTCAAACCGACCGCGCCCCACGAGCCCGAGAGCCCGGGCCCGGGTCCGGCCGACGAGGCCCTGGACACTGTGCCGGCCACCGTGACGGACGTCCTGGACGCCGTTCCCGACGTCGCGAAGGTAGCGGGCGGCCTGCTCGGCTGATACCGGATGGGGCCGGTCGGTCGAGCGCGGCGGAGCGCCGGCGGTCGGTTGCGGCACAGCCGTTCGACCGCCCGGTCGGCGGCGACTGCCTGCCGCAGGCGGTCGACGACCGCGGGCAGGCGCGCGGCGGGCATCCGGGCCGCCTCCCTCTACCAGCTCTTCGGCGACAAGGACGGACTCCTTTCGGCGCTGGCCATCCACGCCTTCGACCTCTGCTTGGCGCAGAAGCAGACCTTGTCGTCGAGCGGCGACCCGGTCGACGACATGCGCCGCGGATGGGACATGCACGTCGACTTCGGTCTCAAGCACCCCGCCTTCCATCTTCTGGTGTACGGCACCGACCGCCCCGGCCGTCGCCCACCTGCCGCGCGGGAGGCTCAGGAACTCCTCATGACGTTCCTCCACCGCGCCGCCTCCGACGGCCGCCTACGTGTACCGCCCGTCCTTGCCGCCCACCTCATCATGGCGGCGGTGACCGGCGTCACGCTCTCCCTGATCGGCATCCCCGAGAACGACCGCGACCCGGAGATCTCACCACGCATGCGGGAAGCGCTCATCGACGCCCTGACCACCGGCACGAGCCCGGCCCCAGAGCCCGCCCTGGCCGCTCGCGCCCTCGCGCTCGATGCCACCCTCGGCGCAGCGAATCCAGCCACCGTCCCGCTCCGCCCCGTCGAGACCGCACTCCTGCAGGACTGGCTCCAGCATCTCGCCCGCTAGGACGAGCCGGGTCCTCCAGAGCCATGTGCCAGACACGGCCCAGGGCCTGTCCGGCGGATCTTTCCGGGCTCGGCGCTCCTTGTCCGGTGCCACCTGGTCTTGAGCTTGTGCCATCCGGGATGGTCCGCGTGTGCGTCAGAGGAACAGCAGAATCGACCACATGATCGCGGCCAGGACCGGTAGTGCGTAGACGACGATCGGCCAGAAGGCCCGGTCGCGTGGTGGTGCGGCCCCCGCGCCGGACACTCGCGCAGTGGCTGCTGCGCAGGCCCGCATCCCGTCCCGCGGGCGCCTGACTCCGGCCGGGACGGCCGCAATCTCTCACCCTCCTCGGGCCAGCCAGCGCTCGTCGCGGAACTCGGCGGGGACCTCGTCCGCCCACGGATCGATCCCGCGGCGTTCCAGTTCGTCGAACCACCGGTCCCGTTGCGACTCGGGGAGACGCCGACCGCACCAGGGGCAGAACTCGATGGTGATGCTCGATGTGCCGCCGTCATGGATGATCAGGCCGTACTCCTGGAACCGGGCGCTGAATTCGATCAGCGCGTCCGGGCAGGCGAAGGGGTCGTCGTGCCGGTCGCAGGGCACGTTCAGGCGGCTGTTCATCGCCTCGCAGCAATGGCTGGTCATGACCTCGGTTCTTCGTTGATCGGGGCTCTGCCCAGCAGTGGATCAGAGTCGCCGTCCGCTACGAGGTCGCGCCCCGGACGGGTGCGTCGAGTGCGGGGAGCGGGGTCGCCGGGCTCTGCTGGGTGGTGCGGAAGGCCAGGAGGACTGCGGAGCCCGCGGCCCACAGGACGAGTGTCGCCAGCGGGGCGAGGACGTGGGAGCCCCGGAAGTAGCTGAGGTCGGCGATGGCGCGGACGGCGGCGCCGGGGGGCAGCAGCTCCGACAGGGCCCGGGCGCCGCCGGGCATCAGGTTGGTGCCGATGGTCGCGCCGCTGGTGGAGTTGCCGACGGTCAGCAGCAGCAGGGTGGCGAGGGGGATGCCGAGGGGGCCGACGTAGGTGGCCAGCATTTTCGTGGCGAAGGCCGCGGCGGCGGCCAGCAGGGCCAGGACGAAGGCGAGGGGGAGATACGGCGCGGGGACGGCTCCGAGGACGGGGCCGGCGATGGCGGCTGCGACCAGGCCGGATGCCGCGGCGAACGCGGCCATCAGGGCGAAGCGGTGCCGCAGCCGGAGCTGGCTGCTGAGTCCCACGACGTTCTGGGCGAGGGCGAAGCCCGAGAGGGTCACTCCGAAGGAGACGTAGAACCCGGCCAGGCCGCGGGCGTCGTACCGGTCGAGAGGCACGATGTCGGAGACGCTGAGGTGCCGGTCGGCGCCGTGCGCGTAGGCCCTGGCGAGTTTCGTGACCGCGGTGGTCGTCGACAGGCCGTTCGCGCTCGCGACATCGAGTTCGAGCTCTCTGCCATGCGGGCCGCTGCCGAACGCGGCCACGACGTCGCGGTGGCGCAGCGCATCGCGCGCCTCGGCGGCGGAACGGGCGTGCCGGACCTCGACGGAGTCGCCGAGGTCCTGCTGGACCTTGTCCGCCAGCTTCGCGCCCGTGACCGCCACGGGGATCCGGTGGGGCTGGGGGTCGCGCATGAGTCCGATGTAGCAGCTGACGAACGCCGAGACGATGACCAGGCCGATCAGGAACGGCTGCAGCCACACACGGACGGCACGGCGGCGCTTGTGGTGCGGGGGGCGGGGCTGGGGATGCACTCCGGGTTTCTCCATGACTGGTGGTGGATCGACGGCAGCGGCACGCGCGTGGCGGTGTCGAACATCTGCCATCGGACACAACGCCCACGCGACAGAAGTGTATGCCCATTGGTTATTTCGGCCCGATGTGACGCTGACCTCGGTCTTTGGTGGTGGACGCCGCCGCAGCCGTGCGGATACTGCGGGACGGGAGGGACGAGTGTCTCGTTCACGACATGGGCATATATTGTTTGGTTGTGTCGTTTACCCAAGTGTTCACGTAGCGTCGAAGGGGTCCGCCGATGTCCTGGACGGCCACAGCCCGATACGGCCTGGAGCCCGCCCCGGGTGGGCTCGCCTTCGTGCAGGACCTGCTGAACACGCTGTCCGCCGGCCAGCGGCGCGAGCCCGACCTGCTGCGGACCGTCGAGGACGCCCGTGCCTGGCTCGACCAAGCCCTGCGGAGCTGGGGCGGCGTGACCCGTCGGCCCATACCCGGCATCGAACTGACGGCCGAGGACGTGGAGGGCCTCCGCGGCTTGCGCCATGACCTGGCCCAGATCCTCGACGCCCGGCACGGTGCCCCGGCGACGGAGTCCGGCCCGGCGGCTTCGGTGCTGACCCTGCCCACCGCACTGCGGCTCGACGAGCACGGGGTCGTCCATGCCGAGCCCCGCGGCACGGGCTGGCGGCAGGTGGCTTCACTCGCCCTGACGGAGCTCTACCAAGCGCAGTGCACCGACACGCTGCGCCGCCTGAAGTCCTGCCGCAACCCCCGCTGTCTGACCGCCTTCTACGACCGCTCCCGCAACAACAGCGGCGTCTGGCACGACGTCCACGTCTGCGGAAACGCGGCCAACCTGCGCAACTACCGTGCGCGCAAGCGGGCGGGCGCGGACCGGGTCTGACGGGAGGCGGGCCCCGGCCCGCCCCGGCGGACCGCCGGCCGTCCCGGTCCCGGAGGGCCGGCCCTCCGTTTTCGGTTCTTGTCGGCGTCGGGCCCTTTTCTTGTTCAGATCGTTGACACGAGTCACCACCGGATCTAGGTTTCCGACGCGCCGGTGATGCGACTGACGGCTCGTCAAGGTCCTGTGGGGGTGGATGCGTTCACAGGCCGAACGCGCTCGGGGGTTGCCTTCGGCGTCCTCGCGGTCCACATCGTCGTGCCCGCACACCGAAGGAGTGACGGCTCATGTCCGAAACCGTCTCCCGACGATCCGCCCTGCGCCTCACGGCCGGTGCCGTCGCCGTCGCCGCCGCGGCCACCGGCGGACTCATACCGCTCACGCCCGCCGCGGCGGCGGACAGACCCGAGACCGGGGCAGGCCCCCGCGTGGAGAGGCTGCTCGCCAGACTCACGCTCGACGAGAAGATCTCCCTGCTGCACGGGGCCGACGACCCCGACTCGCTCGGCCAGGCCGGCTACGTGCCCGGCGTCCCCCGGCTGAACATCCCGCCCCTCCGGCTCGCCGACGGCCCGGCCGGCGTCCGCATCGCCGAACACGCCACCGCACTGCCCGCCCCGGTGCTGCTCGCCTCCGCCTTCGATCCCGAACTGGCCCGCCGCTACGGCCAGGTGATTGGCCGGGAGGGCCGCGCCCTCGGCCAGGACGTGCTGCTCTCCCCGATGGTCAACCTCATCCGCACCCCCTACGCGGGCCGCAATTTCGAGACGTTCAGCGAGGACCCGCTGCTCGCCTCCGACCTGGTCGCCGCCGAGATCCGGGGCATCCAGGGCGAAGGCCTGATCGCGACCGTCAAGCACTTCGCCCTCAACAACCAGGAGCAGGACCGCAACACGATCGACGTGCACGCCGGTGAACAGACCATGCACGAACTCGAACTGCGCGGCTTCGAGGCAGCGGTGGACGCCGGCACCGGTGCGGTGATGGGCTCCTACAACCGGGTCAACTCCACCTTCGCCTGCGAGAACAGGACCCTCCTCACCGACATCCTCCGTGACCAGTGGGGCTTCGCGGGCTGGGTGATGACCGACTGGTTCGCCGCCCACAGCACCGTCGCCGCGATCACCGCCGGCCTCGACATGGAGATGCCCGACGGCACGTACTTCGGGACGGCCCTCAAGTCGGCGGTGCAGAACGGCAGCGTGCCCGAGCGGTACGTCGACCGGGCGGTACGGCGGATCCTCGCGGTGATGGACCGCTTCGGCCTCCTCGACGGCAGCGCCCCGCCCCGCCCCGGCCGCGACGCCACGGCGGGCGCCGCCGTGGCCCTGGCGGTCGCCAAGGCGGGCGCCACCCTGCTGCGCAACGAGCACGGCACCCTGCCCCTGGACGACGGCAGCGTCGCGGTGATCGGACCGACCGGCTCGCTGCCCTTCGTCAGCGGCGGCGGCAGCGCCCATGTCGTCCCCGACCACGCCGACAGCCCCCTCGACGCCATCAAGGCCCGGACCCGCGGCCCGGTCACCTACGCCCTCGGCGAGGACCTGTTCGGCAAGGCCCTGCCGGCCGGCGCCCTCAGCCCCGGCTTCACCAGCGAGGGACAGCGGGTGGGCGCCGGAGAGCAGTGGACGTACGACGGCACGCTCACCGTCGCCGAGGACGACGAGTGGACCTTCGCGCTCCACTTCTCCTCCGCGGCCACCGCCCGCCCCAAGGTCCTGCTCGACGGCGAGGAGCTCTTCCCCCTCGCGGCCGGATACGGCGAGTACTTCTCCGGCGGCCTGGTCGCCGCGGCCCCCGACGGCCTGGGCGTCCGCCGCAGGACACTTCAACTGGCCCGCGGCACCCACACGTTGAAGATCACCGCGGACGGCGGCGACTCGGGTCTGCTGTTCCGGCTGCGCCGCATCACCGGCGCGACCCGCGCCCAGGACCTCGCCGACGCGGTCGGCGCCGCCCGAGCGGCCCGCCATGTCGTGCTGTTCGCCTACGAGGACGCCACCGAGGGCCTCGACCGCACCACCGTCGCCCTCCCCGGCCACCAGGAACAGCTGATCCGCGCGGTGACGGCGGCCAACCCGCGCACCACCGTCGTCCTCAACACCTCGTCGTGCACCTCGATGCCGTGGCTGGCGGGGACCGGAGCCGTGCTCCAGATGTACTACCCCGGCCAGGAGGGCGCGGCCGCCACCGCCGCCGTCCTCTTCGGCGACAGCGACCCGGGCGGACGTCTCACCCAGTCCTTCCCGGCCGACGACGACCACCACCCCGTCGCCGGCGACCCACGCCGCTACCCCGGCGTCGACGGGGTGGAGGAGTACTCGGAGGGCATCCACGCCGGCTACCGCTGGTACGACGCGCAGGGCGTGCGGCCCCTGTTCCCCTTCGGGCACGGGCTGTCGTACACCTCCTTCGCCTACTCCGACCCGCAGGCGCGGTGGGCGCACGGCGGACTGGAGGTCACGTTCACCGTGCGCAACACCGGGCGCCGCGCCGGGATCGCGGTGCCGCAGGTGTACGTCGGGCCCTCTCCGGATCTCCGACTCGACCAGGCGGTACGGGTGTTGGGCGGCTACCGGCGACTGGAGCTGGCGGCCGGGGAGCGGCGGCGGGTGACCGTGCGGGTCGCCGCGCGCACCCTGTCTTCCTGGGACGCGCGGCACCATCGCTGGACGCTCGGCACCGGGCGGCGGACCGTCTGGGTCGGCGCCTCGTCGGGCGACCTGAGGCTGCGCACCGGCGTGCGGGTGGGTGGCGGGCACCGCTGAATTCCTGTCAATGAACGGCCGGAGAGCAGAGGCTCTCCGGCCGTTTACTTCAAGGGTTTACAAGAATTTTCCCCGCTGTGTGTTTCATTTGAAGTGACGTGGTTGAAGGCAGGTTTTTGTCAGGATTGGGTGAGGGCCGGCGCAGGAGCGCTCCGTTCGGGTTTCCGGTGTGCCAGGATCGAGCCAGCGGGCCGAAGTCATCCCGAATTTACAGAGCTCGGCGCGGTCACACGGCGCGTTGCGGTGTGGTGAGTGGCGGGTGAATGGCCAGTGCGCTTTGACGGGCTTGTGGCGGTGTGCCGCCAGTGATCCGGGTGCCGAACGGCCGCCGATCCGCAGTGGATTGCTCGGATTTTCGGCTCTTGCGGTGAATTCCTCCCGCTGGCCGAATCAATACTACCGGACGTGACGGACCCCCTCCGTTATTGACCCGCGAGTAATGAACTCGCTAGTTTCCGGTGGCCTCACCACGAGTTTTCCGCCGCACACATCCCCCACCGTGCTGTCCTCCCGATTATTCGGAGTGTCATGACGTCCCCTGTGCGTGCCGTCGACCTGATCATGTGCATCACCCCTTTCGGAGAACCCGATGCCAGGCTCGCGACAGCGGTCTGTGCCGCCGGCGGACTCGGCGTCCTCGACCTGGGACGCGGCGACCGAAGAGCCCGGGAGGCACTGGCCCGCCTGAGACGGGCGGCACCGGGACCGTACGGCGTGCGGGTCGCCGCCGGCTGTACCCTCACCCCGGACGAGCTCGGCCCGGCGCCCGACACCGTGGTCCGGGCCGCCGACGCACCCTGGACCGTCGCCGAACTCGCCCCGCACGCACGCGTGTTGGCCGAGGTGACCGACCTGGCCGAAGCGCGCGCGGCGGTCGCGGCCGGAGCGCACGGACTGATCGCCCGGGGCGCCGAGAGCGGCGGCCGGGTCGGCGAGCTGAGCACCTTCGTCCTCCTTCAACAGCTGCTCGGCACCACCGAGCTGGACGTGCCCGTCTGGGCCGCCGGCGGCATCGGACCGCACACGGCGGCGGCCGCGGTGGCCGGCGGCGCGGCCGGGGTGGTCCTCGACAGCCAACTGGCCCTGCTCGCCGAGTCCCGGCTCCCCGAGGCGACGGCGGCCGCACTGCGCTCCCTGGACGGCTCCGAGACGGCCGTCGTGGCCGGTCACCGGGTCCTGCACCGCCGCGGCCCGGACGCCGTGCGACCGCCCGCCGACGATCCGGCCGCGGTCGCCGCGCTGCTCGGTGCCGAGGACCTGCGCAGTCAACTGCTCCCGGTGGGCCAGGACGGCTTCCTCGCCGCACGGTTCGCCGAGCGATGGGGCGATGTGCGGCGGACCGTAAGGGAGTTGACGGTGGCGATACGCGCGGACGCGGACGCCTGCGAGGCACTGCGTCCCGGAACCTCCGCCATGAGCCGTGCCCTCGGCACCCGGTTGCCCGTCGCGCAAGGCCCGATGACCCGGGTGAGCGACCGGGCCGCTTTCGCATCCGCCGTCGCCGACGACGGGGCGCTGCCCTTCCTGGCGCTGGCCCTCGCCGACGGCACCCGCACCCGGGAGATGCTGACCGAGGCCAAGGCCGCGCTCGACGGACGGCCCTGGGGCGTCGGCGTCCTGGGCTTCGCGCCCGAGGAACTGAGGAACGCCCAGCTCGAAGCGGTACGCGAGCTGCGGCCCAGCCACGCCATCGTCGCCGGCGGCCGGCCCGCGCAGGCCGAGGCGCTGGAGCGGGCCGGGATCAGCACCTTCCTGCACGTGCCCTCGCCCGGGCTGCTGCGGCAGTTCCTGGAGGCCGGGGCCCGGAAGTTCGTGTTCGAAGGCTCCGAGTGCGGCGGCCACGTCGGACCGCGCGCGAGCTTCCCGCTCTGGGAGGCCCAGCTCGCCGTCCTGGAGGACTTCGCGGACGCCGAGGGCCTGGAGGTGTTCTTCGCGGGCGGCATCCACGACGAACGCTCGGCGGCGATGGTCGCCGCGCTCGCCGCGCCGCTCACGGCCCGGGGCGCGGCCGTCGGCCTGCTCATGGGCACCGCCTACCTCTTCACCGAGGAGGCCGTGGACCGGGGCGCGATCCAGCCCCTGTTCCAGCGCCAGGTCATGACGGCCGCCACGACCGCCCTCCTGGAGACCGCGCCCGGCCACGCCACCCGCTGTGTGCCCAGCCCGTTCACCTTCAACTACCGCGAGCGCGAAGCGGAGTTGCGGGACAGCGGGGTGTCCGACCGGCTGGTGTGGGAGGAGCTGGAACGGCTCAACGTCGGCCGGCTGCGCATCGCCAGCAAGGGTGTCGACCGGTCGGCGGACGGCGAGTTGACGCCCGTGGACGAGCAACGCCAGTTCTCCGACGGAATGTTCATGGCCGGAGAAGTCGCCGTGCTGCGCTCGGCGCCCACCACCGTGGCTGCCCTGCACCACGCCGTGACCGACGCAGCCGCCGACCTCCTGGCGCGGCGGACGGCGGTGGCACGGCCGGCCCAGCCTCCCGCCCCCGCCCCGCTCGACATCGCGATCGTCGGCATGGCCTGCATGTTCCCCGAGGCCCCCGACCTCGCCACCTTCTGGGCGAACGTGGTCGCCGGACACGACGCGGTGACCGAGGTGCCGGTGGAACGCTGGGACCCGGCCGTGCACCACGCCGACGGCTCCACCACCTCGAAGTGGGGCGGCTTCCTGCCACCCATCCCCTTCGACCCGCTGGGCTACGGCATCCCGCCCGCCTCCCTCGGCCACATCGAGCCCGTCCAGCTGCTCGCCTTGGAGGCCGCCCGGCGCGCCCTGGACGACGCCGGATACGGCACACAGGGACGGGAGTTCGACCGGTCGCGCACCTCCGTCGTCTTCGGCGCCGAGGCCGGCAGCGACCTCTCCAACGCGGCCACCCTGCGTGCCGTACTGCCCTCGTACTACGGCAAGGTCCCCGACGGCCTCGACGAGCAGCTGCCCCGGTTCACCGAGGACTCCTTCCCGGGCATGCTGGCCAACGTCATCTCGGGGCGGATCGCGAACCGCCTCGACCTGGGCGGCGCCAACTACACCGTGGACGCGGCCTGCGCCTCCTCACTGGCCGCCGTCGACGTCGCCTGCAAGGAACTCACCGCCGGCACCAGCGACGTCGTGCTCTGCGGCGGCGCCGACCTGCACAACGGCATCAACGACTACGTCCTCTTCTCCTCGGTGCACGCCCTCTCCCCGACCGGCCGCTCCCGCGCCTTCGACGGCTCCGCCGACGGCATCGCACTGGGCGAGGGCGTGGCCTGCGTCGTCCTCAAGCGACTGGCCGACGCCGAGCGCGACGGCGACCGGATCTACGGCGTGGTCAAGGGGCTGGGCTCGTCCAGCGACGGCCGCTCCCTGGGCCTGACCGCGCCCCGGCCCGAAGGCCAGCGGGCCGCACTGCTGCGCGCCTACCGCAATGCCGGGATCTCCCCGGCCCAGGTCGGCCTGGTCGAGGCGCACGGCACCGGGACCGTCGTCGGTGACCGCACCGAACTCACCATCCTCAGTGAGGTGTTCGCGGAAGCGGGCGCGGCTAACGGAGGTTGCGGGCTCGGGTCGGTCAAGTCCCAGATCGGGCACACCAAGTGCGCCGCAGGCCTCGCCGGGCTGATCAAGACCACCCTCGCCCTGCACACCGGCGTGAAGCCGCCCACCCTGCACCTCGACCGTCCCAACCCGGCCTGGAAGGAGGCGGACAGCCCGTTCGCTTTCCACACCGAGGCCCGGCCCTGGGCGGCACCGCCCGCCGAACGGGTCGCCGGGGTCAGCGCGTTCGGGTTCGGCGGCACCAACTTCCACGTGGTGCTGGGCGCCTACGACAGCGCCGTACCACCCGAGCAGGGGATGGACGCCTGGCCCGCCGAGCTCCTCGTGTTCCGGGGGCGGGACGACAAGGCCGCCCACCGGGGCGTCGAGGAGATCCTGCGGGCGGCCTCTACCGGCTCCTGGCGGCTGCGCGACCTGGCGCTCGCCGCGGCCCGCCGCGCGGACGCCTCCCACGAGCCGGTACGGGCCGCGGTGGTCGCGACCGACGTGCCCGGGCTGGTTGGGCAACTGCGCCGCGTCCTCGCGGGGGAGCACGACCCGGCCGCCGGCATCCACCTGACCGACCCGCAGCCCGACGCGGCCGCCGACGCCAAGGTCGCCTTCCTCTTCCCCGGTCAGGGCAGCCAGCGCCCCGGCATGCTCGCCGACGTCCTCATCGCCTTCCCCGAGCTGCAGCACTACCTCCAGCTCGGCCGTGCCCACGCCGACACCCTCTACCCGCCCGCCGCCTTCGACGACGACACCCGCGAGCGCCGCCGGGCCGCCCTCACCGACACCCGGGCCGCCCAGCCCGCCCTCGGCATCACCGGCCTCGCGGCCCACGCCTTCCTGACGGCGGCCGGCGTCCGCCCCGACATGGCCGCCGGACACAGCTACGGCGAACTCGTCGCCCTCAGCGCGGCCGGTGCCCTCACCCCCGAGACCCTCCTGGACCTGAGCGCCGAACGCGCGGCCGCGATCCTGGCCGCCGCGGGCGACGAACCCGGCACCATGGCCGCCGTGTCCGGCGCGGCGGACGACGTCGAGCGCGCGCTGCGCACGGCCGGCGCCCCGGCCGCCGTGGTCGTCGCCAACCACAACTCGCCCCGGCAGACCGTCATCTCCGGCCCGACCGACGAAGTGACCGAAGCCGTACGGCTGTTGCGCGCGGCCGGTCTCGGCGCCAAGCGGATCCCGGTGGCCTGCGCCTTCCACAGCCCGGTCGTCGCCGGGGCGGGCGACCGGTTCGCGGAAGTCCTCGCCGACACGGCCGTACGACCGCCCGAGTTCCCGGTGTGGTCCAACCGCACCGCGGCCCCCTACCGGCCCGACGCCGACGCCGTACGCGCCGAACTCGCCGCCCAGATCGGCTCACCCGTCGCCTTCGCCGCCCAGATCGAGGCGATGTACGAGGCCGGGGCCCGCGTCTTCGTGGAGGCCGGCCCCGGCACCGTCCTCACCCGGCTCGTCGGACAGATCCTCGACGACCGTCCGCACACCACCGTGGCCTGCGAACCCCGTGCCGGCGGCGGACTGCGCGGCTGGCTCGACGCACTGGCCCAGCTGGCCGCGGCCGGCGCGCCGGTACGCACCGCCTGGCTGCTGCGCGGCCGGGACGCCGTGGACGCGGTCCGGGCCCCGGCGCCGAAACGGCCCGGCTGGACGGTCGACGGACAGCTCGTGCGCACCGCCGCCGGAGACCTCCTGCCCGGTGCCCTCGCACCGGCCCGACGAGTCGTGGAGACGACGACTGTGACGACGAACCAGCCGCACGGCGCCCCCGCCGACCGGGACGCGCTGATCTCCGAGTTCCTGCGCACCAGCCGGGAGATGATCGCCGCCCAGCGCGACGTCCTGCTCACCTACTTCGGCGCGGCCCAGGTGCAGGTGCCGGCCGCGCCGGTGCTCCAGCAGCTGCCGCCGGCCGAAGCGGCCGTAGCGCAGCCACCGTCGACGGAGCCCGTACCCGCCCTCGCATCCACCCCCGCCCCCGCGGTCGAGCCCGAGGCGACGGCAGACGTCGAACGGGTCGTCCTGGAGATCATCAGCGAGCGCACCGGCTACCCCGTGGACATGATCGAGCCCGACCTCGATCTGGAAGCCGACCTGAGCATCGACTCGATCAAGCGTGCTGAGATCGCCGGTGAGCTGGCCAAGCGGCTGGGCATCGCGGGCGGTGCGGAGACCCTCGACGACGCCGAACTGGAGGAGCTGGCCAAGGCGCGCACGGCGGCGGCCGTCACCGGGTGGCTGAGGGCACGGGTCGGCACCGGTGCGGAGGCGACGGCCACGGCTGCGACCGGACCGGCCCCGGCCACCACCGACGGGACGGCCGCCGCGCCCGAGCCGGTGAGGGCTGCCGCCGAGTCCGGTCCGGGCGCACCGGCACCGGAGCCCCACCCCGCCGCGGCCGCCGAGGTCCCCCCGGGCGAGGCGCCGAAGCGGTTCGAGATGCGGCCCGTGGCCCTGGCGCAGCCGGATGCCGTGGCCGACCCGGCCGCCGTGCTGTCCGGCAGGCGGTTCTTCGTCCTCGGGGGCGGCGCGCAGGTGGCGGCACGGCTCGCCGGGTACGGCGCCGAGGCCGTGACCGTGGACGCCGGCCACCTGCTCGGGGAGGCGGACGGAGCCGTGGACGGAGTGCTGTACCTGGGCGCGCTGCCCGGCAGCGACACCCCGGTGCTGCCCGACGTCTACCCGGTACTGCGGGCGGCCCTGGCCAGGAGCCCGCGCTGGCTGCTGGCCGCCCGCCCCGCCGGCGGCACGGACGCGGCGCGCTCGGCCGGACTGCACGGGCTCTTCCGCACCGTGGCCCGGGAGTACCCCGACACCGTCGCCCGGGTCGTGACCCTGGGGGACACCGCACCGGAGGCGGTCGCCGACGCGCTGCTCGACGAACTGCTCGCACCGGAACCCGCACCCGTCGTGCTGCGCACGGCCACCGGCCGGCAGGGCCTCGAACTGGTCGAGGTCGCGCCTGGCGCGCTCGGCGGCACCGGGGCGGGTCCCGCCGGGGCCGGGGCCGCCGAGGCCGCCGCGCTCGGCCTCGACCGGGACTCGGTGGTCCTGCTGGTCGGCGGCGCCCGGGGCATCACCGCGAAGTTCGCGGCCACCCTCGCCGCCGCCTGCCGCTGCCGGATCGAACTGCTCGGCCGGACACCCGCGCCGAGCGGTCCCGAGGCCCCGGACACCGCCGCCGCCCGCACCCCCGCCGAACTCCGCGCCGTCCTCGCCGCCCGCGGTGGCCTGAAGCCCGCCGAGATCAACCGCGAGGCCGAACTGATCCTGGCCCAGCGGGAGATCACCGCCACCCTCGGCGAACTCGCCGCGCTCGGCAGCGAGGCCCGCTACCGTGCCGTCGACTTCCGCGACCGCGACGCCGCCCTCCAGGCCGTCAAGGAGATCCACGCCGACCACGGCCGCCTGGACGGGGTCGTCTTCGCGGCCGGGGTGATCGAGGACCGGCTGATCGCCGAGAAGACCCCGGAGTCCTTCCAGCGGGTCTACGGCACGAAGACGACCGGCGCGGCCACCCTGCTCGCCGCCCTGGAAGAACTGCCCGACCGCCCCGGTTTCGCCGTCCTGTTCGGCAGCATCTCGGCCGTCCTCGGCAACCGCGGGCAGGCCGACTACGCCGCCGCCAACGACGCCCTGGAGAGCCTCGGCGCCGGCTGGGCGGAGCGCACCGGCAACCGCGCGCTGACCGTGCACTGGGGGCCGTGGGCGCCCGTCGGCGGACACACCGGCATGGTCAGCCCGGAACTCGGACGCGAGTACGCGCGCCGCGGCATCAGGCTGATCGACCCCGACGAGGGCACCGCCGCGCTGCTGCGGGAGCTCGCCTGGGGCGAGGAGTCCGTACGGGCCGTCGTCTACACCGCCTCGGGCTGGTGACATGACCGACGACCGCCGGACACCGGTCGCGATCGTGGGCATGGCGGTGCTGCTGCCCGGCGCCGCAGGCCTCGACGCGTATTGGCAGAACCTGCTGAACGGCACGGATGCCATAACAGACGTGCCGGACGGGCGCTGGGACGCGGAGTACTACCGGCCCGGCTCGGCGACCGGGCCCGCCGTCCCCGACCAGGTGTACTGCCGGCGCGGCGGCTTCGTGGACGGGCTGGCCGAGGTGGAGGTCACCCGGTACGGGATCATGCCGAACTCCGTCCCCGGCACCGAACCCGACCAGCTGATCGCCCTGGACGTGGCCGCAGCGGCGATCGCCGACGCGGGCGGCGCGGACCGGCTGCCCGACCGGCACCGGATCGGCGTGGTGCTGGGCCGGGGCGGCTATCTCACCCCCGGCCTGGTCCGGCTCGACCAGCGGGTCCGGACGGCGGGGCAACTCGTGCGCACCCTGGGCGAGTTGGTGCCCGACCTCACGCCCGGCCAACTGGCCCGGGTGCGCGAGGCGTTCACCGAGCGGCTCGGCCCCGCCAGCCCCGAGTCCGCGATCGGCCTGGTGCCCAACCTCGCCGCCTCCCGGATCGCCAACCGACTCGACCTGCGCGGCCCCGCCTACACCGTGGACGCGGCCTGCGCCTCCTCGCTGGTCGCCGTCGACCAGGCCGTCACCGAACTCACCGCGGGGCGCTGCGACGTGATGCTCGCCGGGGGAGTGCACCACTGCCACGACATCACCCTGTGGAGCGTCTTCTCCCAGCTGCGCGCGCTCTCCCCGAGCCAGCGCATCCGCCCCTTCCACCGCGACGCCGACGGCATCCTCATCGGCGAGGGCACCGGGGTCGTCGTCCTCAAGCGCCTCGCCGACGCCGAACGCGACGGCGACCGCGTCTACGCGGTGATCCGCGGCACCGGGGTGGCCAGCGACGGCCGTACCGCCGGGCTCGTCAACCCCGACCCCGGTGGCCAGACCCACGCCGTACGCCAGGCCTGGCGGGCCGCGGGCCTCGATCCCACCGCCCCGCACTCGCTCGGCCTCCTGGAGGCGCACGGCACCGCCACCCCGGCCGGTGACACGGCCGAACTGACCACGCTGGCCGAGGTGTTCGGGCCGGGTACCGAGGGCGAACGGGCCGTGCTGGGCTCGGTGAAGTCGATGATCGGCCACACCATGCCGGCCGCCGGGGTCGCCGGGCTGGTCAAGGCCGCCCTCGCGCTCCACCACGCCACACTGCTGCCCACCCTGCACTGCGAGGACCCGCACCCGGCCCTCGCCGCCACCCGCTTCCGCACGCTGGACCGGGCCCGGCCCTGGGAGACCGGTCCCGGACAGCCGGTCCGCAGAGCCGCGGTGAACGCCTTCGGGTTCGGCGGGATCAACGCCCACGTGGTGCTGGAGGAGGCTCCCGGCCGCCGCGCGGCCGCCGTCGTCCGCGGCACGGGAGGCACGGGGCCCCGCGTCGGGGAAGTCACCGAACCCCGCAGCACCGAGGCCACCGAGCCCCGCGTCGCAGAGGTCACCGAACCCGAGCGCATCCTCCTGCTCGCGGCCGACACCCCCGACCGGCTGACCGCGATCCTCGCCGCCGACGACTCCGCCGTCCTCGCCGCCGGTCTCGCCCCGGAAGAGACCCATCCCCAGGTGGGCCCGGTCCGCCTGGGCATCGTCGACCCCACCGCCAGACGGCTCGCGCTCGCCCGGCGCGCGGTCGGCAAGGGCCGTGCCTGGCAGGGCCGCAACGACGTGTGGTTCCGGCCCGCCCGGCTGCTCGGCGGCGAGGCCCACGGCGGACTGGCCTTCGTCTTCCCGGGACTGGAAGGCGAGTTCGCTCCCCGCGTCGACGACATCGCCGCGCATTTCGGCCTCCCCACCGTCACCGGCCCTGCCACGGATGCCGTGCGGGTCGGGGACGTAGGCCGTCATGGGTTCGGTGTCGTCGGCGTGGGGCGGCTGCTGGACTCGGCGCTGCGCCGGATGGGCGTGGTGCCGGACGCGGTCGCCGGGCACAGCGTCGGCGAGTGGACGGCGATGGTGGCCGCCGGGCTCTACGCGGGTGACCAAGTGGACGCCTTCATGGCCGAGTTCGACCCCGACGCGGTCACCGTCCCGGGCCTCGCCTTCGCCGCCGTCGGCGCCCCTGCCGACCGCGTCCTCGCCGCACTCCACGCGGACTGGACGGACGCCGGGATCGTCCTCTCCCACGACAACGCGCCGAACCAGTCGATGGTCTGCGGCCCGGACCGGGCCGTGGCGGACTTCGTCCGCGCCTTCCGGGCCGACGGCGTGCTGTGCCAGGTGCTGCCGTTCCGGTCCGGCTTCCACACCCCGATGCTGGAGCCGTACCTGACCCCCATCAGGGAGGCCGCCGAGCGCTTCAGGCTGCACCGGCCGGCGGTGCCGGTCTGGTCCGGCACCACCGCGGCCCGCTTCCCGGCGGCCGAGGCGGAGGTACGCGAACTCTTCGTCCGGCACCTGCTGGAGCCGGTCCGGTTCCGGCAACTGGTCGAGGCCCTGTACGCCGCCGGGCACCGGGTCTTCGTCCAGACCGGCCCGGGTCAGCTGGCCTCCCTGATCGGCGACACCCTCGGCGACCGCGACCACCTCGCCGTCGCCGCCAACTCGCCGCACCGCTCCGGCCTGGCACAACTCCGGCGCGTGGCAACGGCGTTGTGGACCGCGGGCGCCGTCGTGGCACCGGCGGTCCCGAAGACGGGCAGCGCGGTCACGCCGTCACGGCAGCGGCCGCCCGTCCGGCTCGACCTGGGCGGCGCGCTGGTGTCCCTGGACGGCCCGGAACTGCACGAACTCCGCACGGCGCTGGGCAGCCGACGGACCCCCGCCGGACCGTCCCCGCTGGACGACCTCGCCACCCGCATCCCGGCCGCCGCCGAACTCGACGCGCTGCTGCGGGAGACGGCCGACACGGCAGCGGTCGTCCTCACCACGATCGGCGCCTCGTCCGCCACCGCGGCCCCCACGGCCGCCCGTGCCCTGCCTCGCGTCCCGGTCCCCGCAGTGCCTTCGCCCACCGGACCTCAGCCGCCCCCCACCTCCCGCACCACCACCCTCCGGGTGTCCCCCGAGGCGATGCCCCACCTCCTCGACCACTGCTTCTTCCCGCAACGCCCCGACTGGCCCGACACCGAGGACCGCTGGCCGGTGGTCCCCGCCACCACGATCGTCCGGCACATGACGGACGCGGCCGAGGAGGCCACCGGACTGCGGGCGGTCGCCGTGCACGGAGCCCGCTTCGACCGCTGGCTCACCGCCACACCCGCCGTCGACGTCCCGGTCACCGTCACCCCCGAGGGGCCCGGCCGCGTCGCGGTCACCTTCGGCCCCACCGCCCGCGCGGTCGTAGAGGTGGCCCCGGATTATGTCCCGCCGCCCGCCGGTCCCGCCCGGCCCCCGGCCGCCGAGCGCACCCCCGACCACACCGCCGCCGAACTGTACGCCGAGCGCTGGATGTTCCACGGCCCGGCGTTCCAGGGCGTCACCGAGCTCACCGCGATCGGTGACCGGCACGTCCGCGGGGTGATCACCACGCCCGCCGCCCCGGGCGCCCTGCTCGACAACGTCGGCCAGATCCTCGGCTACTGGATCATGGCCACCCGCACCGAGCGGACCGTCGTCTTCCCGGTGCAGCTGCGGGAGACGCGCTTCCACGGCCCGCACCCCGCCCCCGGCACCGAGGTCGGCTGCCTGGTGCGGATCACCTCGCTCACCGACACCGTCCTGGAGGCGGACGTGGAGCTCACCGTCGGCGACCGGGTCTGGGCCCGGATCGACGGCTGGCAGGACCGGCGCTTCGACAACGACCCGCACACCCGCCCCGTCGAGCGCTTCCCGGAACGCAACACCCTCTCCGAGGCCCGGCCCGGCGGCTGGACCTTACTTCACGAGCGCTGGCCGGACCTGGCCTCCCGCGAGCTGATCATGCGCAACTCCCTCGGCGGTACGGAGCGTTCGCAGTACGCCGAGCACCCGCCCCGCGGCCGCAGGCAGTGGCTGCTGGGCCGGATCGCCGCCAAGGACGCGGTACGCCAGTGGCTCTGGCAGCACGGCGAGGGCCCGGTCTTCCCGGCCGAACTCCGGGTCCGCAACGATGCGTTGGGCCGCCCGTACGTGGTGGGCGTGCACGGCCGCACCCTGCCCGCGCTGGACGTCTCGCTCGCCCACCGGGCCGAGGCGGCGGTGGCGATCGTACGCCCGCACACCCCCGGACCCGGGCCGGGCATCGACCTCGAAGAGGTCACCGAACGCGATCCGGCGGCCATGGAGGTCGCGCTCGGCGCGGACGAACTCCGGCTGCTGCGGACCCTTTCCGCAGGCGACTCGACGGCTCTGTGGTTCACGCGGTTCTGGGCCGCCAAGGAGGCCGTCGCCAAGGCGGAGGGCACCGGATTCGACGGCAGGCCGAGGGACTTCACCGTCCTGGAGGCGGCCCCGGACGGCAGCCTGCTGCTGGTCTCGGGCCGGCTGGAACGCGCCTACCCGGTGCACTGCGCGCCGGTCCGCAATCCCCCCGCACTGCCGGACCGCGACTACGTCGTGGCCTGGACCCCCGGACCGGCAGCCGCAGACCCCGAGGAGGACCCGCGATGAATCCCACCGAGCCCGAGATCCGCGCCGACGAGGAAGCCGTGCTCGCCGACCTCGCGCGGATGCTCCGCACCCTCCTGGAGGAGTACGGCGACGACGACGCCGAGATCGGCATGAGCACCACCTTCAACCGCGACCTGGAGCTGGAGAGCATCGACCTGGTCACCCTGGCCGGGCTCCTGGAGGAGCGGTACGGGAAGCGGGTCAACTTCGCCGAGTTCCTGGCCGGGATGGAGTTCGACGAGATCATCGAGCTGACCGTCGGCCGGCTCGTCGAGTACGTGGTGTGGAGCCTGAAGGCCACGGAGGCGGGCTGAGCCATGGCGATCGTCGACACCGGGGACGTCCGGCTGCACGTACAGAGAATGGGCCCGGGGGAGGGCCGGATCCCGGTCGCCACCGTGGTCCTCGTCCACGGGCTGCTCACCGACAGTCTGGCCAGTTACTACTTCACCGTGGCCCCCGCCTTCGCCGTCTCCGGCCTCGACGTGGTCATGTACGACCTGCGCGGCCACGGCCGCAGCGGCCGCCCGTCGGGCGGTTACACCCTCGACCACAACATCGACGACCTGGAGGCCCTGCTCGACCACCTGTCGATCACCGGCCCGGTCCACCTCGTCGGCAACTCCTACGGCGGCACCATCGCCTTCGGCTACGCGGCCCGCCACCCGGAGCGCGCGGCCAGCCTGACCCTCATCGAGTCCGAACCGGCGACCGCCGCCTGGGCCGCGAAACTCGGCGGCATCCTGCACCGGGTCGTCACCGAACTCGCCCACAACGAGCCGGACGCGATCGCCTGGATCACCGCCAACCGCAGCCACAACACCGCCCGGCTGGCCAAGGGCGCGGCCCGGCTCGCCCGCGAGACCAGCCTCGGCCGGGACATCCCGGCCAGCCGCGTCCTGACAGAGGATCAGATCAGCGCCGTTCGCTGCCCGGTGCTCGGGGTGTACGGCGGTGACTCCGACCTGGTGGAGGTGGTCCCGCTGAAGGAGGCGCTGCTGGCGGACTACCGGTCGGTGGTGCTGCCCGGGCACGAGCACTCCGTGCTGGTCGAGGCGGCCGGCACGGTCGGCGGACACATCCTGGAGCTGATCCACTCGGTCAGCGGCGGCGTACGGGCCGGGGTCCGGTGAGCGGCTTCCTGATCGTCGTACCGCCCCTGGTCGGCCACATCAACCCGGCCGTCGGCGTCGCGGCCGAACTCGCCGGGCGCGGGCACCGGGTGGCCTGGGTCTGTGCGGACGCCGGGCTGGTGCACCGGCTGGCGGGGCCGCAGGCGCGGGTGTTCCCGTGCGCGGGGACCGCGGAGGGGGAGCGGCCCGCCGACCTGCGGGGCGCGGAGGCGCTGAAGTTCCTCTGGGAGTGGTTCCTGGTGCCGCTGGCGGACGCCATGGCGCCCGGCGTGCGGGCGGCCGTCGACGAGTTCCGCCCCGATGTGGTGGTCGCCGACCAACAGGCCTTCGCCGGGGCCCTGGTGGCCGAGCGGCTCGGGCTGCCGTGGGCGACCTCCGCGACCACCTCGGCCGAGTTCGGTGACGCCTACGACGGCATCCCCAAGGTCGCCGAGTGGCTCCGGGACCGGCTCGCGGAGCTGCGTGCCCGCTTCGGCGACCCGGCGGGCACGGCCGACCCGCGCTTCTCGCCGTATCTCACCCTGGCCTTCACCACACCCGAACTGGCGGGCCCCACCGACCGGCCGGCGGTCCGTTACGTGGGCCCGTCGATCTCCGAGCGGCCGGTCGCCGACGGGTTCCCCTGGGACTGGCTGGACCCGAGCCGGGAGCGGGTCCTCGTCTCCCTCGGCACCGCCAACGCGGACGTGGGCGGACGGTTCCTGGCCGAGTGCGTGGCCGCCGTACGCGAACGGGCCGACCGGGTGCAGGCGCTGGTCGCCGACCCCGGCGGCACCCTGCCCCCCGCGGCCGACGACAAGGACATCCTGATCCTGCCCTCGCTGCCCCAGCTCCCGCTCCTGGAACGGGTCGACGCGGTCGTCTGCCACGCCGGGCACAACACCGTCTGCGAGGCCCTGTGGCACGGCGTCCCGCTGGTCGTCGCACCCATCCGCGACGACCAGCCGGTGATCGCCGGGCAGGTCGTCGACGCCGGCGCGGGCCTCCGGGTCCGGTTCGGCCGGGTCACCGCCCCGCGCCTCGGCGAGACCCTCGACACCGTCCTGTACGAGCCCGGCCCGCGCACGGCGGCGGCCAGGATCCGCACCGCGTTCCGCGCGGCGGGCGGAGCGCCGGCCGCCGCGACCCACCTGGAAGCCCTCGCAGCCGACCCGCACGCAAGGAGAGCCGATGAGCAAGCAGAGTGACGTCGAGGCGCTGCGCTCCGCCTACGAGCGGGACCTCGCCGGGGGCACGGACCGCTTCTTCGAGCCCCGGCGCACCACCTGCCCCTGGTGCGCCTCCGACCGGCTGACCACCCGGCTGCGCACCACCGACCTGCTCCAGCACAAGCCCGGCGCCTTCGTCCTCGACCGCTGCGCGGAGTGCGGCCACACCTTCCAGAACCCGCGCCTCAACGAGACGGGCCTGGAGTTCTACTACCGCGACTTCTACGACGGCCTCGGCGAGCAGAAGATGAGCGGCACCTTCGGCGGCCGCACCAAGATGTACCAGGGCCGCGCCCGGTCCATGGTCCCGCACGACGCGACCCCGAAGAACTGGCTCGACGTCGGCACCGGCCACGGCCACTTCTGCGAGGCCGCCCGCGAGGTGCTGCCCGGCACCGCCTTCGACGGACTCGACTTCACCGACGGCGTCGAACTCGCCGCCCGCGAGGGCCGCGTGGAGCACGCCTACCGCGGCGCCTTCCCCGACCTGGCCCCCGAACTCGCGGACCGCTACGACGTGGTGAGCATGTTCCACTACCTGGAGCACAGCACCGACCCCGACCGCGAACTGCGCGCCGCCCACGAGGCGGTACGCCCCGGCGGCCACCTCCTCATCGAGGTCCCCGACCCCGAGAGCCGCTACGCCCGCCTCCTCGGCCGCTGGTGGCTGCCCTGGCTCCAGCCGCAGCACCTGCACTTCGTCCCGGTCGCCAACCTCCGCGAGCGGCTCACCGCCCTGGGCTTCACGGTCGTCGCCGAAGAGCACGCCGAGGCCCACGACCCCGTCGACCTGCTGGCCGCCGTCTGGCTCGCCCTGGACCACACCGCCCCGCGCGAGGACGCCCCCTGGCTGCCGACCCCGCCCGGCGCCCTCCAGAAGACCCTCCGCGCCGCCCTGCTCATCGCGGGCATCCCGGCCCTGATCGCCGGCACCCTCCTGGACCGCTTCGCCGTACGGCCGGTCTCGCACCGTCTCCGGGTCTCCAACGCCTACCGCATCGTCGCCCGACGCGACTGACGCCTCGCCTCACAGCACCTTCGCGCGGATCATCGCCGACAGCACCAGGGCACCCGGCAGCAGCGGGATCCAGTCGGTGAGGACGCGGTAGCCGATCACGGTCGCGGTGGCCACCGCGACCGGGGAGCCGAACGCGACCAGCGTGATCACCAGCGCCGCGTCCACCGCCACCCCGCCGGGCACCGGAACGGCACCCCCCGCCGTGCCCGCCGCCAGGTACGCGAAGATCACGGTGCCCCACGACAGCCCCAGCCCGAGCGCCTCCCCGGTGCAGGCCAGCACGCACGCCTGCACCAGCGGCATCACGGTGGCCCCGCCCCACAGGGCCAGCACCCGGGAGGGCTGCGCATGGACCGTCCGGGCATCGGTGAGCGCCGAGCGCACCAGACCGGTGACCGGCCGCCGCAGCGGTCGTACGACGGCCGTCGCCACGCCCACCAGGGTGAGCACCGCGGCCACCGGGATCAGCACCACGCCGTCCGGGAGCAGCTCGCCCAGCCGCCGCCAGGCGGACGAGGAGAGCAGGAACACGATCAGCACGACCGTCTTCGCGCCTGACTTGGCCACCGAGTACAGCGCGATCGAGGAGGTGGCCCGCTCCACGGGAACGCCCCGGGTGCGCAGGAAACGCACGGTGACGGCGTGCGCGCCGAGCCCGGCGGGCAGCGCGTGGTTGGCGGCGCCGGCGGCGAACTGCGAGGCCAGCAGCAGCCCCGGCGGCAGCCGGTCGGGCACGGCGCCCTGCCGCATGCAGGCGGCCACCACCCAGGTCAGGCAGGTGAAACCGCCCGCGGCCAGCAGCCACGCCGGTTCGGCGCGGGCGAGCCGGGTGACGCCCTCGTACAGCAGTGACCGGTTGGTCAGCCCCCAGACCGCCGCGATGAGCAGCGGGGACAGACACAGGGCGAGCCGGAGCGGCCGGCCCGCCATCGAGGAGGGCGCCGGCAGCGGACGCACGGGCGCGTCGGGGCAGGGCGAGGACAGTGAGGACAGTGAGGACAGTGAGGACACGGGGACGTTGTCCTTCCACGGCGGGCCGGCGGTGGGGAGCCGCAGGCGAGCAGACGCCGGGGAGCCTTCCCGTCCCGTATGACACCCGGATGTCCGAAAACCGAAGGCAGGGGGGCGGGCCGGTGCCGCGGGCACGGTGGTACCCGGCCGACCCGGTAGCCTTCCTGGGGAAGGAGCACGCGACAGGGGAGGATCCGGCGGTGCACGTCCAGGAATGGCTCGACTCGGTGCCTGCGGTCGCCGTCTACGCCATGGTGGCGCTGGTGATCGGACTGGAGAGCCTGGGCATCCCGCTGCCCGGCGAGATCGTCCTGGTCTCCGCCGCACTGCTCTCCTCCCAGCACTCGGGCGTCAACCCGTTCGTCCTCGGCGCCTGCGCGACCGCGGGCGCGGTGATCGGCGACTCCATCGGCTACGCGATCGGCCGCAAGGGCGGCCGCCCGCTGCTGGCCTGGCTGGGGAAGAAGTTCCCGAGACACTTCAGCGAGGGCCATGTCGCCACCGCCGAGCGCTCCTTCGAGAAGTGGGGCATGTGGGCCGTCTTCGTCGGCCGCTTCATCGCCCTCCTCCGCATCTTCGCGGGCCCCCTGGCCGGCGTCCTGCAGATGCCGTACTGGAAGTTCCTCACCGCCAACCTCCTCGGCGGCATCTGCTGGGCGGGCGGCACGACGGCGGTCGTCTACTACGTCGGCATCGTCGCGGAGGACTGGCTGAAGAGGTTCTCGTACGTGGGCCTGGCAGCGGCGGTCCTCTTCGGCCTGGCATCGATGCTGATCGTGCAGCGCCGGGCAAAGAAGGTCCAGGCCACCGAGAAGGAAGCCGAACCTGTGAGCGCCGGCGACTGAAGCGCCCCGACAGGGGCGCTGGGGGTACCCCCGGCCGAAGGCTGGGGGAGGAACTGCGCGACCAGCCCCCGCCCACCCGCACCCGCCGAACCAGCTACTCATGCACCCCGCGATGCGCCACAGCCAACTCCGCATAGAAGGTCCCGTTGAGGGTCACCCCCTCCCGCTCCTCCGCACTCAGCTCGCGCCGCACCTTCGCCGGCACCCCCGCCACCAACGACCCAGGCGGCACCACCATCCCCTGCGGCACCAGAGCCTGTGCCGCGACCAGCGACCCCGCCCCGATCACGGCCCCGTTCAGCACGGTCGCCCCCATCCCGATCAGGCAGTCGTCCTCCACGGTCGCCCCATGGACGACCGCGTTGTGTCCGATCGACACCCGCTCCCCGACACGCACCGGAAACCCCGGGTCCGCGTGCAAGGTCACATTGTCCTGGACGTTCGCCCGCGCCCCCACGGTGATCTTCTCCACGTCCCCCCGCACCACCGCCCCGTACCAGACACTCGCCCTGGCCTCGAGCGTCACGTCCCCGATCACCGAGGCGGTCGGCGCCACGAACACGTCGGCCTCGATCCTCGGCTCGCGCCCCCCGATCCCCACGATCAGCGCCCGCTGCGTCATCACCGTCTCCCATCGTCATCACCGTCCTCGGCAACCTAGCCCACCACCTGGGGCGAAGATCACAGCAGCCCACCCTCTATAAGTCGGCGCCCGCTGAGTAGCGTGACTGCGTGCCGAAGACCAAGAACACGTTCTCGTCCTGGCGCCGTCGCCTTGCCCAACGCGCAGTGCACGCGGCCTGGGCCTGGGTGCAGCGCACGGGATCCGTCAGCGCCGACCACCCGGGCCGCTTCCGGTTCGGCGCCCTCGGCGAAGCCACCCGCCTCGCCTTTCCGCTCGGCACGGTCTTCGGCGAACCGTGGATCCACCTCGGTTCGCACTGCATCGTCGGCGAACAGGTCACCCTCACCGCCGGCCTGATGCCCGACCTCGACCTCGGCCCCGATCCGATCCTCCGCATCGGCGACGGCGTCGTCCTCGGCCGCGGCAGTCACGTCATCGCGGACACGACGGTCACCATCGGCAGCGACTGCTACTTCGGCCCGTACGTCTACGTCACCTCCACCAACCACTCCTACGACGACCCGCACGAGCCCATCGGCCGCCAGTGGCCCCGCATGGAGCCCGTGGAGATCGGTCCGGGCTGCTGGATCGGCACCGGTGCGGTGATCCTGCCGGGCGCGCGGATCGGCCGGAACGTGGTGGTGGCCGCCGGTGCGGTGGTCCGGGGAACGGTGCCCGACCACGCCGTGGTGGCCGGCGCGCCCGCCCGGGTCGTACGCCGCTGGACGCCCGAGACCGGCTGGCAGCCGCCGCTGCGCACACCCGCGCCGGTGCCGATCCCGGCGGGCACCACGCCGGAGCAGCTGCGCGCGCTGGCGGAGCTGGACGAGGAGGACGTGGCGCGGCTCGCCGAGCTGGAGCCCGAGAGCTGAGCGGCGCCCGGCGCCCGGCCGGGGTGTCGGCCGCCGGTTCAGCCGGTGGCCAGCAGCAGCGTCCCCACCAGTGCCAGCCCGGCGCCCGCCGCCTGGATCGCGCGCAGCCGTTCGCTGAGGAAGCCGCGGGCCGCGAGCGCGGTGACCACCGGGTAGAGCGAGGCGAGCACCGCGGCGACGGTGACCGGGCCGTGCTGGGCGGCGACCGAGTACGTGCCGTTGGCCGCGACGTCCGCGAGTCCGACGAAGCCCAGCGCCGGGAGCGTGGACCAGGCGAAGCCGCCCTCCGGCAGCGCGGGTGCGCCCCGCCGCACGGACAGCCACAGGGCGGCGCCGCCCGTCGCGACGCTGGTCACCCGCTGTACGAAGAGGGCCAGGAAGAGGCCGGTGACCGTGGTGGACGCCTCCGTGATCAGCGCGAAGACCGTGCCGAAGCCACCGGCGGCGACAAGGGTGAGCAGGATCGTCCGGCGCTGCACGGGCGCGCCGCGCAGCTGCGGACCGCCGGCCAGGACGACCCCGGTGACGGCGACCGCGATGCCCGCGACCTGGAGCAGCCCCGGCCGCTCGCCGAGGAACAGCCCGACCCCGACCGGGACGGCGACGCTCAGGGTGGCCAGCGGGGAGACCACTCCCATCGGGCCGAGGGCGAGGGCCTCGTAGAAGGAGAAGAGCGCGACGGGTCCGACCAGGCCGGCCGCGAACGCGAACCAGAGCCGGGGCCCGGCCTCGCTCCAGCCGCCCGTGGCGACCACGATCACACCCAGGACGACCGCCGCCAGGCCCTGCGACGCGACGACGACCGTGAGCGCCGGGGCGCGTCGCGTGAGCAGCCCGCCGCCGAAGTCGGCCAGCCCCCACAGGAGACTGGTGGTCAGGGCGAAGAATGCTGTCACAGCCCGCCTCGCAGTACAGTTCGGTGAACGATCAGGTACACCCCATCGTAGTTCTGTCAGATGAACTGCGTCATTCAAAATATTGGACCATCATGCCCACCCCCATGCTCTCGACGACGGACGGAACGTGTCGGACCTCGACCTGCTGACCCAGTCCCTGGCCCGCAACGTGAAGCACTGGCGGGCGGTGCGCGGCTTCACCCTGGACGTGCTCGCGGCCCGGGCCGGGGTCAGCCGGGGCATGCTCATCCAGATCGAGCAGGCCCGCACCAACCCGAGCATCGGCACCGTCGTCAAGATCGGCGACGCGCTCGGCATCAGCATCACCACGCTGCTCGACTACGAGCAGGGCCCGAAGGTCCAGATCGTCCCCGTCGAGAAGGCCGTACGGCTGTGGCACACCGAGGCCGGCAGCTTCAACCGGCTGCTCGCCGGGACCGAGGCGCCCGGCCCGCTGGAGATGTGGGACTGGCGTCTGATGCCCGGCGAGAGCAGCCCGTCGGAGCCGCATCCGTCCGGCACGGTGGAGATCGTCCATGTCACCGCCGGTGAACTGACCCTCACCGTCGACGGGGTCGACTACCGCGTACCGACCGGCGCCAGCGCCTCCTTCGAGGCCAACACGGCCCATGTGTACGGCAACACCGGGGACGTGCCGATGGAGATGGTGATGACGGTCTCGGTGCCGCCCGTGCCCTGAGCCCGGCGGGCCGGGCTGTTAGCGTGCGGACATGCGCGCACCCATCGGAGACTTCGACACCGCCGTCCCCGCCCCCGACTGCCTCGACGAGCTGACCGCGCCGGTCGCCGACGCCGTACGCCACTGGACCGGCGCCGTGCCCGCCGACCGGATCGTCTACGTCGAGACCGACCCGCAGTGGGCGGACACCGCGGTCTTCGTCGAGCACTACGGGCGCGATCTGCTGGGTACGTCGGCCAACTGTGTGGTGGTGGCGGGCAGGCGCGGCGGCGAGACCACGCTTGCGGCCTGTCTGGTGCTGTCCACGACCAAGGTGGACGTCAACGGCGTGGTGCGCCGCCAACTCGGCGCCCGCAAGGCCTCGTTCGCCTCGACGGACACCGCGACCGGCGCGACCGGCATGGAGTACGGCGGTATCACCCCGATCGGACTCCCGCGCGACTGGCCTCTGCTGGTGGACCCGGCCGTGGTCGACCTGCCCTACGTCCTGGTCGGCAGCGGACGCCGGCGCGGCAAACTCCTCGTCCCCGGCAAGGCGTTCGCAGAGCTGCCGGGTGCGGTGGTGCTGGCGGGGCTGGGCGTCTAGGAGGCGGCGTGCGCGTGGTGCGCCAGCGCCAGGTGAGGGTCCGCCTGGCCCGGCGCCGGTGCCGGATCCGCGTGCACCAGGGCCGCCGTCAGCCGCGGTACGGCGTGCAGCAGAGCGTGTTCCGCCGCGACGGCGATCGCGTGCGCCTGGCGTACCGTCGCCTCGCCGTCGACCACGACGGCCACCTCGGCGCGCAGCCGGTGCCCGATCCACCGCAGCCGCAGCTCACCCACCGCCCGCACCCCGGGCACCTCCCGCAGCGCCCGCTCGGCCCGGTCGGTCAGCTCCGGGTCCACCGCGTCCATCACACGCCGGAACACCTCGCGCGACGCGTCCCGCAAGACCAGCGCGATCGCCGCGGTGATCGCCAACCCCACCAGCGGATCGGCGAGTTGCCAGCCGAGGGCGGCGCCGCCTGCCCCCAGCAGCACGGCCAGTGAGGTGAAGCCGTCGGTTCGGGCGTGCAGCCCGTCGGCCACCAGCGCGGCCGAGCCGATCTCCCGGCCCACCCGGATCCGGTACCGGGCCACCCACTCGTTCCCGGCGAACCCGACGAGGGCGGCCACCGCGACGGCCGTCAGGTGCGTGACCGGACGCGGATCCAGCAGCCGTTCGACGGCCGTCCACGCGGCGAAGACGGCCGACCCGGTGATCGTCAGCACGATCGCGATCCCCGCGAGGTCCTCGGCCCGTCCGTAGCCGTAGGTGAAGCGGCGGTTCGCCGCCCGGCGCCCGAGCACGAAGGCGATGCCCAGCGGTACGGCGGTCAGCGCGTCCGCCGCGTTGTGCACCGTGTCCCCGAGCAGGGCGACGGAGCCGGACAGGACCACGACGACCGCCTGCACGAGCGCGGTCGCGCCGAGCACGGCCAGCGAGACCCAGAGTGCGCGCATGCCACGCGCCGAGGACTCCAGTGCGGGGTCGAGCTTGTCGGCCGTCTCGTGGGAGTGCGGCGTCAGGAGATGGGTGAGGCGGTGCCGGAGGCCGCCGGAAGGGGAGTGGCGGGAGTGGGAGTGGCCGTGCTGATGGCCGCGGTCGTGGTCATGGCTGTGGGCGGGGTCGCCGTGCCGGCCGTGCGCGTGGTCGTGGGGGCGGCGGTCGTCGGTGTGCGCGTGGTCGTGGGGGTGGTGGCGCTCGTCCGCGTGTGCGTGTGCGTGTGCGTGCTCGTGATGGTGCCGGTCGCTCATGCGGCTCCCCTCTCCGGTGCGCGGGACGTGGACACGGGACGTCCACGACGCCATTATGTGCGTATGAGCGCACGCTTGCACCTATCACCTGCGCATCATGCGCACCCGCGCACCCCGGGCGAGGAGCAGTTCGCACTGGCCGCCGAACTCCTCGCGCTGCTCGGCGACCGCACCCGGCTCACCCTGCTGCACGCCCTGACCGCCGGAGAGGCCGACGTCAGCACGCTCACCGAGGTCTGCGGCGCCGCCCGTCCCGCCGTCAGTCAGCATCTGGCCCGGCTGCGGCTCGCCGGTCTGGTGGGAACGCGCAAGGAGGGGCGGCGGGTGGTGTACTCGTTGCGCCACGGTCATCTGCGGCGGCTGGTCGAGGAGGCGCTGAAGGTGGCGGACCACCGCCTGACCGAGACCGCTACCGCACCAGACGGTTGAGCTTCTCCAGCAGGGCGAGCACGGTCTCCGGATCGCTGGTCGCGGCCGCCAGCGCCGGGCCGACGGGCGCTTCCTGTACCGCCTTCACGCGGGCGGACGGCTCGGCGGCCGGGCTCAGCAGCGTACGCCGGCCGTCGCGCGGGTCGGGTTCTGTCGTGACCGCCTCGGCGCTGCGCAGCCGGGCCACGCAGTTGGAGACCTGGCTCTGGGCCAGGCCGGTGCGCTTGGCGATCTCGGTGACCGTGGTCCGGGGGTGGTCCCGCAGGTCGGCGGCGACGATCAGCACCGTGCCCGTGCTGGTGGGGTGTTCGCCGATGCCGTCGGTGGGGACGGCGGACTGTCGGCTGGCGCTGGGTCTTCTTCGTCAACGTCCCGATCGGCCTGCTGGTCCTCGCCCTGACCTTCCTCCTCGTGCCCGACCTGCGCACCGGCCGCACCCACCGGCTCGACCTGCCCGGTGCCCTGCTCTCCACCGCCGCGCTGACCTGCGTGACCTTCGCTCTGATGGAAGGCGACCGGTACTCCTGGAACGCCGGGATCCTCGCGCTCGGCGCCGCCGGCCTCGCCCTCGCCGCGCTGTTCCTGCGCCAGCAGGCGCGCCGTCAGGGGGCCGAACCGCTGGTGCCCTTCCGCCTCTTCGCCGACCGCGGCTTCACCGTGATGACCGCGCTGGTCGGCGCGATCGGCGCCGCCCTGATCGCCGCCGTGCTGCCGTTCGGCCTCCACTTCCAGCAGCAGCTCGGCTTCAGCGCGTGCACGCCGGGCTCGCCCTGGCGCCCTCCCCGCTGGTCTCCCTCCTCGTCTCCCCGTTCGCCGGACGCCTCAGCGACCGGATCGGCGGCCGCCGGGTGCTGCTCGCCGGACTGGTGTCCTTCTGCGCGGGGCTGTCCGCGGTGATCCTGCTCGCGCAGGGCTCGGCCACGGCAGCGGTCTTCGCCGTGCCGCTGATGTTCATGGGGCTCGGCACCGGCTGCATGATCGCCCCGCTCTCCACCGAGGCGATGCGGCACGTGCCCGCGCCGCTGGCCGGAGCCGCCTCCGGGGTCAACAACACGGCCCGGCAGCTCGGTTCGGTCCTGGGCTCGGCCGCCGCCAGCGCCCTGATGGCCGCGGGGGCCACGCCCCTGGCCGGCGTCCACCTGGCCATGGCCCTCGCGGTCGTCCTGCTCGCCCTCGCCGGTACGGCGCTGTTCACGACCCGCACCGGGAACCCGGCGGCCGTCCCCGCGTAGTGCTCAGAAGGAGGCTGCCGAACCGAGGTACTGCTCGGCGAAGGCCGTCGCCGCCGCACGCGAGGTGAACAGCCTGCGCAGCCGGGCCAGGCTGGTGCCCGCGAGGAACGGATCGCCGGAGGCCGTGCCGTGGTAGATGCCGGACAGGAACTGCGAGAACTCCTGGTAGTCCCAGACCCGGCGCAGGCAGGCGTGGGAGTAGCCCTCCAGACCACTGTCGTCGCCCTTGGTGACCTGTGCGGCGAGCGCGTCGCCCAGCAGGAAGGCGTCGTGCAGGGCGAGGTTCATGCCCTTGGCGGCGATCGGCGCGGTGAGGTGCCCGGCGTCACCGGCCAGGAAGAGGCGGCCGAACGCCATCGGTTCCACCACGTAGTCGTGCATGTCCAGCACGCGCTTCTCGATCAGCGGCCCCTCGGTGAGCGGCGGCGCCCCGGCCGCGCCGAGCCGCTCGCGCAGTTCGTCCCAGACCCGGTCGTGCGACCAGTTCTCCGGATCGTCGCCCGGCGGGCACTGCAGGTAGTAGCGGGTGACCTCGGGGCTGCGCGCCATGTGCCCGGCGAAACCGTTCGGATGGACGCCGAACACCACGCAGTCCGACGACGGCGGCGCCTCGGCGAGCAGCGCCAGCCAGGCTATGCCGTAGTCCTGCCGGGCGACCCGCACCCGCCCCCGCGGTATCGCGTCCCGGGTCACCCCGCGCGCCCCGTCGCAGCCCGCCACGAACTCGCAGCGCAGAAGGTGCCGTTCGCCGGTCGCCGGGTCGAGGTACGACACGGCGGGCCGGTCCGACT
The DNA here is from genome assembly GCF_042899865.1 of Streptomyces sp. NPDC013157. NCBI lineage: Bacteria > Bacillati > Actinomycetota > Actinomycetes > Kitasatosporales > Streptomycetaceae > Streptomyces > Streptomyces sp. NPDC013157. The sequence goes on along the minus strand of NZ_JBIBAK010000020.1, from coordinate 140,018 downwards.
CCAGGTCGTGCAGCGCGACGTCGCGCACCCCGAACCTGATGTCCCCGCCGCGCACGTCGGCGTACTCCCGGACCAGGTCCGTCACCAGCAGCGGCTGCGGATAGACGTAATGGTGCCGGTCCGTCAGCTCGCTGTAGTCGAACCGGAACCGGTCGCCGCCGAACCGGAACTCGCACGCGCTGTGCACCTGCGCCCGGGCCGCCAGGCCGTCGCCCAGGCCGCGTTGCCGGAGCCCGTGCACCGCCCATTCCTCGATGACCCCGGCCCGCGGCCGGGTCTCGATGGACTGTCTGCTCCCGGTCTCCAGGACCACGCAGTCGACGTCGGCGGCCCGCAGGATGTTCCCGACGGTCAGCCCGGCGGGGCCGGCGCCCACGACGACGACCGTACGGCGTTCTTCGGAGGGGGAGTTGTGGTGGGGGGAGGGGTGAGTCACCCCCGCATTATGACGGTGTCCCGTCAGCCACGGCAGTGCCGCCGTGGCTGACGGGACGTAGGCGAGGAGGGGGGTCAGTGCGCGGGGGCGTCCGTGACCACGACCTCGTCGATGCTGCGCTCGATGTCCTCGGCCGTGGAGGCGGTCGCCTTGGCCCAGTAGTAGATGCCGATCGAGAAGGCGGCGATGACCAGGATGTCCCACCACAGCGCGATGTTGTTCTGGCCGCCGAAGCTGCCCTGCCAGGAGATCAGGCCCATGCCGATCAGGTAGACCGGCAGCCACTGCGCGGCCCGGAAGTCCAGCCGGGGCGCGTCCGGCAGGTTCCTGCTGTGGGCGTAGAAGGCGTAGCCGCCGAGCAGCAGGTAGCCGAGGATGATCGCGAGGCCGAGCCGCCACAGGATGTCCCAGCCGGACCAGTAGATGATCAGGTTGGCGACCACGAACGACAGCGGGGAGATCAGCTTGCCGAACGGCAGCCGGTACGGGCGCTCGCGCTGCGGCAGCTTGTCGGTGAAGACGCCGTACGCCAGCGGGGCACCGGCGTACATCAGCACGCTCGCCGAGGTGATGAAGCCGACCAGCTGCTGCCAGCTCGGGAACGGCAGGAAGCAGATCACACCGGTCACGAAGGACATGATGAGGCCGAACCACGGCACACCGCGGGAGTCGGTCCGGGTGAAGAGCTTCGGCGCGTAGCCGTTCTTCGCCAGGCCGTAGGAGACGCGGGAGGTGGCGGTGGTGTAGATCAGGCCGGTGCCACCGGGGGAGATGATCGCGTCCAGATAGAGGACCCAGGCCAGCCAGCCGAGGCCCACCAGGGTGGCGAGGCCGGCCCACGGGCCGCTGATGCCCGCGTACGCGAGGTGGCCCCAGCCGTGCGCGAAGGTGCTGTGCGGCAGCGCGGCGATGAACACGACCTGGAGCAGGACGTAGATCACGGCACCGATCGCGACCGAGCCGAGCGTGGCGCGGGGCAGGTCCTTCTTCGGGTTGCGGCTCTCGCCGGCCAACTGGATGGCCTGCTCGAAGCCGAGCAGCGCGAAGATGATGCCGCTGGTGCTGATCGCGGTCAGGACACCCTTGGCGCCGAAGGGCGCGAAGCCCTCCGAGTGGAAGTTGCCCGGGTGGAAGTTGCCGATCGCGATGATGAAGATCGCGGCCAGTGGCACGGCGATCTTCCACCAGGTCGCGGCGCTGTTGGTGTGCGCGAGCACCCGGACGCCGAAGAAGTTGACGCCGACGAACAGGGCCATGAGCACGACCGCAGCCAGCAGGCCGCTCGCGGTCAGGGTGCCGTCGGCGTGCTGGAGGTGCTGGGCCCACTTCCAGTGACCGGCGTAACCGATCATGGCTTCGACCTCGATCGGGGCCACGGTCGCGGCCTGCAGCCAGGAGAACCAGCCGAAGGACATGCCGGCCAGGCCGCCGAACGCGTAGTGCGGGTAGCGGGCCGTGCCGCCCGCCACCGGGAACATGCCGCCGAGCTCGGCGTGCACCAGTGCCAGGAGCACGATCGCGATCGCGCCGATCACCCACGAGATGATCGCCGCGGGGCCGGCCACGCCGACCGCCTTCTCGGCGCCGTACAGCCATCCGGAGCCGATGATCGAGCCCACAGAGGCCCACATCAGGCCGATCAGGCCGACGTCCCGCCTCAGACCGCCCGAAGGTGTGATGTCCTCCGTGGCGGCTTTCTCGACACTCACCATGTCAAGTGGCCTCTCAGTTTCTGAACGCAGATTTAACGAGCAAGAGGCCACAACGTAAGGGTCCGTTCCGTGCGGACAGAAGAGTGTTGCCAAAGATTTGACCCTCGATCTTTCCTGTCTTGGCCAAAGCTTTTGCACAGGTCAGTGAGGGTCACGGAATGTCCGTATTCAGTTGTGCTCAGTGAGAAGAGGGTAAGACAGGCCCAAGCTCAGATCTTCCTCAAATCCGGTTCAGTTCTGGCCCAGGCGAGGTATTTCGATGGCCGGGCAGTGGTCCATGACCATGTCCAGACCCGCGGCCCGTACCCGCTCGTACGCCGCCTCGTCGACCACCCCGAGCTGGAACCAGACCGCCTTCGCGCCCTTCGCCAGCGCCTCGTCCGCGACGGCACCGGCCAGCTCGCTGTTGACGAAGACGTCGACGACGTCGACCTCGAAGGGGATCTCCGAGAGGGACGCGTAGCCCTGCTCGCCGTGCACCGTCTCCGCCTTGGGGTGGACCGGCACGATCCGCTTGCCGAACCGCTGCAGCACCTGGGCCACCCCGTACGCCGCCCGTCCCCGGTTGGATGACAGACCGACCACCGCCCAGGTGTCACCCGTCCCGGTCAGAATCCTGCGGATCGTCGCTTCGTCGCCGTACACCGTCGGCCTCCTCGGCTCGGGGAACATTCGCCGTGGCCAACAGCGGCCGCCGGACCCTGATTCCCTGGCCCGCAGCGGGTCCCCGCAGTACCGTCGGGACAGTCCGCGCGGCAGGGGGTGTCGCATGTCCCGCATGTCCCGCCACGGTGACCTGAATCGTCGCAAGGTGCCTGCGTGCGGCCCGCCGCCCGCCTACGCTCAGCCCGTGCTGCGCATCCTCGACGCCAAGTCCGGTGAGACCGTCCCCGCCGTCTCCGCCCGCCGTGCCCTGACCCGGGTGGAGGCACACGCCTCCGGGTACGACCTGACGGCGCTGCGGGTCCTGCTCACCACCGACCTCCTCCTGCGCGCGCTGGAACTCGGCGGCACCCCGGTCCTGCCCCTGCTCACCGCCGACCATCACCAGGCCGAGCTGCACGCCGCCGCCACCACCCTCGGTATCCGCCCCTTCGAGGACGGCCGCGACCTGTCGCCGGGACTGGGCGAGGCCCAGGTCGTCCACGTGACGGCCACGGGCGGCACCGTGCCCGGGTCCGGCGTGACCGTCGCCGTCGCCTCCGCAGGCGGCCCTGAGGCCGGTGTCCTCAACACGCTCGACGACCCCGCCGCACTGCGGCTCGCCCTCCTCGACGCCCCGCGCGGCACGGCCGTCCACCTCGGCGCCGGCGCCCTCGACGCGGCCGGGCGGCGGCTCGGCAGGCTGCGGCAATCGGTGGCGCACTGGGCGCGCAGCCCCTCGCGGCCGGTGCCCGAGAAGGTCCGGGGACGGCTTCGGGACGCCTGGGAGGACGACCTCGACGTGCCCGGGGTGCTGGGCGTGCTGCGCTGGATGGAGAACCAGCCCGAGATCCCGGACGGGGCCCGCTTCGAGACCTGCGCCTACGCCGACCGGCTGCTCGCCCTCGACCTCACCCGTGACCTCGGGCGGGCGGCGTGATCACCCGGGCGGGCGCGGGCCCGCTGCGCCGCCTGGTCGTGCTGCGGCATGCCAAGTCGGCCTGGCCCGAGGGCGTCCCGGACCGCCTGCGCCCGCTCGCGGACCGCGGCCGCCGCGACGCCCCCGCCGCCGGGCGTGTCCTCGCCGAGTCCGACTCCCTGCCCGACCTCGCGGTGTGCTCCACCGCGGTACGCGCCCGGCAGACCTGGGAGCTGGCCTCCGGTCAGTGGGGCACACCGCCGCCGGTCCGCTACGACGGGCGGGTGTACGCCGCCGACGTGCCCGACCTGCTCGCGGTCGTGCACGAGGTGCCCGCCGAGGTGGAGACGCTGCTGCTGGTGGGGCACAACCCCGGCCTGGAGGAACTCGTCCTCGACCTCGCGGGCGACGGTCTCGACGACACCCTGGAGCAGGTGCGCGAGAAGTTCCCGACGTCCGCGATCGCCGTGCTGGCCTGGCACGGCACGACGTGGGCGGCCCTCGCCCCGGGAACGGCCCTGCTGACGGAGGTGACGGTGGCCCGCGGGCGCAAGGAGTAGGGGAAGGGGCGGTACACGTGTCCGCATAGGCTGGGCGGATGCAGGACGAGTACCGCACAGTTGCCCGCGCGGGCACGCACGAGACCGAGGTCAACCGCTCCCGCTTCCTGTGCGCCCTCGCCCCGGCGGCCACCGAGCGGGAGGCCCAGGAATTCGTCGCCGCGGTCCGCAAGGAGCACGCCGACGCCACCCACAACTGCTGGGCCTACGTCATCGGCGCCGACGCCGCCACCCAGAAGGCCAGTGACGACGGCGAGCCCGGCGGCACCGCGGGCGTCCCCATGCTCCAGATGCTGCTGCGCCGCGACATGCGGTACGTCGTCGCCGTCGTCACCCGCTACTACGGTGGCGTCAAGCTCGGCGCCGGCGGCCTCATCCGCGCCTACGGCGGCGCGGTCGGCGAAGCCCTCGACACCCTCGGCACGCTCACCCGCCGCCGCTTCCGGCTGGCCACGGTGACCGTCGACCACCAGCGGGCCGGCAAGGTCCAGAACGACCTGCGCGCCACCGGCCGGGAGGTCCGCGACGTCCGCTACGGCGAGGCCGTCACCATCGAGATCGGCCTGCCGGACGCCGAGGTGGACACCTTCCGCGCCTGGCTCGCCGACGCTACGGCGGGCACGGCCACCCTCGAACTGGGCGGGGAGGCGTACGGGGATGCGTGACCCGCGCGGGGGGTTGTCCTGACATTCCTCCGGATCTAGGGTCCCTGCGAGGGCAAGCGCTTTCTCCGTGTCTTGGCCTCCGCCACCTCCAGGAGGACCGCATGCCCCCACGGCTCGACACCCCGTCCGACCACGTGATCACGGGCCGCCCCGTGCACGCGGGCGAGACCGGCCCCGGCGACCTCTGCTCCGCAGCCATGCACGGCGAGCACCCCCACTGGGCCCCCACCGAGGAGCGCGCATGAGCATCCGCGTCAGCCACGTCCACGGCGAGCACGTCGCGGTCGCGGCAGCCGACGGCACCGAGATCCTGCGGTACGTCTACCGCCCCGACCCCGAGGCGTACGAGGCGCGCAAGCCGTACGCCCACCCGGTGCGCACCCTCGCGGGCCGCACCGTCACCGGCTACCGGCCGAGCGACCACCGCTGGCACAAGGGCCTCCAGATGACGGCCAGTCATCTGTCCGGGCAGAACTTCTGGGGAGGCAACTCCTATGTCCGCGGGCAGGGTTACCAGGCGCTGCCCGAGCGGGTCGGCTCGATGCGGCACGACGGGTTCACCGAGTTCGCCGTCGCGGACGACCGGTTCGCCTGCACCGAGCGGCTGACCTGGGTGGAGAACGGCGGCGCCGAGTGGGCGCGGGAGGCGCGCGGGCTCACCGTCCACTCCGTCGACGAGCAGGCCGGCGCCTGGGCGCTCGACTGGACCATCCACCTCACCAACGTCCGCGACGAGCCCCTGACCTTCGGTTCCCCCACCACCGAAGGCCGCGAGGCGGCCGGGTACACCGGGCTCCAGTGGCGCGGCCCCCGTGACTTCACCGGCGGCACCGCGTTCGGCCCGGACTCCGTCACCGGCGCCGAGAAGCTGATGGGCACCCAGGGCCCCTGGCTCGCCTGCACCGCCGAGCACGACGAGGCGGACGGGCACTCCACCATCGTCTTCGCCCACGCGCCCGAGAACCTCGACGCCCGGACGGCGATCCACGAGTCGCACTGGTTCGTGCGCGCGGAACCGATCCCCACGGCCGCTTTCTCCTGGGCGTTCTTCGAGGAGTTCGCCCTGCCGCCGGGGGAGTCCTTCGCCTACCGCTACCGGATCGTCTTCGCCGACGGCGCCTGGGACGCCGACCGCGTCGCCGCACACCTGGCGGGACTGCCGTGGTGAACGCACCCGAGCCGACGCTCCCGCACCCGCTGCCCGGTGCCGTCGGACTGTCCCACCTGAGCGCCTACGACTGGGAGGCCGCCGACGGCGTCTGCGGCGGCAGCCCGCATCTGCACCTGGTGTGCACGGAGGCGTACGTCGTCACGGGCGGCCGGGGCGCCGTGCAGACGCTCAGCCCGGACGGCTACCGGGACATCCCGCTGGAGGCCGGATCCGTCGCCTGGTTCACCCCGGGCACCGTGCACCGCATGGTGCAGGGCGGTGACCTGCGCATCACCGTGCTGATGCAGAACAGCGGACTGCCGGAGGCCGGGGACGCCGTCTTCACCTTCCCGTCCGAGGTGCTCGCCGATCCCGAACGGTACGCAGCCGTGGCGACGTTGCCGCCGGGCACGGGAGCCGAGGCGGAGCAGGCCGCCCGCAGGCGCCGGGACCTCGCCGTCGAGGGCTACCTCGGTCTGCGCGAGGCGCTGGTCGCCGGCGACGACGGCCCGTACGCGGAGTTCCAGCGGGCCGCCGCCCGGCTGGTGCGCGAGAAGGTGCCGCGCTGGCGCGAGCTGTGGCGGGCCGGTGCGCTGGCCGCCGCCGAGCGCACGGGCGCCCAGCTGGACGCGCTGCTGGCCGGCGCGCCGTCCTACCTCGGCGAGGCTACCGCGTACGAGACCGCGCCCACCCGGCTCGGCGGCTTCGGGATGTGCGGACGCCGTGACGAGTACAACCTGCCGGGGACCACGCTTCCGTACGGCGGCGAATAGCAGAGGTTTCCCTCCGGCGCTCACGGCCGTCGGGCTGTGGCACGCGGGACGCCGACGACCGGCCGATGCCCTCGGAAGGTCAGGGAATGTGAGGTGTGTGGTGGGTCAGGGGGTGATATGCGTTAGCGTGGCTGGCGTTGCCGGGGAGTCCCCGTGCTGGTTCATACGGGTCACATAGGTGCAATAGGGGTAAGGGTGCGGGTCGGGGTGGTTTCATGAGAATCCTGCACACTTCCGACTGGCATCTGGGCCGGGCGTTTCACCGCGTCAACATGCTGGGCGCCCAGTCCGAGTTCATCGGCCACCTCGTCGCGACCGTGCGCGAGCACGCCGTCGACGCCGTGGTGGTGGCGGGAGACGTCTACGACCGCGCGGTGCCGCCGCTCGCCGCGGTCGAGCTGTTCGACGACGCCCTGCACCGGCTCGCCGGCCTCGGCGTGCCCACGGTGATGATCTCCGGCAACCACGACTCCGCCCGCCGCCTCGGTGTCGGCGCCGGTCTCATCGACCGGGCCGGGATCCACCTGCGCACCGAGCCGTCGGCCTGCGGCACCCCGGTGGTGCTCGCCGACGCCTTCGGGGACGTCGCGTTCTACGGCCTGCCGTACCTCGAACCCGCCCTGGTGAAGGACGAGTTCGCGGTCGAGCGGGCCGGACACGAGACGGTGCTGGCCGCCGCCATGGACCGGGTCCGCGCCGACCTCGCCGCCCGCCCGCCCGGCACCCGCTCCGTCGTCCTCGCGCACGCCTTCGTCACCGGCGGCGAGCCCAGCGACAGCGAACGGGACATCACGGTGGGCGGGGTGGCCGCCGTCCCGGCCGGCGTCTTCGACGGCGTCGACTACGTGGCCCTGGGCCACCTGCACGGCTGCCAGACCCTCACCGGACGCGTCCGCTACTCGGGCTCCCCGCTGGCGTACTCCTTCTCCGAGGCCGGCCACCGCAAGAGCACGTGGCTCGTCGACCTCGCCGCCGACGGCACAGTCACCGCCGAGCGCCTCGACTGCCCGGTCCCGCGCCCGCTGGCCCGCATCCGCGGCACCCTGGAGGACCTCCTCGCCGACCCCGTCCTCACCGCCCACGAGGACGCCTGGGTCGAGGCCACCCTCACCGACCCGGTCCGCCCCGCCGACCCCATGGCCCGCCTCACCGACCGCTTCCCGCACACCCTCAGCCTGGTCTTCGACCCGGACCGCGCCCCGGACGACCCCGACGTCTCCTACTCCCGCCGCCTGGCCGGCCGCACCGACCGGCAGATCGCCGAGGACTTCGTCGCCCACGTGCGCGGCGCGGGCCCCGACGAACGCGAACTGGCCGTCCTGGGCGAGGCGTTCGACGCGGTGCGCGCGGACGGCGCGGTACGCGAGGTGGCCCGGTGACAGCACACCCACACCCAAGCCCCTGCACGGAGGCGGCCGCATGAGGCTCCACCGGCTCGACATCACCGCCTTCGGGCCCTTCGGCGGCTCCCAGAGCGTCGACTTCGACGCCCTCTCCGCCGCCGGGCTCTTCCTCCTGCACGGCCCGACCGGCGCTGGAAAGACCTCCGTCCTGGACGCCGTCTGCTATGCCCTCTACGGCACCGTCCCCGGCGCCCGGCAGACCGGCCAGGGCCTCACCCTGCGCAGCGACCACGCCGACCCGGCCACCCGTACCGAGGTACGCCTCGAACTCACCGTCGCCGGACGCCGGTTGGAGATCACCCGGCAGCCGCCCTGGGAGCGGCCCAAGAAGCGCGGCGCGGGCACCACCCTGGACAAGGCACAGACCTGGCTGCGCGAGTACGACGCGACGGCCCGCGGCTGGCAGGACCTCAGCCGCTCCCACCAGGAGATCGGCGAGGAGATCACCCAGCTGCTCGGCATGAGCCGCGAGCAGTTCTGCCAGGTCGTGCTGCTGCCGCAGGGCGACTTCGCCCGCTTCCTGCGCGCCGACGCCGGCGCGCGCGGCCAACTGCTCGGCCGGCTCTTCGACACCCAGCGCTTCGCCGACGTCGAGAAGCGCCTCGCCGAGCGCCGGAAGACGGCCGAGGCCCGGGTCCGGGACGGCGACTCCGCCCTGCTGGCCGACGCGCACCGCATGCAGCAGGAGGCCGGCGACGCGATGGAGCTGCCGGAGCTGGCCCCGGGCGAGCCCGGCCTGGCCTCGGCCGTTCTCGCCGCCGCCGCCGTGGCCCGCAGCACCGCGCGGGAGCGCCTGACCGTCGCCCACTGCCGGCTCACCGCCGCCGAGTCCGCCCAGTTCGCCGCCGACCGCGCACTGACCGGCGAACGCGAACTGGCGCGGTTGCAGGCCCGGTTCGAGGAGGCCCGGCAGCGGGCCGTACGGCTGGAGGAACGGGCCGGGGAGCACCGGGCGGCGCAGGCGCGCATGGAGCGGGCCCGGAAGGCGGAAGCGGTGGCGCCGGCGCTGGAGCTGCGGGACGCCGCCGAGGAGGAGCACCGCAGAGCGGCCGCCGCCGAGGTGCGCGCGCGGGCGCTGCTGCCGGAGACCCTCGCGGGAGCCGGTGCCGCAGGGCTCGCCGGCGCTGCCCGCCGGGCCGCCGAGGAGCTGGGCGGGCTGGAGTCCGCGCGCCGGGCCGAGCGACGGCTCGCCGAGGCCGTCGACGAGCGGGGCCGGCTCGACCGGCAGGAGCGGGACGACGAGGACGCCCTGCGCGAGGCCGCGGGCTGGCTCGCCGGCTGGGACGCCAGGCGCGCGGGGCTCCAGTCCCGTGTCGACTCCGCCCAGGAGGCCGCGACCCGCGCCGAGCAGCTCGCCGTACAGCGCGACCCCGCCCGGCGGCGGCTGGAGGCGGCGCGGCTGCGGGACGAGCTGGGCCGGGACACCGACGAGGCCCAGCGCACCGCCCTCGCCTCCGCGCAACGGGCCGTGGAGGCACGGACGTACTGGCTCGACCTCAAGGAACAGCGGCTGAACGGCATCGCCGCCGAGCTGGCCGCGGAGCTCACCGAGGGGGAGCCGTGCGCGGTCTGCGGGGCGACCGAACACCCGGCGCCGGCCGAGAAGTTCGCGGGCCATGTCGACCGCGAGGCCGAGGATCGCGCGCTCGCCGCCCTGCAGCGCGCCGACGAGCAGCGTGCCCGGGACGAACGGCGGCTCGGCACCGTACGCGAGGCCCTGGCCGCAGCCACCGCCGAGGCGGGCGACACCCCGACCGCGCAACTGGCCTCCCTGGCAGACGGGTTGGAGCGGGAGTACGCCCAGGCCCGACGACTGGGCTCCAGCCTGCACGCGGCGCACGAGGAGCTGCGGCTGGCCGAGCAGGAGCGCGAGCACCGGCTGGCCGGGCGCCAGCAGGCCGAACTCCGGGCCGCCGCACGGCTGACCCGCCGCGAGGGCCTCGACGCGGAACTGGCGGCCCTCGAAGAGGAGCTCGCCCAGGCCCGGGGGAGCGCCGCCAGCGTGTCCGCGCGGGCCGCACAGCTGGAGCGGCAGGTGGCGCTGCTCACCGACGCCGCCGAGACGGCGCGTGCCGCCGAGGACACCGCCCGGCACCTGAAGGACACCGACGCGCGGCTCGCCGACGCCGCCTACCGGGCCGGATTCGACACCCCGCAGGCCGCGGCCGCCGCCCTCCTCGACGACACCGCCCACCGCGAACTGCAACGGCGCCTGGACGCACGGCAGTCCGAGGAGGCGGCAGTACGGGCGGTCCTCGCGGAGACCGACACCGCGGCCGCCGCCCGGCAGCCGGCCGCCGACCTCGACACTGCGGAGCACACCGCCGCCCTGGCCGCCCGGCGGGTGCGCGACGCCGCCTCCGCCCGCGACCGGGCCGCCCGCAGCTGCGCCGAACTCGACCGGCTCTCCGCCCGCGCCACCGCGGGCGTACGGCAACTCGCCCCGCTGCGCGAGGAGTACGACCGGGTGGCCCGCCTGGCCGGACTCACCGCCGGCACCTCCGCCGACAACGAACGCAGGATGCGTCTGGAGTCGTACGTCCTCGCCGCCCGCCTGGAACAGGTCGCCGCCGCCGCCACCGTACGCCTGCAGCGCATGTCGTCCGGCCGCTACACCCTGGTCCACTCCGACGACCGCACCGGACGCGGCCGCAGCGGCCTCGGACTGCACGTCGTCGACGCCTGGACCGGACGCGAACGGGACACCGCCACCCTCTCCGGCGGCGAGACCTTCTTCGCCTCCCTCGCGCTCGCCCTCGGCCTCGCGGACGTCGTCACCGACGAGGCGGGCGGCGTCCGCCTCGACACCCTCTTCATCGACGAGGGCTTCGGCAGCCTCGACGACCAGACCCTGGACGAGGTCCTCGACGTCCTCGACTCGCTCCGTGAACGCGACCGCAGCGTCGGCATCGTCAGCCACGTCGCCGATCTGCGCCGTCGCATCCACGCCCAACTGGAGGTGGTGAAGGGGAGATCGGGCTCGGCTCTGCGGCAGCGCGGGGTCTGAGCGCGCCGCCGGAAGTGCCGCGATATGCCGTCTGGCGACCGCGGCGTCGTGGGGGCTGTCGCGCAGTTCCTCCCCCAGCCTTCGGCCGGGGCACCCCCAGCGCCCCTTACGGGGCCCCGGCCTGGGTTCCGACGGCCCGGCGGGGGAGCGGCGACGAGTAGACGACGCTCGTCGTCACCGAGCCCAGCGTGCCGATCCGGCCGGAGACCTCCTCCAGGTGGCGCATCGAGCGGGCGGTGACCTTGAGGACGAAGCAGTCGTCGCCCGTGACGTGGTGCGCCTCCAGGATCTCGGGGGTGGCGGCGACCAGGTCGTGGAAGGGCTTGTAGTTGCCGTTCGGGTAGCGCAGCCGGACGAAGGCGAGGATGGGCAGGCCGAGGCGCTCCGGGTCGACCACCGCCGCGTACCCCTGGATCACGCCCGCCTCTTCCAGCCGGCGCACCCGCTCGGTCACCGCGCTCGGGGACATCGCGACGGCCCGTGCCAGCTCGGCGAAGCTGGCCCGGCCCTCGCGCTGGAGGACGTCGAGGATGCGCCGGTCGGTGGCGTCCGGGGAAAACTCGGTCATGCGGGATGGATAACAGGGAATCCCCGGCCGGACAAGGGTGAGGCCGGGGATCACACCTTCAGGGCGCCCCGTCACCCTCGTAGATTTGCGGCCATGGAGATCCGCCGCACCGACGGCGGCCGGCGAAAGGGGCCCACATGACCGGCACCACCCTCAACCCCGTCCTGCGCGTCGCCCCCGCCGCACCCGCCGAGGCCGCCGCCCACTTCCGGGCGAGCCTCGCCTTCCACGCCGACGTCTCCGACGTGGCCGCGGCCCTGGCCGCCGACGGTCACCCCGGCTTCGTCGTCCTGGACTCCCGCTCCACCGAATCCTGGGACCGGGGCCACATCCCCGGCGCCGTCCACCTGCCCACCGCGCTCATCCCCGGGCAGGCGGCCGAACTCCTCGACAAGGCCGTGCCCGTGGTGACGTACTGCTGGGGTCCCGGCTGCAACGGCGCCACCCGCGCCGCCCTCGCGCTCGCCGAACTCGGCTATCAGGTCAAGGAGATGCTCGGCGGATTCGAGTACTGGGTGCGTGAGGGCTTCGAGTTCGAGACCTGGCAGGGCCGCGAGCGCCGCGCTCCGGACCCGCTGACCGCACCCGTCGCGGGCGACTGCGGTTGCTGATTCCCGGAGGCGAACCTGTGCCCTCGCTGTCCGTGTAGGTTCACCCCATGACTCGATATGCGGATCCAGGCGCGGTGGAGTGGGTGGAGTCGGGCGGCGGCCCGCTCGTGGCGGTCCCGGAGACGGTCCTGCCGTTCTGGGCCGGCGCCGACAGCGAGGACCTGGCCACCGACTACGACCGGGCCTGCGAGGTCGACGGCTACGTCGGACTGCTCCCGGTCGGGGACAGCACCGCCCTGGTCCTCGGCGACGAACCCGCCTCGACGTCCTTCCTGCCGGACCACGGCACCTTCGTACGGTGGTCCGCCGCCAACTCGGAGGAGGAACTCCTGGCACAGGTGCCCGCCGCCCTCGACGGAGCCGCGTGGGAGAACGAGATCCGCTGGCAGGTCCCCGGCCCCGTCGTCCTGTTCGACTCCGCCTGGCCCGGCGGCGAGGCCGAAGGCGGGGACCATCTGCGGGTCCCGCTGGAGCCGGGCACCTACGCGGTGCGCGCCGCCTACACCAGACCTGGCCCGGAAACCTGGCTGGGCCTCGTGCAGTTGCGCCGGCTCCCGTCCTGACGAACCGTCACTTGATGCCGTCGACGGCGATGGCGAGGTGGCGCGGGCCGCGCAGTACCGCGTTGGGGCGATAGGGCGGCGGGTCCTCGACGAGGCGCGGGTTGTCGAGCCGGCGGGCCAGCTGGGACAGCGCGATCTGGGCCTCCAGGCGGGCCAGCGGGGCGCCGAAGCAGCTGTGGATGCCGCTGCCGAAGCCGAGGTGCTGGATGTCCTGGCGGTCCGGGTCGAAGCGGTCGGGGTCCGTGAACCGGTGCGGGTCCCGGTTTCCGGCGCCCAGCATCAGCCAGATGCGTGACCCCTTGGGGATGGTCACCCCGTGCACCTCGAGATCGGCGATGCAGGTGCGCTGCGGGAGCAGCTGCACCGGCGGCTCGTAGCGCAGCAGCTCCTCCACGATCCGCACCGACAGCCCCGGGTCGTCGCGCAGCCGCTCCAGGTACTGCGGGTACCGCAGCAGCGTCAGCATGCCGTTGGTGATGAGGTTGACCGTCGTCTCGTGACCGGCGATGAGCAGCAGCACCGAGGTGCTGAGCACCTCCATCGTCGTCATCGCGCCGTCCGGACCGTGACTGTGCACCAGGTCGGACAGCATGTCCTCGCGCGGCTCCTTGGCGCGCTGCTCCACCAGCCCGTTCAGGTACATGCCGAGCTGGAGCCGGGCCTCCTGCGCGGTCTTCGCGGACTCGTCGGCCGTGCGGCTGTCGGGGTCCAGGCCGGCCACGATCGGGTCGACCCAGGCCCGGAACCGCGGCTCGTCCTCCCGCGGCACGCCCAGCAGCCGGCAGATGACGGTGACCGGGAACGGGTAGGCGACCTGGTCGACCAGGTCGATCTCCCGGGCGTCCCCGAGTCCGTCGATCAGCTCGGTGACGATCTCCTCCAGCTGGCCCCGCATGCCGTCGATCCGGCGCGGCCGGTGCGGCGGCCCGAAGGAACTGTTGGCGATCCGGCGCAGCCGGTCGTGCTCCGGCGGGTCGAGCCGGATGAAACTCGGGGGCAGGCCCGTCGCCTCCGGGCCGGACAGCTCGTCGTCCCCGCCCGCGGTCACGTTGGACTCGTCGGAGCTGATCCGCGGATCGTGCAGCAGGGCCTCGATGTCGTGGTAGGTGCTGATGAGGTAGGGGCCGTCCTCCTCCTCGTGCAGCACCGGCGTCTTGCGGAGTTCCTCGTACAGCGGGTACGGGTTGGCTCGGTTCGCGAAGTCGGTGATCTGGCGCAACATCGAGGTCTGCGTCATGACAGTTCCTTGGAGCGTCGGGGCCGGGTCGCGGTCAGTGGCGGGCGGGGTGGAAGACCAGCTGCGTGTCGGTCGGCGAGTAGCCGCTGAGGGTCACCATGGGGGCGTGCGTGGGCAGGGCCGGGTCCGGGAAGTCCGCGTCGACCGGCACCCGTCCCTCGGGACGGCGGTCCACGGTCGGGAACTCCACCGGGAACGGCGCGGCCCTCTCGATCTGCCGCTGGTAGAACTCCAGCCACCGCGTGTTGTCGAAACTCACCGCGGCGATCGTCCGGCCCTGGTAGCCGTACACCCCGACGAACCGGCGCTCGGCCAGCGAACCCTGGGTGATCATGATCTGCTCGCCCATCGGCGGCACCCCGACCGACTTGATGTTCACCCCGAACTGCGACGACCAGAACGCCGGCACCCACAGATGCGGTCGCCGCTCGGCACTCGGGCTGATCATGTTGTGGGCGGCGGTCTCGGCCTGGGCGACCGCGTTGCCCCAGTGCTCCAGCGACAGGAACTGGTAGCCGAACAGCGCGTGCGGCGACCGGGCGACATCGCCGGCGACGAAGATGTCGTCGGTGACGATGCCCCGGAAGTCGAAGGCACGGCAGCCCGCGTCGCAGGCGATGCCCCGCGGGCCCGCGCCGAGACCGGAACCGGCCAGCCAGTCGGTGTTGCGGACCGCGCCGAGCGACACGATCACCACGTCCGCCTCGACGACGGACTCGTCGGACAGATGGACCGCCCGCACCCGCCCGGCCGGGTCGCCCTCCAAGGCGGTGACCTGGACGCCGGTGCGCAGGTCCACGCCGTTCTCGCGGTGCATCTCGGCCGCCACCGCGCCGATCACCCCGCCGAGGGCGCCCACCAGCGGTGCGCCCGCGCGTTCCGCGACGGTGACCGCGATCCCCTGCTCCCGGCAGGCCGAGGCGATCTCCGACCCGGTGAACCCGGCGCCGATCACGAACACCCGGCGCGGGCCGGCCTTCAGCCGCCGCAGCAGCGCCGCCGCGTCGTCCCGGGTGCGCAGCGTGAACACGCCCTCCAGCCGGGCCTCGTCCTCCTTGGGCCAGGGCCGGGCCCGCACCCCGGTCGCGATCAGCAGGCGGTCGTACTCGACCTCGTCGCCGTCGGCCAGCCGCACCCGTTTGGCCTCGACGTCGAGACCCGTCGCCGCGACGCCCAGCCGCCACTTCGCGTCGATCTCCCCTCGGTGCGGCAGCGCGGTGTGGTGCGGGACCGCCCTGCCGAGCAGCACCGCCTTGGACAGCGGCGGCCGGTCGTAGGGCTCGTACGGCTCGTCGCCGATCATGGTGAGTTCGCCGGTGAACCCCTCCGCACGCAGCGTCTCGGCACCCCGCAGCCCGGCGAGCGAGGCGCCCACGACGACGATCCGGCCCTCGCGCCGCAACCAGTCGAGATAGTCAGTGGGCGGCATCGGATGCCCCTCCCGCGAATCCGTCCAGGCCGTCGGCGGTGATTGCCTGCACCGGGCAGGCGGCGACGGCCCGCGCCACCCGCTCCCGGTGCTCCTGCTCGGCCTGCGGGTTGTAGACGAGGGATTCCTCGCCGTGCATGGCGAAGACGTCCGGAGCGAGGAACGCGCACTGCGCGTATCCCTGACATCTGTTGAGGTCGACGACAAGGCGCATCATGGCTCCGCCCTTCCGGTGGCCAGGTCCGGTGCGTACCGCGGTCCGTCGATCCAGCCCCGGACGGCGGAGAACTCCCCGTACGCCAGCATGGGAGCCCGGTCCCGCCGTCGCCCGCCGGGGCCGCCGATCGGGTGAGCGAGCCGTCAGGCCGCCGGGGCCGCGGTGGAGCGACGGAAGCCCGCCACGATGATGTGCAGGCCGAGCAGCAGCGACCAGGCCGGGAACACCAGCTCGGACCAGGGCACATTGGGCGAGACGAACAGCAGCACCAGGGTGACGAGCAGGCCCAGCACCGTGAGCGGGCGGGGCATGATGCCCAGGCGGTGCCCGATCACCGACGCGGAGCAGGTGAACACGGCCGCCATCCGCATCGCGTACCCGATCATCAGCGTGTACGCCAGGTGCTGGCCGAAGTCCCAGGCGGGCCGGGAGGGCGACGTACCCGCCGGATGCGCGGTGGCAAGCACGGCCGCGGCCGCCGCGGCGCCGCCGAACATCATGGCCGTGAAGAGCAGGCCGCTGCCGAGGAACACGGTGGCCATGAACCGGTCCTCGGCGTCGCCGATGTGCGAGCGGACGGCGCCGATGAACCACAGGAAGAAGATGCCCGCGAACGGCACCAGGGCGAGGGCCGCCTGGACGGCGCTGCGCCGGGCGGGATCCGGCGGCTGGGCGGCGACCGCGGCCGCGCCCTGCGGGATGCCCAGCCGGATCAGCACGATGGCCGCGGCGAGCAGCAGCGCGAACACGATCCCGGCCGCACCGGCTGCACGGGGGGTCTGCAACGGCTCCCTCGGGTGCGTGGAGGTCTGCATCCGCGGCTCGCTTCCTGGTCCGGTGGCCCCGGCACCAGCAAGCCCGCTGCCTCCGCCCGCCGCCACCGGAGCACCTCCGAACGGCAGACCGCGTCGACCCGGTCACGGCTGCCGGCGGGCGCACACCGGCAGTGGGCGCCCGCTCGGTGCCGCCGCTCCGTCAGGCGCGGGCCCGACCCGTCAGAGCTGGGACAGCTCGTCCACCAGGTCGTCCAGGCCCAGCGAGCCCTGGGAGAGGGCCGCCATGTGCCAGGACTTGAGGTCGAAGCCGGTGCCCTGCCGCTCCCGGGCCTGCTCCCGGCCCAGCAGCCAGGCCCGCTCGCCCAGCTTGTAGCCGATGGCCTGCCCCGGCATGGACAGGTAGCGGGTCAGCTCGCTCTCCACGAAGTCCGCGGGCCGGCTGCTGTGCGCGCCGAAGAACTCCTGGGCCAGCGCGGGCGTCCAGCGCTCCCCGGGGTGGAAGGGGGAGTCGTCCGGGATCGTCAGCTCCAGGTGCATGCCGATGTCGATGATGACCCTCGCGGCCCGCATCATCTGCGCGTCCAGGTAGCCGAGGCGGCGCTCCGGGTCGGTGAGGAAGCCCAGTTCGTCCATCAGCCGCTCCGCGTACAGCGCCCAGCCCTCGGCGTTGGCGCTGACCATGCCCACGCTGGCCTGGTAGCGGGAGAGGTTCTCGGCGACGTGCTTCCACTGCGCCAGCTGCAGGTGGTGGCCGGGCACGCCCTCGTGGTACCAGGTCGACACCAGGTCGTAGACCGGGAACCGGGTCTGGCCCATGGTCGGCAGCCAGGTGATGCCCGGGCGCGAGAAGTCGTCCGACGGCGGTGTGTAGTACGGCGCCGCCGCGCTGCCGGGCGGAGCGATCCGGGACTCCACCCGGCGCACCCGCTCGGCCAGGTCGAAATGGGTGCCGTCCAGCTTCTCGATGGCCTCGTCCATCACGGACTGCAGCCAGCCGCGTACCTGGTCGACGCCCTCGATGTGGGTGCCCTGCTCGTCCAGGTGCGCCAGCGCCACCCACGGCGTGGCCGCGCCGGGCAGGATCTTCTCGGCCTCGGCCTTCATCTCGCCGAGCAGCCGGTGGTACTCGGACCAGCCGTACGCGTACGCCTCGTCCAGATCGAGGTCGGTGCCGTTGAAGTAGCGCACCCAGCGGGCGTACCGCTCCCGGCCCGCCACGTCCGGCGCGCCCTCGACCGCCGGCGCGTACACGTCCCGCATCCAGTCGCGCAGCGCCACCACGGCCTCGGTGGCGGAGCGCGCCGCCTCGTCCAGCTCTGTGCGCAGCGCCTCGGGCCCGGACGCCGCGAACTGCTCGAACCAGCCCTTGCCGGCACCCGTGTCGGCCCACTCGCCGAGCTGCCCGACGAAGGTCGCGGTGGCGCGTGGACCGGCGTACAGCTTCCGCTCCAGGCCGAGTTCGAGGGACTGCCGGTAGCCCTCCAACGCGGCCGGCACCGCACGCAGCCGCTCGGCGACCGCCGTCCAGTCCTCCTCGGTGGCGGTGGGCGTCACCGTGAACACCTGGCGCACCGCGTGCGCGGCCGAGCTCAGGTTGCTGACCGAGCGCAGGCTCTCGTCGGCCTCGTGCACGGCGAGGGAGGCGCTGAGCCGCTCGCGCAGCAGACGGGCGCAGCGACGCTCGATGTCACTGTCGGCACCGGGCTGCCGTTCGGCCTCGTCGAGCCTGGCGAGCGTGTCGCGCTGGAGCCGGGCGAGCGCCTCCGCGCCGGCCGGCGAGGTGTCGGGCAGCCGGCCCGAACTTCCCTTGTCGCCGAGGAAGGTACCGGTGATCGGATCGAGGGCGATGAGTGCGTCGACGAAGGCGTCGGCGACCTGACGGGGCAGCGGGTTGCTGGTCTGTGACATGCGGTCCATCCTCGTACGACGGACCGCCGCCCGTCACGGGGATTGAACCGACGGCACCGGCGGAAGCAGCGGCCCGCACTCCCATTGCTGGAAGATCAGCCGGGTCTCCACCCGGGCCACTTCCCGACGGGCGGTGAACTCGTCCAGGACGAGCCGTTGCAGATCCGTCATGTCCGCCACGGCCACGTGGACGAGATAGTCGTCGGGACCGGTGAGGTGGAACACCGTCCGCGACTCCGGCAGCGCCCGGATCCGCTCCACGAACGGTCCCACCAACTCCCTCCGGTGCGGCCTGACCTGCACCGACAGCAGCGCCTCCAGGCCGCGCCCGAGCTTGGCCGGATCGAGTTCGAGGCGGTGCCCGAGGATCACCCCGGAGCGGCGCAGCCGGGTCACCCGGTCCAGACAGGTCGACGGCGCCACGCCCACCTGGGCGGCGAGATCGCGGTAGGTGGTCCGGGCGTCGTTCTGCAGCAGCCGCAGCAGATGCAGATCGACCGGATCCAGTACGACAGAATCGGCCACGGCCCGAACGTAACACGGGGTTCCCCGCGCGCACCCCGTCGGTTGTTCACCCTGCCGTCATGGACGCAGCAAGCACCTACGACGACCCGGCGCCCGTCCGCGGCCCCGTCTCCCGCACACCGCGCGCCCTCGCCACCGAGGCCGTGCACGCCGGCCGCGACGACCTCGCCCGGCAGGGCCTGCACGCCGCGCCGATCGACCTGTCCACCACCTACCCGTCGTACGACAGCAGAGCCGAGGCGGCCCGGATCGACGCCTTCGCCGCCGACGGCGCGGACCCGGCGGGACCGCCGGTCTACGGACGCCTCGGCAACCCGACGGTCGCCCGCTTCGAGACCGCCCTGGCCCGCCTGGAGGGCACCGGGGCCGCGGTCGCCTTCGCCAGCGGCATGGCCGCCCTGACCGCCGTCCTCCTAGCCCGCGCGGCCGCCGGCCTGCGCCATGTCGTCGCGGTACGGCCCCTGTACGGCTGCAGCGACCACCTGCTCACCGCCGGCCTCCTCGGCACCGAGGTCACGTGGACCGACCCGGCCGGGATCACCGACGCGCTGCGCCCCGACACCGGCCTGGTGCTGGTCGAGTCCCCGGCCAACCCGACCCTCGCCGAACTCGACCTGCGGGCCGTCGCCCACGCCTGCGGCACGGTGCCGCTGCTCGCCGACAACACCTTCGCCACGCCCGTGCTGCAACGCCCCGCCGAACTCGGCGCCCGGCTGGTGCTGCACAGCGCCACCAAGTACCTCGGCGGCCACGGCGACGTGCTCGGCGGAGTGGTCGCCTGCGACGAGGAGTTCGCCGGGCAGCTCCGGAAGATACGATTCGCCACCGGCGGCGTCCTGCACCCGCTCGCCGGCTACCTGCTGCTGCGCGGCCTGTCCACCCTCCCGGTCCGGGTCCGCGCCGCCTCCGCCACCGCCGCCGAACTGGCCCACCGCCTCACCGCCGACCCGCGCGTCGCCCGCGTCCACTACCCACGGCTGGGCGGCGCGATGATCGCCTTCGAGGTCTACGACGACCCGCACGAGGTCGTCGCCCGGGTCCGCCTGATCACCCCCGCCGTCAGCCTCGGCAGCGTCGACACCCTCATCCAGCACCCGGCCTCCATCAGCCACCGCGTCATCGACGAGAGAGACCGCCGCGGCGCCGGGGTGAGCGACCGGCTGCTGCGCCTGTCGGTCGGGCTGGAGGACGTGGACGACCTGTGGCGCGACCTGGACACGGCCCTGGGCGAGTTGCGCCCCTGACACGATCGGACTCAGGGCGTGCCCGTCCCCGGAGGGGACAGCGCCGAGCGAAGGTGCCGGCGGGAGCTCACACCGAGCTTGGCGAAGACGTTGCCGAGGTGCCACTCCACCGTGCGGGGGCTGATGAACAGCTGGGCGGCGATCTCGGAGTTGGTGTGGTCCCCGGCCAGCCTGGCGATCTGGGCCTCCTGGCTGGTGAGTCCGACGCCCGCCCCGGCCGTTCGCCTGCGAACGGTCTCGCCGGTCGCCAGCAGTTCCCGGCGGGCGCGGTCGGCGAAGGCGTCGGCTCCGAACCGGCTGAACGCCTCGTAGGCGGAGCGCAGTTGGACGCGGCCTTCCTGACGGCGGTTCCGGCGCCGTAGCCACTCGCCGTACAGAAGACGGGTGCGGGCCAGCTGGACCGCCACGCGGGAGTGTCCGAGACGCTCGATCGCCTCCTGGTAGAGCGCTTCCGCGGTCCGGTCGTCGCTCAGCAACGCTTGCGAGCAGGCCCCTGTGCCCAGGGCCCACTCGGTACCGCTCGCACGGGTGCGCTCGGTGAGATCCTCCAGCGCCGCCGCGCCCGCCTCCGTGCGCCCGCTGCGGGCGGCCGCCTCGACCAGTTCGGCCAGCGCCCACCCGAACAGGCCCAGGTCCTCGTACCGGCATGCGCGCGTCGCGGCTGCCAGCGCGTCGTCGTAGCGGCCGAGTCCGTTGTACAGCAGCGCGGTGGCGTACTCGGCCATGCCGAGCACGCGCCCCTCACCCCTGGGACGCACTTCGTCGACGGTGGTCCCGATCAGTGCCATGGCCGGCTGCGTCTGTCCCCGCCAGGCGGCGAGCATCAGCGACGTGTGCATCATGGGTACGCCGCCCACCGCGTCCGAGATCGCGGTGGCCTCGTCGATCAGATCCGCCGCGGTGTCGAATTCACCGGCCTCGACGTGGGAGCACGCCTGATAGGTCAGTGCCATGGGCAGGACGGCGAGCGCCCCAGCCTGACGGGCGAGAGCGACGGCGGTCACCGCCACCTCATGCCATGCGCCGTCGTCCCACAGCTCGGGTGCGAGTGGCTCGGGTGTCACCCGGAACGCGAGCCACAACCTGTGCCGGTCAGCATCCGTCGCGCCGGCTCTCAGCTCCTGCCGGACGATGCGCAGTGCTTGCCTGAGAGCGGCTGTGCCCCTCTCGTGGCCGTCGAGGATCCGGCCGGCGATGCCGTCCACCAGCACGTCGACCATCCGCGGCGGCGTCCGCGGCGGTGGGCCGGAGCGGGCTGCCTCGGCCACTTCCCGCAGCCCGGGCCCGTCACCGAGACGACCGGCGAAGATCACCGCGCCGAACGTCTCCAGGAGGGTGTCGCGGGCAAGGGCCGCGTCGAGAGGTGCCAGCCGGTTCGCGGCGTCGAGCAGGAGCCGGGGCGCGGCGCCGCCCCGCACCCGGGAGAAGGTCAGCCGGGCTCGCAGCCGCTCGAGGCGGGCACGCCCAAGGTCGTCGAGGGGACCGGTCTCCGCGTCGGCCAGCAGGGTGTACGCCTGGTCGGTTGCTCCGGCGTCGATGTGGGCCTGGGCGGCGACCAGTGCGCGGGCCACCCGCCGCGCGGGATCGGGAGTGAGCTCCGCCGCCTGGCGCAGGAACGCGGCCGCCGCGGCGATGCCGCCCCTGCCCTGGGCCCGGTCGGCACAGCGCTCCAGGTCGACGGCGATGTCCTCGTCGGGCCGGGGCGCGGCATGAGCACGATGCCAGGCCCTGCGATCAGGATCCAGGGGAGCATCCGTCGCCTCCGCGAGTGCCCGGTGCGCCGCCCGGCGTTCCTGCGCGGCGGCCCGCCGGTAGACGGCCGAGCGCACCAGGGGGTGGTGGAATCGCACCCTGGTGCCGAACTCGACCAGTCCCGCGTCCTCGGCGGGTGCTCCGGCGTGCGCCGGTATCCCTTGCAGACCGGCCGCGCGCCACAGCAGGTCCAGATCTCCGGTGGGCTCGGCCGCGGCTGTCAGCAGAAGCCGTCGGGTGTCCGCCGGAAGCGATCGGAACCGCCGGTGAACGGCGCTTTCGATATGGCTTGCCAAAGGACGTCTGCCGGGCAGCCAGAAGCCGCCTGCCAGCTCGGCGGGCGTCAGCGCGCGCGGCAGTTGCAGGAGGGCCATCGGATTGCCGCGCGTCTCGGCGACCATCCGGTCCCGTACCAGAGGGTCGAGCGGCACGTGCACCGCCGAAGCGAGCAGGGCACGCGCGTCGGACTCGCCAAGGCCCTCGACCGTCAGTTCCGGCAGGCCGGCCACCTCACGGCCGCCGTCGGCGTCCCGCAGGGCGAAGACCAAGGCCACCGACTCGGCTGCCAGCCGTCTGGCCACGAATCCGAGCACGTGCAGGGATTCCTCGTCCAGCCACTGCGCATCGTCGACGAGGCAGGCCAGCCGGCGCTCCTTGGCGGTGTCGGCGAGCAGTCCGAGCACGGCCAGCCCCACCAGGAACCGGTTCGGTACCTTGCCGTCCTGCAGTCCGAAGGCCACGGACAGTGCGGCGCGCTGCGGACCGGGCAGCCGGTGAGCCCCGCCCAGCAAGGGCGCACAGAGCTGATGGAGGCTCGCGAAGGGAAGCTCCATCTCCGTCTCCACGCCCGCGACACGGAGCACGCGGAACCCGGCGGCCCGGCCGGCCGCGCAGTCCAGCAGCGCGGTCTTGCCGATCCCGGCCTCGCCGCGCAGCACCAGGACCGCGCTGTGGCCCGCCCGCACGGTCGCCAGTACCTGGTCCAGTGCGGCCAGCTCACGCCGCCGGCCCCGCAGGGCGACCCGCGGATCGATGGTCTGTGCATCCATGGGTTGATCTTCCTGGAACACCCGGAACGCCACTTCGGCACGTCATGTCAAAGGTATTCCTTTCGAGTTCTTCGGGCGGGTTTCTGTGCTTTGTCGTACCCGGGATCCGGCCACGGGGGACACCCCGGGGTTCTCCCTGGGGTGACGCGCGTAGATCTGCAGCACTGTGGACGAGCCGGCGGCACCGGGCCGCCGATCGAACACGGAAGACGCACCCCCACATGTCTGACACCTCAGCAGCGGCGGCCATCCGCCCGTTCACCTGCGAGTTCCCCGAGTCGGAGCTCCAGGACCTGCGTGCGCGCGTCGCCGCGACGCGCTTCCCCGAGAAGGAGACCGTTGCCGACCAGTCGCAGGGCACCCAGCTCGCCACCGTCAAGGAACTGGCGCGCTACTGGGCCACGGAGTACGACTGGCGCAAGGTCGAGGCACGGCTGAACTCCTATCCGCAGTTCATCACCGAGATCGACGGACTGGACATCCACTTCCTCCACGTCCGCTCGAAGCACGAGAACGCGCTGCCGGTGATCGTCACGCACGGCTGGCCTGGCTCGGTCATCGAGCAGCTGAAGATCATCGAGCCGCTCACCGATCCCACGGCGCACGGCGGCTCCGCCGAGGACGCGTTCCACGTGGTCATCCCTTCGATGCCCGGCTACGGCTTCTCGGGCAAGCCCACGGCCAAGGGCTGGGGCCCGGAGCGCATCGCCCGGGCCTGGGGTGAGCTGATGAAGCGCCTCGGCTACACGAAGTACGTGGCGCAGGGTGGCGACTGGGGCGCCGTCGTCACCGACCTCATGGGTGTGCAGGAGCCGGCGGGGCTGGTCGGTATCCACACCAACATGCCCAAGGTCATCCCGCCGGGCATCGAACTGGCGATCGTCGCCGGAAACCCGCTTCCGGACGACGTCGTCCTCGCCGACGACGAGCAGAAGCGCGCCGTCGAGCAGCTGGACTTCGTGTACCGGCACGTCTACTACGCCTACATGATGGGCTCGCGTCCGCAGTCCCTGACCGGCCTCGCGGACTCGCCCGTCGGCCTGGCGGCGTTCCTGCTCGATCACGACACGAAGAGCCTGGCGCTGATCACGCGCGCCTTCGACGGCGTACGGGAAGGGCTGACGCGGGACGACGTCCTGGACAACGTCACGCTCTTCTGGCTGACGAACACCGCCGTCTCGGCCGCCCGCCTCTACGCCGAGAACACCACTCCCTTCTTCGGCGCGAAGGGTGTGCAGCTCCCCGTGGCCGTCAGTGTCTTCCCCGACGAGCTCTACCAGGCGCCGGAGAGCTGGGCCAGGGAGGCCTATCCGAACCTCGTCCACTTCAACCGGCTCCCCAAGGGCGGGCACTTCGCCGCCTGGGAACAGCCCGAGCTCCTCGTCGGCGAGCTCCGCAGCGGCTTCCGCACCCTCCGCTAGACCCCTTCGCAGGGGACGGAAGCCCAGCACATGCGGGGCTTCCGTCCCCTGCGCCACAGTGATTCCTGTCCGGGGCGAACGGAGCCGGGATGGTCACCGATCGAAGATCTGGAGCCGACGATGGACATGAGGTTCGAGGTGGCCGCGATCCCGGTCGCGGACGTCGACCGTGCCCTCGGGTTCTGTCGGAACCTGGGATGGCGGCTCGACGCGGACTACGAGGCGGGCCCGGATTTCCGGATCATCCAGCTGACGCCTCCCGGTTCGGCGTGCTCGATCCACTTCGGCCGCGGAATCACCCCGGCGGCACCCGGCTCCGCCCAGGGCCTGTACCTCGTGGTCAGCGACATCCAGGCGGCCCGTGCCGATCTTCTCGGCAGAGGCGTCGAGGTGAGCGAGGTCTACCACAACGTCTACGACACGGGCAGCCAGGTCCGGGTCGACGGCCCCGACCCGGACGGCCGCACGTACGCCGCGTACGCCTCCTTCAGCGACCCCGACGGCAACGGCTGGATCCTGCAGGAGGTCACGGAGCGGCTGCCCGGGCGCTGACTGACGTCCCCCGAGGCGGGGCTGCGAGGCTGTGGCGACCCTTCGGCTGCGGGGCCGTATTCATGTGCGGGTCCGCCGCGTGGGCGCGGCCGGCCCCCACGCACCCGCAGCCGCCGACCGGCCGTGCGCTACGGCGCTTCGGCGTTCCCCAGCTCACCGGCACCGGAAAGCCACCCCGCGGCGGTCACGGCGTCCCCCGGCACCGCCTCCAGCCGGGCCGTGATGACCAACGTCCCCTCCTCGATCTGGTAATCGAGCGGCAATCCCAGCCCCCGCATCGCCGCCACCATCCCCGTGTTGGACGCCTGCGTCACCGCGTACACGCTCTCGCAGCCCGCCTCGACGGCCATCCTCACCAGCCGGCCGAGCAACTCGCTGCCGATACCGCGCCGCTGCCAGTCGTCCTCGACGAGCAGCGCCACCTCGGTCTCGTCCCCGTCCCACAGCAGATGCCCGAGGCCGACGATCCGGCCCGACGCGGTCTGCACCGCCAGCGTCCGGCCGAAGCGGGGGCTGAGCAGGTGGTTCAGGTAACGGTCCGCGTCCCCGACCGGCCCGTGGTAGCGCAGCCCGAGCGTCCGCGTCGAGCAGCGCTCGTGCATCGCCTTCGCCGCGCGCAGGTCACCGGTGTCGGCCCGGCGCACGGTGATCTCGTTGCCCGCGGGCAACGAGATCACGTCCTGGCTGCGCGGGATGCGCGGCCCGAGCCGGGCGTCCAGCTCCACCAGCGCCCGCGCCCGCGCGAACTCGGTCGGCGTGAACGGGAGATACGGCCGTTCCACGGTGATCACTCCCCCCTCCGGCGCACGCAGCCGCATCACGGTGTCCTCCAGCGCCCCCTCGACGGGAACCGCCTCGGGGCTCCGGGCCCCGCCGACCGGGTGGGCGGGGAGTGAGCGGATCGTGCACCTCCCCAACAACTGCCGGAGGGCCAGCGGAAGTTCCGCCGCGTCCAGGGCGGTTCGGGTGGCCAGGCCCAGGACCCGGGTCGGGGCGTCCACCAGATCGTGGGCGTCGGCCCGCTCGATCCAGGTGTCCGTGCCCCCGGCCAGCGCGACCGCCCGCGTGATCTCGCCGGCGATCAGTCCGCCCGGGGCCCGCAGCAGGAACTCGTCCACGGTGCCGTCGCCCAGCGGATGCGTCTGCAGGCTCAGGATGTCCACGCGCTGCCCGGCGAGCGCGCTGCACAGCGCCGCCAGCGAACCGGGTTCGTCCCGCACCGTCGTCCGCAGCCGCCACAGCGTGCTCGCCCGGTCGCCGGTTCCCGCGGCGTCCGCTCCGGGTCCGGCCTGCCGTGCCTCGGGAACGGCCGGCCGGACGCCGGTATCGGTATCCGTCACCGGCGGTGCGTGACCTGGGCGCCTCGCCCACCAGACGTGGAAGCCCGCCGTCGCCGCCAGCATGAGCGCCGAGATCACCAGCAGTGCCGGACCGTCGGGTCCGTGCCCGACCAGGTTCGCCACCGCGTCGGCCACCGCGACGGCCGTGAACAGGGCGGCGAGCTCGACGACGTCCCGTCGCCAGTGGTGCACGGGCCGTCCGTTCCTCGTGCGTGTCACATCAGACATGTCTCGATTCATGCAGCCACTGTGAAGCAACGGTGTTGCGTGATCACGAACGGTCTGTGACCGATGGGTAAAGCATGCTTACGTTCTTTTTGTGATGGTTTTTACGCTTGCCGGGGTCCGTGAAATGACCGATTCCTTCCCCTGTCAGGCTGCCGCCGTCACGGCCAGGGCGTCCCACAGTCGACGGGCCTGGACGACCAGCCTGGACGAGCCGCGACGGGCCGCCGCCCCGGAGAGATGGGGCAGCTCGCCCCGGGACCCGGACCGCTCGGCGCAGTCGGCTGCGACCGAGAGCAGCTCCCCGAGCCCACGGGCCGCGACCGGGGCGCCGGCGGTCCCCCCGGTCGCGAGGTCGGCGAGGAGCACGGGCAGGGTGTGCCGGAGCATCTCCCATATTGTCGCGTTCGCCCCCGTGGCCGCCGCCGTCCGGGCCGATTCGGCCAGCCGCAGCGGCTTCACCGCACCGCGCCGGACCAGCTGGCCGAGGTCGGCACCGAGCCGCTCCGTGTCGAGCTGCGCGCGTGCGGCGAGCACCAGCAGCGCGTCCACCGCGGCCAGTCGGTCCTCCGGATGCCGGGCGCCCAGCCCGTACGCCACGCACAGGTGCGTGCTCTCGCCCGCCGGGCCGCCGGACTCGGCGAGCAGCGGGAGGACCGCGGTCGCGCCCCGCTGGTCGCCCACGGCGGTCCAGGACAGGTCGTGCACCAGCCGTACGGCCACCAGCTCACGCCGCTCCGGGAGCGCGGCCAGCCAGTGCGGATGGTTCTCCTGGCCCCAGTGGTAGCAGTACCGGCTCTCGCCGAAGGCGGTGACCGGCCGGCCGAGCCGCCGGAACTCCTCGGGGAAGTCCGCCTGGAATTCCGGGACTTCACCCGACTCGACCAGGATCCGCGGCCCCGAGGTCCGGCGGCGGGACGGGGGCACGGCGACCTCCTCGGCCGACAGCAGCCGCGCGAGCCGCTCGCCTTCCGGTGTGCCGAGCGCGACGGCGCGCTCGGCCGCCGCCAGGGCGTCCGCACGGTCCTCGCGGCGCACCCGGAACAGGGCCTGCGCGAAGTCGGCGGCACCGACCCGGGCACCAAGACGGCGGTAGGCGTCGAGCCGGTCGACCAGTTCGCCCGGTTCGAGCAGCCCGGTGCTCCAGGTCGGCGTGGCCAGCAGCAGCGGCTGCGGATCCGTCCGTAGCCGGTGGGCGAGTTCGCGCAGGCGCAGGTCGAGCACCCGGGAGAACCCGGTGTGCGCGCACTCGTGGCCGACCGGACCACGACGGAGGGCGGCCAGCAGGACGTCGGAGCTCACAGCGCCGTACAGCGAGGCCAGAAGCAGTTCGAGGCCGTCCCGGGCGGCGAGGAGACCGTAGCGGGTGTTGCCGAAGTACTCCTCGGTGTGCCACCCGCGACTCGGCTCGGACTGTTTCCACCAGCGGGTGGCCGCGACCGGTTCGAGCGCCTCCCGCAACGCGTCCTGATCACGGTGGGCGTGGCGTGCCAGACCGTCCAGCGCCCGCTCGAACGCGGCCACGTCCCCCTCGGACGCCAGCAGGGCGCCGATCTCCTCGGCGAGTTCCACCGCCGAGTCCGGGGCCGGCGCGAGCCGGAACGGCTCCGGGGCCGGCGGCAGCACCTCCTCGTACGAATCGGGCACCGGCGTCGCCGCGATACCGAGCGCATCGGCCGCCCGGACGCGCAGAGCCGGGCTCAGCCGCTCGGCCGCGACGGCGATCCCGGACCGGACCGCGGGCTCGCCGTCGAGCCGCTTCGCATGCCGCTCCACCAGCTTCAGCGCCCGCTCCTGTACCTGGGTGTCCTCGTGACCGAACGCCTGGGCCACCGTCGGCAGCAGCTCCGCGGCCGCGGACGGGTCGCGAGCCAGCACCTTGCCGAGCAGCACCAGCTGGGCGCGCACCAGCTTCTTCTCGGCGCGGAACAGCAGGCCTTCGGAGGCCTCGGCCAGCCGACGCGGGGTGAGGTCGCCGTCCAGCGCCAGGGCGGCGAGGACCGACTGGGCGTGGGCGGCGACCGGGGAGGCGGCGTCCCGGGCCAGCGCCGTCCAGTCGGCGACCCGCTCGCGCTCCTCCTCCCGGGTGAGGGCGAGCTTGCCCAGCAGCGGCAGGAAGACCCGGTGGTCGGTCGGGCCGCCGCCGCGCAGCAGCCGGGCCACACAGGCGTCGACCACCGCCTTGCGCTCCAGCACGCCCGTGCCGGTCAGCTCCGCGAGGGCGCTCTGCCAGGAACCGGGACCCTCACCGAACAGCCAGCGGACCTCGCCGAGATCGGAGAGCTCGAACAGGCCGTTCACCAGCGGCGCGAGGTCGGGTTCGGCGCGCAGCCGGTCGACGAGGGGCACGCGCCCCCAGCTGTGGCC
The DNA here is from genome assembly GCF_042899865.1 of Streptomyces sp. NPDC013157. Taxonomy (NCBI): domain Bacteria; kingdom Bacillati; phylum Actinomycetota; class Actinomycetes; order Kitasatosporales; family Streptomycetaceae; genus Streptomyces; species Streptomyces sp. NPDC013157. The sequence goes on along the minus strand of NZ_JBIBAK010000020.1, from coordinate 110,967 downwards.
GATGTACCGGACCCAGCCGACCACATAGGCGTCCGTCACCGGGACCTCGCACCCCGAGCGGCGCACCAGGCCGGCCATCAGCAGGAACGGCACGTCCGCGGAGACCGGCCGCGCGGCCAGCCGCCGGGCCACGTCGGCCTGCCAGCCGGTGTCCCGGTCCGCCAGCGCCTTCAGCAGCGCGTCCGCCGGTACCTGGCGCCAGCGCATGTCGGCCCCCGCGATCCAGGTCGCGGCCGCGGCGGCCCCCGAGTGGCACATGGCCCCGGCCACCTGGAGCGCCGGATACGTGCGCTCGGACCGGCTCTCCCAGGGCGCGGCCCGCAGCTCCTTGCGCAGGGCCTGCAACCCGGGCAGCAGCGCGCGTCGTTCGGCATCCGCCAGCTTTCCCACGAGGAGGGCCGTCTCCCCGACGCGCCCCGCCCGTACCGCCTCCAGCACCGCGCTCATCACGCACCCCCGCCGATCGCCGTCATGTCCTGAGCCACGTTCTGCTTCTCGTCCTGCGCCACCGCGGCCCCCCGCCGCGCCATCCGTACCGCCAGCGCGTGCTTGCACGGCCCGCGTCCGCCGCGGTACTTCGCCCACCACAGACAACTGCAGCTCAGCACCCCCGCCGTATCCCGCACCCGGTGCACATGACCGTCCTCGGCGGTCACCGTGCCCAACTCGCCCTCCAGCGCCACCGCGCCCGCGGCCACCAGCGCCCGGGCCGACCGCAGCCGGGGGTTGTGCCGCTCCACGCGCCCCGCGTCGTACGGCAGTTCGCGGTGGAAGTAGGCGGCCTCCGCCGTGTCGTAGCCGACGCGTCCCGAGGTGCCGAGCCGGACCAGGGCCGCGCGGACCCGCTCCGGGGTGAGCCCGGAGGAAGCGGCCAGGTCGGCGATGTCGACGCGGGGCTCCCAGGCCAGCAGGACCGCGATCAGCTCCGCGTCCTCGGCGGCCTCGTCGGTGGCAAGGGCGTCCAGCACGCCGCCCTCACCGGAGAACCCCCGGGCCGGGTCCGGCGACAGCGTCAGCGTGAGCCGCATGCCCTGGAGCAGGACCTCCCAGGCGGCGGCCGTACCGGAGGCGGCGAGGGCGCCCTGCGGACCGTAGACGCGCAGGGCCGTCGCATGGCGCAGCACCCGCTGCAGCGCGGCCAGCCGCTCCGGTCCCGGCAGGCACACCGCACCCGGCACCCGCCGGGTCGTCGGCCGCAGCCCCCGGCCCGCCGGCACCACCCAGCCGGGACCCGCCGGACCCCGGCGGGCGGTGCCGCCGCGGGGGAGCGAGCGCAGGAAACGTACCGCCTCGTCCGCCGGCAGCTCGGCCCGCAGATCGAACCCGGCGGCTATGACCTGCGCCTCCGCGAAGCCGCGCAGCCAGCGGTCCGGCAGCGGGACCTTCTTCTCCACCACCGGCCCGTCCAGCGTGGTGACCGCCAACTCCTCCGGGCCGACCCGCAGATGCAGCGGGTCGTCCGAGCCGAGCCGGGAGAGCGCTTCCCGCAGCGGGTTGTTGACGTCGACGTTCGTCGTGCCCTGGCCCACCTCGCCGCCGTCCAGTCCCGGGCCGAGGACGTCCAGCCGGGCGTACACGCCGCCGCAGCCGGAGAAGGACTCGAAGCGCAGCCGGTCGCCGTTGCCCGTCACCACCGGGTCCAGCGAGGCGCGCAGCTGCGGCTGGTAGTACCGCGCCGCCGCCACGTCCGCCACCGCGAGCAGCCCGGCCGCGGCCACCTGAGGGGAGGTCAGGAAGCCCGCGAAGAACCGCGGATGGTCCTCGACCCCGGTGGGTGTCGCACCCCGGGAGGTCTCGAGCCCGAGATGGCGGCCGTCGGCGCCGGAGCGCAGCACGGAGAGTTGACGATAGGCCACGGCCTGTGAAGATCGCGTCATGGGAAAAACCGTAGAGGCGACCACTGACAATCGGCTCCGACCTGCGAGAACAACACGAAGACGCACCGTGGGCGGGCGAGTTCGGAGAATGCGGCAGGGCCGCGCGCCGGGGGATGACGCCGGTGCGCGGCCCTGTGAAAGCGTACGGGAGTTACTGGCCGACTCGGCCCGGCTGCAGGGTCTGCGTGAACAGCACGGTGCCGTCGTACTCGCGCAGCCGCACCGTCAGCTCGCCGCTGGCACCGTCGATGTCGACCTCGCCGAAGAACTGGTAGCCCTCGGCGGGTGACACGTTCGAGGCGGTCGGCGCCTTGACGAACACCCGGTCGGGGCCGAACGTGCCGTCCAGCGCGTTGGCCGGGAAGGCACCGGCGTTCAGCGGGCCGGAGACGAACTCCCAGAACGGCGCGAAGTCCTTGAACGCGGCCCGGGACGGGTCGTAGTGCTGGGCCGAGGTGTGGTGGACGTCGGCCGTCAGCCACACCGTGCCGGTGATCTTCCGGTGCTTGATGTACCGCAGCAGCTCCGCGATCTGCAGCTCGCGGCCGAGCGGCGCGCCCGGGTCGCCCTGGGCGACGGCCTCGAAGTTCGCCTTGCCCTCGACCGGGTCGGGCACGACAAGACCGAGCGGCATGTCCGCGGCGATCACCTTCCACACCGCACGCGACCGCGACAGCTCGCGCTTCAGCCACGTCAGCTGCTCGGCGCCGAGGATGCCCTGCGGGTCGGTCGTCTGGTCGTCGGGCGAGTTGGCGTTGCGGTAGGTCCGCATGTCGAGGACGAACACGTCGAGGAGCGGGCCGTGGTGGTGGACGCGGTAGATCCGGCCGTCCGGGCGGCCGCTGATCGTCGAGATGGGGAAGTACTCGGAGAACGCCTGCCGGGACCGCAGCGCCATGTCGTCCAGCTTCGTACCGGCGGGATAGGCGGTGCCGGTGCCGATGACCTCGCCCGGGTACCAGTTGTTGCGGACCTCGTGGTCGTCCCACTGGATGACGTTCGGCACCTGGGCGTTGAACCGGCGCAGCGCCTCGTCCAGCAGGTTGTAGCGGAAGTTGCCGCGGAAGTCGTCCAGCGTGACCGCGACGTGCGACTTCGCCTCGGAGGTGACGTTGCGGTACAGGCTGCCGTCGGGCAGCGCCTGGGTCGTCGAGATGACGCCGTCGGCGTAGATGTTGTCACCGCTGCACAGGAAGAAGTCCGGGTCCAGCTTCGCCATCGCGTCGAAGATGCGGTAGCCGCCGATGGACTCGTTGATGCCCCAGCCCTGCCCGGCCAGGTCGCCGGACCAGACGAACCTCACGTCCTGGCGGCGGCGCGCGGACGCGGTGCGGAAGGTGCCGGTGACCGGCTCGCCCGTGCGGCGCGGGTCGTCCGGGTCGGCGAGCAGCACGCGGTAGTGGATCTGCTCGCCGGACGGCAGCCCGTGCAGCCGCGTGGTGCCGGTGAAGTCGCTGTCGGCGCCGAGCAGCGGGCCGTGCCACCTGCGGGCGCCCCGGAACGACTCGGTGGCCGAGGTCTCCACGATCATCCGGGCCGGCCGGTCCGAACGGACCCAGACCAGGCCGGAGTCGGCGGTCACGTCGCCCGCCTGCACGCCCCAGTCGGCCCGGGGGCGCCCGGACAGTGCGAACGCCGGCGCGGAACCGAGCGCCGTGGGCAGGGTCAGGGCCGCCGACGCGGCGAGCGAGCCGCGCAGCACACTGCGGCGGCCAGGGAGCGAAAGGGACATGGAAGGGCCTCCAGAACGGGATCCGGCCAGTTATGCACAGCCACAACTACTGGGGCGCCGCAGCGCACACGCAAACCGCGAGTGAACAACTGACCCGCCCCCGCAAGCGCTGTCCCTCCGGAGGGCGGCCGGGTCGTGGTCGTTCCGGCCCGGCCGTCACGTCGTCGTTCCGGGGCAGGCCGCGTCGCCGTCACCCGTCCACTGCCTCCGCCATCACCCGCACGCCCTCCCGGATCCGGGCCGCCGGCAGATGCGCGTACCCCAGCACCAGCCGTACGCCGGACTCGTCGCCCGGCGCGTGCGTGCACGCGCTCAGCGGACGCACCGCGACCCCGGCCGCCGCCGCCCGCCGCACGAAACGGCTCTCCGGCCCGTACCGGTCGGGGAGTTCGGCGATGGCGTGCAGCCCTGCCGCGATCCCCGACACGCGCGCGTGCGGGAAGTGCTCGGCCAGGGCGGCGACCAGGACGTTCCGCCGCTCCCGGTAGGCGCGCTGGCAGCGGCGCAGCTGCCGGTCGTAGTCGCCGCGCTCCAGGAACCGGGCGAACACCGCCTGGTCGACGGAGGGATGACCCAGGTCCGTGGTCCGCTTGCGCTCGACGACGGCGTCCGCCAGGAACTCCGGCACCAGCAGCCAGCCCAGCCGCAGTCCCGGGGCGAGGGACTTGCTGACCGACCCGGTGTACGCCACGCGTTCCGGGTCGAGGCCCTGGAGGGCGCCGACCGGGGCCCGGTCGTAGCGGAAGTCGCCGTCGTAGTCGTCCTCCAGGAGCAGCCCGTCCACCGAGCGGGCCCAGTCCAGCAGCCGGGCACGGCGCCCGGGGGAGCAGGCGATCCCGGTCGGGTACTGGTGGGCGGGTGTCGTCACCGCCGCGCGGACGCCGGACGCGTGCAGCGGACCCGGCGCCAGGCCCTCGGCGTCCAGGGGCAGCGGTACCGTGCGCAGTCCGGCCGCCGCGTACAGGGCGTCGTGCTGCGGGCTGCCGGGATCCTCCACGCCGATCTCGCGCACCCCGCGCGCGTGCAGCACGGAACCGAGCAGCGCCGCCGCCTGCGCCACTCCGGAGACGACCACGATCCGCTCCGGGTCGGCGACCACCCCCCGGCGCCGGGCCAGCAGTTCGGCGAGAGCCGAGCGCAGCCGGGGCAGTCCGCGTGGGTCCGGGTAGCCGAGGTCGCGGTGCGGCAGCTCCGCCAGCACCTCGCGCTGGGCGGCGCCCCAGGCGGCCCGCGGGAACAGTGACAGGTCCGGCGACCCCGGCACGAAACTCACCCGTACGCCGTGCGGGCCCGGCGCGAGGTCACGCGCGCGTGGCGCCGCCGCCCGCACGGCACCGCTCACCCAGGTCCCCGCCCCCCGGCCGCTGCGCAGGTAGCCCTCCGCTGCCAGCTGCTCGTACGCCTCCGTGACCAGCCCCCGCGACACCCTGAGGTCCTTGGCCAGCTCCCGGCTGGACGGCAGCCGGGTGCCGGGCGCGAGCCGCCCTGCCCGGATCGCCTCCCGCAGCGCGGCCTGGAGGAAACGCCCACGCGCGCGTGCCGGTGCCGAGGCGGCCGGCAGCAGCAGCTCCCACGCGGCGGAGCCCGGCAGGTCGCCCGGATTGGTCCCCGATGACGTCATGGAAGTGGACCTTAATCCGGACCGCCCGGGTTCCTAGCGTCGTCCTCATGAACGCGACCACCACGCGCGGCTCCTTGCTGACCGCGCTCGCCTACGTGCTCGTCGGCGCCTCCTTCACGGCCAACAGCGTGCTGGGCCACTACCCCTACGCGGGCGGCCAGTTCCTCCGCTACGGACTGGCGTGCCTGCTGCTCGTGCCGTTCGTCGGGCCGGGCGCGGCCGAGCGGCTGCGCGGACTCGGGGCGCGCGCGTGGCTGCGGCTGGCCCTGCTCGCCGCCGTCGGGATGGTCGGCTTCAACCTGGCCGTCCTCGCGGCCGAGCGCACCGCGGAACCGGCGGTGCCGGGCGTCTTCGTCGGCTGCGCCCCGGTGGCGGTCGCGGTCCTGGTCCCGCTCCTGGACCGCCGTCGGCCTCAACGGCAGGTACTCCGCGGGGCGTTGCTGGTAGCGGTCGGCGCCTTCGCGGTCCAGGGCTGGGGGCGGACGGACGCGAGCGGTCTCGCCTTCTCGGTGTGCGCCCTGGCCGGTGAGGTCGGGTTCGCGGTGCTCGCGGGACCGGTGCTGCGCGCGCTCGGTCCCCGGCTGCTGACCGCCGCCGTGTGCGCCCTCGCCGCGGTCGAGGCGGCCGGGACCGGGGCCGTGCTCGACGGTGGGGCGTGGCTGCGCCGGCCCGGTGCCGCGGAGACGGCCGCGCTGCTGTGGCAGGCGGCCGTCGTCACCGTCATCGGGTTCGTGTGCTGGTACATGGGCGTACAGCGGATCGGCACGGAGCGCGCGACGCTGTTCACCGGCCTCGTCCCGCTGACCGCCGTCTGCACCGCCCCGCTCGTCGGGACGGGCTCCTACGGACCCGCCCAGGCCGTCGGCGGGGCCCTGGTGGGAGCCGGGGTCGCCCTGGGCTCCGGCGCCCTGCCACGGCTCGGCCACCGGTCGCCGACGGCCACCCCTCAGCCCGGCAGGGGGCGCTCCGGCGTCGGCGTCCGGCCGGCGACCGGACGTGTTCCGGACTGCCGTGCCGGGGACCGGTCGCCGGTGGCCAGGGCTCTGACTCGTGTCGGCCGCCGCCGGCCACCGGTCGACCGGGCCCCGCACCGCACTGTGTCGCCGGCCGACAGGCACCGGCCGGCCGCTGCGGACACGGCGTCGGCGCCCGGCCGTCCGTCAGCGGCTGCCGTCGAGGATGACGCGGGCGACCAGCGCCGGGTCGTCGTTCATCGGGCAGTGTCCGCAGCCGGGCAGCCGGACCAGCCGGGCCTTGGGGATGATCTGCTTGGCCCGCACCCCCTGGCGGCGTACCAGCAGCATGTCCCGGGTGCCCCAGCCCACGGTGACCGGGATGCCGGGGACGTCGTCGGTGAACTGGACGGCGGAACCCGCCCGCAGGGTCTCGGCGAATCCGCTGGCCTGCGCGAGAGCGAGCGTCTCGGCGACCACGGCCTCGGGTGAACGGCGCGCCGGGCGGGCGTAGATGGTGCTCGTCAGGGCGGTCCGTCCGGCGGCCGACCGGGACAGCCGCTCGATCATCGGGAGCGGCAGCCGCTCCGCGATCCGCCGCATGGCGATGAGTACACCGAAGGCGTAGCGCCGTTCGGCCTGTGACCAGAACCCGGCGGGGGAGAGGGCGGTGACGGAGCGTACGAGCTTCTCGCGGCCCAGCTCCAGCGCCAGCAGCCCGCCGAGCGAGTTGCCCGCCACGTGCGGCCGGTCCAGCTCCAGGGCCTCGAACAGGGCGCCGAGCAGGGCGTTGGTGGTCGGCAGGTCGTAGGCGAGACCGTCGGGCAGGGCCGGGGAGGCGCCGAAGCCGGGCAGGTCCACGGCGATCACGTCCCGCTCGGTCGCGAGGATGTCCACCACGGGGTCCCAGGCCTGCCGGTGATGCCCTATGCCGTGGATGAGGACCAGCGGTTCGCCGCGGCCCACGCGCGCGTACGAGACGGTCACATCCTGCCGGCCGTGCGCGGCCGGGGCTTTGAACGAGACGGTGGCGGACATGGGGGGCTCCTCGTCTGGCGACTTCGGCGGACGCCGTAGACAGCTTGTCAGCAATTGCTACTCGCGGGTAGTCCCCGGTGGGGCGTGTCGCGCCCCGGCCACCGGTCTCCGGATCATTCTGGGCCGGGGGTGCGGTCCTGCGACGGGAGCTTTGCCACCACGTCACGAAAACGCACCCGCGCGAACGCCCCGTGAACGCTCTGTGGCACCGCTTTCTATGCGTTGGCCAAGGGATCGAGGATTGGTCTTGACCAAGGGTCTGCGCCGTCCTATGGTCGCAGATAAGTAAAACAACCTTTAATAAACAAGGGCGCTAAAACGCCGCCGGACCACGGCGATTGCGGAGGACAGGGTGGGGACCACGCAGCTGGAATCGGTGCCGGAGCCGAAGTACTGGCATCTCAAGACCGTGCTCAGTGAGGCACTGGACTCGGAGTTCTCGGTCGGTGAGATCCTGCCCAACGAGCGCGACCTCGCCGCCCGCTTCGGCGTGGCCCGAGCCACCCTCCGTCAGGCCCTCGAACAGCTCGAGCTGGAGGGCCGGCTGCAGCGCCGCCGCGGTGTCGGTACGACGGTCGCGCCCCCGCGCATGGGCGTGGCGGTCGGCACCGACCAGCACGCCTGGCCGGGCGCCCCCGGGGACGCCTGGCAGCCCGCCGACTGCACCCTCGCGGTGCCGCCCGCCGCCGTCGCGACTGCCCTGGAGACCGGCGCGGAGGAGCCGGTGCATATCGTGCGCCGCTCCCGCGTCACGCACGGCCAGCCCGTCGCCGCCGAGCTGATCTACATCCCGGCGGCCTCGGTCCCGGAGCTGACGGCGATCGACGCGCCGTCCGGAGCGCCCCGCGCGCGTGCGGTGCTGCGGGAGCTCCAGCGCCTGGAGCTGGAGGGCCAGGACCGCGCCGTGGAGCTCGGCTCGGCCCGCGCGGACGACGCCAAGGAACTCGACCGGCTCCCCGGCGCCCCGGTGCTGGTCGTCACCACCCGGTTCCTCGCCGCCGGCCGCGCCGCCGCGCTCTCCGTCGCCACCTACCGCGCGGACACCTGCCGGCTGACCTTCGGCGACACCGGCGGCGTGGAGATCCACCACGGCCCCGAGCGGCAGGCCTCCTAGCCACCGCCCCTGACCCCAGGTCGCGCCCCGGTTCTCCGCCGGGGCGCGACGCGTTTCCCGGCGCCTGCGCTCAGCGGCGCGCGGTGACCGTCCCGTCCACCGCGAACAACTGCTCCTCCACATGGTCGAGGGCGAGCCGCAGCGCGCCCGTCGCCACCGCCGCCTCACCGAGCAGGGAGAGCGCCACCCGGGGCGGCCGCAGACAGTAACGCGCGAGCTCCCGGCGCAGCGGCTCCAGGACGCCGTCCAGGCCGGCCGCCCAGCCGCCGATCACCACCAGCTCCGGGTCCAGTGCCAGCACCAGTGCGGCCACGTCGTGGACCAGCCGCTGTATGAACCGGTCGACGGCCGCCCGCGCCCGCGCATCCCCCTTGCGGGCCAGCGCGAACACCTCGGCGACCGCCGGTTCGTCCAGCGGATGCAGCGGCTCGTCGGTGGTGGACAGCAGCGTCTCCGGGGTCACCTCCCGGCCCAGCAGATGCAGCGCGCCGATCTCCCCGGCCGCCCCGCCGTACCCCCGGTGCAGCCGCCCGCCGATCAGCGATCCGGCGCCCGGACTCAGCCCGGCCAGCACCATCACCACGTCGTCGGACTCGGTGGCGGCGCCCTTCCAGTGCTCGGCCACCGCCGCTGCGTTGGCGTCGTTCTCCACCAGGACCGGGCACTTGAAGGACCGGCTCAGCCGCTCGCCGAGGCGCAGCCCCGTCCACTCGGGCAGCGCGGTGCCCAGCCGCACCCGGCCGTCCGCCTCGACTATGCCGGGGGTGCCGACCCCGACGGCCCGCAGCGAACTGCGCGCCACCCCGGCCCGGCGCAGCAGCTCGGCCACGGCGGTGCGCAGCCGCTCCAGCCGCTCGTCCGCGTCGGCGGTCTCGTCGACATCCTTGGCCTGTGCCCCCAGCACCCGGCCGTCGAGGTCGGCCAGGAGCGCGGCGACGCGGTGCGGGCCGATCTCCAGTCCCAGCAGGTGCCCGGCCTCGGCCCGGAACCGGAACCGCCGCGCCGGCCGCCCCTGTCGCCGGGTGGCGCCCTCCTCGGCGGCCGTCTCGACGACCAGTCCGGCCTCGATGAGCCCCTCCACGACGCCCTCGACGGTCGGCCGGGACAGCCCGGTGACCCGGGTGATCTCGGTGAGCGTCGCACAGTCCGTGGCCCGCAGCGCGTGCAGCACCACCGCGGAATTGATCCTTCGCAGCAGAGACGGATCACCGCCGGTCAATCCCGCCAAGGTCCGTCCTCCCAGCTTGCCCCGCACGTTGGCCGGATCGTACTTCGGCGCCGACGACCCAGGCGAGTGCCGGATGCCTTCGATCTGCCGGAGATCCGCGATCGGCGGGGCGTGACCGCGACCGGTCGCGGCCGGACCGACCGGTGACCGGCCGGCCCAGCTCCGGACGCACCGCGTGCACGGCTCGTGGAATCCCCCGACGTGCCACGTCCGCCTCGCCCGGATCGGCTGACTTCGGTCGGTCGTCGACCCGGCAGGGCGGCGCGCGGTGGCGCGCACGTGCCGCGGCGCGCCGAGCGGCTCCGATTGTCATGTCACCTTGCCTACCAGGACGCTATGGTTGTCTCTGCCCAGCGAGGGACTGGTTGCGGCACGAGGACCGCCGGTGAGGACCGGTGGCGGTGTGTCGTCCGGGGGTGGGTTTGGCGACTTGTGAGGCCGGCCGGGCTGCGTTGGGGGAGCGTCCCATATGTCTCCAATGCGGCTGGCCGTATCGTGCGGTGCCGGGCCTGACGGTCCTCGCCGACGTCGCGGTGAACACTCGTCGGATTATCGGCCCGCCTGGTGCACGTGGGCCGACCTGGGGAACGGATGCGATGAACACACGACACCTTCTCGACCCCGGCGGAGGAGACGCCTTGCCACCCACGACCGTCGCCGGCCGGTTCGGCTCGGCGCGAGATGCCTCCTGCTCACACAGAGGCCGCGGAGGTCACGCGGTACCGGAACGCGCCGGTCGGGCCCGGGCGAATCGATTCCCCGAGGGCTGCCCGAGTCATCTCCCCTTCACCACGTCATCGCCGCGCCACGTACCGGCCCGGGGGACGTTCGGCGGCGTGTCCTGCGTTCCCGCGTTACTTGTCACGGAGAGGGGATGACGTTGAGGCAGGAGGCCAAGAGCCAGCCTTTCGGTGTGGGCGACCGACTCGGCGCCGAGGAGGTGGCCGTCTACCGGTGGCTCGCCCTGCGCCGGCAGTTCGACCTCTCCCGGATGGCCGCGGAACTCGCGCTCGACGAAGCCACGGTGACGCGCGCCGTCGACGCTCTCCTCCAAGTGGGCCTGCTCCAGCGGCACGCGGAGGACGACCAGGTGATGCGGGCGGTCGACCCGCATCTGGCCGCCGCCGTGGCCACCGCCCCGCTGGAGAGGGCCATACGCGAGCAGCAGATCTCGCTGCGCGCCTTCCGCGACCAGTTCGCCCAGCTCTCCTCGCACTACGAGGAGGCGCAGCGTGCCACCCCCGCGCCCCTCGACACCATCCCTGCTCTGACCGAGGTACGGGTCGCCCTGGACCGGGCGGCCGAGCTGTGCCGCGAGGAGATGATCACCGTCCAGCCGGGCGGCACGCGGGCACCCGAAGTGCTCAAGGACGCGCTGGCCAGGGACGGCGAGATGCTCGCCCGCGGGGTGCGGATCCGGACCCTCTACCACCACACCGCACGGTTCAACAGCCCCAGCCAGGCGTACGTCGCCATGGCCACCGCCCTCGGAGCCGAGTACCGCACCGCCCACCAGCTCTTCGGCCGGATGATCGTGTTCGACCGTGAACTGGCCTTCCTGCCCGACCACAAGGGGACGTGGGGCGCGGTCGTCATCCGTGAACCGTCGGTCGTGCACTTCCTGTGCGAGCTGTTCGAGCATGCGTGGACGGAGGCCCAGCCGTTCTCCGACGCGGCCACCGATGGACTGGAAGCCGTTGCCAAGGACCTTGACCGCACCATCCTGAGGCTTCTCGCAACCGGGCGGAAGGACGAGACGATCGCCCGGCGCCTCGGCATGTCGCTGCGCACCACACGGAAACACATCGCGGACATCATGCAGACCCTCGGGGCGGAGAGCCGCTTCCAGGCCGGTTTCGCGGTAGCCACCAGGGGGCTGTTGGGCGACGACCCGGACGACGAGAGCGCCGACGTCCCGCATGGCGAGTAGTCCGGTCCCGCGAACAGGCCGACGACAGGGGCGGCTTGATGGCCCGTCAGCCCGTCAGCCCGTCAGTCCGCCTCGCCCAGGAGGAGTTCCAGCAGGACCGTCGGCGTGTGGACGTCCAGCAGAGCGTAGGCGTGGTCGCGGGGCACGAAGAGTGTCCCGCCCGCGCGAAGGCGCAGATCCACGGTGCTCCCCGGAATGCCGTCCGTGCGGGTGAGCCTGCATCGGCACGCGCCTTCGAGCACGGTCACGATGTACTCGACCGTGCTCGACGCCTGTTGTTCGCCGACCGACATGGAGTGCATGAACCGGAAGGACGGGCGGACCCGGAGCTCCAGCAGCGCGCCGAGCGCCGAGGCCAGCAGCAGCGGCTCCGCCTCCTCTCCCGGGGCCCCGGGCTCCCGCGGACCCTCGTCGGTCCGAGGCGGCGCCGCGTCGGAGGCGTACGGCCAGCGCTCCTGGTGATAGGCGAGCCGCGCGACGCGCAGCAGCTCCGGTAGCGTCTCGGAGTCCTCGGGCCACAGCAGTGCCGGTCCCCTGTCCCCGTTCGTCGCGACGCACAGCGCCAACTCCTGGACAAAGGACTCGAGCGGCTTCACCAGCCGTCTGGGCTCAGGCACAGCTCTGACTCTCCGATCTCGCGTCGGCCCGATCCCTGGTGAGGGGCTTGTGGACACCGTCGAGTCGGCTTCGTCTTCGTTTGCTTCCTCCGGGACCCAGATGTCCCGCTGCCGTCCGACGGCGGTGTGAGAGGCATCGTGGCGTTCGTGCCGCGAAACATGTAGTCACGTGTTCCCGCCACACAGGGGGCTGAACGGGAGAAGGGGACCGCGTCACACGACCGCCCGGTGGGGCCGACGGCCGGTCTCTGTCCGTGACCGTCGGCCCCACCGGGCGGTTGCGCTCCACGCCTGAGGGGTTGTCGTCTAGTCCGGGTCCTGGCCCCGGCCCCTGTCCTGGTCCTCGGCCACGGCGATGGCGAGACGCAGCAGACCGACCCGGCTCCGGGCCCCCGACTTCTCCCGGATCCTGCGCAGATAGGTGTCGACGGTGTGCGGGCTCAGGTCCATTCGGCGTGCGATGGACGTGTAGGTGAGGCCGTCGGCGAGATGTCGCAGGACCTCACGCTCGCGGACGCTCAGTGAGGCCAGAGCTTCGGCAGCCATCGGCGGTCGACGTGTGTCCATTCCGTTTTCCTCGTCGCAGGAGAACCCTGACGTGGGCCGGTCCGCCCCCGGCGGAAGGGCGGACTGGTCCGTTCTCGGGTGGTGCGGGGAACCTCCGCGCAGAAGGTCCTGCCAGGCGCGTGGAGCGCCCCACGTGCCCGGCTCAGCCCCAGCCGCTGTCGTCCGTCGGGTGCGGCGTGGGCAGCTGGTCCAGCGCTACAGGGGGTTTCACGCTGCCCCAGCCGCTGTCGCCGGCGACCACCACGCCGACCACGGACTGAACGGTTGAGCTCTGCGCGCCGGATATGACGCCGAGGGCGAGCAGCACGGCTGCGATCACTGTGATGACGGGACGGCTGACTATCACGGTTGCTCCTGTTTTGTAGCGATTTGCAGCGATAAGTGCGGAGTTTTCCGGTTGTGATCCCCGCTGCTTCAAGGTTCTCCAGTGCGCGACTCGCTGACCATGGGGGAAGGTGCTCACCAAACTGTCCGGCAGCAAAGACGAACGGGTAGCGAAAAGAGCGAAATGGAAGAAACGGGTGTGAACAGCCTGTGCAGAAGACGCAGTTCGAAAGGATCCGAGCCGGGAGACGTGGGCCCAGAGGGTCGCGGCAGTGTTGATCGGCGACCGGCGAGGGTGTCGAGCGCGTCCGGCCCGAGGTGTCACTGCTCGCGGGCGTGACCTCGGGCGGGACCGGGTCAGGACCCGACGTCACCGGGTGCGGGGGCGGCGTGCGCCGGCGGTCTTCTCCAGCTCGCCGCGGTCCAGCTTGCCGCTGAGGGTGAGAGGCAGCGTGGGCAGCGGCAGGAACCTGGCGGGCACCATGTGGGCCGGCAGGAACGCCGCCAGCTCGGCGGGCAACCGCTCCGCGAGCGTGTCGTCGGCTTCGTCGCGGGGGACGAAGCACGCGACCAGCATGGGTTCCCCGCGCGGACTGGGCACCACGACCACGGCGCCGGAGGCCACCCCGGGGCATGCGAGGAGACGGCTCTCGATCTCTCCCAGCTCGACCCGCATACCGCGCACCTTGACCTGGCCGTCGGCCCGGCCGAGGCAGCGCAGGGTGCCGTCGTCGTCCCGGACGGCGAGATCACCGGTCCGGTACCAGGTCCGGCCGTCGGCATCGCGGACGAACGCCCGCTCGGTCAGCTCGGGGCGCCCCAGATAGCCGTCCGCGATCCCCCCGGCGAGAAGGATCTCCCCGGTCTCCCCGTCGGCCACCGGGCGCCCGTCGGCCCTCAGTTCGACGTCGACGTGCGGGAGGGCGCTGCCGATCGGGGTGCCCGGGGCGTCCCGCCGGGCCAGCGTGCGCGGGGTCAGCTCCTGCCAGGTCGCGTACACCGTGCCCTCCGTCGGGCCGTACAGATTGTGGTAGGTCGCGCCGGGGGAGAGCCCCAGATCGGCCCAGCGGGAGACCACCGTCAGTTCCACCGGCTCTCCCGCGAGCAGCACGCGGCGCAGTGCGGGGAAGGAGGTGCCGGTCCGCTCGGCGGCGTCGAGCAGATAGCGGAAGACGGTCGGCACCTGGCTCAGGACCGTCGCGCCCGCCTCGGTCAGCAGGGAGGCGAGACGACGTGGGTCCCGCAGCGCCTGCTCCGGCACCGCCAGCAGCCGGGCGCCGGTCACCAGCGGAGCCCATGACTCGGCCAGACTCACGTCGAAACAGGGGGACGTGGACTGGGCCCAGACCTCGTCGGCGCCGAGACCGAGGGACGACACGAAGCCGAGGAGGAAGGCCGCCAGACTCCGGTGCGACATCACCACACCCTTCGGGCGGCCCGTGGAGCCCGAGGTGTGGATGACGTAGGCGGTACCGTCCGGCGCGGGCGATGCCGGCGAGTCCGCCGCCGGAGGGGTGCTCAAGGTGAATCCCTCGTCGGGACCGGGCTCGACCACCGTGCGGGCCCCGGCGTCGGCGAGTACGAAGTCCTGGCGCGGTCGCGGATAGGAGGGGTCCACCGGCACATAGCCGCAGCCGTGCCGCCAGATGCCCAGCACCGCGGCGTAGACCCGCCATCCGCGAGGCATGCGCATCCCCACGAGCTCGCCGGGCCGGACGCCCGCGTCCACCAGCATCCGCCGTACCGTTTCGGCAGCCGCTCCCAGTTCGCCGTACGTGACATCCCGGGAGGAGTCGGTGACGGCGATCCTCTCGGGATGGTCGGCGATGCTCTTCTCGACCCAGACGTCGACCCGGTCGCCCATGACGCCGAACCACCCTTCCGCTGTGTGCCGTTCGTGGTGCGCCAGGCACCGTCGGCGGGACGCTAGCCACTGAACGGATGCAGGTCAACACGTTCCGTGACCGTTCCGGATCGGTGCCCGGCGTGGACGGGTGGCAAGGGGGAGGCGTGCCGGCGCCGGGAGCTGGGGGATCGGCCGGGAAGGGGGTGATGGGGTCGGCGGCGGGCCGCGCGGGCAGCCTGGGGCGGGGGAGTCGCCGGAACCGGAAGAGAACCTGGGGTGGATCCTGACGCCCTGTCATCGCACCCCCGACGGAGGGGGCAAGGGGGGAGGGTTCCGTACGCCGAAACCCTGTCCGTGAAGCGGTATTTGTGGCGGAGCGAGGCTTTTCGTGCCCCCGTTACCTTGCTGCCGTGCAGGTCGGTGAGGCGGGTGCGGCATGGCCCGCGCCGTCCGGCCCGGTGATCGTGGAGGGCCAGCACAGCCGTACACACCACGGCAACGCACGCCGGGGACGTACCAGAAGCCGGAGACGCCCATGCCCCAGCACGAACTCCCGAAGCCAGACCACGAGGCCGCGCACGGACCGGTGTTCAAGGTGCTCGGCCCCTTGGAGGTGTGGGACGGGGATCGACGGGTCAACCCGGGCGGCGTGAGACAGCGTCACGTCCTCGCGACGCTGCTGATCTACGCGGACAGGGTCGTTCCCGTGAACCGGCTGATCCGCGCGGTCTGGGACGAGGAAGCGCCGGACACGGCGGGCAACCAGGTGCGCAAGATGATCTGGAACCTGCGCCGCAGGCTGCCCGGCTCGGTGCGCATCCTCACCGAAGCGCCGGGCTACCGGCTCGTGCTGAGCGAGGGCCAGCTCGACGCCCGTACCTTCGAGACCCTGCTGGGCCGCGCCGGTACCGCCGTCACCGAGGGCCGCGCCGAGGAGGCCGTCGAGCATCTCTCCCGCGCCCTGAAACTGTGGCGCGGCCGTGCGCTGAGCGGACTGAGCGGCGCCGTCGTCGGCTCGGGCGGCCGGGACCTCGACGAACGACGCCTCATCGCCACCGAGCGACTGGTCGACCTGCGGCTGCTGAACGGGGAGGCGCGGGCGCTGGTGCCCGACCTGTATTCCCTGGTCAACGCCCACCCTCTGCACGAGGGGCTGCGGGAGCGGCTCATGCTGGCCCTCTACCGGATCGGCCGACGCGCGGATGCTCTGCAGGTGATGGCCCAGGGCCGGGCGGAACTGGTGGAGCTGGGCATCGAGCCCGGCACCGGGCTCAGCCGCCTCCAGGAGCGCATCCTCAGGGACGATCCGGGCCTCATGCTTCCCGAACCCGAACCCGAACCTGTAGCTGGACCTGGACCTGGACCTGGACCTGGACCTGGACCCGAGCCCGAAGCCGGCCCTGGCCCTGTACCCGGAACCGCGCCCCAGTCCGGGGACGAGCCCGACTGCGATCCCGCCGCCGCCCCCGTCCCCGCCTCCGCGTGGACCGTGGACGGCACCACGGGAAACGTCTCACCAGCCGCAGAGGCGACCGTGGCGACAGCCGCCGACCGGGGACGGGATCACGGCAGCCTGCCCTACGACCTCAAGGACTTCACCGGACGCCGCCGGGAACTGGACGCCCTCCTCGCCCTCGGCGCCGCCGTCACCGACCGGGCCCCCACCATCGTGACCCTCACCGGCATGCCCGGTGTCGGCAAGACCGCCCTCGCCGTGCACGCCGCCCACCGCCTGTCCGCCGCCTTTCCCGACGGACGGCTCCACCTGGACCTCCAGGGGCTCACCCCGCACAGCGGTCCCCCGACCCTGGCGGAGGCACTGCGGCATCTGCTGCTCACCCTGGGCACGCCCGCTGGGGACGTTCCCGACGACCTCGACGCACGGTTGATCGCCTGGCGGCGGGCCGTGGCCGGACGGCGGGTGCTGATGATCCTCGACGGAGTGGTGGACACCGCGACCGTGCGCCCGCTGCTGCCCGGCACCGGAGGCTGTCTCGTCGTGGTGACCAGCCGTACCGTCATCGGCAATCTCGACGGTGCCGTCCCGATCCATCTGGGCCCGCTGTCCGAGGAGGAAGCCGTCGGCCTCCTCGGCAGCATCATCGGCACGCACCGGATCGGCGACGCCGGCGAGGCCCGCGACCTGGCGGCCGTGTGCGGGCGGCTCCCGCTCGCGCTGCGGATCATGGGCGCCCGGCTCAACAGCCGCCGCGCCTGGAGCCTCGCCCAGGCCGTCCGGCGGCTGCGCCGTCACGACCTGAGGCTGCGCGAACTCACCCTCGCCGACCGCAGTGTGGCCACCGGGATCGGCCAGTGCTACCGCGGACTGAGCCCCGCCCAGCAACGCATGCTGCTCGCCCTGCGCGCGGCACCGTCCGGCAGCATCGACGAACGGACCGCCGCCCGGCTGGCGGGCGTCAGCGCCGCCGAGGCGGAGGACGCCCTCGAAGGACTCGTCGACGCCTGCCTGTTGCAGTCCCTTCCGCAGCCCGGCGGCTACGCCCTGCCCGAACTGGTCCGCAGCTTCGCGGTCCAGGAGTCCGCCACGTCCCGCCCCGGGCCGACCCCCGCGCAGACGCAGCTCCCGCCCCGGACCGGGCCCCGGCCGACCGAGGGCCGCGCGACCCCGCCCGGCAACCGGCCCAGGCCCGACGGCGCCCGACGCCGCGGCCCCGCCGCCCGGCGGTCCGCCGCCTGAGCCCTCGGTGAGGGTGAGGGATGTGCCACGGCCCCGGGAACGGAGGTGATCGCCGCGGACTCCGCCGGACCCGGCCCGTGGCGCGACGCCTGGTTCACGGTCTGGCGGCCCCGGCCGTCTGGACTGCGGTGTGCCTTGGCAGCGCGGTGCGCAGCGGCAGCAGAAGGAGACAGGCCCCCGCCATCCCGACGGCCCCGACGAGCAGTGCCGTCGGGGCCCCGGCGCGGTGGCCGAGCCAGCCGCCGGCCAGTCCGCCCAGCGGTGCCACGCCCAGGACGACCGTGCGGATCGAGGCATTGACCCGGCCGTACAGCTCCTCCGGGGTCAACGTGGTGCGCAGGGTGCGCTGCGTGACGTTGAAGACGATGACGAGGGCGCTCGTCACGAAGTGGGAGCCCGCCACCAGAGCGGGCACCGCCGGGGCGGGCGCGAGGACCGCGGCCGGTACCGCGAGGCCGGCGGCCCCGGCGAGGGCCAGCGTCGCGAACAGTGTCCTCGTCGTCCCCAGCCGTCGCGCCACGCCGCCCGCCACCAGCGCGCCCGCGCAGGCACCGGCACCGGAGGCCGCGTACACCGTGCCGATCCAGGACGCCGGGAGAGTCAGGCCGTGGGTGAGGAACACGAGCAGCGGCGGTTCGCTCACGAACAGGAACAGGTTGAAGACGGTGGTCGCGAGGGTCACGGCTCGCAGCGGGCGGCTGCGCAGGACGAAGGCCGCGCCGATCCGCATCTCCTCCCGCAGGGCCGTCCGAGCCCCGTCCGGTTCCCGTGCCGCACCGTTCTCCTGCCGTGGCGCCTCCGGCCGTCGCGCACGCTCCGTTTCGGGGAGTCGGCGGGTGAACAGCGCGGACACCACGTATGCCGCCGCGTTGCACAGCAGCGCCCACGGGCCGGTGAGCATCTGGACCGCCACGCCACCGACCGAACTTCCCACGATGGTCGCCCCCGACGCCGTCAGCTCGAACCGGGCGTTGGCGCGGGCCAGGTCCTCGGCGGCGACCAGGGTGGGCAGGCAGGCGCTGTACCCGACGTCGGACACCGCCCCCTGAGCGCCGATCAGCAGGGCCAGCACCGCCAGCAGGGGCAGCGAGAGCATCTGGCACACCGCCGCGACGGGCACCGCGAGCAGCAGCGCGGCACGGACGAGATCGGCGCCGATGAGCAGGCGCCGCCGGGAGTGGCGGTCCACCCAGACCCCCGCGAACGGACTGACCAGAAGGTGCGGCAGGGTCCCGGCCGCGCTCAGCAGCCCCAGCTCCAGCGCGTCGGCGCGCAGGGTCACCGCCCCGACGAGGGGGAGCGCCACGACGGTGACGTTCGCGCCGAACTGAGAGGCGGTCTGCGCGGCCCACAGGTGTCCGAAGGCGGAACGGCGCAGGGGCGGGTTCATGAGCGGCTCGTCTCCTCACCCAGGTCCGCGAGGACACGCGGATGCCGGACCAGGCCCTGGTGGTCGGTGTCGACCTCCCGCAGGTCGAAGTCGCCCGCCACCCGGTCCCGCCAGCGCCGTACGTCCGCGTCGGAGACGTCCCGGCTGCGGTGGAAGAGCAGCGCGCCGTCGTACCGGGGCGGCCGGTACCGGCTCAGCGCCCGCAGGTGTGCCCGGAAGACCGCGAAGTCGGCGTCGGGCGCCTCGCGCAGATGGCGTTCGCGCAGCTCGTCCTCCGAGGGCGGGCGCGCGCCCGGGTAGGCGCTGTCGAGGACCGCCAGCAGCGACACCTTCTCGCCCCTGGCGCGCAGTCGGGCCGCCAGTTCGAAGGCGACCACACCCCCGAAGGACCAGCCGCCCAGCCGGTACGGGCCGTTGGGACGGACCCGCAGGATCTCCGCCAGGTGGACCTGCGCCACCTCCTCCACGGACCCCAGCGCGCGGGACATGCCGAGCGCGTGGACCGGGACTCCCGAGGTGGCCAGTTCGCGGTAGCACAGGATGGTCCCACCGACCGGATGCACCAGGAACAGGGGATCGCGTTCACCGGTCCGGCCGTCCAGCAGCGCGGCCTGGAGAGCCGGGGTCGAGTGGTTCAGGACCGCGCCGACCGGCAGGCGCTCACCGAACTCCTCCTGGAGCAGGCCGATCAGCCGCAGGGCCGCCAGCGAGTGCCCGCCCGCCATGAGGAAGTCGTCGTGTGCCCCGATCGGGCCACGGCGCAGGGCCCGCTCCCAGACGGCGGCCACCCGTGCCTCCGTGGGAGTCCTGGGCGCCGTCCACGTGGCGCGGTCCGCGTCGGGCCGGGGCAGCGCGGCATGGTCCAGCTTGCCGTGCCGGGTCAGGGGCATGCGGTCCAGCGGGACGACCACCGAGGGAACCTGGTGCTCGGGCAGCAGCGTCCGGGCGAAGCGGATCAGCTCGCCGGGCTCGACCGGCGCTCCTTCGGTCCCGGGTGCCCCTCCGGCCACGGCGTCCGCCGCCCGTGGCCCGTCGCCGGACGACCAGGTCACGTACGCGACCAGGCGGTCACCGTCGGCCGTGACCGCGCAGTGGCGCACCGCGGGATGCCGGGTCAGGGCCGCCTCCGTCTCGCCCGGTTCCACCCGGAAGCCTCGGATCTTGACCTGCCGGTCGGCGCGGCCCACGAACTCCAGTTCGCCGCCGGGCAGTCGGCGTACCAGGTCCCCGGTCCGGTAGACCCGGCGCGTGGTGCCGTCGGGCAGTTCGATCCGCGGGAAGGAGCGTGCGGTCGCCTCGGCGTCGTGGTGATAGCCGATCGCGAGCTGGGCGCCCGCGATGTGGAGTTCGCCCGGTACCCCGAAGGGCACTTCCCGGCCGTGCCGGTCCAGGACGTGCAGATCGACGCCGTCGACCGGGTGGCCGATGGGCACGCCGTCCTCGCCTCCGGGGACGCAGCGCCACCAGGTGACCTCCACCGCGGCCTCGGTCGGACCGTAGAGGTTGAACAGCGCGGTGTCCGGCAGGGCGGCCAGGAAACGGTCCTGGAGCGGGCGCGGGAGGACTTCCCCGGTGCACAGCACGCGGGTGAGGCCCGCGCCGACGGCCGCGTCGGCCGCGTCGGGGTCGTCGAGGAACGCGTCGAGCGCTGACGGCACGAAGAACGCGGCGGCGATCCGTTCCGCGCGCACGAGCCGGGACAGGGCGCCGGGGGTGCGGGGCGCCTCCGGTCCGGCCACGACCACCGTGCCGCCCGAGGTCAGCGGCCAGAACAGCTCCATCACCGCGACGTCGAACGTGCACGACGTCTGGTGCAGCACCCGTTCCCCGGGCGCCAGCGCAAAGGTCTTCCGCAGCCACAGCAGCAGGTTGCACACGGCTCGGTGGGGCACGACGACCCCCTTGGGCTCGCCGGTCGAGCCGGAGGTGTGGATGAGGTAGGCGGGATCGTCCGCGGACACCGCCGGCAGCGTCACCGGCGTACCGCCGGGCCCGGCCTCCCGGTGCACCTCGGCCTCCGCCTCCGGGGTCCGAACGTCCGCCTCCGCCTCCAGAGCGCGAACGTCCGCCTCCGTCAACGTCAGGTGCAGACCCGCCCGTTCGGCGAGCGCGGCCCGTCGCAGGGGCGGGTCGCGCGGATCCAGCGGGACATGGGCGGCGCCCGCCTTGAGCACGGCGAGGAAGGCGACCGCCTGGAGCGCGGACCGCTGGAGCACCAGCCCCACGAACCGCCCCGGGCCACAGCCCCGGCGCACCAGCGCGGCGGCCAGCCGGTCCGAACGGGCTGCGAGCTCCCGGTAGGTCAGGACGTGTCCGTCCTGCCGCAACGCGGCCAGGCCGGGGGTGCGCCGGGCCTGGTCCG
This sequence comes from Streptomyces sp. NPDC013157, assembly GCF_042899865.1. Lineage (NCBI taxonomy): Bacteria > Bacillati > Actinomycetota > Actinomycetes > Kitasatosporales > Streptomycetaceae > Streptomyces > Streptomyces sp. NPDC013157. The sequence continues at coordinate 89,670 of NZ_JBIBAK010000020.1, read as the reverse complement.
TGAAGAGCGCGTGCAGCAGGGCGGGCCCGCTCCGCCGCGCGCCCGCCTCGTCCTGGCGCCGGCCGGGGGAGCGTTCCGGCTGCGACAGCAGGACGGCGTCGGCGTACGGGGAGTCCGGCCGCGCGGTCATGGCGCGCAGGGCCGCCGTGTAGTAGCCGTGGGCGAGGGCGATCCGGTCCTCGGTGAAGCGGTCCGCGTCCCACCGGAGCCCCAGGCGCAGTGCGTCGTCGGCGCTGTCCAGCGAGAACTCCGCGCCGAACGGTATGTCCGCGTCGGCGGACCCCTCCTCCGCCACGATCTCGGGCGCCCCGGGCGGCAGTTCACGCTCGACGTGGAAGTGGGTGAAGTTGAAGAACGTGGTGAACAGGGCCGGCCGCCCGGTCACCCGCATGATCTCCGCCATCGGGTAGTGGACGTGCCGCTGGATCCGCAGATCGGCCTCGGCGGTGGCCCGGACGAGATCCGCCCAGCTCCCGCCGGTCATCGCCAGGCGCAGCGGGAGGGTGTTGACGAACAGTCCGATGGCCCGGTCGCCGTCGGGCTCCGGAACCCGGCCCGGGCAGACCGTGCCGCTGACCACGTCGTCCGTGCCCGACAGCAGGGCCATGACCCGCAGATGGGCCGCGAGGAGCACGGTGCGCACCGGCACGCCGAGGCCGCGCGCGAGGCGGGTGACCCCCTGGGAGAGGTCCGCGGGCACGGGCCGCTCCAGGTAGCGCATCGTGGTCCCGCCGCGGGCGGAACGCCGGCCGGGCAGTTCCGTCAGCGTCATGCCCGCCAGCTCCCGGCGCCAGAAGTCCCGCGGCGCCGGGTCGTCGAGCGCGGCCCGCTCCAGGGCGACGTAGGAGCGGAACCGGGCGGCGGGCGGCGGGCGTACGCCGGTCCGGGCGTACCGGGCGAGGAGTTCCACGAGGAGGGAGCGTTCGCTCCAGCCGTCCATGACGGCGTGGTGCTCGGTGACGAACAGCCGGGTCAGGTCGTCGGTGAGCCGCTGGAGGTGGAAGCGGATCAGGGGCGGCCTCGACGGGTCGAACGGGGTGGTGCGTTCGGCCTCGAACCGCGTCGCCGAGCGCCACTGCCGGTCCGGCAGGCCGCGCAGGTCCTCCACGGTCAACGGCACCGGCACGCGTGCGTGGACGAGTTGGACGGGCTCGGCGAACCCGGTCGGCTCGAACGAGGTGCGCAGCAGTTCGTGGCTCTCCGTCAGGCCCGCGACGGCCTCCCGCCAGGCGTCCGTGTCGAACCCGCCGCGCAGGGTGTACGCCTTGACGTTGTGGTAGAGCCCCGAGCGCTCGCTGTGGAAGAACATCCCGGCCTGGAGCCGGGTCATCGGATAGGCGTCCGTGATCCCGGCGCCGATCCCGGCGCCGATCCCGGCGCCGATCCGGGCCCGGTCCTCGGCGGGGAGCAGGGCGAACGGCTCCTGCGGGTCCGGTCCGGTCGGTGGCGCGCAGACGGCGACGGCCGCCAGCTCGCGGACCGTCTGATGCCGCAGCAGGTCGGCCACGTCGATGTGCAGCCCCGTGTCCCGGGCGCGGGAGACGATCCGGACGGTGCGCAGGGAATCCCCGCCCAGCGCGAAGTAGTTGTCGTCCACGCCGACCACGGGCCGCTCCAGCACGTCGCGCCAGATCGCGGCGAGCGTCGCCTCGGCCTCGGTCGCGGGTTCCACGTGGGGGCCCACGGCCTGCTCCACGGGACTGGGCAGCGCGGACCGGTCGACCTTCCCGTTGGCGTTCAGCGGCAACCGGTCGAGCACCACCAGATGGGCCGGGACGAGATGGTCGGGGAGCCGCTCGCGCAGCCGGCGCCGCAGGACGTCGGAGCGGACCCGGGCGCGGGCGTCGGCGGAGGAGCCGGGCACGACGTACCCGACGAGCCGGCCGTCGCAGTGCGCGACGTACGCCTCCCGTACCCCGTCCAGTGCCGCGAGCGCCGCCCGCACCTCGCCCGGCTCGACCCGGAACCCGCGGATCTTGACCTGGTCGTCGATCCGCCCGTGGTACTCCAGCTCCCCGTCGGGCAGCGTCCGCACCAGGTCGCCGGTGCGGTACCTGCGGCCCCCCGGCCCCGCCACGAACCGCTCCGCGGTCGGTCCCGGCAGACCGAGGTAGCCGTCGGCCAGTCCGGCGCCCTCCAGCCACAGTTCGCCCACGACGCCGCGCGGCACCGGGCGGCCCCGGTGGTCCAGGACATGGGCGCGCAGGTCCGGCAGGGTGACCCCGATGGGGCTGCCGGGACGGGTCAGGTCGGCTGCGGTCATCCGGCGGCACGTGGCGTGCACGGTGGTCTCCGTGATGCCGTACATGTTCATCACCTGGGGGCTGTCGTCACCGTGCCGGGCGAACCAGCCGCGCAGCACGGCCGGGTCGAGGGCCTCCCCGCCCAGGACCACCCGGCGCAGCGCCAGTCCGTGCGGCGCGTCCGCGTCGTACCGGATGAACTGCGCGAACGCGGACGGCGTCTGGCTGAACACGGTGACCCGCTCGCGGCGGAGCAGCGCGTGGAGGCGTTCGGGCGACCGGGTGGTGTCCGGGTCCACGACGACCAGCCGCCCGCCGTGCAGCAGCGCACCCCACAGCTCCCACACCGAGTAGTCGAAGGCGTGGCTGTGGAACAGCGACCACACGTCGTCCTCGCCGAAGCCGAACCACCGGTCGGTCGCGGAGAACAGCCGCACGATGTTGCGGTGCGGCACCAGGGTGCCCTTGGGGGTGCCCGTCGACCCGGACGTGTGGATGACGTAGGCGAGATCGTCCGGGGTCACCCCGGTGTCCGGCGCGGTGTCCGGGTGCCGGGCGAGCGAGGGGTCGGTCACGTCGACGCTCTGTCCGGCGAATCCGGGCAGAGCGCTGTCGGCGACGAGGACGCGGAGGCCCGCGTCGGCCGCCAGGCGCCGCAGGCGGGCCGGCGGGTGGGCCGGGTCCAGCGGCAGGTACGCACCGCCCGCCTTGAGCACCCCCAGCAGTCCCACGACCAGTTCGACGGACCGCGACACGTGCAGACCCACCGGCGTCCCCGGACCCACCCCGTGCGCCCGCAGCCGATGTGCCAGCCGGTTCGCCCGCCTCTCCAACTCGCCGTACGTCAGCGCGCGGTCGCCCGCGACGACGGCGACCGCCTCCGGACGCCGGGCGGCCTGCTCGGCGAACACCTCGTGGGCGCACCGCGTCACCACGGGCTCGTCCCGGGCGGGCGCGGCGGGCGCCGGAACGACCTCCACCCGGGACAGGGGGACGTCGGGGTGCTCCGCGACCTCCCGCAGCAGCCGCGCGTAGTGCTCGGCGAACTGCCGTGCCGTCGCCTCGTCCAGGGTGTCGCCCCGGTACTCCAGGGTGCAGCGCACCCCTCGTCCCTCGTCCAGGACGTCCAGGAGCAGCGGGAACTTGGCCTCCGTGACGGGTACGTCGACCTCCTCGACGCGCAGTCCGGGCCGCGGGGTCCGGGGCGGCTCGTGGTAGCGCAGGGTGAACGCGGCCCGCACCAGCGGGGCACCGTCCACGCCCCGCTCCGGGCGGACGGCCGCCACGACCTCGTCGAACGGCAGCCGCTGGTGCTCCAGCGCTGCGAACAGCTCGTCGCGCACCGCGACGCTCACGGCGCGGAAATCGCGGTCCGTGCCGACGTCGGCCCGCAGGGCGACGGTGTTGGCCAGCAGCCCCACCGTCCGGTCGAAGCGCGCGTCGGTCCGTCCGGCCACGACCGTGCCGATCACCACGTCGTCGACCCCGGTGTACCGGCCGAGCAAGATCGCGTAGGCGGTCAGCAGCACCCCGAACAGGGTGGTGTCCGACGCGGCGGCGAGCACGCGCAGCCGCTCGATCACCTCGGCGGGCGGAGCGAACACGTGGCTGCCGCTCGGCGCGCCCCGCGTCAGGGGCGACGGAAAGGCGAGCGGCGGCGGCCCGTCGCCCAGTCTGTCCCGCCAGTACGCCCGTTCCCGATCGGCCTCCGCTCCCGTCAGGAACATGTCCTGGTCGGCGGTGAACACCCGGTACGGCACCGCGGGCGGCGCCTGCGCGGCGAACAGTTCCTCCAGCAGCAGACCCACCGACCAGCCGTCGCTGATGATGTGGTGCATGCACAGCAGGAGCCGCCACCGCCGGGGGCCCGTGCGCAGCAGCCGGACCCGGAACAGGGGACCGGCCGCCAGGTCGAAGGGGCGGTCGCGCTCGGTCTCCGTCCACCGGCGCACCGCGTCGTCCGGGAGGGACTCCCGCGCGGTCCCCGGCGGTTCGTCGTACCGCCAGTCGACGGCCGCGCCCTCGTCCACGACCTGGGTGAGCCGTCCGTCCCGGAGGGCGAACCGGGTCCGCAGCGCCTCGTGACGGCCCACCAGGCGCTGCGCGGCGGCGGCCAGTTCGTCCGGCCGCAGGTCACCGCTGATCAGGCGGGCCACCGGCAGGTGGTGGACGGCCGAGGGACCGGCCGCGGCCTCCAGGTAGTACATCCGTTGCTGGGCGCTGGACGCCGGAAGTTCCATGGTGGTCTCCGCTGGGGAAGTCGAGCCAGAAGGTCGTGTGCGGTGCCCGTGAGGGTGCGGGACTACGCCGGGGCCCGCTCGTGGCCGGTGAGGGCGCCGTGCGCGGTCAGGAAGGAGACGACGGCTTCGGCCGTGCGCGGATCCCGCAGCAGGTCCGTGCGGTCGCACATGACCCGCAGGCCGTCGCCGGGCGTGTGCGCCGACAGGATGCGCAGGGTCGGGCCCGTGCGGTCGGGCGGCGGTGCGTGGTGGGCGGCCAGCAGATGGGCCAGCCACCGCAGTGCGGAGTCCGTGACCGCCGAGGTGAGGTCGTCGACCTCACCGGTGGCGGCCCCGTCGGCGCGCAGGGCCGCGCCGACGTGGTCCGACAGCCGGGCCCGCGCCGCGCTGAGGAAGGCCCCGGGATCCGGGACCTGCGCGGCCAGGTGCCGCACCTCCCGGGGGTCCGGCCGGACGCCGAGCTGGGCCAGGGTGGCGCCGTAGGCGGCCAGGACGGTCGCGGCGGTCACGGGTTCGGCGTCGAAGAGCACCAACGGCGCCGCACGGCCTCCGCGCCCGGCTCCGGCGGCGAGTACGGCGGCCAGCGGAGCCGAAGCGCAGTAGGCCAGCACCGCTCCGGCCGATCCCGGTGGCCTCCCGGCGGACAGCGCGGCCAGGTACCGGCCGGGCGGGAGGGGCGGCGGCGGCACGGCGAGCAGGTCGCGCGCTCCGGGCAGGCCCAGCTCGGACACGCGGGCCTCCGGACGCTCCCCCGGGTAGTCGAGCACCAGCAGGGGCCCGTCATGCCCGGAGCCCGCCGGGCTCACCACGGGAACCTCCGGCGGGCGAAGGGGTGGCCGGGCAGCGGGGCCCGTGGGCCGGGGCCGTTCAGCGCGGCCCAGTCGAGCGGGGCGCCGCGCCGGTACAGCGCGGCGAGCCCGGAGGGTCCCCAGAGGTACCAGGCGCTGTCGGGCAGCACCCGGCGGCCGAAGTCCCGCAGCACGGGCGTCGGCGCGATCTCCACGAAGTCCCGGGTGCCGGCGGCGCGCAGGGTCCGCAGCGCGGGGTCGAAGAGCACCGGGTACCGGACCTGACGCACCAGACAGTCCGCCTCGGGGACCGTCCCCGCGGGCAGGCACTCTCCGTCGGCCGCGGAGGCCCACGGCATGCGCAACGGATGCCAGTCGAGGTCCCGGGCGTGCTCGGCCAGCCGGTCCAGGACCGGTTCCATGAGGTGGGAGTGGTACGCGGTCGTCATCGGCAGCCGCCGGTGGGGCACCCTGTGCCGGTCGAGCCAGGACTCCGCCCGGTCCATCAGGGCCTCCGGGCCCGACAGGGTGTGCGAGGTGGGCGCGTTGTGGGCCGCGAGGTCCGCCCCCGTCGCCGCCGCCGCGTCGAGCGCCACGTCCACGGGAGCACTGATCGCCAGCATCCGCCCGGTTCCGGTGGACCGGGTCAACTCCTCGCGCACCAGCGCGAACCGGACCGCCTCGGCGAGCGGCAGGGCACCCGCCGTGCACAGTGCCGCCAGCTCGCCGAGGCTGTGCCCGACGACGGAACCGGGCCGTACCCCGGCGGACTCCCACAGCCGGGCGAGCGCGACCTGGAACACGACCTGGGCCGCCTGGGGCCGGTCCAGGACCTCGCCGAACGGTTCCACGACGGACCGGAAGACCGCCTCGTCCCGGAGGGCTTCGAAGTCCACCGCACCGGCGCCCTGGCCGCGGAACGCGAACGCCGCCGGACCGAACGCGACCGGACCCTCGCCGTGCTGCGGCTCGTCCCGCTGCGGTGCGGCGAGCGCGGCGTCCAGGGCGTCGGCCACCTCGCGGGACGTCCGCCCCGACACCGCCAGACGCGCGGCCGAGCGGGGCGGCCCGGCGTGCAGCCGCCTGGCCACGTCGCCCGCCGGGACGTCGTCGTGCCCGCGCAGCCAGTCGCGGAGCTGCTCGGCCCGGCGCCGCAGCGACGCCTGGTCCGGTGCGGCGAGCGGCACGAGCACCTCCCGCCCCGGGGCGCCCGCGACGGCGGGGGCGGGCGGTTGCTCCAGGACGACGTGCGCGTTGGTGCCGCCGAACCCCAGGGAGCTGACGCCCGCCCGGCGCGGTCCCGGCCCGGCCGGCCACGGTGCCCGTTCGGTGACGGGGAAGAACGGGCTGTCGGACCACGCCAGCCGGGGATCGGGGACGGTCGTGTTCACCGTGGGCACCAGTTCGCCGTGGCGCAGCATCAGTACGGTCTTGATCAGACCGGCCATGCCCGCGCACGTGTCGAGGTGCCCGACCGACGGCTTGACCGAGCCGAGGCCGGTACGTCCGGTGGGACCCGGCCCGGCGGTCAGCGCCTCGGTGAGGGCCCGGAACTCGATCGGGTCGCCGACGGCGGTACCGGTGCCATGGGCCTCCAGATAGCCGATCGTGTGCGGCTCGGCGCCGGCGCGCTCCAGGGCGTGCCGGACCGCAGCCGCGTGCCCGCGGACGGACGGGGCCGTGAAACCCGCTTTGGCCCGTCCGTCGTTGGTGACCGCCGACCCCAGGATCACCGCGTGCACGGTGTCGCCGTCGGCCAGCGCCCGCTCCAGCGGCTTGAGGAGGACCGCGGCGACGCCGTCCCCGCCCAGGGTGCCGTCGGCGGCGGCGTCGAAGGCGCGCACGACCCCGCTGGGGGACAGGATGTACTCCGGGTCCGGCGGCCCGTCGGGCACGGGCGTGCGACGGACCGCCGCGGCACCCGCGAGCGCCAGGTCCGCGTCGCCCGTCAACAGGGCCTGGACCGCCAGGTGCACCGCGACCAGCGAGGTGGAGCAGGCGCTCTGCACGGTCACGGCCGGGCCGGTGAGACCGAGGTGGTAGGCGACCCGGGTGGCCAGGAAGTCCCCCTGGCCACCGATGAGTTCCGCGACCGCGTCAAGGGGGTCGCCGGTGGCGTCGGCCCGCAGGAAGTACGGAGGCTGCGGACCGTAGAGGTTCATGCCGGACCCCGCGAAGACACCGATCCGGGTCCCGTCGTCCGGGTCCGGACAGCCGCCGTCCTCCAACGCGTGATAGCAGGTCTCCAGGAGCAACCGGTGCGCCGGATCCGTCCGTTCCGCCTCGCGCGGACTCACTCCGAAGAACGCGGCGTCGAAGGAATCCACGTCGGACAGCGGCTCACCGACCGAGCAGACCCCGGCCCGCAGGTTCCGCCAGAACGCGTCGATGTCCGGCGCGCCGGGGAACCGGGCGGCCATGCCGATGACGGCCACCCGCCGATCCACGACCGCCGGCCGATCCACGACCGCCGGCCGATCCACGACCGCCGGCCGATCCACGACCGCCGGCGCGCCGATCCGGGCCGGGGGCCGCGGCTCGGTCCGGTCGGTGCCGTCGAGATGCCGGGCCAGGGCGGTCACCGTGTAGTGCTCGGTCAGCGCGGCGGCGGGCACGGGCCGGTCGAACTCCCTCTCCAGGCGCACCCGCAGCCGGGTGCCGAGGAGAGAGGTCAGGCCCAGCGCGCGGAAGGGGACGTTCCGCTCGACCGGGCCGCCACCGAGCAGACCGGAGAGGGCGGCGGCGATGCGCTCCTCGGTGCCCCTCTCCGCGGCGCTCCGCTCCTCGGTGCCGTGTGCCGCGCCGCCGCGCGCCTCCGCGGCGGTCGACCCGACGCCCCGCTTCTCGGCGGCGGTCAACGCATCGCCCCGCTTGTCGGCGGCGGTCAATGCATCGCCGCGCGTCCTGGTGCCGGTCATCGCACCCCCTCGAAACGCCGGGCGAGGGCGCGGATCGTCGGCGCTCTCAGGAACTCGGCCATCGGCACCCGGTCGCCCGTCTCGGTGCGGATCCGCTCCAGCATCCGCACGGCGTTCAGGGAGTTGCCGCCCACCTGGAAGAAGGACACCTCCGCGGGAAGGCTCTCCGCCCCCAGTTCCAGGCACCACAGCCGGTGCACCCGTTCCTCCTCGGACGTGGCGGGCGGACCGCCGGCCGGCAGCGTCTCGGCGACGCCCGAACTCCGCAGCAGGTCCCGGTCCAGCTTCCCGTTGGCGCCCACCGGGAGCCGGTCCACGGCGAACCAGGCCGCCGGGACGAGATGACCGGGCAGCGATTCCGCCAGCCCCGCCCGCAGGACGGACACCCAGTCCTCCAGCGGCTCCCGCAGCACCACGTGCGCGACGAGCCGCGGTTCCGGCTCGTGCTCCGCGAGCACCGCCGCCCCGGCCACCTGGGGCAGCGCGTTGAGCGCCGCCTCCGCCTCGCCCGGCTCGACCCGGAACCCGCGGATCTTGACCTGGTCATCGGTACGGCCGAGATGGTCGAGGGTGCCGTCGCGGTTCCAGCGGACGACATCCCCGGTACGGAACCAGCGCCGGGTCCCGTCGTCCACGAAGCGGCGCGCGGTGAGGGCCTGGTCGCCCGGGTAGCCGTCGGTCACCTGCTCCCCGCCGACCAGCAGCTCTCCGGGCACCCCGGGTGGGACCGGACGGCCGTCGCGGTCCTCGACGCGCAGCAGCACGCCGGTGACGGGGCGTCCGATCGGCGGACTCGGCCCGTCGTCCGGGGTCACCAGGTGTTCGGTGACGATGATCGAGGTCTCGGTCGGACCGTACTGGTTGAACAGACGTGTCTGCGGCTGGGCTGCCAGGAACCCGCTGAGCGGGGGCAGCATGCGCAGGGGTTCACCCGCGCAGAAGATCTCCCGCAGCGAGGGCATCGGCCCGGCGCCTCGCAGGAGCGCCGCCAGCGGTGTGCCGGGCAGGCAGAGGCGTGCCACCTCGTGACGCCGCACGATCTCGCCCACGGTCGCCGGATCGAGGCGGTCGGCGTCGTCCAGGAGGACCAGTTCGGCCCCGACGGCGAGCGTCCCGAAGATCTCCTGCACGCTCACGTCGAAGCCGGGGGAGGTCCACTGGAGCGTGCGCAGCGCGGGGTGCGCCCGCGACTGCCAGCGCACCAGCGCGACCGGACCCCGGTGCGGCACCGCGACCGCCCGGGCACCGCCCGTGGTCCCCGAGGTGAAGATCAGGTAGGCCGTCGAGCCGGGGTCGGTGCGCAGGCCCGGCGAGGTCGCCGGGAAGCCGGGATCCGCCTGCGGGTCGGTCAGGACGAGCACGGCCCCGCTGTCGCGCGCCATGGCGGTGCGCCGCGCCTCGGGCAGCGCCGGATCGATGGGGACGTACGCCGCCCCGCACTTGAGGACCGCCAGCACGGCGGTGATCAGTCCGGCTCCCCGGGGCAGGAGGATGGCCACTGTGCTGCCGGGGGACACCCCTTCGCCGATCAGGCGGTGGGCGAGGCGGTTGGCGGCGGCGTCCAGCTCGCCGTACCGGGTCGTGCCGTGCGGGCCCGACAGCGCGATCGCGTCGGGCGTGGCGGACGCCGCCCGCTCGAACAGTTCGTGCAGACAAGCCGGTTCGTCGGCCCCGACGGCCAGGGCCGAGGAACCGTCCTCGGCCCGCTCGGGCTCCGCGTCCCCGGACCCGTCGTGGGACGCCACGAACCGCGCGTCCGCCTCGGTCAGTCCGGTCAGCGCGGACAGGGCGCCCGCCGAGTCGGTGAGTCCCCGTCCGAGCAGATCCTCGGTGTAGCGCAGCAGCCGGGCGACGGTCTCCGCGTCGAAGAGGCGCTCGTCGTACTCCACCGTGCACCCCAGGCCGTCCGGGCGCGCCGTGAAGTAGAAGGTCAGGGCGAACGGCGCCTGCGCGCGCGGCACTTGCAGAATCCGGGCGGACAGACCCCCGCCGCCCAGGTCCGCGTCGGCCGCCTGCTCGTACTCCACCAGCACGTCGAACAGCGGGTTGGTACCCGGGACCCGCTCCGGGTTGACCGCCTCCACCACGGCGTCGAGGGGCACGTCCCGGTGCTCCAGCGCGTCCATGACCGCGCCGCGCACCCGCCGTACGAGACCGGCGAAGGACGGGTCGCCCGACAGGTCCAGACGCAGGGCCAGGGTCTCCACGTACATCCCGATCCGGTCCTCGGCGCCCGACGGGCGGTGGGAGACCGCGGTGCCCAGCACGACGTCGTCGGTGTCGCCGAAGCGGCCGAGCACGGAGGCGACCGCGCTCAGCAGCGTGGTGAACGCCGTGGCGCCGACCGAGCGGCCGAAGGCGCGGACGCGCCGGGCGAGCGCGCCGTCGAACTCGTGCGTGAGGGTCGCGCCGAGCGCGGGGCGCGAGACACCGCGCGGCCGGTCGAGGGGCAGCCGCAGCACCGGGGCACCGTCCAGCAGTCTCTTCCAGAACTCCAGACCGTCGCCGGCCAGGGGCGTGTCCGGGACCGGTGCCGGGGAGAGCGGAGGCAGCAGAGCGGCCTCGCCCCGATGGCACGCCGCGAGATCGCGGAGGAAGACCATGGTCGACTGCGCGTCGAAGACGCTGTGGTGCGCCACCAGATACAGCAGATGGCGGTCAGGACCGAGCACGCCCAGCGCCACCCGCCACAGCGGACCGGTCGTCAGATCGAAGGGTGCCGAACCGTGCGCCGCGTGCAGCGCGGCCACCGCCTCCTCGCGCGTGCGCCCGGTGAGATCGGTGACGGGACAGTCCGGGGTGAACGACGGCCCGACGATCTGCCGGAGGACACCGTCCTCCTCCCGGAAAGCGGTGCGCAGCGCCTCCTGGCGGTCCACCACCGCGCGGAGCGCGTCGAGCAGCGCGTCCCGGTCCAGCGGACCCTCCAGCTCCACGGCCTTGGGCTCGTTGTGGACGGCGCGTCCCGGGTCCATCCGGTCCATCAGCCACATCCGCCGCTGCTGCGGGGAGGCGGGCGCGGCCACGGCAGGGGACGGTTCGTCCGCGGCGACGGCAGGGGACGGTTCGTCCGCAGCGACGGCAGGGGACGGTTCGTCAGGTGCGACGGCAGGCGACGGTTCGTCCTTGAGTACGGCCAGGTGGGGGAGACCCGCCAGCATGTCCGCGGCCGGAAGGCCGAAGTCCACGAACGCGCCCACCTCGTCCACGCCCGCCCGCACCAGCGCGTCCAGCACCGGCCGCACACCGTGCGGGGAGCCGATGAGGGCGCGGGTCGCGCAGTAGCGGTCGTAGGCGCGTTCCAGCAGGAACTCGACGTCGTCGGCCGGGGTCCGGGCGAGGTCCACCTCGACCCCGAGGCTGCGCACCGCGTTGTCGAACAGGGAGAGCGAGGACATCAGATAGGCGCGGAACGGCCCGTATGCCTCCTGCCGTGCCCGCTCGGCGTCGCCGCGCAGATAGGTGTGGACGAGGACGGTGACCCGGCCTCCCCGCGGGTCCAGCCCGCACTGGGCGCGCGTGCTCCGGTACAGCGCGATGTTGCGCGCCAGGTCGTCGACGTCCTGCTGCATCAGGTTGGTCACCACGCCCACGTCCTCGCGCGCCGCCCGTTCCCAGCTCGCGGGGCTGGACAGGACGGCCACGGACAGCGGCGGCCGTGACTGCACGGGCGCCGGGAAGAGGGTCACCTCCACGGTGTCGCCGTCGCCGGAGACACCGGTGTGCGGGGTGCCCGACCACAGCCGGCGCACGGTGTCCAGGCGTTCGTACATCAGCTCGCGCCGATCCTCGAAGTGCTCGGGCGCCAGGACGAAGTCGCCGGAGTGCCAGCCGGACGCCACGCACAGCCCGGCCCGGCCGCCGGAGAGGTTGTCGACCATCGCCCACTCCTCGGCCACCCGGACGGGATGGTGCAGGGGCAGCACCACCGAGCCCGCGTGCAGCCGGATGGAACGGGTGCGCACCGCGAGCGCGGCGGCCAGCACCGCCGGGTTGGGGAACAGCCCGCCGAAGGAGTGGAAGTGACGCTCGGGCACCCACAGGGAGTGGAAGCCGTTGCGGTCGCCGAACTCGGCGGCGGCCAGCAGCGCCTCATACCGCGCGGGTCCGTCCCCGTGCGGGTAGTCGCCGAAGAAGTACAGGCTGAAGTCGACGGACCCGGCCGCCGGCGAGCTGCCGGAGACGTCCGTGTCCGGGGCGAGCCGGGCGGTCACCGAGCGGACGGACAGCTCGTCCTCGAAGAGCGCGCGGACCGGCAGCCGCACCCCGAACCGGTCGTGGACCTTCCGGGTCAGGGCGAGCAGCACCAGCGAGTCCGCCCCCAGAGCGATCAGCGGCCGGTCCGGGTCGACGGAGTCCACCGGCAGCCCGAACACCTCGGCGACGAGGGCGCGCACGGCGGGGAGCGTTGCGTTCACGGGGTGGTTCCTTCCGGGGGCGTCAGGCGCCAGAAGGCACCCAGTCCGTCGATGTCCTCGATCTCCTCGGTCACCCCGTGGCGCTCGCGCCAGTCGTGCACGGCGGCACGGCAGGCCGGGATGTGGTAGTCGTCGACGATCACGAATCCGCCCGGGGACACCTTCGGGTGGAGGAGGTCGAGGGTCTCGACCGTGGAGGTGTACAGGTCGCTGTCGAGCCGGAGCACCGCCAGCTTCCCGATCGGCGCGGCGGGGAGCGTCTCGTGGAACCAGCCCGGCAGGAAGACGATCTGGTCGTCGAGCAGGCCGTACCGTTCGAAGTTCCCCCGCACGGTGTCCAGGTCCACGGCGATGACGTCGTTGTGGGTGTGCGCGGCCAGCGCGCGGTCGGCCGGGTGGGTGTCCGCGTCGGGCAGCGGCATGCCCTGGAAGGAGTCGGCGACCCACACCCGGCGGTCCGTCACGCCGTGGGCGCGCAGCACCGCCCGCATGAGGATGCACGCGCCGCCTCGCCAGACGCCCGTCTCGATCAGGTCGCCCGGCACGCCGTCCGCCAGCACCCGCTCCACGCAGAACTGGAGGTTGTCCAGCCGCCGTCGGCCGATCATCGTGTGGGCCTGGCTGGGCCAGTCGACGCCCAGTCTGCGGTTGAGCGGTTCGTAGACGGTGGAGGGCGCCCAGCCCGCGGGGATCGGCGGATCCTCGTAGATGGTGTTGGACAGCACCTCCTTCATGAGGTCCAGATACAGGTCCAGCGTCCGCGGGCTCATGCGTCCCCCACCGGGTCGGGCGTCTCGGTCAGTCGTCGGGCCAGCTCGCGCACGGTGGGCGCGGACAGGAAGCTGTGCAGGTCGATCCGGGCCGGGTAGCGGGTGCGCAGCCTGGCCAGGACCAGCGCGGCCGACAGGGAGGTGCCGCCCAGCGACTGGAACGGCTGGTCCCGTCGGATGTCCGTGTGGCCCAGGACCGCCGACCACACCGACGCGACGTCCCGCTCCACGGTCCCGGTCGGCGGGTCGCCCGCCGCGTCGGGGCCGGCCGGGGCGGGCAGCCGCGCGCGGTCGACCTTCCCGTGCGCGGTCAGCGGGAGCCGGTCCACGGCCTGGATCCGCGCGGGCACCAGATGGGCGGGAAGCGCCGCGGCGAGCCGGGCCCGCAGTCCCGCCGTGTCCCCGGCGACATGAGCCGCCAACTGCGTCTCCCCGGCGACCTGTTCGGCCGTCACCGCGCACTCGCGCACTCCGGGCAGGCCGCCGAGGACCGCCTCCACCTCCGCCGGGTCGACCAGATGGCCGCGGATCTTGACCTGGTGGTCGACCCGCCCGAGGAAGCGCAGCAGTCCGTCCGGATCCCGTGCGACGAGGTCGCCGGTGCGGTAGGCGGTGGCGGTCCGGCCTCCGTCCGCGGTCCGCGCCGAGTCGTCCGCGGTCCGCGCCGAGTTGTCCGTGGTCCGCGCCGAGTTGTCCGTGGTCCGCGCCGAGTCGTCCGCGGTCCGCGCCGAGTCGTCCGTGGTCCGCGCCGAGTTGTCCGTGGTCCCCGACGGGCTGTCTTCGGTGCCCGCCGAGTCGTCCGTGGTCCGCGCGGAGCCGTCGGCCGGGACGAAGCGGCGTGCCGTCTCCGCAGGGTCGTTGAGGTAGCCGTAGCCCACACCCGGCCCCGTCAGCCACAGCTCCCCGTCGACGATCCGCGCCCCGAATCCCGGCAGCGGGGTGCCGATCGGCGGCAGGTCCGGCCAGGACGCGGGCGGGCCCGTCAAGGTGTGTGCGACGGCCACATGGGTCTCCGACGGACCGTAGTGGTGGTGCAGCCGGCATCCGGGCAGCTCCTCGAAGAAGCGCCTGAGCCCCGGCGTGATCCGGAGTGCCTCGCCCGCCACCGCCACCTGCCGCAGCGAGCGCGGGACCGTACCGGTGTACGGCGCGAGCGCGGCGAGCCGGTCCAGCACGACCGGTGGTACGAACAGCCGCTCGATCCGCCACGCCTCCAGCAGTTCCGCCAGCCGCACCAGGTCCCGGCGTTCCTCCTCGGCGGGCAGCCGCAGTGCCCCGCCGCTGCACAGCGCAGTGAACACCTCCTGCACGAATACGTCGAAGCCCAGCGGGGCGAACTGAAGGGTGCGCAGCGGCCTGCGCGAGGTGCTCGCCAGGGTCCAGTCGATCAGCGCGTCGACGGCCCGGTGGGGCATCCCCACCGCCTTCGGCCGTCCCGTGGAGCCGGAGGTGAACACCACGTACGCCAGCCCCTCCAGGGGCGGGCCGGGGCGTCCGGGACGCAGTTCAAGACCCGGGGCCACCACGAACCGGGCCCCGCTGTCGCGGTGGATCCGCCGGATCCGGGACGGGGGGTAGCCGGGGTCCACGACACAGAAGGCGCCGCCCGCCCGCAGCGTCGCCAGGACGGCGACGAGCAGCTCCGCGGTGCGGCCCGTACCGACGACCACGACCTCGCCGGGCCGCAGTCCCCGCGACGTCATACGGGCGGCCAGCCGTCCCGCCCGCTCCCACAGCGCACCGCGGGTCAGGACGCCGTCCGCCGACTCCACCGCGGGGGACTCGGGACGGGACCGTGCCCGCTCCTCCACCAGCTCAAGAACGCGTGATTTCACCTGCGTCTCCTCCAGGACAGGACACCTCGGGCCGCTGCCGGAGCCCGGCGGGGCCAGGACCCCCGCTGCGCCAGCAGTGCACCAGAGCGGTGTTCCGGGTTCCGGGCCGAGCGGGTTCCGGCCCGGTGTCCGGCCGTTTCCGGCCATGCCCGCCTGCGCGGGGTGGCGGCGACACCGGGAGGTGAACGGTGCAGGGGCGCCGGGCTGTTGAAGGGAAGTGCGGGGGAGTGACTGGCCAGGGGGTGCGGGGGGAGTGGTGGCGGTGATTGCCCAGAGGCCGTGGGCCGGAGTGACGGGGACCGTCCAGAGGCCGTGGGCCGGGGTGACTCCGACCGTCCAGGGAGCGCGGGTCGGCGCCGCGGCGACCGCCGAGCGTGGGGGCGGGGGACCGGGCGCGGCGTCGAGCGGCAGCGTTCCCGCACCGTGCCCTTCGCGTTCCGGGGCCCGCTCGGCGGAGCCCTCCGGTGGAATCCCGACGGAGGGTCGCCCGGTACCGCCCCCACCTAGCGTGACGGCGTCAAGGCGACGCGGACCAGCCGGTCCGGGCCAGCGGGTCCGGGGGCATCGCGTGGCGCGCAGCAGACGGCCGTGGGCGAGGTGGGACCGGGTGGCGGGCATCGCGGGATGGACCGACGGACAGCGTGATCTGACACGCGCGGACGCTGAGGTGACCGGGATGCTCACCGGCCTGCGGGTCCGGGCCCCGCACGACGGCGGCACCTGGAGCGAGCCGCGTGCCGCGCTCGTCCAGCGCGGCGACCCCGTCCGGCGCGGGCCCGCCGCCCCGGCCACCGTCCGCGAGGACGGCCGGACCGTCGCCGTCGCCGTGTGCGACGGCCATCTGCGCAACGCAGCGGCCCTGTGGGACGCGCTCGGCGCCGGCCGCCGCCCCGGTCCGCACCCGCCCTCCGCCTCGGAGGTGATCGCGCGGGCCTACCTGCGCTGGGGCACGGGACTGGCCGAACGGCTCGAAGGACTCTGCTCGTTCGCCGTCTGGGACACCCGGTCCGGTGACCTCGTGCTGGGCCGGGACCGGTTCGGCGTCCGTCCCCTGAGCTGGATCCGCACGCCCGGCGGCGTGGTCTTCGCCTCCGATGTCGCTGTCGTGACCGCGCACCCCCTGGTCACCCCCGAGGCCGACGCCGACGCCCTGTGCGCCCTGCTCACCCTGATGCGCGAGGACGGCCGCGGCGCCCTGAGCGGTGTCAACGAGGTCCCGCCCGCCACCGTGCTCCGCTTCACCCCGGACGGCGCGATCCGCGCCCGCGCCTACTGGTCCCTGGAGGCCCACGAACACGTCCTCGACGCGGACGCCACCGCCAAGGAGGCCGACCGGCTGCTGCGGGCCTCGGTCGCCGCGGACATCGAGGACGACGACACGGCCGTGCTCCTCTCCGGCGGGCTGGACTCCAGCGTGCTCGCCGGACTGGTCGCCACCGGGACCGGGCGCCGGCCGGTCACGGGCACGGTGTCCTTCGCCCGCACCACCTCCCGCATCCCCGACCGCCCCTTCATCGAGGACGTCGTCCGCTTCTGGGACTGCGACCACGAGGACGTCGTCGTCGACATCGACCAGGTCCTCGACTCCGCGACCCGCGAAGAGGTGCTCGCCGCGAAGGACTACCCCACCCCCTGGGGCGACAAGAACGTCACCCCGTACCTGCTCAGCCGGTCCCTCGCCACGCACTGCGCCGTCGGGCTCTCCGGCGAGGCCGCCGACACCATGTTCGGCGGCCTCTACGGCGACCTCGACGGCGTGCCCGAACTGACCACCTTCCCCTGGCTGGAACAGGCCCGTCGGTTCGGCGTCGCCCACGGCATCGGCACCGGCCTGTTCCACCCCGACCTGCTGCGCGTCCTCGACGTCGACGGATACCTGGAACGTGTGTTCCGCACCGCGCTCGATCGCGTCCCCGTCCTCCCGGACGACTCACCGGGCCGCCGCACCGTACGGCAGATCGACCATCTGACGGTCACCCGGCTGCTGGAACAGACGATGCTGCACACCGAACGCCTCGGCGCCGCCGCCGGGGTCCAGATGCGGTTCCCGTTCGCCGACCACGCGCTCTACACGTTCATGTACAACGTCCCGGTCGCGATGAAGTTCACCGGCGGACGCACCAAGAGCATTCTGCGCGACCTGGCCCGCGACCTCGTGCCGCCCTCCGTCCTGGAACGCCGGAAGTCCACCTTCCCCGCCCTCTACGACGACCGGTACAAGGCCTTCGTCACCCGCCGCCTGCGCGACCTGCTCGAGGACCCGTCGGCACCCGTGCACGCCGTCACGGACCTCGACGCCGCCGCCCGGGTGGCCGACGACCCCCGACTCCTCGACCGGGGCGGGTGGTTCGGGCGCGCGGACGTGGAGATGCTCCTCCAACTCGACGCCTGGCTGCGCCGCCACCAGGTACGGCTGCGGATCTGACCCGGCCGCCCCTCCGCCGGCGAGGACGCCCCACGCGTCCGGCGCCCCTCATCACGACACCACCACGCGTGGAACCCGGGAGACGACCTTCGATGAACACCACCCCGAACACCACCCCACACACCACCCCGCACAGCGTGCCCCTTTCCGTGGGGCAGGAGGCCATGAAGGTGGCCTGGCAGATCGATCCGCGGCAGTGGACCAACATCATCCCCGTCCCGCTCGCCGTCGACGGCGACCTCGATCCCGCCCGACTGCGCCACGCGGTCGACCGCCTGGGCACGGCGTTCCCCCAGCTCAGGGGGCGTGTGACGGGCAGCCCCGGCGGCCACCGGCTGGACTGGGGCGACGCCCCGCCGATCCCCGTCACCGAGATCACCTCGCACCTCGCCCGCGACGAGGCCGTACGCCTGGCCTGGCAGACCCCGTTCGACCTGCGCACCGGCCCGCTGGCCCGGGTCCAGCTCCTCACCGGCCCCGACTGGAAGGTCCTGCTGCTGACGTTCCACCACATCGTGGCCGACGGCGCGTCCGTGCTGCTCCTGCTGGAGGCCCTGCGCCGGGCGTACGCAGGGGAACCGGTCGACGTGCCCGGCGACCCCCGCGCCCTCCAGGCGCACGCCCTGCGCTCGGTCCGGCTCGCGGAGGACACCGACGGCGAACGCCACCGGGCCTACTGGGCCGCCGAGCTGGGCACCGGGATCACCCCCCTCACCCTCCCGGCCACCCCCGCCGACCCGCCCCGCCCCACCATGCTCAGCGACGTCCTGCCCGACGACCTGGTCTCCGGACTGCGCCACCGCGCCGAGACCTCCGGCGTCTCCTACGTCACCACCCTGATGGCGGGCTACTACGCCCTGCTGCGCCGTCACACCGGTGCCCAGGACGTCCTGTCGTTCCTGCCCTTCCACGGCCGCACCCTGGAGGAGACCCGGCAGCAGGTCGGCTATTTCGTCAACCTGCTCCCGGTGCGCGCCCAGGTGAGCGCGACCGACACCTACACGGACGTGATGCGCCGGCTCCGCGGACGGGTCAAGAGCGCCCTCGCCCACGGCGACCTGCCGCTGCCGACGATCATGCGCAGCGCCGGACTGGTGGGCCCGCAGGCCCGCGAACTGACCCACCGCAGCATCTTCCAGTACTGGCACGCGGGCCTGCGCGACGGCCTGGACGTCATGGACCTGCGGCTGGACGCGCCCGGCTGCCACGCGGTGCTCAGCCTCCAGGACATCGAGAGCACCGCCGGTTTCACCCTGGCCGTCATGGTCCGCGAGGACAGCGCCGGCACCCATGTGCTGTGGAAGGACCCCGCCGGAGCCCTGGGAGAGCCCCTGCTCAAGGCCCTGGCCACCGACTACCAGGACATCCTCTGGACCGTCGCCGACGACCCCGACACCCCGGTGGCCGGGATCCTCTCGAACCCGGCCTCCGGTGCCGTGTCCGGCACCGGCCCGGCCGACCCCGCGCACACCGACGACGACGCCCTCGCCACCATGATCGGACTGTGGCAGGACGTCCTCGGCATCGACGACGTCCGGCCCGAGGACAGCTTCTTCGAACTGGGCGGCCACTCGCTCCTCGCCGAGAGCCTGATCATCGAGGTCTCCCGCCGGTTCGGCCGCGAGGTGGACCTGAGCGTGCTGTTCAGCCTGCCGCGCCTGGCGGAGTTCACCGAACACGTGGTCGGACCGCGCCCGTGAGCGGCACCGGCACCGCCCCCGACACCAGCGCCGCCCGCGGCGCCGGCCTGTGGCGCCACCCGGCGCTGCGGGCCGTGCTCGCCGCGGAGTGCGTGTCGATGCTCGGCAGCTCGCTGAGCGTCGTCGCCGTGCCGTGGCTGATGCTCACCCGGACCGGATCGGCCGGTGCCATGGGCGTGGTGATGGCCGCTCAGATGGCCGGGACCACCCTGATCGGCACCCTGGGCGCCTCCTGGACCGGTCGCGCGGGACCCCGCCGCGTGATGCTCCTGGGCGATGCCTGCCGCGGGGTACTGATCGCGCTCGTCCCGCTCCTGGCCTCGGCGGGAACCCTCGCGGTGCCCCTGACCACCGCGGCGATGTTCGTCTTCGGCGCCGTGATGGCGCCCTACTCCGCAGCTCAGCAGGCCACGCTCTCGGACGTCGTCGGCGAGGACGGGACACTCCTGAGCCGGGCCACCGCCGCGCTCCAGGGCGCCATGCGGCTCAGCATGATGCTCGGACCGCCCCTCGCCGGCGTCCTCGTCGCCCTGTTCGGCCCGGTCCCCGTGATCCTCGCCGACGCCGCCAGCTTCGCCCTGTCGCTGCTGGTGCTCCGCCGCTTCCTCCCCCCGGCCGTCCCGTCGCCGCCCCCTCCCTCGCGGCTGGGCACGGCGGGCGTACGCGCGCTGCTCGCCGATCCCCTCACCGCCACCTGGTCGCTCGCCCTCGTCTGTTCCGAGTTCGCCTGGCAGGGCCTGTTCGCGGCCCTGCCGGTCGTCGCCCTGGAGTTCGGCGAACGCGGGCCCACGGTCGCCGGGGCGCTGTCCGGTGCCTTCGGCGCCGCCGCCCTCACCGGAACCCTGCTCGTCGGCCCCCTGCTGCGGCGCCTGTCCGCACCGGTGCTCGCGGTCGGCGGCCGGGTGCTCCTCGCTCTCTGCTTCCTGGTCCTGCCGCTGCCGCTCGGGATCACCGCCGTGTTCGGCTGCCTGGTCCTCGCCGGACTCTTCAACGGCGTCTCCAGCGCGCCGGTCGCCGCGGTGCGTGCGCTGCGCCTGCCGGGCGCCGTCCGGCCCGAGGCGCTCACCGTGGCCACCGCCGTCGCCCTGGCCGGGGGCACCTGCGGACTGCTGGTCAGCGGCACGACGATCCGGGCGGAGGGAGCCCGAACGCTCTTCGTCGTGCTGGCCCTGGCCCAGGTGACGGCGGCGTTCCTGCACCTCGCGGGCTTCGCCGCGGACCGCCGTTCCACCGGTGCGGGACCGCGGACGCGTGCTCCGGGCCCGGCGCCCGACCACGACGGCGCCGCCCCGATCGCGAATCCCGGGCCACCGCTTCCCGGGCAGGCGCCGGGCCGGACGGCGCTCGCGGCCCGTGACGGCGCACCGCCCGCGCAGCCCCGCGATTCCTGAGGAGTTCCGTTGACCGCCCGACCCGCCGAAGTCCCGGCCGAATCCTCTGCCGGAGTCCCGGCCGAAGCGCTGACCGAAGTCCCGGCCGAATCCTCTGCCGGAGTCCCGGCCGAAGCGCTGACCGAAGTCCCGGCCGAATCCTCTGCCGAAGTCCCGGCCGAAGCGCTGACCGAAGTCCCGGCCGAATCCTCTGCCGAAGTCCCGGCCGAAGCGCTGACCCAAGTCCCGGCCGGTGCCCCCGCCGACGCCTCGCCCGACCTCTGGCGCGGCGTCCCGCACCGGATGAGCATCGGCCTGCGCCACCAGCTCCGTGACGACGGTTCCCTGCCGTCGGAGAACCTGACCTGCTTCCTCTTCGCGTTCCCCGGCGTCGACATCGACGTGCCCCGCCTCGAGGGGGCGCTGGCGCGTGCCGTGGTCCTCAATCCCGCGCTCGCGCACCGCTACCGGGTCGACCCCGACCACGGACCCCAGTACCGCGAGACGGCCTGGCGTCCGCGGGTGGACCTCGTCGAGCCGGTCGCCGCCGACTGGGAGTCCACCCGGGCGACCGCCCGCCGTCTCGCGGACGCCGAGATGACCAGGCCCTTCGACCTGCGCGACGGGCGCCTGCTGCGGGTCACCCTGGTGCGGCACCCGGGCGGGGAGGGCTGCGTCCTGGTCGTCACGGCCGATCACACGGTCTGCGACGGGATCTCCTACGCCCGCTTCCTCGACGACCTGTCCACCGCGTACCGCGACGGTGACACGACCGGAACCGACCGCGCCCGGCCCCGTGCCTCCCTGGCCCGGGTCGCCGCCGCCGAACGCCGTGCCCTGGCCGGCGCGGCCCGCGACGAACTCTGCGACGCGTGGCGCCGACGACTGCCCGACGGCATCCCCGACATGGTGCTGGCCCGGCCCCTGTCCTGGACGGAGTGCACCCGGGAGGGCGAGCAGGCCGCCACCGTCCTCACCGGCGCCGCCTACGAACGACATGTCCGGCAGGCCGCCGAACTGGCGGTGTCCAGCTTCATGCTGGCCACCGCCAAGCTGCTGCACGCGATGCGCCCCAGCGTGCTGGGGCCCGGCCTCTCCTTCTTCTCCCCGCTGCCCGGACGCTTCGTGCCCGCCGCCCGGGACGTGCTCGGCAATTTCGTCAGCGTCCTGCCTGTCACGGTGCGGGAACCGCGGTCCGCCGACCTGACCGCCATGGCCGAGGCGGTCCGCGAGAGCGTGCTGTGGACCCTGCGCCACCAGGGCGTCCCCTTCGACGTGATCCGGGACGCGGTGGGCAACGGCGGCGCCGGGAACGGGGAGTTCGCTTACGAACGCCGGTCGGTCTTCATCTCGGGGAACCCCGTCATGCGCCTGGAACTGGAAGGCGTGCGCGGGCAGTTGAGCGTACCGACGCTGTCCGACGCCATGTTCGACCTCAGCCTGTGGATCTCGGACACCGGCGACGAACTCCGCTGCAGCGGCGTGTTCCGCAAGCGCCTCCTGGACCGTTCCCTCGTGGAGACCTGGCTCGCCGCCCTGGGCTGAGCCGGGATCAGGAGCCCACGTGGTGCGCTCCCCGTGGCCCGGTGCGGGAGGGCCGCGCCCCACGCCGTACCCATCGCTTTCCCTACGTCCCGCGCACCCGGCGGTGGCCACGGAACGAACGGCAACGGAACGGGAATCGCCGGGTGCCAGGCTGCGATCAGTCGAACGGCCGCCGGTAGCGAGGACCAACCGCCCGGTCGCCGGCGACCCCCCTTCCCCGATCCCGTCCCTGACGGGCGTGCGCGAAAAACTGGAGGTCCACGGTATGTCGAAAGTCGATTCACGCCCGCCGCAGGGGTCGCTCACCGAGGCCCTGCCGCGCTTCCTGCGGATCCTGGACGACCCGCTGTACACCTCCCTGGTCGACCTCCAGGACCTGGTGAACTACGAGACCGCCGCGTTCTGGCGGGCCCGGCAGGTCAAGGCGCTCCACCTCCCCGTCACCACCTCCTCCATCTCCTCGCCGATGGGCCTGGGCAGCGACTCGCTGCCGGTCCAGGTGGACCTCTTCGGCGTCCCCACCTACCTCGCCGACTCCATGCAGTTCCTCCTGGAGTACGGCTGCCGCATCGCCGACCAGGGCTGCTACTACCTCATGCCGAGCTTCCGCGGCGAGGAGACCGACGCCACCCACCTCAGCCAGTTCTTCCACAGCGAGGCCGAGATCCCCGGCGGCCTCGACGACGTGATCGCGGTGGCCGACGCCTACCTGCGTCACCTCACGGAGGCGGTCCTGCGAGAGCTGGAGGGCCCCGTCGCCCGGATCGCCGGCGGCGTCGAGCACCTCACCGACTTCCTCGCCAAGCCGACCGCCCGGATCACCTTCGACGAGGCCGTGACCGCCCTCGACGGCGACCCGGAGTACTTCGAGTTCCACGACCAGTGGCGCACCATCACCAGGGCGGGGGAGCGCCGGCTCATGGAACTGCACGGTCCCGCCGTGTGGCTCACCCACTTCGACCACCTCTCCGTCCCCTTCTACCAGGCCACCGACGCCACCGGCGCCAAGGCCCTCAACGCCGACCTGCTCATCGGACCCGGCGAGGTCGTCGGCTGCGGCGAACGGCACACCGACGCCGCCCACGCCCTCGGCGCGCTCGCCGCACACGGCGTCTCGCCCGACGACTACGACTGGTACCTGCGGATGAAGCAGGAGAAGCCCCTGCACACCAGCGGCTTCGGCATGGGCGTGGAGCGCTTCTTCATGTGGGTCCTGCGCCATTCCGACGTACGCGACCTCCAGCTCCTGGAGCGCGCCAACGGCCTCCCCGCCACCCCCTGACCCCTCCGGCTCCACCTCTCGGCCCGGACATCTCCCACCCCTCTCACAAGGAGCACCTCATGAACCTCGGCGACCTGACCGCCCAGCAGATCCGCGCGATGAACTACAACGAGCTGATCTCCGTCGTGCGCGAGACCAACCGCCCGCCCGGCGGCGTGAAGACCATCTCCCACCTGGCCGTCGGAGCCCACCTCGACAAGGACAGCCACGTCCTGGAGATCGGCACCAGCACCGGCATCACCGCCATCGAGCTGGCCCGTCTGGTGGGCTGCCGGGTCACCGCCATCGACATCAACGAGCGCAGCATCGCCGAGGCCAGGCGCCGCGCCGAGAGCCTCGGCGTGGACCACCTGATCACCTTCGAGGTCAACGACGCCACCGCGACCGGTTACCCCGACGACACCTTCGACCTGGTCTTCTGCGGCAACGTCACCTCCCTCATCCCGGACCGCGCCAAGGCGCTCGCCGAGTACTCCCGGGTGGTCAAGCCGGGCGGGTTCATCGCCGCCATCCCGATGTACTACGTCAAGCAGCCCTCCGAGCAGCTGCTCGCCGACGTCACCGCCGCCATCCAGGTCACGGTGGAGCCCCTGGAGGAGTCCTACTGGCTGGACTTCTTCCTCGGTGACGGCCGCATCCCGTTCTCCCGCGAGCAGTACACCTTCGACTGGATCTCCGACGAGGTCGTGGAGTCCTTCATCCAGGACATCCTCGCCCGTCCGCACCTCGACGAGCTGAGCGCCGAGGCCCGGGAGGTCCTGGCCGAGCAGTACGCCGTCTACATGCGGCTCTTCCGCGACAACCTCGCCCAGATGGGCTACACCGAGCTCCTGGTGCGCTGCGAGGCGGACGAGCTCGGCGAGCCGGAGCTGTTCGACTCCAGCCCGGTCCTCCCGCGGCCCTGACCCCCGCCCCGCACCGGATCCCCCGGGCTCCGGTGCGGGCCCCGTCCCGAGAGAGGGCGTCGTCGTCCGTGAAGCTCCCCCCGATCGCCCATGTGGCGCCCCGGCGCCTCGGTGAGGCGGTGTCCCGCCTGGCCGACGCCCCGCCGGGCCAGGCCCTGCCGCTGGCGGGCGGCCAGAGCCTCGTCCCGCTGCTGGCGTCCCGGGACCGTACGCCCCGCCTGCTGGTGGACCTCCGCGACCTGGGGGAGCTGACCGGGGTCGGCGAGCACGACGGCTTCCTGCGGATCGGAGCCATGACCCGCCAGCACACCCTCGCCACCCACGCCCGTATCGGTGCCGCCGCCCCCCTGGTCGCCGAGGCCGCGGCCCGCACGGGCCACGCGTCCGTCCGGCACCGCGGCACCTTCGGGGGCACCCTCGCCCACGCGGCCCACCCCGCCCAGCTCGTCGTCGCCGCGTACGCCCTCGACGCACGCCTCCTCGTCAGCGGTCCCGGCGGCGCGCGCACGACCGCTCTGCGGTCCCTCTTCGCCGGCCCGGGACTGCGGCACGACGAGATCCTCACCGCCGTCGAGCTGCCCCTGCGCGGGCCGGGCAGCGGCCACGCGTTCGGCCAGTTCGCCCATCCGGTCGGCGGCCGGCCGGTCGCCTCGGTCGCCGCGGTCGTCGACACCGCACCGGACGGCACCGTGCTGCGGGCCGAAGTCACCGTCGGCACCCGGGTCTCCCCGCCCACCGCGGTGGACGTCACCCACCGGCTCCGGGACGCCGGCGCCGCCGCCGGGGAGACCGTGCCCACCGGCCCGGGACAGCCGCAGCGGCAGGGACCTCCCGCCGCGTACTGCCGGCACGCCGTACGGGTCCTCGCGGACCGCGTGCTGACCGAGGCGATCACCAGGGCACGCCGCCCCGGCGCGGGCGCACCACCCGTACCGAGCGGCTCCGGCCACGACGCACCGCCCGTACCGACGCGGGAGACACCATGACCTGCACACCCGGCACCGCCCCCGAACCACCCCCGGGCGAGCCGCACCGGTGCGGGACCCTCGCCGACCACCTGCGCGACTGCCTCGGACGCAAATCCGTCCGGCTCGGCTGCGAGGACGGCGTCTGCGGCTCCTGCACCGTGCTCCTCGACGGCCGTACGGCCCGCGCCTGTACGGTCCTCGCCGCGCAGGCCGAGGGGCTGCCCGTCCGCACCGCCGAGGACCCGGGGGACCCGCTGATGCGGCACCTGCGCGAGGTGCTCTGGGCCGAACACGCCTTCCAGTGCGGATTCTGTGCCGCCGGATTCCTCATGGAGATCCACGCCCTGCTCACCGAGCACCCCGACCCGACCGAGGAACAGGTCCGGCACCGGCTCGCG
Organism: Streptomyces sp. NPDC013157; assembly: GCF_042899865.1. Taxonomy (NCBI): domain Bacteria; kingdom Bacillati; phylum Actinomycetota; class Actinomycetes; order Kitasatosporales; family Streptomycetaceae; genus Streptomyces; species Streptomyces sp. NPDC013157. The sequence continues at coordinate 63,865 of NZ_JBIBAK010000020.1, read as the reverse complement.
GGCAACCTGTGCCGGTGCACCGGCTACGAGAGCATCGTCCGCGCCACCCTCGCCGCGGCCCGCACCTGGACACCCGCTCCGCCGGGCGGCGCGTCCACGCCGTCCGTTCCCGCCGCGACCACCTACCCCGCCATCGGCACCAGCGCCCTGCGCGCCGAGGACCGCACCGTCCTCGACGGCCGCGCCCGCTTCATCGCCGACCTCGACCGTCCGGGCGTCCTGCACGCGCGCTTCGTCCGCAGCACCCGCCCGCACGCCCGCATCACCGGTCTCGACATCGAGGCGGCCCGTACCGCGCCCGGGACGGTCGCGGTCCTCACCGCCGCCGACCTGCGCGGCAGCCTCAACCCGATCACCATCGCCTGCCCCCTGGAGGGCTACACCGCCCCCGGCTTCACCCCGCTCGCCGAGGACCGCGTCCGCTTCGAGGGCGACCCCGTCGCCCTGGTCGTCGCCACCGGCCAGGCGGACGCGGAGCACGCCGCCTCACTCGTCGTCGTCGGCTACGACGACCTGCCGCCCGTCCTGGACGCACGTGCCGGCGCCGACGGCGCGCACCAGCCCCTCTTCCCCGACCTGGACGGCAACGTCCTCTACACCGAGCACCGCGTCCACGGCGACGTGACCGGCGCCTTCGCGCGGGCCGCCCGCGTGGTGCGCCACCGGCTGAGCCAGGAGCGGGTGCAGAACGCGCCCCTCGAACCCCGGGGCGGCCTCGCCTCCTACGATCCCGGCAGCGGCCGGCTCACCTACGACGTGGCGTCCCAGTCGCCGACCTCCCACCGGCAGTACCTGTCCGACGTCCTCGGCCTGGACCTCGACCTGGTCAGGGTCCGCGTCCCCGCGAACATGGGCGGTTCCTTCGGCATCAAGGGCGGGGTGTTCCGCGAGGACATCGCCGTGTGCTGGGCGAGCCGTCACCTGGGCCGCCCCGTCCGCTGGATCGAGGACCGCCGCGAACACCTGATCGCCGCCGGACAGGCCCGGGGCGAGGAGATCGACGTCGAGGCGGCCCTGGGGGCCGACGGCGAACTGCTCGCCCTGCGCGCCGATCTCGTCGTCGACCAGGGCGCCTACCCCGTGCCCCCGGTCGCCAGCGCCGTCTTCGTCGCCATCGTCGGCTGCCTGATCCCGAACGCCTACCGCGTGCCCGCCTACGAGTTCACCGGCCGCCTCACCCTGACCAACCGCACCCCGTACGTCGCCTACCGCGGCCCCTGGGAGATGGCGACGTTCGCGGCCGAACGCACCATGGACCTGATCGCCCGCGCGGTGGGCGAGGAACCCGCCGACTACCGGCTGCGGCACCTCGCGCCGGTGGACGGCCCCGATCCGCGCATGATCACCGGCGCCCGGCTCACCGACGTCCCCGCACTCGGCTCGACCCTGCGGCGGGCCCGGCACGAGGCCGCCGTCGCGGAGTTCCGCACGCGGCAGGCGGCGGCCCGCGCGCAGGGACGGCTGCTCGGACTGGGCGTCGCGACCCTGCTGGAACCCGCGCCCGGCCCGTGGAGTCTGCACGAGGCGATGGGCGCCCACATGGGTCCCGAACCCGTCCGGGTCCTCTTCGGCCCCGACGGCCGCGCGCAGGTCAGGACCGGACAGATCCCGCACGGCCAGGGCCATGTCACCACGCTCGGGCAGATCGCCGCGACCACCCTGGGCCTGCCGCTGGACGCGGTCGACGTCGTGCACGGGGACACCGACCTTGTGCCCTACAGCCTGGCCGGGACCGGCGCGAGCCGGGCGGCGGCCCTCGCGGGCGGGGGAGTGCTGCGCGCCTCCCGCACCCTGCGGGCCAACCTCCTGACGGCCGTCGGGCGCCGCACCGGACTCGCCCCCCTGGACCTGGACGTCGTCGCCGGGAAGGTCGTGGACCGACGCGACGGCCGCACCGTGGGCACGGTCGCCGACCTGGCCGCCGCGTGCGTCGCCGCGGAAGGGGAACGGGCGCGGCTCGACGTGAGCGAGGTCTTCGACAGCGAGGAGACCGGCTGGGCGGAGGCCACCCACTGCTGCTGGGTCGAGGTGGACCCCGAACTGGGCACGGTCGCCGTCGACCGCTACCTCGTCGTCGCGGACAGCGGACGCATCATCAACCCGGCGATCGCGGACGGACAACTGCGCGGCGGCGCCGTGCAGGGCATCGGCACCGTGCTCCAGGAACGGTCGGGGTACGGACCCGACGGCGCCCAGCTCTCCCGCGACCTCACCGAGTACCTGCTGCCCACCACCCGCACCGCGCCGGCGATCGACGTCGTCCACCTGGAGTCCCGGCGGACCGGCGACGTGCCCTTCCGCGGCCTCGGTGAGGGCGGCGCGGTCCTGGCCCCCTCGGCCGTGGTGGGCGCCGTGGAGGACGCGCTCGCGCACCTCGGCGTCCGCCTCACCGAGCGCCATCTGCCGCCCTGGCGCCTCCTGGACCTGCTGGCGGCCCACCGGATCCCTACGCCCGTACCGGAGTACCGATGAGACTGAGCAGGATCCCGCACAGCGAACTGCTGGGCGCTCCTCTTCCCGATCCCGACGACACCGAGGCCGACCTCGCGCACCACCTGGGACTGGCCCGCTTCACCGACGCCGGATTCCCCTGGTTCGCCCCGATCGGCCAGCGCCTGGTCACCCACATCCGGCAGGTCGTCCGCAGAGAGATGGAACGCGCCGGGTACGCCGAGTTCCGCGGACCCGCCGTGCACCGCGTCGAGACCCTCGCGCCGGCCGGGTGGCTGGAGCGGTTCGGCGGCGAACTGATCGGCTTCAGCGCCCCGTTCGAGCAGTACACCCTCGCCGCCACCAGCGAGGAGCCGCTGCTGAGCTGGATCGGCTCGGCGGGCCTCGCCTCCCACCGGCAGCTCCCCATGCGGCTGTTCGAGTTCCGGGAGATCTTCCGGTTCCGCGACCGGCCGCAGAGTATTTACAACTCCCGCCAGTTCCAGTGCTGTCTGTTCGCCAGCCTGGACACCGACCACACCGCGTACCTCGCCAGCGCGGCGCACGCCCAGCGCACCGTCCGCGCGGTCCTGGACCGCCTGCGGCTGCGCGCCGAACTGGTCCGCGACGAGGCCACCGGCGGCTTCGAGTTCATCTTCCCCTACGCCCGCGGCGACCGTCCCCGCAGCCGCACCATCCCCTACCACCGCGACGCCGCGCGCCCCAGGACCGCCGAGGACGACATCCCTCAGGGCGGAGTCGCCATGGGCTACGGCTACACCCACACCCCCGCCTTCGACGTCCGCTTCCGCGACGAGGACAACCAGCTGCGGACCCCGGTGATGGGCACCTACGGCATCGGCGTCCAACGCTGCGTGCTGGCCCTGCTGGAACAGCACCGCGTCGCCGAGGGCGTCGCCCTGCCCGCCGCAGTGCGGCCCTTCGACGTCACGGTGACCGTCCAGGGCCGCGACCCCGGCACGACGGAAGCGGCCGAGCGGGTCTACCGGATCCTCCTCGACGCCGACGTCAGCGTCGTCCTCGACGACCGGCACGGCGCGTCCATGGGCAGCCGGATGCGCTTCGCCGACGCGGTGGGCGTGCCCTGGCGGGTGGTCGTGGGCCGCGACGCCGCCGGGAGCGGGACCGTCCGCCTGCGCGGCGCGCGCGGCACGGGTGAACCGGAACGAACCCTGACCGTCGACGGCCTCCTCGACCACCTGGCCCTGCGCGGCCACGAGGAGTGGACCGCCGGCCCCGACCGCCGCGACGAGGAGATCGGAGCGACCGCATGACCACGACCACCGAACCGAGTACGACCACCGAACCGAGCACGGGCACCGAACCGAACACGGCCACCGAACCGAACACGACCCCGGCCGCGCCCGGCGGCGCCACGCCGGCGCGCTGGCCCGCCGCGCTGCCCGCGAACGCCACGCTGGGCGTGTGGGCCTCGAGTTCCCCGGCCCCGGTCCTCTTCCCGCGCCGCTTCGCCCGGGGCCTCGCCGCGCTGCGCCGACGCGGACACGCCGTCGTCGTCGGCGACTCCTGCCGGTCCGCACAGGGCCCGGGCACCCTGCCGCCCGCCGCGCTCGCCGAGGAGCTGCACACACTCCTGGAGGAGACCGACGGCGTGATCGCGGCCGTCGGAGGCTGGACGCTCACCCCCGTCCTCCCGTACCTGGACTTCGACCGCATCGGCCGCGCGGGCAAGCCGCTCGTCGGCTACAGCGACCTGACCTCCCTGGTCAACCTGGTGCCCCACCGGTCCGGACTGATCGCCTTCCACGGCCCCATGGTCGTCTCCGAATGGGGCGAGGCGGACGGCCCCTGGGAAGCCACCGAGACCGAGTTCGACCAGTTGCTCGGCGCGCGGCACCCCTGGACCGAGCGGACTGTGCCGACGGCGGGCGACTGGTCGGACGAGAACCTCTTCTGGGACCGTGAGGACGACCGGCGCCGCCACGGCAACAGCGGCGCCCAGCCGCCCCGCACCCTGCGGACCGGTACGGCCGAGGGGCCCCTGTGGGGAGGCTCCCTCCTGGTGCTCGGCCTGCTGCTCGGCACCCCCCTGTGGCCCGAACCCGCCCCCGGCTCGATCCTGTTCCTGGAGGCCGACGGCATGGCCCCGGACGAGTTCTGGGCGCGCCTGGAGCAGTTCCGCCTGGCCGGTGTCCTCGACCGGGCGGCCGGTGTGGTCCTGAGCCGGATCAGCGGTCCGCGGCCGACGTCCTCCGGATTCGCCGGGCACGACGAGACCCTGCTGCGGATCCTGCCGGACGGCCTGCCCGTGGCCGCGGGCCTCCCGCTGGGCCACGCCGACCCGATGGTCACCCTCCCGGTCGGCGGCACGGCCCGCCTCGACTGCCAGGACCCCACCGCTGTACCCCGGTTGAGTCTGCTGCGCCCGCGGCCCGCCGGGTGACCACCGGGGCCCCGCGTCCACCGCCGGTACCGGCCGGGCGCGGGGCCCCGGCCGTGACCGCGGCCCGCCGATCCGGCCCGCCCGCCCCACGAGCACCGCGTACGAGAAGAGCCCCCCGTGCTGAACATCGCCCCCGCCCTCGCCGCCTGGTGCCGCGCCGACCGCCCCTTCGCCGTGGCCACGGTGATCGATGCCACCGGCAGCACACCGCTGCCGGTGGGCACGTCCATGGCCGTCGACGCCGACGGGCGGGTGGCGGGGAGTGTCTCCGGCGGGTGCGTGGACGCGGCCGTCCACGAGCTGTGCCGACAGCAACTGGAGGAGGACGGAACCCCGGAGGAGGCGCACTTCGACTCCTCCGACTCCGACGCCTGGGCGGCCGGCCTGATGTGCGGCGGCGGCATCCGCGTCCACGTCCAGCGCGTCCACCCGGCCGACCGGCACCATCTGGCGGTCACGCTCACCGCGGCGGCCGAGGGGCGGACCGTGGGCCTGCTGCAGATCACCCGGAGCGCCGACCCGACGCTGGCGGGCCGCGTCCTGACGCTGTCCGACGACGGGACCCCCGCTCTCGCCGGGCCGGTGCCGCCGCGTCTGGCCGCGCTCGCCGCCGGCGTCCACCGCACCGGCGTCACCGGGCTCGTGCGCATCCCCGGGGGCGCCGACTGCTCCGCTGCCGAGGCGCTGGTGCACACCCGCAGACCCGCCCCGCGGATGCTCGTCTTCGGAGCGGTGGAGTTCGCCGACGCCCTCACCCAGGCGGGCCGCTTCCTCGGCTACCACGTCACGTTGTGCGACGCCCGCCCGGTCTTCGCCACGGCCGAGCGGTTCCCCCACGCGCACCGCGTCGTCACCGACTGGCCGCACCGGTTCCTCGCCGCCACCGCCACCGACGAACGCACCGTGGTGTGCGTGCTCACCCACGACCCCCGGTTCGACATCCCGCTGCTGCGCGACGCGCTCCGGCGCCCGCTCGGCTACGTCGGCGCCATGGGGTCGCGCCGCACCCACGCCCGCCGCCTCGAACTCCTGCGTGCGGAAGGGGTCGGGCCCGACGCCCTCGCCCGGCTGAACGCGCCGATCGGGCTCGACCTCGGCGCCACGACCCCGCAGGAGACGGCGGTGTCCGTCGTCGCCGAGGTCCTCGCCCGCACCCGCGGCCGGTCAGGCGCCCCGCTCGGCGGCACCACCGGCCCCATCCACCCCCGGGCCGGCGAAGTCGCGCATCCCGCGCAGCGGTGAGCACACCACCCACACCGCGGCCAGGCAGGTGCCGCAGGCCGCGATCCACAGGGTGCCCCTGATCCCCGCCGCCGACCCGCCGAGCACGCCCCCGGCCAGCGCGCCCACGGTCATCGCGCCGAAACCGACGAAGCGCACCGAGGCGTTCACCCGGGCCAGCATCGCCTCGGGACACACCACCTGCCGGTAGCTGACCTGGGCGACGTTGTACACGACGACGCCGTACCCGGTGACGAGGAACCCGGCCAGGGCCGGGACGAGCAGCACCCCGCGCCCCGCGAGCGGCACCGGCAGCAGGGCCGGGAAGGTGACCAGCGGTACCAGCCACACCGCGCGGGCCTGGCCGACGCGGCGCACGACGCGGTACGCCGAGAGCGCCCCGAGCACCCCGCCCAGGCCCAGCACGCTCAGGACGGCCCCGACGGCGGACCCGGAGAGCCCGAGCACCCCGGTCAGGAAGAGGACCTGCACGGCGCTGAGCACCCCGGCGAAGAAGTTCGCGGTCGCCGTGCAGGCGGTGATGGCAAGCAGCGTGCGGCTGCGGACCAGGAACCGCAGTCCGGCGCGTATCTCGGCGGGCAGCCGCCGGTCGGTGCCGTCGGCGGGGTGCGGCGGGTCCGGCTCACGGACCCGGCGCAGCAGCAGGGTCGACGTCAGATAGCCGAGGGCCGTGGCCAGCACCGGCAGGGCGGGCCCGGCGAGCTGGGCGAACGCGCCGCCCACGCCGGGCCCGGTGATCTGGGCGAGGGACTGGCTGGACTGGAGACGGGCGTTGCCCTGGAGGAGACGGTCGCGGCCGACCAGGGCGGGGAGGTGGGACTGGTAGGCGACGTCGAACAGGACGGCGAGGACACCGCACAGCAGGGCCACGGCGATCAACTGGCCGACCGTGAGCAGGCCGGCCCACCAGGCCACCGGGATCGTGCAGAGCAGCAGCGCCCGGCCGGTGTTCGCGCGCCGCATCAGCAGCCGCTGCCGGGCCCGGGCCACCCACACCCCCGCCGGGAGCCCGATCAGCAGGTAGCCGGTGGTCTCCGCGGCGCTGAGCAGGCCCATCTCCAGCGGGGTCGCCGCCAGAGTGGTGGCGGCCAGCAGCGGCAGCAGCGCGTTGCCGACGTACGTGCCGAACTGGCTGACCGTCTCCGCCGCCCAGAACAACCGGAACGCGTGGTGATCGCGGAGCGCGGCGGACGGGGGCGCGGGCGCGGTGACCTGCTCGCTCACCACCGGGCCCCGGGCGCGGTGGCCATGACGTCCGCGAGCACCGTCACGGCCCGGTCGACGTCGGCGGCGGTGACCCCGGAGTGGGTGACCGCGCGGATGCGGCCCCGCCCCAGTTCCGCGAGGTGCACGCCGTGGGCGCGCGCCCCCTCGATGAGGGAGTCGGTGGTGTGGGCGGTGCGGTCGGTGTCCACGGTGAAGAACACCATGTTGGTGCGCGGGGGTTCGGCGTCCAGGCGCAGTCCGGGGATCCCGGCGAGACCGTCGGCGAGCCGGCGTGCGTGCGCGTGGTCGTCGGCGAGCCGGTCGATCATCCCGGTCAGGGCGACGATCCCGCACGCCGCGATCATGCCGGCCTGACGCATCCCCCCGCCGAGCATCTTGCGGTACCGGCGGGCGTCGGCGATGGACTCCTCGTCCCCGACGAGCATCGACCCGATCGGGGCGGACAGCCCCTTGGACAGGCAGAACTGGACGGTGTCCGCCGGGGCGGCGATGTCGGCGGCCGGCACACCGAGGGCGAGGGCCGCGTTGAACACGCGGGCCCCGTCCAGGTGCAGGGCAACGCCGTGCGCGCGGGCCAGGGCGCCGGCCGCCGTGAGGTAGCCGGTGTCGAGGGGGATCCCGCCGAGACGGTTGTTCGGCGTCTCCAGGCAGAGCACCGCGGGCAGCGCGAACTGCGGGTCCTCCCGGTCGACGTCGAAGGCGTCCGCCACCGCGGCCAGCGGCAGGGTGCCGTCCGCGGCGGCGGGGACCGGTTCGTAGACGAGGCCGCCGAACACCGAGGCGCCGCCCGCCTCGTAGACGTAGATGTCGGACTCGGCGCCGACGACGGCCTTGCCGCCGCGCGGGCTGTGGGTGAGCAGCGCGGCGAGGTTCGCCATCGTGCCGCTGGGCATCAGCACACCGGCCGCCTTGCCCAGCAGCTTCGCCGACAGCTCCTCCAGTTCCCGTACGGTCGGGTCCTCGCCGTAGACGTCGTCGCCGAGGCGGGCCGCCCTGGCGGCGTCGAGCATCTGGGGGGTGGGCAGGGTGAAGGTGTCACTGCGCAGTTCAACGACGTGGCTCATGGGTCGGGCTCCCTCACGGTCGGCGGATCAGGGCGGACACGGCGTCGCCGAGGCGGCGTTCGGCGGTCGCCCAGTGGGCGCGGCGGGCCTCCGCGGCGGCGGCGAGCCGGTCGAGCTCGGCGTCGGAGTCGTCGAGGGCCGCGGTCACGGACGCCGGGGCGGGGCCGCCTCCGGCGCCGGCCGCGGCGGCGATCGACGCCGGGTCCAGGGCGTCGAGCAGGGCCCGGGGCCGGTCGCCGAGGTGCGCGGCGGCGGTGTCCTCGAAGGTGCGGCCGGTCGCGAGGGCCATGGTGCTGATCTCGCCCACCGTGTGGTGCGCCGTGCGGAACGGCACCCCCGCCACCACCAGGCGCTCGGCCAGCGCGGTGGCCGCCGTGTGCCCGTCCGTCGCGCGCCGCAGCATGAGGCCGGGGTCGGGCTCCGCGCCCTCGAACATGAGCCGCAGCAGCACCACGGCGTCGGTGGTGGCCTCCAGAGCCGGCCACAGATGACCGACCGCCTCGGTGCCGACGGCGATGGCGTTGGTGTAGCGCGCCGTCGACATCGCCGCGGTCGCAGCGGTGAGCGCGCCGAGCGCGGCGGCCGCCTTGCCCTGGACGTTCTCCAGCAGGAACGGGTTGCGTTTCTGCGGCATCATCGAGCTGCTGCCGACCAGGTCGTCGGGCAGCAGGAGCAGGGGGTTCTCGGCGCTGGTCCAGGACTGCAGGTCGTGCGCGGTCCGGGTCAGGAGCACACCGAGGACGGTGCAGGCGGCGAGCAGCCGCAGCACCAGGTCCCGCGAGGCCACCGCGTGCAGGGAGTTGGTCAGGGGCGCGGTGAACCCCAGCAGTTCGGTGGTGCGCGCCGGGTCGACGGGCAGGGTGGTCCCCCCGGTGGCGCCCGCGCCGAGGGGGTTCTCGCCCAGTTCGCGTCCGGCGTGCTCCAAGTGGTCCATGTCCCGTACGAGAGCGGCGGCCACCCCGGCGAGGTAGTGGCCGTAGGTGATGGGGACGGCGGGCTGGTGGTGGGTGTACGCGGGCATGACGGTGGTGCGGAAGCGGCGGCCCCGCTCCACGAGGACCCGGCCCAGCGTGTCGGTCTCGGTCAGCAGCCGGTCGTAGGGGCGCCGCAACTGGAGCCTGAGGACGGTGGCGTTGAGGTCGTTGCGGGACCGGCCGCTGTGCAGGACGCCGCCGGTCTCCTCGCCCAGGGTGTCCACGAGGTAGCCCTCGTAGGCGAGGTAGCGGCCCCGGGGCGCGGGCAGATGGCGCAGGGGGGCGAAGTCGGCGGCGCGGAGTTCCTCGATGCCGGAGAGCAGCCGGGCGGCGGTCGCGCGCTCGATGACCCCCCGCTCGGTGAGCATGACCACGTGGGCGCGGTCCACCTCGCTGGTGGGCCTCAGTTCGGCGGCCACCGGGTCCGGAGGGACCCGGAGGTGCCGGTCGAAGAGGATGTCCGCCGCCGCCGGTGTCACGGCGGAGGACAGACGTCCGGTGACGGAGACGGTCATGCGGTGTCCTCCGGGGCGGTTCGGGCGCGCAGGGAGGTGCGCAGCAGGGTCAGGGCCGCGTCGGCGGCCCGTGCGGCGGTCGGGGCGTCGGGGGCGGTGGCGACGGCGTGGCCGACCCGGTCGCGGTGGTCGTGCCGCGGTGCGAGCGGCACGTCCCTGGTCCCGGTGAGGACCGTGGCCGTGACGTGGGGCGGCGGATCGTCGAGGGCGGCGGGCGGCTCGCCGAGCACGGAGGGTTCGTCGACCACGAGGAAGCGGAGACTGGAGTGGTGCGCGGAGCGGGCCGCCAGGTCGGGGCGGTGGCCCAGGGCCGCCCCGACCTGGGCGCCGACCAGGTCGATGCCGAGGGCGGTCCGCACCAGCTCGGGGATCATGCCGCCCGCGAGCCGCGGGTTGACCTCGATGACCACGGGGCCCCGGGCGGCCAGGCGCAGTTCGACGTGGGCCGCGCCGTGCCCGAGGCCGAGCGCCTCGACCGCGGCCACGGCCGTGTCGGCCAGCGACCGTGCCGTGGCGTCCGGCACCGGAGCGGGGACGTCGTGCCCGGTCTCGACGAAGTAGGGGGCGGCGCCGAGGTGTTTGCCCACGACGGTGACGGGGGTGCGCCCGAACACCTCGACCGAGAACTCCGGGCCGTCCACGTACTCCTCGACGAGGAGACCGGGCACGGTCGGGATGCCGCGCTCGTTGTGGGTGCGGGCCAGCAGGAGGGCGGCGTGCTCGGCGGCCTCCGCGAGACTGCCGCACAGCCGCACCCCGGTGCTGCCGGACCCGTCGGCGGGCTTGAGGACCGCCGGCAGTCCGGTGTGCCGTACGGCGGAGAGGGCCGCGTCGGCGTCGGTCACCAGGGTCTGGGCGGCCACCGGCACGCCCCGCGCGGCGAGCGCGGCCCGCTGACGGCCCTTGTGCCGGCAGCGGATCACCGCCTGCGGGTCGGGTCCCGGCAGGCCGAGAGCGCGCGCGGCCTCGGCGGCGACGGGGACGAAGTAGTCGGAACTGGTGGTCACCCCGGCCGGGGGACCCGCGTCGAGCGAGGCGATCGCGTCGAGGACCGAGTCGGCGCTCGACGTGTCGGCCTCGACCACGGCGATCTCCTCGGCGCGGGCGTAGCCGTAGCGGGCCGGGTCCTCGGCGAGCAGCACCGGCCGGACCCCGAGATCCCGGGCGCGCCGGGCGAACAGGGGGCCGGTGCCGGAGGTGTTGGACTCCACCAGGACCAGGAAGGGATCGGTCACAGGTCCTCCACGGGTGCGGGGCCGGAGCGGCCGGCGCCGTCGCGTGTGGCGTCGTCGAGGGAGCGGCGGCGCCAGTGCATGCGCGCCCACCCTCCGACGGCGTCGTGCGGGTCGGTGACGGTGCGGGGAGCGGGGGCGGCCGGCGCGTCGAGCAGACCCCGCTCCGCCAGCCACTCGTCCTGGTAGACCGTCTCCTGGTACCGGTGCCCCTCGTCCGGCAGGAACGCGACCACCTGCGCGTCGGGGTTGCGTTCGGCGTACCAGCGGGCGACCAGGAAGGACGCGCCGCTGGTGGGGCCCATGTAGAGGGCGTGCAGGGCGTGCAGTTCACGGGTGGCCCGGAAGACCTCCGCGGGGCCCGCCCAGTGCACCTCGTCGTAGGCGTCGTGGCTGACGTTGGGCGGGACCAGGCTGTTGCCGAGGCCGCGCACCACCCGCGGTCCGTCGACCTGGCCGAAGATGGCGCTGGGCGAGGTGTCCACGCCGATCAGGCGCATCTGCGGCTGGAGCAGCCGCAGGAAGGCCGCGGTGCCTCCGGTCGACCCGCCGGAACCGACCGGTCCGACCAGGCAGTCCACGGCACCGACGGTCTCCGCGATCTGCTCGGCCACGGCGGCGTAGGCGTTGGGGTTGTCGGGGTTGTGGTACTGGCCGGGGACGTAGTGGTCGGGGTGCAGGGCCCGCAGTTCCTCCAGCCGGTCGAGGCGGGCCCGCTGGAAGCCGCCGTCGGGGCTGGGCTCGGCGCAGATCTCGACCTGGGCGCCCAGTTCGCCCAGCCTGCGGCGCAGCGCCGGCTCGATGGCGGGGTCGCCGACGATGACCAGGGGGTAGCCGCGCAGCCGGCACACCATCGCGAGCCCCAGGGCGAAGGTGCCCGAGGACGTCTCCAGGACCGTGGTGCCGGGGGCGAGTTCACCGCGCTGCTCGGCCCGGTCGATCATGAAGCGGGCCGGGAGCAGTTTCATCAGGGTGAACGCGGCCACGCAGAGGTTGGGGCCGATCCGTATGAGCCGCGGCAGGACGGTCGCCTCGACGACCGAGGCACTGGCCGCGGGCAGAGTGGATGATCGCATGCTCTCCGTTCTCATCATGTCGTCGTGAAGTGCCAGGTGTCGTCGATGCCCAGGGCGGCCAGGCGCTTGCGGGCGCCGTCGGTGCGGGCGGCGAGGTCGGGCAGGGCGGGGTCGAAGAGGAGCCCGGCCACGTCACCGCTGTGCGCGACCTGGAGCCCGGCCGCGCCCACCGCCTCGCTGACCCGCAGGAGGTCGGTGAGCCCGGGGACCGGAAGGTGGCGCTGGTTGATCCTGGCGCTGGCGGTGGCCACCCTGCCGAGCAGGGCGACGTCACCGGTGCGGATGGCGCGGCGGACCGTGCCCAGCAGGGGGCGGAACGCCTCGATCTCCCACACCGAGTAGCGCGCGGGCGGCAGGGTGAGGGTGTCGGTGCCCAGGCTGTCCGCGCTGGTGCCGAAGCCCAGCACGGCCAGCGGCATCAGCGGCCCGCCCATGTCCTCGATGACCTCGCCCTCGCGGTGCGCGAACAGGACGGTCCGGTGCGGGTACATGAGCGCGTCGGACGCGGTCTCGGCCGCGACGGCCAGGGCGGCGTACTGCGCGGGGCTGGGGCGGCGACCGGCGGCCTCGTAGACGGCGCCGATGGTCGCCACGACGTCCGCGGTGGACGAGCCGAAACCGCGGCTGGGCGGGATGTTGCTGGTCAGGCTGAGGGTTCCGCCGGCGGGCACGCCGCCCAGCGAGCGCAGGGTCAGCTCGGCGGCCCGGCGCGCCTTGGTCCGCCACGGGTCACGCATGACGATCCCGGTCGCGGTGTCGGACGGCTCGAAGACGGCGTGGGACTCGTAGAGGGGGCAGGGCAGGGTGATCAGGGCGCGGCGCAGGCGTCCGTCGGACTCGAAGACGCCCTGGAGGATCTCTCCGTGGTGGCCCACGCTGTGGTGGGCTCCGCGGACGCGGACCGCCGTCCCGGCCGGGCCTGTGGACATGTCGTGCAGCATGGCTTCCCTCAGGGTTGGTGGATGGGGGCGCCGGTGCGGGTCACGCGCGGCCGGTGGGCTGCGGCGCGAGAGGGCGGTCCGGCCGTACGGGCAGGGTGGGCACCGCCGTGAAGCGGGCGGGGATCTGGTAGTCGGGCAGGGACTCGGAGAGGAAATCGATCAGTTCGTCGCCGTCGGGGACGGCGGAGCCGGTGCGCGGCACGAGGTAGGCGTGGAGTTCGCCGTCGGCCGTGACGACGGCCGCCTCGGCGATCTGGCGGTGGGCGGTGAGGCGGGTGCGGGTCTCGTAGGGCGCGACGCGGAAGCCCGAGACGGTCGGCCAGGACCCGGCCGTACCCAGGATCTCGAAGCCGTCGTGGACGGTGTGCCGGGCCCGGTGGCCGGTGGGCACGAGCCCGGAGGCGTCGCCGTGGGCGAGGTGGAGTTCGCCGGGGACCCCGGCGGGCAGCGGCTCCCCGCGGGAGTCGAGCACGGCGGCCGTGACACCGGGCACCGGGTGACCGACCGGTACGACGACCGTGGCGGGTTCCGGGGCCGGGCCGAGCGGCCGGTACAGCGCCAGCGGCACCTCGGCGGTCCCGAACCCGGCCGCGAGGCGGACAGCGACGGGCTCCCGCAGCGCGGTGGGGTCCAGGTCGGGACCGAGGGCGAGGACCGCCTCGGCGCCCCGGGCCAGGGCGTCACGGTGGTGGGCGAACAGCGTGGTGACGGTGGTGTCGGGCAGGAGCAGCGCGGAGAACGGTTCCTGACGGCCGGCCAGGAGCCCGGCCAGCGCGGCGGGGGAGTGCGGCGCTGTCTCCGGGACGACGAGCGTGCCGCCGCGGGCCAGTGTGGTCCACACCTGGAGCAGGAAGAGCGCGCTGTCGGTCGCGGCGCTCTGGAGGACCTGCCCCGCACCGAAGCCGAGGCCGTCGAGGGCGCCGAGGGCGCCGGTGAGCGCACTGCGGGTGATCCCCGCCTCGCCGACCAGGGCCAGGACGTCGTCTCCGAACGGCCGGAAGCGCGTCTCCGGGCCGTCCGGCACGACCGCCGGGCCCGTCGCCGGCGTCCCGGTGAAGAGGGTCTCCGTGGCCGCCGGTTCGGCGCCGGGCGCCAGCACCCGCGCCGGGGCACCGGTACGGGCGGCGGCCAGCAGCGCGGCGACGAGGTCGGCGCCGGGGTCCAGCCGCAGCGCGACGGGATGCCCGGGGCCGGCCCCCTGCCGGGACAGCGCCTCCGCCAGACGGCCGGCGCGCAGGCCCAGTTCGCGGTAGGTCACGGAGCCGGAGGGCGTCCTGACGGCCGGTGCGTCCGGGTGCTCCGTGACGCACCGCTCCACCAGGTCCACGACCGTGGCCTCGGCGGACCCGGCCTCGGCGGTGCTCGCCGTGGCCGCCCCGGTCAGCGGGAACCGGGACACCGGCAGGTCGGGCTCGTCGAGCGCGGCGCGCAGCAGGTCGAGGTAGGCGCGGACCATGCTGCGCATCGTGTCCGCGTCGAAGAGGTCGGTGGCGTACTCCCAGATGATCGTCAGCGCGTCGTCCTCGCTGCTGGGGCGCTTGCCCACCCGCTGCTCGGCGCGCGGGATCGCGACGATGTTCAGGTCCGCCTTCGCCGACCCGTTGTGCTCCATGCGCACCTCGCCGCGCAGTCCGGCGAAGTCCAGGTCGGGGACGGCGGAGTCGTGGAAGCTGAACATCGCCGAGAACAGCGGGTTGCGCGAGAGGTCACGCGCCGGGGCGACGGCCTTGACGAGCTTCTGCAGCGGCACGTCCTGCCACGCGTACCCCTCCACCGCCGTGTCGTGGACCCGCGCGAGGAGCTGCCGGAACGTCGGGTCGTCCTCCAGACGGACCCTCAGCGGCACCGTGTTGACCATCATCCCGATCAGCCGCTCGGCCTCGGCGAGCCTGCGGTTGGCCACCCCGACGCCCAGCACGAAGTCGGTCTGGTCCGCGTACCGCGACAGCAGGGCGGCGAACGCGGTCAGCATCGTCGAGTAGAGGGTGACGCCGAACTTCCTGGCCCCTTCGCGCAGCCGCTTGTACTCGTCCGGTTCCAGGGTCACCCGTACGACGTCGCCGCGGAAGGTGAACTCCGGCGGGCGGGGCCGGTCGGTGGGCAGTTCGAGGGCGGGCGGGGCCCCGTCCAGAACCCGCGCCCAGTGACCGAGGTAGCGGTCCATGACGGGGCCGTCCAGCCAGGACCGCTGCCAGGCGGCGAGGTCGGCGAACTGGAACCGCGGCTCCGGCGGAGCCTCCGTGCCCTCGGCGAACACGGAGTACAGACGGGTCAGTTCACCGACGAAGACCGCGAACGACCAGCCGTCGTGCACCAGATGGTGCTCCACGTGGATCAGCCGGTACGCCTCGGGCGCGTCCTTGGTCACGACCCAGCGGGCCAGCGGAGGCTTCTCCATGTCGAACGGCTGGGCCTGCTCCCGCGCCGACAACTCCTGCCACGCGCGCTCCCGTTCCTCCTCGGACAGGCCGGAGAGGTCCACCAGCGGCACCTCGATGTCGATCGCGTCCATCTCGACCGGGCACTGCACGGGCACCCCGTCGACCTCGCGGAACGCGGTGCGCAGGATCTCGTGCCGGCGCACCAGCTCGGTGAGGGCGGCCCGCAGCGCGGTCATGTCCAGGACGCCGCGCAGGGTCAGCGTGGCCTGCATCCGGTACGCCTGGTTGCTGGGCGAGAGCTGTTCGAGGAACCAGACCCGCTCCTGCGGGAAGGACAGCGGGATGGGCCGGGAACGGTCCGCGTGCCGCATCGGCGGCGGTGCGGGCACGGTCGCCGCGTCGTCGAGGGGAGCGCCGCTGTCGACGAGCGCGGCGATCTCGCGGGGGGTGGCGAGACGGAAGAGGTGGGAGAGCGGGATGTCGGTGCCGAGGTCGGTGCGGATGCGGGCGGCGAGACGCCCGACGAGCAGGGAGTGGCCGCCCAGTTGGAAGAAGTCGTCGGTGGCGCCGGCCGGGGTGCCGCCGAGCAGTTCCGACATCAGGGCGGCGACCGCGGCCTCGGTGGGTGTGGCCGGCTCGTCGCCCTGACTGACCTCGGACTTGTACGGCGACGGCAGCGCCTCCCGGTCCACCTTGCCGCTCGGCGTCAGGGGCAGCGCGGGCAGCGCGACCATGGTGGAGGGCACCATGTGCGCGGGCAGGGTGCGCGCGCACCAGGCCCGCAGGTCAGCGGGGTGCGCCTCGTCGTCCGGGGTGGCCACGTAGCCGACCAGGACGGTGCCCCGCGCGACGACGACGGCGTCGGAGACCGCCGGGTGCGCGCGCAGCACCTCGGCGATCTCGCCCGGCTCGACGCGGAAGCCCCGGATCTTGACCTGGTGGTCGGCGCGCCCGGCGTAGAGGTAGCGGCCGTCGGGCAGACGGCGGGCGAGGTCGCCGGTACGGTAGGCGCGGCCGTCGGCGACGGGGACGTAGCGCTCCGCGGTCAGGGCGGGCCGGCCGAGGTAGCCGCGCGTCACCCCGGCGCCGGAGACGACGAGTTCACCGATCTCGCCGGGCGCCACCGGCAGCCCCGCCTTGTCGAGCAGGTCGATGCGCACACCCGGCAGCGGTCGCCCGATGTCGGGCGTCGCGGAACCGGTCACCTCGCCCGTGGTGGCCACGATGGAGATCTCGGTCGGCCCGTAGGCGTTGAAGACGCGCCGGCCCGGACTCCAGCGGGCCACGATCTCCGCGGGCAGCGCCTCACCGCCGCACACCAGGGTGCGCAGCGCGGGGAGTTCGGCGTCGGGGAGCGCGGCGACCACCGACGGCGGCAGCAGGGTGAAGGTCACTCCGAGGCGGTCCATCAGGTCCACCAGACCGGGGCCCGGCACCACGCTCTCGGCATCGGCCAGGACCAGCGTCGCGCCGCCGGTCAGGGCGACACCGGTCTCCAGGACGGACGCGTCGAAGCTGGAGGGCGCGAACTGCAGGACGCGGTCGCCCGTCCCCACCCCCCACTCGGTCCGCATCCCCGCGATCGTGGCGGCGACGCTGCCGTGCTCGACCAGGACGCCCTTGGGCTTTCCGGTGGAGCCGGAGGTGTAGATGACGTAGGCGAGATCGCCGGGGCCCGCGGCGTCCAGGGGGACCGGGGCGGGGGAGCCGGCGGCGTCCGGGTCCAGCACGCGGACGTCCCCCGGCAGCCGGCGCGCCGCGCTCTCGTCGGCGATCACCAGGGAGACACCGGAGTCGCGCAGCATGTACTCCAGGCGGTCCTGCGGGTAGGACGGGTCCAGCGGCACCCAGGCGGCTCCGGCCCGCATCACGGCGAGCAGGGCGGTGGGCAGCGCGGGGCCGCGGCTGACGCAGACCCCGACGAGCGATCCGGGTCCGCCGCCCCCGGCCACCAGCCGATGGGCCAGCAGGGCCGAGCGGCGCTCCAGTTCGCCGTAGGTCAGGGTGCCGTCCGCCCACAGCAGCGCCGGCTCGTCGGGGGTACGCAGGGCGTGCTCAAGGAACGCCTCGTACAGCAGAGGAGTCTTCATCGCGTCGTACCTCGTTCGTTGTCCGCGGGGCTGGTGGCCGGGGAGAGGTCTGCGAGGAGCCGGTGCGCCTCGTCGTCGGACAGCGCCTCGATCTCGGCCAGGATCATGTCGTGGATGTACTCCGCCGTTCCGGCGACGGTCGGCCGCTCGAAGATCACGCTCAGCGGGAGCGGGACGTCGAACACCTGCCGCATCCGGTTGACGGCCCGGGTGGCGATCAGCGAGTGGCCGCCGAAGGAGAAGAAGTCGTCGAGGACGCCGATCCGGGGCACGGACAGCACCTCGGCCCAGATGTCGGCGACGGTCCTCTCGGTCTCGTCGCGGGGCGCGACGTACTCGTCCGTCTCGTGGTCCGCGGGGTCGGGATCGGGCAGCAGCGAGGGGCTGAGCTTGCCGCTGGCCGAACGGGGCAGCGCGGGCAGCACGGTGAGCGTGGTGGGCACGGCGTATCCGGGCAGCCGCGTGGACAGGTGCTCGCGCAGCTCGCGCACGGAGGTCGCGCCGCCGTCGAGGACGGCGTAGGCGGCCAGGCGCAGGTCGCCGGAGGCGGCGCGGCGGGTCACCACCGCGGCGTCCGTCACCGAGGGGTGCTCGCGCAGCGCGGCCTCCACCTCGCCCAGCTCCACCCGGACACCGCGCACCTTCACCTGGCGGTCCATCCGCTCCAGATAGGTGAAGGAGCCGTCCGGGTGCATCCGGCCGCGGTCCCCGGTCCGGTACACCCGCTCGCCGGGCCGGTAGGGGTGCGGGACGAAGGCGCCGGCGGTCTTGGCGGGATCGCCCAGGTAGCCGCGGGCCAGACCGGTCCCGGCGATGCACAGCTCGCCGGGGACGCCGGGCGGCAGCGGGGCGAGACGGTGGTCGAGGACCATGACCTCGTTGTTGTCCATGGGCCGTCCGAGGCTGACCGCGCCGCTCCCGTGGGTGTCCCGGGGGCCGCAGACGTGGAAGGTGGAGTCGATGGACACCTCGGTGGCGCCCCAGGTGTTGTCCAGGCTGACCGCGTCCCCGAACGCGGCGCGGAAGCGTTCCACGAGGGCCGGACGCAGGGCCTCGCCGCTGGAGAGGACGCTGCGCAGGTCGCGGCGGAGCGCGGCGGTGTCGGCGGGGGTGAGTTCCTCCAGGAAGAGGTCCAGGACGCTGGGGACGAACTGCACGTGGACGGCGCGGTGGCGGACGGTCGCGTCGACCAGGGCGCGCGGGTCGCGATGCAGCCCGGGCGGCAGCAGCGCGACCGTGCCGCCGGTGATCAGCGGCCAGAGGATCTCGACGGCGGCGTCGTCGAACGGCAGGGTCGTCTTGTGCAGGACCGTCTCGCCGGGGCGCAGGCCGTGCCGGTGCTGCATCCACGCCATGCGGTTGACCCAGCCGCGGTGGGTGCAGGCCACGCCCTTGGGGCGGCCGGTCGAGCCGGAGGTGTAGTAGACCGCGCACAGGTGGTCGGGGTGGACGGTCACGGACGGGGGCGCCGCCGCCTCCCGGGGGTCGACGCGGAGCGGGACGGCGCCCGCGGCGGTGACCGGGTCGGCGTGCTCGCCGCCGATCAGGCAGACCGGCGCGCCGGCGTCGGTGAGCAGGGTGACGATCCGGGCGGCGGGCGTGGCCGTCTCGATCGGCAGATAGGCACCGCCCGCCTTGAGGATGCCGAGCAGACCGACGACCATCGCCACCGACCGGTCGATCAGCAGGCCCACCGGCACGTCCGGGCCGACCCCGTGGGCGGTCAGCCGGCGGGCGACGGCGTTCGCCGCCGCCTCCAGGGCCGCGTAGCTCGTCGTGGCGCCGTCGGCGTCGACCAGGGCGACCGCGTCGGGCCGGGCGGCGGCACTGAGGGCCACCAGCTCGTGCAGGGTCTGCGCGGGCGTGTCGACGGCCGGACGCAGCACCAGCGCGCGCAGGGCGTCCTGTTCGGGCCCGGAGAGCAGCGGGATGTCGTCCAGGAGCGTGTCGGGAGCCTCGGCGACGTGCCGCAACAGCCGCTCCAGCCAGGTGCCGAGCCGCTCCACGGTGGCGTCGTCGTACAGGTCGACATCCCAGTTCACCCCGCACCACAGCCCGGCGGCGCCCTGCTCGAAGCTGACGCACAGGTCGTACTTGGCGCCGTGGTACGGCATCGGGAGGTCGGTCACCGTCAGGCCCGGCATCCGGGGCGAACGGCGGCGGCCGGTGCGGAAGTTGACGAGGATCTGGAACAGCGGGGTGCGGGACGGGTCGCGTTCGGGGGCGCTCTCCTCCACCAGCCGGTCGAAGGGCACCTCCGCGTGCTCGAACGCGTCGAGCGCCACGTCCCGGAACTCCTCGACGAACCGGCGGAACGTCAGCCGCGGGCCCGGCCGGCCGCGCAGCGGCAGCATGTTGATGAGCAGGCCCACCAGCCGCTCGGTCGCCGGGTCGTCGCGCCGCGCGTAGGTGGTGCCGGTGGTGACGTCCTGCCGCCCGGTGCTGCGGTACAGGACGGCCTGGACGGCCGCGCTCAGCAGCATCGCGGGTGTGGCTCCCGCGGAGCGGGCCAGCGCGGTGAGCGGCTCGGCGACCTTCGGCGGCAGCACGAACGCGGTCCGTGTCGCCCCCCGGCCGGCCCGTACGGCGGGGCGCGGACGGTCGGCGGGCAGTTCGAACGCGGTGAGGTCGGCCAGCGTCTCGCGCCAGTGTTCGAGCCCGGGGTTCCCGGGCCGCCCGGCCTCGGCGGCGCGGGCGTCGAGGCCGGCCGCCACGACGCGGTACGGCTCCGCGGGCGGGGGGACGGGGGAGGGGGCGCCGGTGGTGAAGGCCGTGTAGTCGGCGGCCAGTTCGTCGTAGACGAGGGCGCACGACCAGTCGTCGGCGGCGACGTGGTGGAGCGTGAGGACGAGGGTGTGCTCGCGGGCGCCGTGCCGGATCAGCAGGGCGCGCACGGGGAGTTCGGTGGCCAGGTCCATCGGGGTCGCCGCCTCCGCGGCGAGGGCGGCCTCCAGCGCCCCGGCGTCGCCGGCCTCCGTCTCCCGCAGCCGGAACAGGCCGACGGGGCGGACCATGCCCACCGGTCCCGCCTCCGTGGCCAGCACGCCGGTGCGCAGCACCTCGTGACGGGCCACCAGGGCCTCGAGCGCACGGCGCAGGGCGTCACGGTCGAGCGGGCCGGCGAAGTGCAGACGGAGCGGGATGAGGTAGTCGGACGACGAACTGCTCAACTGGTCGACGAACCAGGTCCGTTCCTGGTCGCGGCTGAGCGGCACCTGGACCCCGGTGTGTCCGGGGGTGGCAGACATGGGCGATCAGATCCTCTCGGGCAGGGCGGCCGGTGCGGCGGGAACGGGGACGACGTCGAGCACGGCGAGGCTGCCGCGCCCCCAGGCGGGCTCGGGCAGCCGGCGCCGGTCCTCCTTGCCGTTGGCGTCCAGGGGCAGCGCGTCCAGCGCCACGTACTCGGAGGGCAGCATGTGGCGCGGCAGCCGCCCGGCGAGGAAACGGTGCACGTCGGCGGCGCGCAGCGGCCCCGTGTCACGCGGCACGACATAGGCGACGACACGTTTGTCGCCGGGCGGCGCGACGCGTGCGGTGACCAGGCAGGAGCGCACCTCGGGTGCCTCGCCGAGCGTCGCCTCGATCTCGCCGGGCTCGATGCGGAAGCCCCGGATCTTGACCTGGCTATCGGCTCGGCCGACGAACTCCACCGTGCCGTCGGGGCGTTTGCGGCCGAGGTCGCCGCTGCGGTACGCGCGCCGTCCCGTCCCGGGGTCGGTGACGTACCGCTCCGCGGTGAGCTCGGCGCGGTCGTGGTAGCCGCGGGAGACGGTCTCCCCGGCGATCCACAGCTCGCCGGTCGCGCCCGCCGGGAGGGGGCGTCCGCGCTCGTCCATGACGTGCAGGCTCGCGCCGGGGATCGGGGTGCCCAGCGGCAGCGGGGACTCCACCTGGTCCGGGTGGGTGAGCAGCCGGCGGCAGATGGCCACGGTGGTCTCGGTCGGCCCGTAGATGTGCGCCACCGTCAGCCCGGGGTTGGTCTCCAGCACCCGCCGCACCCGGGCCGGGGACACCACGTCACCGCCGGTGATCACGGTGCGCAGCGGCGCCAGCGCCTCGGGCACGTCGTCGGCGATCCGGTGGAAGAGGCCCGACGACAGCCACAGGTCGGTCACCTCCTCGCGGGCCAGCACCTCGCCCAGCTCCGCGGAGGTCAGCAGGCCGTCCGGGGGGAAGGCCAGGCAGGCGCCGCGCAGCAGCACCCCCCAGATCTCCAGGACCGACGCGTCGAAGGAGAACGAACTGCTCTGGAGCATGGTCCGGCCGGGCCCGAGCGCCGCGAAGTCCTGCCGCAGCGCGAAGGCGGTGACGTTGCGCTGCTCGACCAGCACCGCCTTGGGCAGGCCGGTCGATCCCGAGGTGTACATCGCGTACGCCAGGTCCGTGGGCGCGGACAGCTCCGCCGCACCGGGCGCGAAGGGGTCGTCGCCGTCGTCACCGATGTCGGCGGCCGGGTCGAGGATCACGCAGTCCGCGAGGGCGGGCGGCAGGCCGTCGTAGCCGCCGTCGCCGGAGGACACCAGGACGCGGATGCCGCTGTCCCGGCGCATGTGCGCCAGCCGCTCCTGCGGGTACGTCAGGTCCATCGGCAGATAGGCGCAGCCCGCGCGGAGCACCGCCAGGGCCGACACCACGAAGCCCGGTGACGGGGTGGCGGCCACCCCGACCAGCTCCCCGGGCCGCACCCCGAGCCGGAGCAGACCGCGGGCGATCCGGGTCGCGGCCCGGTCCAGCTCGCCGTAGGTCATCCGGGTGCCGGGCGCCCGCAGCGCCACGGCGTCCGGGTCGCGCACCGCCCACCGGCGGAACGCGGCGTCGATCGTCACCATCGTGCGTCCTCCAATCCGACCCCGAGGTCGTGCAGCAGTTCTCGAAGGAAGTCCTCACCGGCGTCGGAGTTGGCGGTGACGACGAGGCCCAGACCACGGTCCGGGTCGGCCCAGGTCAGCGAACGGAAGCCGGGGACGCCCCCGGTGTGTCCGAACCACCGGCGGCCGCCGTACGGCTTGCCCGCGGTGCCCAGGCCCCCCGGAGTGCCGGGGTGGGGGCGCAGCATCTCGGCCGCCGCCTCCGCACCCAGCAGGACCGCCGGGCCACCGGTGACCGCCCGCTGGATCTCGACGGCGACCCGGGCCAGGTCCCTGGGTGTGGACCACAGGCCGCCCGCGGCGGACTCCGGGTACAGGTGCCAGCCCTCCGGGTAGGGCGCGCCCGACGCCTGGTGGTTGCGGGCCAGCGTGGTGCCGGGCAGATCCGGCACGCGCGGCGCGAAGTCGCTGTCCCGCATGCCCAGCGGGTCCAGGACGAGCGCGCGCATCAGCGGCGCGAACTCCTGCCCCGTGACGTCCTGGAGCACCTGCTGCACCACGGTGAAGTTGCTGCTCGAGTACAGGTACGGCGACCCGGGCGGGCCCACGGGCCTGACCGGCGGGGTCAGCGAGGGCGGACCGCCGGCGAGGACCTGCGCCGGGCTGGGCATCGGCAGACCCGCGCGGTAGCCGTCGTAGGACTGCGCGCCGAGCCCCGCGGTGTGGGTGAGCAGATGGCGCAGGGTGACCCCGTCACCGGGCAGCCGCCAGGAGGTGAGCATCCGGTTGACGTCGGTGTCGAGATCGAGCCGCCCGTCCTGGACCAGGGCCATCACGCCCAGCGCGGTGACGTGCTTGCTGATCGAGCCGACCTGGAAGACGGTGCGCTCGTCGACCTCGACCGGGTCGTCGGCCCCGAGGACCCCGAAGCCCCAGGCCCCGCGCAGGTCACCGTCGTCGATCAGCGCGATCGCCACGCCCGGTACCCGGTGCCGCAGCATCGGCAGCCTCGGGGCCGGAGCCCCCGCGAACAGCCGCCGCACGAAAGGCTCCGCCGGCACACGTGTCTCCTCGGGCGGGGCGGCGGCCAGGTCGGTGAGGTGTCCCAGGTGCCGTTCGGCCAGTTCGCGTACGGTGCCGGCGTCGAAGTGGTCGGCCGCGTAACGCCATTCGAGGTGCAGCTCGCCGTCGAGGACCGCCGCTTCGATCTCCACGAGGTGGGAGCGCCGCTGCTCCGGGTCGACGTGCTCGCCGAGCGACCGGGGAAGGGGCCGCAGTGGCGCGTCCCCGGCGGGAGCGGTGTCCCGGCGGCCGTGGTAGTTGAACGAGAGCTGTGCCGCCGGTGCGGTGCTGTCGTCCCCGCGCAGGTACCGGGCGAGTCCATGGCCGATGCCGCGCCCGGCGGGCGTGCGGGTGTGCTCGGCGACCACGTCGATCCAGGCGTCCATGGCGCCGGACTCCGGCCGGGTGAGCAGCAGCGGCTGCACACTGGTGAACCAGCCCACCGTGCGGGAGAGGTCGACGTCGTCGAACAGCGGCTCACGGCCGTGCCGTTCCACGTCGATCGCGCAGGTGTCACCGCCGGTGGCCTCGGTGAGCGTGCGGGCCAGGGCCGCCAGCATCAGGTGCTCCGGCTCGGCGCCGCGCCGCGCGGCGGCCTGGCGCAGCAGGCCCGCCGTGGCTCCCGCCGCGAGGACGACGCTCGTGGAGCGGGCCCGGCCCTCGGTGTTGTCACCGGCCTCCCGGTCCGCGGGCAGCGGCGCGACGGACGGACGCGGCA
Organism: Streptomyces sp. NPDC013157; assembly: GCF_042899865.1. NCBI lineage: Bacteria > Bacillati > Actinomycetota > Actinomycetes > Kitasatosporales > Streptomycetaceae > Streptomyces > Streptomyces sp. NPDC013157. The sequence goes on along the minus strand of NZ_JBIBAK010000020.1, from coordinate 39,677 downwards.
GCGCCCAGTAGGCGGCCTCGGGGGCGAACTCCGCGCTGTGCGCGTGCTCGGCCAGCCGCCGCGCCCAGTGCTGGACGGAGGTCGTCTTGGCGGGCAGTTCACCCCCGGCGCACAGGGTGGCGAGGTCCTCGACCAGGATGTGCCAGGACACGGTGTCGACGGCCACGTGGTGGACCACCAGCAGGAGCTGCCCGGTGTGCCGCAGCAGCACGGCACGCAGCAACGGGCCCCTGGCCAGGTGGAGTCCGCCGTGCGCGGCCTCCACCGCGGCGTCGGCCTCGTGCGGGGTGTCCACGACCGTGAGCGGGTCGTCGTGGCCGCCCGCCGGCGCCAGCTCCTGGTGCCAGCGGTCCTCCCGGCGGCTCCAGCGCAGCCGGAGCGCGTCGTGGTGGTCGATCAGGGTCCGCAGCGCGGCCCGCAGGACGTCGGGGCCGATCTCGGGAGCGACGTGCAGGAGCCGGCTCTGGTTGAAGCGGTCGCGGGGCCCGACGGCGGCGTACTGGTGCTGGATCGGTCCGAAGGGGACCTCGCCGGTGACCGGGCCCTGCTCGGCGTGGACGCTGGTGGAGCGGCCCTGGGCCGCCGCCTCGTCCGAGGCCGCCGCGAGGGAGGCGACCGTCGGGTGCTCGAAGACCATCTTCGGGGTGATGGACAGGCCCGCCTCACGCGCCTTGGCGACGGTGTGGATCAGCAGGATGGAATCCCCGCCCAGCGCGCGGAAGTTGTCGTGCACCCCGACGCGCGGCACCCCGAGGACCCGGCACCAGATCCGGGCGACGGCCTCCTCGGTAGCGGTGCGCGGAGCCACCTGGGACTCCGGCGCCACCTCGCGGGCGGCGGGATCCGGATCGGGCAGGGCGGCCCGCTCCACCTTGCCGTTGGCGTTGAGCGGGACGGAGTCCACGGCGACGAGGAACCTCGGCACCATGACGTCGGGCAGCTCCGCGCGCAGGGCGGCGAGCGTACGGTCCGGGTCGTCGCCGCCGACGGTGTACCCGACGAGCGTTTTCGAACCGGCCACGGTCCGAACGTCGGCGACCGCGTCCCGGACCCCCGGCGCCCGGCGCAACGCGTCCTCGATCTCGCCGAGTTCGACGCGCACTCCGCCCAGCTTGACCTGGTGGTCGGCGCGGCCGGCGAACTCCAGGACGCCGTCGGCCCGTCGGCGTCCCAGGTCGCCGGTGCGGTAGAGCCGGGATCCGGGCGGCCCGAAGGGGTCCGGCACGAACCGTTCGGCGGTCAGCCGGAACCGGCCGTGGTAGCCGCGGGCCAGCCCGGGGCCGCCGATGAAGAGTTCGCCGGTGGCGCCGGTCGGCAGGGGTTCCATCGCCGCGTCGAGGACGTGCACGGTGTTGTTGTCGATGGGCAGTCCCAGGGCCACCGCGCCCGTGTCGGGGACGGCGTCCTCGGCGGTGCACACACGGCAGGTCGAGTCGATGGACACCTCGGTGGCACCCCAGGTGTTGTCGAGGCTCACCCGCTCCCCGAACACCTCCAGGAACCGGCGCACCAGGGCGGGGCGCAGCGCCTCACCACTGGTGAGGACGGACCGCAGCCGGGACATCGACCGGGCCCGCTCCGGGGTGAGGATGTCCAGGAACACCTCCAGCACACTGGGCACGAACTGCACGTGCACCACGTCGTGCCGGGCGACGGACTCGGCGATCGCGTGGGCGTCACGGTGCGCCCCCGGCGGCAGCAGCACGACCTGGCCCCCGGTGATCAGCGGCCACAGGATCTCCACCGCCGCGTCGTCGAAACCGAGGGTGGTCTTGTGCAGGACGCCCTCGCCGGGCCGCAGCCCGTGCCGGCGCTGCATCCACGTCATGCGGTTGACCCAGCCCGCGTGGTGCGAGGCCACCGCCTTGGGCGCGCCGGTCGATCCCGAGGTGTAGTACAGCGAGCAGAGGTCGGCGGGCAGCGCGTCCGGCCGGGGACCGGAACCGGGTTCCTCCGGCCAGGCCGTGGGGTCGTCCAGTGCCAGGACGAGGGCGGCCGTGTCCTCGGGCAGTGCCGGGAGCAGCCGGGTCTGGGTGAGCACCACCCGGGCCCCGGAGTCGGCGAGCAGGTAGGCCTGGCGCCGGGCGGGGTGGTCGGGGTCGACGGGCACGAACGCGGCACCCGCCTTCAGGATGCCGAGCAGGCCCACCACGTGCTCGAAGGAGCGTTCGGTGCACAGGGCGACCAGGTCGCCGGGACGGACACCCTCCCGGTACAGCCGTGCGGCCACCCGCTCGGCCCACGCCCCGAGTTCGGCGTAGGTCCAGGTGTCGGAGCCGAGCCTGACGGCGACGGCGTCCGGGGTGTCGGCGGTCTGCGCCGCGACCAGGGAGTGCAGGGTGCGGTCGTCCGGGAAGGGCACGACGGTGTCGTTCCAGGTGTGGACGATCCGCTCGCGCTCCTCCGCCGACAGCATCGGGACCTCGGCGACCAGCGTCGGTCCCCCGGCGGCGCCGGTGCCGTCCTGCTCGTCCCGGCCGGGTCGGTCTTCGGCCAGGCCGGTCAGCAGCTGCACGACCTGGGCGAGCAGCCGGTCGGCGGTGACCTGGTCGTAGTGGGACCTCTGGCAGCTCAGGCTGAGGGTCAGCCGGTCGGCGCGGGTGGCCTCCAGGACCAGGGGGTAGCCGGTGTCGCGGGCCTCGCCCTCGGCGACCGGGACGACGCCCTGCGGCAGACCGCCGGGGCCGGTGTCGGTGTAGACGAGCAGGCTGTCGAACAGCCGCCGTCCCGGCGCCACCTCGCTCGCCCGCTGCACGGCCGGCAGCGCGACATGGGCGCGCCCCGCGACCTCGGTGACCCGCTGCTGGACGTCGCGCAGCAGCTCGGTGAGGTGTGCACCGGGGTCCACGTCGACGCGCAGCGGCAGGGTGTTCATCAGCAGACCCACCATCCGCTCGACCCCCTCGACGTCGCCGAAGCGGCCGGAGACGGTCGTGCCGAAGACGACGTCCCGCTCCCCGCTCGTCCGGCTCAGCAGCAGGGACCACGCGGTGTGGACCAGGGTGCCGACGGTGACGTGGTGGTGGCGGGCGGCCCGCTCCAGCTCGTCGCAGAGCGCGGCCGGCAGGGTGCGCCGGGCGTGCCACAGCCCCGTGGCGGCCCCGGTGGGACGGCTGCCGGGCAGGGGAGTGGGCCGGGTGAAACCCGCCAGGCGGGACCGCCAGTGGGCGCTCTCGCGCTCGGCCTCCTCGGGGGAGTCGTGCTCGGCGAGCCGGCGCAGGTACTCCCGGTACGGCGGCGGGTCCGCGAGGACGGGCAGCCGGCCCGTCTCGTGACGGCTGCGGTAGACGGCGAACGCCTCGGAGAGCAGGGCGTGCAGGCTCCAGCCGTCGAAGACGACATGGTGGGTGGTCCACACGAACCGGTGCCGGTCCTCGGCGACCCGGACCAGCAGGAAGCGGGAGGGCGGAGCGGCGCCGAGGTCGAAGACGGTCCTCTCCTCCGCCGCGGTCAGCTCGGCGAGCCGCCCGGCACGCCGGTCCTCCGGGAGAGCGGTGAGGTCGGCGTACCGGAAGCGCGGCGGCGCGGCGCCGCGGACGACCTGGACCGGGCGGGGCAGGTGGGCCCAGTGGAAGGTGGACCGCAGGATCGCGTGGCGGTCGACCAGATGGGCCCAGGCGTCCTCGAAGGCGGCCTGGTCGAAGTCGCCCTCGATGTCGACGGCGAACACACGCACGTAGTCGCCGGTCTCCGCCAGCGTGTCGAGGAACAGCCCGGTCTGCAGGGGCGACAGGGGCAGCACGTCCTCGGTGCCCTCCCTGCCCACGGTCTGCAGGAGCCCGTCCAGGGTCTCGGCGTCGAGCCCGGTGAACGCGAACGGCCGGGTCTCCGCGGGCGGCGTCGAAGCCGGTGCCCCGCCGCCGAGGGCCGCGAGTTCCGCCACCGTGGGGTGGGCGAAGATCTGCCGGGTGGTGACGGTGAGTCCGGCCTCCCGGGCGAGTGCCGAGACCGTGACCGCCTTGAGGGAGTTGCCGCCCAGCGCGAAGAAGTCGTCGTCCACCCCGATGTCGCCGGTGCCCAGCACCCGGGCCCAGATGTCGGCGAGGGCCCGTTCGACGGGCCCGCGGGGCGCGGTCCGCGCGGACGGGGCCTCCGAGGCCGCCTCCGGGGCGGGAAGCGCGGCACGGTCGATCTTGCCCGCCGGGCTGAGCGGCATCCTCTCCAGGACGACGAGCCGGTCGGGCACCATCGCCCGGGACACCTCGCCCCGCAGGAACGTCCGCACCTCGGCGGGGTCGGGCGCGTCGCCGGCGACATGGCCGACGAGGAACTCCTCGCCCGCCGCGTCCCGGTGGACGGTGACGGCGGCCAGCCGCACGTCCGGGTGGCGGGTCAACGCCTCCTCGATCTCGCCCAGTTCGATGCGGTGGCCGCGGATCTTGACCTGGTGGTCGTCCCGGCCCAGGAAGCGGATACGGCCGTCCGCCCGCCGCGCGGCCAGGTCACCGGTGCGGTACAGCCGGGTGCCGGGGGCGCCGAACGGGTCGGGCACGAACTGCCGCGCGGTCAGCCCGGCGCGCCCCAGATATCCGCGGGCCACGCCCGCGCCCCCGAGGTAGAGCTCGCCCGGCACGCCGATCGGCACCGGGCGCATGGCCTCGTCGAGGACGTGGGCGGAGGTGTTGGGCAGGGGGAGCCCGATGGTCACCTCGTCCTGGGCGGGGTCGACGTCGTCCCAGGTGGACCAGACGGTGGCCTCGGTCGGGCCGTAGACGTTGACCAGCCGGGGCAGGCCCGTACGCAGCTCGCCGGCCAGGGCGTGCGGCAGCGCCTCGCCGCCGACGAGGCCGACCTCGACGCCGTCCGCCGCGCCGAACCCGGCGGCCAGCAGCAGCCGCCACCCGGACGGGGTGGCCTGCACATGGCTGACCCGGTGCGTGTGGATCAGGGCCCGCTGGGCGGCGGCGTCCCAGCGTCCCTCCTCCGGGACCACCACGACCCGGCCGCCCGTGGTGAGCGGCACGAACATCTCCACGGTGGAGATGTCGAAGGACAGGGCGGTCAGTCCCAGCCACGTCTGCGGGCCGGTGGGCTCCAGCACATGCGTCATGGCGGCCGTCAGGTGGGCCAGCGCCGCATGGGTGACCTCGACGCCCTTGGGACGGCCGGTGGAGCCGGAGGTGTACAGGACGTAGGCCACGTCGTCGCGGCCGGGACCGTCGCCGGTGCTCCCCGCCGCTTCCGCGGACGAGGGCTCCGGATGTGCCAGGTCGTCAGCGGTACCGACGCGGACGACGGTCACCCCGTCCGGGACGGACCGCGCGGGGGGTTCCTCGCTCGCGAGGAGGACCCGTACCCCGGAGTCCGACAGCACGAAGGCGGCCCGGGCGTCGGGGTACTCGGGGTCCAGCGGGACGTAGGCGCCGCCGGCCCGCCACACCGCGAGCACCGCGGCGATCATCGTCGCCGAGCGGTCCAGCCGCAGGCCCACCCGGTCACCCGGCCGTACCCCGGCGGCCCGCAGCCGCCGCGCCAGCCGCGTGGCCTCCTCGTCCAGGCGGGTGTACGTCCACTCCCGCGCGTCGTACACCACCGCCGCCGCGTGCGGCGTGCGCGTGCGCTGCTCCTCGATCATCGCGGGCACGGTCGTGGCGGTGGGGAACGCGTGCGCGGTGTCGTTCCAGCGGCGTACGACGGTGTCGTGGGCGGCGTCCGGAAGGATCGCCAACTCCCCGACCCGGGCGCCCGGTCGCTCCACGAAGGCGTCGAGCAGGCGGCCGAACGACGCCAGCAGACGCTCCGCGTCACCGGAGTCGACCCGGAGGTCGTCGTGGAGGAGCTGGAGGACGGCCCCCGCCGGGCCGGTACGGATGGTCAGCATCAGCGGATAGCCGCTGCTCTGGTGCACGGGACCCATGCGCAGTGACAGCCCGCCCAGATCGGCGCGCTCGGCCACCGCCAGGTTCTGCAGGACCAGGATGCTGTCGAACAGCTTCTTGTCGCCCGGCACGTCCGACCAGTCGTGGATGTCGGTCAGCGCGGTGTGCTCGACGTCGCGCAGCCCGGCCGACTGTCCGGCCAGGCGGCCCAGCCAGTCGTCGAGCCGGTCGTCGTCCTCCCAGCGCACGCGCACCGGAAGGGTGTTGGAGAGCAGCCCCACGATCTGCTCCACCTGCGGAAGGTCGACCGAACGCCCGGAGACGGTCAGCCCGAAGAGCACGTCACGGCTCCGGCTCCAGCGGCCCAGCAGCAGGGCCCAGGCACCCTGGAACACGGTCCCGAGGGTGCACCCCCGCGCACGGGCGAGCCGCGACAGTGCCTCCGTCAGCTCCGGGGTCAGGGCGAGTTCGACCGTGCGGGCCGCTCCGGCGGGGGTGTCCGGGGACGCCGGTCGCACCACCGGGAGCGAGGTGGGCTCGACGAAACCGGCCAGGGCGTCGCGCCAGTACCGCTCGACGGCACGCGGGTCCTGTTCCGCCAGCCACTCCACGTAGGCGCGATGGGACACCGGTGCGGGCAGCTCGCGCGCGGGGCGCCCCGCCGTGCGGCGCGCGGTGGCGGTCGCGAAGACCTCGTTGAGAAGCGGACCGACGCTCCAGCCGTCGGCCAGGATGTGATGGTTGTGCCACACGAGGTGGTGGTGGTCGGGTCGGGTGCGGATGAGATGGAACCGCTGGGGCGGAACCCGGAACAGGTCGAAACCCGCGTCGCGTTCCCCGGCGAGCAGCGCCTCCAGGCGCCCCGGGATCTCGTCCGCCGGGACCTGGGACCAGTCCAGGACGGTGAAGTCGGCCCGCACCTGGCGGTGCACGATCTGGAGCGGGCGCTCCAGGCCCTCCCAGCGGAAGGAGCAGCGCAGCGCGTCGTGCCGGTCCAGGACGTGCTGCCAGGCGGCGATCAGGCCGTCCTGGTCGAGGTCGCCCTCGATCTCCCAGCGGTACTGGGTGAAGTAGGAGTCCCCGCCGCCGTCGTGGAGGCTGTGGAACAGCATGCCCGCCTGGAGCGGGGTGCAGGGATAGATGTCCTGGACGTCCTCGGCGGAGAGCCCGGACAGGACCCGCTCCAGTCCCTCCCGGTCGAGACCGGCCAGCGGGAAGTCGTCCGGGTCCACGCCGCCGGCCGCCGCCCCGTCGTCCGACGCGACGGCGACGGCCGCCAGTTCGGACAGGGTCTGATGGGCGAAGACCTGGCGCGCGGTGAACACGTACCCGGCCTCCCGGGCCCGCGACACGAGGAACACGGCGGTCACCGAGTCGCCGCCCAGGGTGAAGAAGTTGTCCTGCGCCGCCACCGACGGGACGTCGAGCAGCCGGCTCCAGATGCCGGCCAGGACCCGCTCGGCCCCGGCGGCGGGCGGCCTGCGCTCCGCGGGAGCCTCGTTGCGCGGGGCGGGCAGACGACGGCGGTCGACCTTGCCGTTCGGCGACAGCGGCAGGCTCTCCAGCGGCACGAAGACGGCGGGCACCATCGCCACGGGCAGGGCGGCCGTGAGGTGGCGCTTCAGCGCGTCCTCCGTGACGTCCCCGACGACGTAACCGACGAGCCGGTCCCCGGCGGGACTGCGGTCCACCACGACCACGGCGTGCGCCACGTCCGGGTGCGCGGTCAACCGGGCCTCGATCTCGCCGAGTTCGATGCGGTGGCCGCGGATCTTGACCTGGTGGTCGTCGCGGCCGAAGAAGCGGATACGGCCGTCGGGGCGTCGCGCGCCCACGTCGCCCGAGCGGTACAGGCGCGCCCCGGGCGGCCCGAACGGGTCCGGCACGAAGGCCCCCGCCGTCAGCCGCGGCCGCGCGTGGTAGCCGCGCCCGACCCCGGGCCCGCCCACGTACAGCTCACCCGGGACGCCGACGGGCACCGGGCGCATTGCGGCGTCGAGGACATGGACGGCGACCTGGTCGACGCCGGTGCCGACGGTGATGTCCGCCGCCGGGTCGGTGACGTCGTCGTACGTGGCCCACACCGTGGACTCGGTGGGCCCGTAGCAGTTGAGGACACGTCCGGCCGCCAGGCGCAGCTCCGCGGCGAGCGCGGGCGGCAGCGACTCACCGCCGGTCATGGCGACCGCCAGCCGCGGCAGCCGCTGGGTCGAGGCGAGCAGGACCCGCCAGCCCGACGGGGTCGCCTGCACATGGGTGATCCCGTGCTCCCGGGCCGTGGCGACCGCGGCGTCACCGTCCTGCGCGGCCCCCTCCGGGGCCAGGACCACCCGGCCGCCGGTGGTGAGCGGCAGGAACATCTCGACCAGCGCGATGTCGAACCCGATGCCGGTCAGGCCGAGCCACACGTCGTCCGCGCCGGCATCGAGCCGACGCGCGGTGCCGCTCAGGAAGTTGACGAGGCCCCGGTGCTCGATCGCCACGGCCTTGGGGCGGCCGGTGGAGCCCGAGGTGTACATCAGATAGGCGAGGTCGTCGGCGCGCGGCGCGTCGTGGTCCCGCGGCGCGGGCACGGTGCCGGTGGCGAGGTCCTCGGAGCCGGGGCCGACGTGCAGCGAGGGAACCGCGCCGAACAGCGCGTCCCGCCCCGGTTCGGTGACCACGAGCGCGGCCCCCGCGTCCTCCACCATGGTCCGCAGGCGTTCCTCGGGGTGATCCAGAGGCAGGGGCAGGAAGGCGCAGCCGGCCTTCCACACCCCGAGCAGCGTGGCCACCAGCCGCTCGGAGCGGGGCAGATGGATCCCCACCAGCGCGCCGGGTCCCGGTACGGCCGCGCGGAGCCGTGCGGCGGTACGGTCCGACAGCTCGTCCAGTTCCCGGTAGGTGAGGCGGGTTGCGCCCGCGGTGACCGCGGTGGCGCCGGGCGTGGCGGCGGCGACGGCCGCGAAGAGGTCCAGCACGGTGCCGTCGGGCGTCGCGGCTCCGGAGCCCAGGGAGTCCTCGACCACACGGGCGAGCTCATCGTCGGAGAGCAGGTCCACCTGGCCGACGGTGGTGTCGGGCGCGGCCACCGCGCGGCTCACCACCTCGACCAGCGAGTCCAGCATCCGCTCCACCGTCGCCGGCTCGAACAGCGTGCTCTCACCCACCAGGTCGAGCCGGACCCCCTCGTCGAGGTTCGCCGCGACCAACGACAGGTCCACCTTCGCGGACGCCATGCCGATGCGCTCGCGCTCGACCGTGACACCGGGCAGGTCCCACACGTGCTCACGCGACTCGATGCACTGGTACATGACCTGCGACAGCGGATTGCGGGAGGCGTCCCGGGGATGCCCGGAGTCCGCGACCAACTGCTCGAAGGTGACGTCCTGGTGTTCCAGAGCCCCGAGAACCACCGCGTTCATGCGCCGCACCAGCGTGGCGAAACCGGGGTCGTCGCTGACGTCCACGGCCAGCGGCAGGGTGTTCGCCATCATGCCGATGAGCGGTTCGGTGTCACCGACGACCCGGCCCGAGACGGGCGTCAGCACCGAGAAGCGGTCCTGTCCACCGCTCCAGCGGTGCAGATAGCCCGCGAAGACCGACAGCAGGGCGGTGAAGAGGGTGACGTTGTGCCGCCGGGCGAAGTCCCGCAGCGCCGCACTGACCTCGGGGGACAGCAGCCGGCGGGCGCCGTGCCCCCAGAACGACGGGGTGGGGGGACGCACATGGTCGGTGGGCAGTTCCAGGACCGGCGGCACCCCGTCCAGCGCCGCACGCCAGTAGGCGAGCTGCCGCTCCAGCAGGTCACCGGAGAGCCGCTCCGACTGCCAGTGCGCGTAGTCCCGGTACGACACCGGAAGCTCCGGCAACACCTTCGCGAGGTCGGTGACCCCCCGCGCGGACGCCGCGTACAGGGCGCCGAACTCGCGGCCCAGCACACCGCACGACCATTCGTCGGCGACGCAGTGGTGCAGGTTCAGCACCAGGACGTGGGTGCTGTCGTCGCAGGTGACCAGGACGGCCCGGAAGACGGGGCCGCGCTCCAGGTCGAAGGGCCCCGCGATCTCCTCCTCGGCCACCCGCACGGCCGCCGCCGGCCGCGCGACCGGGGGAAGATGCGACAGGTCGACCGTGCGCAGCGCGGCCGGGGCGGGCGGCAGCGGGACCTGACGGGGCGGGCTGTCGTCCCGGAACACCATGCGCAGCGTCTCGTGCCGCTCCACCAGGGCGTCCAGCGCCCGGCGGACCGCGTCGCGGTCCAGCGCCCCGGTCAGGCGCAGGACGCGGTGGACGCTGAAGGTGGAGTTGTCGGACAACAGGCGGTCCGCGACCCACAGGTTGTGCTGGACGGGCGCCAACGGGGCGCCCTCGGTGCCAGGACGGCGCGGTACGGCGCTCGGGGCACCCACGGGCGCCGCAGCGGTTCGAGACCTCCCGAGCAGCCGCTGCTTGAGCAACTCACGCTTCTCGGCGGTCAGTTCCCTCTTCATCGCAGCCGGCTCTTCCACCCCGGCGGCTTCTCCGGTCCACGTCGTCATGGCAGTTCGGTCACCGCGCCTGGCGGAGGCTGAGCGGCCGCATGTCGGTCCAGACCCGCTCGACGTGGTCGAGGCAGTCCTCCTTGGTGCCGGAGGTGCCCTCGTCGAACCACCCGTCGGGCAGGTCCCGTCCCTCGGGCCAGATCGAATACTGCTCCTCGCCGTTCACCACCACGCGATACGTCTGAGCCACCATGTCCTCACCTCTCGAAAAGTCATTGCGGACGTGCGATCGGACGACCGGCACCGTCACGGGCCGGCCCGGAGCCCGCCGTACCGGATCGGCCGGGCGGGTCCGCGTTGCAGAACGGGCTGGTCGAGCCGGAGCGGCCGACCGCCCGGGGCGCTACGAAGCCAGGCGGCGCACCGCCACGAGGGCGAGCGCGTCGGCGTTCCGCTCCCGGAACAGGTCGCGGACCGTGATCCGCACACCCAGCCGCGAGCTGATGAGGGACACCGCACGGGCGGCCGTCAGCGAGTCACCGCCGATGTCCAGGAACCCGCTGCCGGTGTCGGGCACCTCCGTCGCGCCCAGCACCTCCTGGAAGACCACGGCGATCTTCCCGGCGATCTCCTGGGCCTCCTGTGTCGTGATTTCCACCGTCACCCTCTGCTCCCTTCAAGGCCGAATCATTCGGGATTCCGAGATTCTGCGATGCGGTGATTCCGTGATTCCGCGGTATTGCGACCGAGGCCATTTCCATGCCCTCGACGCTTCCTCACTGTGACCGCGATACGGATGCCGGCTCCAGCCCCGCCCCCGCTCATCAACCTGCACGGCATGAAAGTGAGTGGGCGACATACGGCACCCGAGGGGCCGGTGGGAGACGCCCTGACCTGCGGGAAAAGGGTATGAGGGTGCATGCCCGGCCAGGTGGAGATCTTCCCGGAGTTGTCACGGAAATCCGCCTCTACCGAAACTGAATTTCTGCTGGAATGCTCGTTCACCGCCGCCCAGGATCCTCTGGAACGGGCTCACGTCGGTCATGCACGGGCCGATTCCCACGGCCGGTATCGAATTTCTCGTGCGCTCGCCCGGCGAGCCGCGGGAAAGCCGCGACAGCAGAAGGCGCCCACCCCGAAAGGCGACAGCCATGTTCCGAACCATGCTCAAGTCGAAGATCCACCGGGCCACGATCACCCAGTGCGATCTGAACTACGTCGGATCCCTGACCCTCGACGCCGACCTCATGGACGCCGCCGACCTGCTCCCCGGCGAGCTGATCCACCTCGTGGACATCAACAACGGCAGCCGGTTCGAGACCTACGTGATCGAGGGCCCCCGGGGCAGCGGCATCATCGGCGTCAACGGCGCCGCGGCCCGCCTCGTCCAGAACGGCGACCTCGTGATCATCATCGCCTACGCGGCGGTACCGGCCGCCGACGCGGCGAAGGTCGAGCCCAGGGTCGTCTTCGTCAACGAGCGCAACGAGATCATCGACGAGGGCACGGCCCTCAGCACAGCCCCTGGCGGCCACGGTCTGCTCGACGGCAGTGAGACGCACGCGGTCTGACCGAAGGCGGACACGGGTGACGGATGGTGAACAGGTACGACACCTCTTCACCATCCGTCACCGCACACGCCACCGGCGTCGTCGGCTCGGCCAGGGCGGCTCGGCCGGCGCGCTCGCCGTCGGCGTGGCTACCGGTAAGCCGGCCGGCGCCCCGGTGAGTAACTTCGCGGCCTTGAGGCTAGTCCTCCGCCGCCACCCGCAGCCGCCCGAACTCCTCCGCCATCGTCGCCGCCGTCCAGTGCGCGTTCAGCCCGCTGGGGTTCGGCAGCACCCACACGCGCGTGTCCCCGATCGTCCGCTCCTGCGGACCGACTTGGGCCCCGCGGTCGGCGAAGGCGGCCCGGTAGGCCGTGACGCCCACCACCGCCAGCCACCTCGGCCGGACCCGCGTCACCTTGGCCGTCAGCAGGCGCCCGCCCTCGGCGTACTCCTCGGCCGTCAGCTCGTCGGCCCGCGCGGTCGCCCGCGCCACCACGTTCGTGATGCCCAGCCCGTACGACAGCAACTCGCCCTGTTCCGCGGGCTTCAGCAGCCTCGGGGTGAAGCCGGACAGGTGCAGGACCGGCCAGAAGCGGTTGCCGGGCCGGGCGAAGTGGTGACCGGTGGCCGCCGTCATCAGGCCGGGGTTGATCCCGCAGAACAGGACGTGGAGGCCGTCCGCGAGCACGTCGGGGACGAGACGGTCGCGGGCGGCCTCCAGTTCCGCCGCGGTGAAGCGGGGGGAAGGGCCGGTCAGAGGATCGCTCCGGGGGTGTATCCGGCGGCCTCGGGGTGCTGCTTGACGATCTCCTCGATCCGGCCGACGACGACACCGACCTGGGCGGCGGCCGCGCCCGTGAAGGACAGCTTGTCGGCCATCAGGGCGGCGAGCTGCCCACGGTCCAGCGGCAGCCGTTCGTCGGCGGCGAGCTTGTCGAGCAGGTCGTTGCGCTCGGCACCCTGCTCGCGCATCGCGAGCGCAGTGGCGACGGCGTTCTCCTTGATCGCCTCGTGGGCGACCTCACGGCCGACACCCGCGCGCACCGCGCCCATCAGCACCTTGGTGGTGGCCAGGAAGGGCAGGTAGCGGTCCAGTTCCCGGGCGATGACGGCCGGGAAGGCGCCGAACTCGTCGAGGACCGTCAGGAACGTCTCCAGCAGACCGTCGAGCGCGAAGAAGGCGTCCGGCAGGGCCACCCGGCGCACCACCGAGCAGGACACGTCGCCCTCGTTCCACTGGTCGCCCGCCAGCTCGCCGGTCATCGAGGCGTAACCGCGCAGGATCACCATGAGGCCGTTGACGCGCTCGCAGGACCGCGTGTTCATCTTGTGCGGCATCGCCGAGGAGCCGACCTGGCCGGGCTTGAAGCCCTCGGTCACCAGCTCGTGCCCGGCCATCAGCCGGATCGTCTTGGCGAGGGAGGACGGGGCGGCGGCCAGCTGGACGAGCGCGGTCACGACCTCGTAGTCCAGCGAGCGCGGGTACACCTGGCCGACCGAGGTGAACGCCTGCGAGAAGCCGAGGTGCCCCGCGATCCGGTCCTCCAGCTCGGCCAGCTTGGCCGCGTCGCCGCCCAGCAGGTCCAGCATGTCCTGGGCCGTGCCCACCGGGCCCTTGATGCCGCGCAGCGGGTAACGGCCGAGGAGCTCCTCGACGCGGCCGTACGCCACCAGCAGCTCGTCGGCGGCGGTCGCGAAACGCTTGCCGAGGGTGGTGGCCTGTGCGGCCACGTTGTGCGAGCGGCCGGCCATGACCAGCTCGGCGTACTCGCCGGCCAGCCTGCCCAGGCGGGCCAGGACGGCCGTCGTACGGTCCCGCATCAGCTCGAGCGAGAGCCGGATCTGGAGCTGCTCGACGTTCTCCGTCAGGTCCCGGGACGTCATGCCCTTGTGCACGTGCTCGTGCCCGGCGAGGGCGTTGAACTCCTCGATCCGCGCCTTCACGTCGTGCCGGGTGACCTTCTCGCGCTCGGCGATGGAGGCCAGGTCGACGGTGTCGAGAACCCGCTCGTAGTCGGCGATCGCGGCATCAGGCACCTCGATCCCGAGGTCCTTCTGGGCCCGCAGCACGGCGAGCCAGAGCTGCCGCTCCAGCTTCACCTTCTGCTCGGGCGACCAGAGCGTGGCGAGCTCGGCGGAGGCGTAGCGTCCGGCGAGGACGTTCGGAATGCGGGGCTTGGCGGGCGCGGCTGAAGTCACGTGTACGGATTCTACTGGCGATTCCTGCAGGCCAGCGTCGCGGGCTCGCTCGTGTGAACGTACGAGAGCCGCGTCACCGCTCCGGGACGCCGGCCAGCTCCGCCAGCACGTCCGCGTGGCACGGCTCCGGCGCGCACCAGCAGGCCAGGGTCTGCCCGCGCAGTCCGGCCACCAGCTCCAGCAGCTCGGGCCGCTCCAGCAGGTACACCCGGTACATCGCCATCACCTCGGCCCGGGTGCCGTCCCGCTTCATCCTCGGGGTGTCGTACGCGAAGGGGTTGTACAGGGGGTGCCGGGGCAGGTCCCAGCCGCCCATGGTCCAGCGGCGGCCCACGTAGACGACGTCCGCGGGGGCGCGTTCCAGCCGGGGGCCGAACTCGTGGATCCGGCCCCTGACATTGATCACCCGGGTGGGCACGGGAGCGGCCTCACGCCTCGTACGGCAGCAGTTCCGGCCGCTTCGGCGCGCGGCCGTCGCCCGAGGAGCGGCCGGTCAGCCGGCGGCCTATCCACGGCAGCAGGTGCTGCCTGGTGAAGCGGGCGTCCGCGACCCGGCGCGCGACCCAGCCGGGCGGCGCCGTGGCCGGGATCGGTGTGCGCCACTCGGTGTCCTCGGGGTCGTAGCCGAGGGTCTGCCAGACCGCCTCGGCGACTCTGCGGTGCCCCTCGGCCGTCAGGTGCAGCCGGTCCACGTCCCACATCCGGGGGTCGGCCAGCGAGGGCGCGCCGTACAGGTCGACGACCAGGGCACCGTGCCGCTCGGCCAGTGCGTCGACGACGCCGAACAGCTCCTCCATGCGCGGCCGGAACCGCTCCAGGACCGGGCCCTGGCGGCCGGGGCTGCGCATCAGCACCAGCTGGTCGCAGGCCGGCGCCAGCCGCTCCACCGCCTCGGTGAGCAGGTCCTGGACCCGGACCATGTCGCACTTGGGGCGCAGCGTGTCGTTGAGGCCGCCGACCAGGGTGATCACGTCGGGCCGCATCGCGACCGCCCTGTCCACCTGCTCCTCGACGATCTGCCCGATCAGCTTGCCGCGCACCGCGAGGTTGGCGTAGCGGAAGCCGGGGGTGCGGGCGGCCATCCGGGCGGCGAGGACGTCCGCCCAGCCCCGGTAGGAGCCGTCGGACCGCAGGTCCGACATGCCCTCGGTGAAGGAGTCGCCGATCGCGACCAGACTGGAGTGTGCGGGAAGCACCGGGTTCTTCTGCATGGCGACAGAAATGGTATCCCGGGGCGCATACCCGTCGGTCGGTCACTCCCTCCGACGAGGACTCCTGCTCCGGTGAGGCCTACGCGTGCTGCCCGAACAGCTCCCGCAGCACGTCCTCCATGGTCACCAGCCCGGCCATCCGTCCGTCGTCGCCGAGGACGCCCGCCAGGTGGGTGCGGGTGCCGCGCATCGCGGTGAGCACGTCGTCCAGCGGTGTGCTCTCCCGCACCCGCGCGATCGGCCGCATGTCCCGCAGCCGGAACGCCTCGTCGTGGGGCGAGGCGTCCAGCGCGTCCTTGACGTGCAGATAGCCGACGATCCGCCGCCCCTCGTCCACCACCGGGAACCGGGAGAAGCCCGACTCCGCCGACAGCCGCTCCAGCTCCTCCGGGGTGACGCCCACGCGCGCGTAGACGACGCGTTCCAGCGGCACCACCACGTCCCGCACCGGCCTGCGGCCCAGCTCCAGGGCGTCGTGCAGCCGCTCCTGCGCCCGGTCGTCGATCAGGCCCGCCTCGCTGGCGTCCTTGACGATCTCGGCGAGCTCGGTGTCCGTGAAGGTCGCCGAGACCTCGTCCCTGGTCTCCACCCGGAGCAGCTTGAGCAGGCCGTTCGCGAAGGCGTTGATCGTGAAGATCACCGGGCGCAACGCCCGGGACAGGGCGACCAGGGGAGGGCCGAGGAGCAGCGCGCTGCGCACCGGCTCGGCCAGCGCCACGTTCTTCGGCACCATCTCGCCCAGCAGCATGTGCAGGTAGGTCGCGAGGGACAGAGCGATCACGAAGGACACGACATGGCCCGCGCTCGTGGGCACGCCGACCGCGTGGAACACCGGCTCCAGGAGATGCGCGATCGCCGGCTCCGCGACCACGCCCAGCACCAGCGTGCACAGCGTGATGCCGAGCTGGGCGGCGGCCAGGAGTGCGGACACGTGCTCCAAGCCCCACAGCACGCTCCTGGCCCGCCGGTCGCCCGCCTCCGCGTGCGGCTCGATCTGGGAGCGGCGCACGGAGATCAGCGCGAACTCGGCGCCCACGAAGAAGGCGTTCACGACCAGCGTCGCGAAACCGATCAGCAGCTGTACGGCGGTCACCGCCGCCCCTCCTGCCCCGTCTCGTCGTCGAGCGGCGCGTGCAGCAGCACCCGGGCCGCCCGCCTCCCCGACGCGTCCACCACGTCGAGCCGCCACCCGGCGACCTCGACGCTGTCCCCGGTCTCCGGTATCCGGCCCAGCTCGGCCGCGACCAGCCCGGCCAGCGTCTCGTACGGCCCCTCGGGCACCCGGAGCCCCACGCGCGCGAGCTGGTCCATACGGGCCGCACCGTCCGCCGAGTAGAGCGCGCGGCCCGCCGTGTCGGCGCCTGCGGGGGCCAGATCGGGCGTCTCGTGCGGGTCGTGCTCGTCGCGAACCTCGCCGACGACCTCCTCGACGATGTCCTCCAGGGTGGCGACCCCGGCCGTACCGCCGTACTCGTCGATGACGACGGCCATGGTGCGCCGGCCGCCGAGGCGGTCCAGGAGACGGTCGACGGTGAGGGACTCGGGGACCAGCAGCGGCTCGCGCATCATCTGGGCGACCCGGACCCGGGCCCGCTCCTCGGCGGGCATGGCCAGGACGTCCTTGATGTGGGCGGTGCCGACCACCGAGTCCAGGCTGTCCCGGTAGACCGGGAAGCGGGACAGGCCGGTCGCCCGGGTCGCGTTCGCCACGTCCTCGCAGGTCGCCCGGACCTCCAGGGCGACGACCTGGACGCGCGGGGTCATCACGTTCTCGGCGGTGAGATCGGCGAGGTTGAGCGTGCGCACGAACAGCTCGGCGGTGTCCGGCTCCAGCGCGCCCTGCTTGGCGGAGTGCCGGGCCAGCGCGGCCAGCTCCTGGGGCCCGCGGGCGGAGGCCAGCTCCTCGGCGGGCTCGATGCCCAGACGCCGTACGAGGCGGTTCGCCGTGTTGTTCAGATGCGTGATGAACGGCCGGAAGGCCCCGCTGAACCAGCGCTGGGCGTTGCCCACCCGCTTGGCCACGGCCAGCGGCGAGGAGATCGCCCAGTTCTTGGGCACCAGCTCGCCGACGACCATCAGGAACACCGTGGACAGCGCGGTGCCGATCACCAGCGCGAGCGAGCTCGCCGCCGACGCCCCGATGCCGACCGCCTCCAGCGGGCCGGCCAGCAGCTTGGCGATCGAGGGTTCGGCGAGCATGCCGACCACCAGGTTGGTGACCGTGATGCCGAGCTGTGCCCCCGACAGCTGGAACGTCAGGTTCCGTACGGCCTTGAGGGCACCTGCCGCCCCGCGCTCGCCGCGCTGCACGGCACGCTCCAGCTCGCCGCGCTCGACCGTGGTCAGCGAGAACTCGGCCGCGACGAAGGCACCGCAGGCGAGCGACAGCAGGATCGCCACCAGCAGGAGGAGCACTTCGGTCATCGGGTCACCTCCGTCCCATGGTCGGACAGGGCGGTCGGGACCGCGCGGCATTGCCGACGGACAGGACTGGGAGGCTCGCCCATGGGGGGACGCTCACACACCTTTCATCGAGGAACGGCGACTCCCCCAATAGTAAAGGATCGGCAAAGTAGTCTCAGTGGTCGCCGTCCACGACCGGCTTCACCCATCGCCGCCACTGCTCCTGGGGCTCATACCCCGCGGCCCGCCAGGCATGGTGCGCGGTCTCGTTGCGCACCAGGACCATCGCGTCCGCACGCCGCCCGCCCAGCCGTGCGAAGCGTTCCTCGGCAGCGGTCAGCAGGGCCGAGCCGATGCCCCGGCGACGCCGCTGCGGATGCACGGCCAGCCGGTAGAGATGACAGCGCCAGCCGTCGAAGCCCGCGATCACCGTGCCGACGAGTGCACCGTCCAGTTCGGCGAGGAGCAGGGCCCCGGGGTCGGTGGCGAGGAGGCGGTCCACGCCGCCACGGTCGTCGCTGATGCTGGTGCCCTCGGCCGCCGTCTTCCAGAAGGCGAGCACGGGGTCCAGGTCGGCGGGCCCGGCGGCCCGTATGCGCAGGTCGGTCATGCGGCGATCCCATCACGACCGCCAATGCCCACCGGGCATTTCCACTATGCGGACAGCTCCGTGAGCACCGGGGCGAAGGCTTCCATGGACGGCTCCAGGACGGTCAGATACGAGAACCCGTACCGGTCGCGCAGCCCCCGCACCCGCCCGGCGACCTCCTCCAGCGTGCCGACGAGGATCGTGGGCAGGGCGAGGGCCTGCTCCAGGGTCAGCTCGGGGCGCCGCTCCAGCAGCGGACCGAGCGCGGCCGCCGGGTCGTCGGTGACCGCCACGATCTGGATGAGCAGGTTCCGTTCGGCGGCCTCGGCCCGGTTCGCCGCCAGCTCCTCGTAGCGGGCCACCCGTTCGTCGAGTTCCCCGGCCGTGACCGGATCCAGACGGCCCTCCGTGTTCCCCGGCACCAGGCGGGCCCCGGCGAAGGCCGCGACGTCCGCGTGCTCGGCCGTCAGGCGCAGCATCCGGTCGCCGTTGCCGCCGATCAGCAGCGGCACCCCGGCCCCGTCCGACTTCAGCAACTCCTCGACCGTGCGCCGCAGATGGTCCACCCGCTCACGCGGCGAGCCGAACGGCAGCCCGGCCCGGTCGTGCTCCGCCTGCACGTAGCCGGTGCCGAGCCCGAGTTCGAGACGGCCGTCGGTGAGGTCGGCGGTCGTCGCCACCTCACGGGCCAGCAGCACGGGGTTCCAGAAGCCCGCGTTGAGCACGAACGTGCCGAGCCGCGGCCGTACGGTCGCCTCGGCCGCCGCGACCAGCGCCGGGAAGGGGGCCGGCATGCCGAGGTGGTCGGGGACGAGGACGACGTCGTACCCGAGTTCCTCGGCACGCCTGCACTTGGCGCGCCATTCGCCGGCCGAGGCGGGCGTGAGCAGGTTGACCCCGAAGCGGAACGGGCGTGGCATCAGCATCAACTCTCCTCAGCAGTGGGCGACTTCAACCACGCTTGCGGTGACCTGAGTCATTCGTGCGCGATCGCCGCCAGCACGTTCATGCGCGATGCGCGCAACGCCGGCAGCAGCGCGGCCACGATGCCCACCACGGCCGAGCCGATCACGACCGCGACGATCGTGCCCCACGGGACGGCGAGGGCCTTCATGCCCTGGAGAGCCAGGACCTGCTGGGTGCACACACCCCACACCAGGCCGAGCGCGAGCCCCAGCACGGCGCCGAACACCGCGATCACCACCGATTCCAGCCGGATCATCCGGCGCAGCTGCCGCCGGGCCAGCCCGATCGCGCGCAGCAGCCCGATCTCCCGGGTGCGCTCCACGACCGACAGGGCCAGGGTGTTGACCACCCCGAGCACCGCGATCACGATCGCGAGCCCGAGCAGCGCGTACACGAGGTAGAGCAGCACGGCGATCTGGTCGTGCACCAGTTTCTTGTAGTCGGCCTGGTCGCGGACCTGCACCTGCGGGTACGGCGCCAGCGTCTTCTCCAGCCGCGAGCGCAACTGGTCGGCGCTGGTGCCCGGGGCACGGTTGACGTACAGCGACGAGTCCTGGCCGCCGGGGACGTACTTCTCCACGGTGGCGATGCCGAAGAACAGCCCGCCCTGCGTGCCGAAGCCGCTGCCGCTGTCCTGGTCGGTGAGCGCGCCCACCTTCATCTCGGCCCGCTTCCCGCCCTGGAACTCGACCGGGAGCACACTGCCGAGGCGCACCTTGTGGTCCTCGGCGAAGGTGACGTCCATGCCGAGGCTTCCCGCGGCCAGCGCGGCCGCGGTGTCGCCGCCCTTGTAGGCGACATGGGCGACCTCGTCGACCTGGGAGTCGTACCCGGCGGCCGTCGTGGTGACCCGCTTGCCGTCCGGCAGCCGCACCGCCACCGGCGCGAACCGCTGCCGTACGACGAGCCCCACGCCCTCCGTACCGCGTACCTTGTCGGTGATCTCCTGGGTGAACGGCAGGAAGTTGCTGTTCTGGACGACGAAGTCGGCGCCCAGCGTCTTGTCGATCTGCTGGTCGAAGGACTTGGACATGGAGGCGCTGGCCACCGACATCCCGCCGACCAGGGCGAGCCCCACCATCAGCGCGGCGGCGGTGGCGCCGGTACGGCGCGGGTTGCGCAGGGCGTTGCGCTGGCTCATCCGGCCGACCGAGCCGAAGAGGGCGGGGAAGGCCGCGCCCAGGACCCGGATCACCGGACGGACCAGCAGCGGGCCCGCGATGACCGTCGCGATCAGGGTCAGGACGACGCCGAGGCCCAGCAGCGAGGCGGCGGAGGCGGTCTTCGTGGCCGCCGCGCAGCCGGCCAGGGCCGCCGCCCCGCTCGCACCGACGACTGTGCCCACGATCGCCCGCACCTTCAACGGCTTGCCGATCCCGGCGATCTCGGCGTCCGCGAGTGCGGCCATCGGGGACACGGTGGCCGCGCGCCGCGCGGGCAGATACGCGGCGACGAAGGTGACGCCGACCCCCACGACGTACGCGGCGACCGGCGTGCCCCAGCCGATGACCATCTCGGTGGCCTTGAGGTTCATCCCGAACGCGCTCATCAGCTTGATCAGCCCGAACGCCAGCCCGACCCCGGCGCCCAGGCCGAGCGTCGAGCCGACCAGCCCGAGCAGCACCGCCTCGGTGAGCACGGACCGCCGCACCTGCCGCCGGTCGGCGCCCAGGGCGCGCAGCAGCCCCAGTTCACGGGTGCGCTGGGCGATCAGCATGGAGAAGGTGTTGACGATGAGGAAGACGCCCACCAGGGTGGCGATCCCGGCGAATCCCAGCATCACGTACTTGATGACGTCGAGGAAGCCGCCGAGGTCCGCGGCCGACGACTTCGCCTGCTCGTCGGCGGTCTTCAGGTCGTACGTCCCGGTCCCGATGGCCGCGCCGACACGGCTCTTGAGCTGGGCGTCCGTCACCCCCCGCGCCGCGTCCACCGAGATGCTGGTGGCCCGGCCGGTGGCGCCCAGCAGTTCCTTCGCGGCCACGGCCGGGTCGAGGAAGACCAGGGCGGCGCCCGGGTTGGTGGTGGTGAACGTGGCGATGCCGACGATCTCGACCTGGAAGGTGCCGGGCTGGGCCTGCACGGTCAGCGTGTCGCCGATGCGCACGTGCTTCTTGTCGGCGGTGTCCGCGTCGAGCAACGCCTGGCCGGCGCCCTGCGGGGCGTGGCCCGAGGTGAGCTTCACCGGGCTGCGGTGGGTGAGGTACCAGTCCGTGGCGATGGTCGGGGCTCCGGTGGTCGGGCCGACCGACTTGTTGTGGCTGTCGACCACCACGATGTTCTGCACGGAGACGTCCGCGTGGGTGCCCGCGACTCCGGCGACCTTCGCCACCTCGCCCGCCAGCGCGGCCGGCACGGTCTGGACGGCACCGGTCGGCAGCGACGACTTGAGGTCCTGCTTCGGCTCCACCGTCACGTCGGCGGAGGTGGAGGCGAACAGCCGGTCGAAGGTGCGGGTGACGGTGTCGGAGAAGATCAGGCTGCCCGCGACGAACGCCACGGACAGGACGATGGCCAGCGCGGACAGCATCAGCCGTCCCTTGTGCGCGAGGAAGCTGCGCAGGGTTGCCTTGAGCACCGGGTCAGTCCTCCTCGGGCCCCGAAGACCCGCGTCCCACGTCGAAACGCTTCATCCGTTCCAGTACGGCGTCCGCCGTCGGCCCCGCCATCCGGTCCACGATCCGGCCGTCCGCGAGGAAGAGGACCAGGTCGGAGTGGGCGGCCGCGCCCGGGTCGTGCGTCACCATGACGACCGTCTGGCCGAGCTGGTCGACCGCCTCCCGCAGGAAGCCCAGCACCTCGAGACCCGCCCGTGAGTCCAGGTTCCCGGTCGGCTCGTCGGCGAAGATCAGCTCCGGGCGGGAGGCCAGCGCCCGCGCGCAGGCCACGCGCTGCTGCTGGCCGCCGGAGAGCTGGGCGGGCCGGTGCTTGAGGCGGTCCCGCAGCCCGAGCGTGTCGATGACCTGGTCCAGCCACTTCCCGTCGGGCTTCTTGCCCGCGATGTCCATGGGCAGGGTGATGTTCTCGGCGGCGTTCAGGGTCGGGATCAGGTTGAACGACTGGAACATGAAACCGATCCGGTCCCGGCGCAGCCGCGTCAGCTCGCGCTCCCTGAGGCCCGTTATCTCGGTACCGCCGAGCCAGACCTGACCGGCCGACACGGTGTCCAGCCCCGCCAGACAGTGCATCAACGTGGACTTGCCGGAGCCCGACGGCCCCATGACCGCGGTGAAGCGGCCGCGCGCGATGTCCACGTCCACCGAGTCGAGTGCGAGCACCGCCGTCTCACCCGCGCCGTACGCCTTGGTCAGTCCGCGGGCCCGGGCCGCGACCCCGTCGGCAGCGGGCGCCTCCGCAGCTGCTGTGGACAAGACTGCCTCCCCGTTGCACACGACGGTCGTCCGACCTCTTCTTCCGGCCTCTTTGTCCGGGTCGAGCGTAGTGTGAGCCGTCCCACAGCCGATATCACTTTTCGATTCCGATGCGCGCTGGCATTGCTAGCGCATCCGCGCTAGCTTCGACATATGGCGAAGACCCAGCTGAACGTGCGAGTGGACGAGGGCACCGCCAAGGCGGCCCGGGAACGCGCTCTCGCGCGCGGTGTGAGCGTCAACCGCTACATAGAGGAGCTGGTCATGCAGGACACGGGTGAGGCCGGCCGTACGTTCGTCGAGGCCGCCGCCGATTTCATGAAGCAGTACGAGTCCGTCTTCGCCGAGGAGTTCGGCGAGACGCAGGCCACCGACACGTCTGACAAGACCGAAGGCCGTCACTGATCCCTTGAGCGACCTGACGATCGACCTCGCCTGGCTCCTCATGCTCGCCGAACAGAAGACGCCCGGTGATCCGCAGGTCACCGACTGGGGTGCGCTGATCGCGGCCGTCGCCAGGCACCGGGCCGAGATATTCGACGTCCCCGTCTACGACACCCCGCAGGCCCGCGCCGCCGCCCTGCTCCAGCTGCTGATCCACGTCCCGGCCCTGGAGCGCTCGAACGCGCTGTTCGCGTCCTCGGTCGCATACGCCTACCTGGTCGCCAGCGGCCTCAAGGTCGTCACCTCGCCCGAGCAGGTCCGCGACCTGGCCCGGCTGGTCAAGAACGGCGAGGCGAACGTCGCCGACATCGCCGAGGAGCTGCGCCGCTGGAGCCTGTGACCGGTCCGGCGGAGCCCGCGCTCAGGCTTCCGGGGGCTTGCGGGCGACGCCCAGCGCGCAGTACGAGGAGGGCAGCCGCGGACCGTGCTCCGGCAGGAACACCCGGCGGTAGGGGCCGAGTTCGAACCCGGCCGCGCGCAGCTCGGCGACCGGCTCCCGGGACAGATGGCAGCCACCGCTCAGCAGCGGCCACACCGTCCGGTCCAGGGCACGCTGGGTGAACCGCATCGCCGGGCCACCGCCCGCGCCGTGCTCGAAGAACCGCAGCTCACCGCCCGGCCGCAGTACCCGCCGTACCTCCGCGAGCGCCCGCTGCACATCCCGGACACTGCACAGCACCAGCGAGAACACCGCCGCGTCGAAGGCCTCGCTCTTCACCGGCAGCGCCTCCGCCACGCCCGGCACCACGTCCACCGGGACGTCGGCGCGCACGGCGGCCTCCGCCGCCAACTGCCGCAGGGTGCGCTCCGGTTCGATCGCCACCACCTCCGCGACCGAACCGGGGTACCGGGCGAAGTTGAGCCCGTTGCCCGCGCCGACCTCGATCACCCGCCCGGACAGTCCGGAGAGCAGCCGCTCCCGGATCGCCGCCATGCCGAGACCGGTCTCGGCGGTGACGCTGCAGCGGGCGTAGAAACGCGCGAACAGCGGATGGTGGACGGGATCCCGCACCGGTGTCCCGGCGCCGGCGGACATCAGCCGCATGACGACCTCCAGACCTTCGGGTCTCCAGACCTCCGGACGGAAGCAGGTCTACGGTGATTGTCCCCCGTTACGGCCCGTCGCACCCCCGCTGCCGCGGACGGCTCAGCCGATGAAGTCGCGCACCTGCTCGTAGACGCCGTAGTCGTCGTTCATGTCGGTGTGCGAGACGCAGCCGACGTCGACGTTGGTCGCCCCGCTCAGCTCCGCCGAGGTGTCCGGGTCGATCGCCGCGTCGCAGTCCGACCAGTACGCCGCGTACGAGACGCTGCCGGGCGTCTCGTCACCGGAGTTCAGGGCGGTCAGGAAGGAGCTGCCGGTCGTCATCTCCTTGCAGGAGGTGTACAGCCACCCGCACAGCGAGGCGACGCTGGTCCCGTGGTTCACCCCGGCGACCGACACGAAGTGGTCCACGTACGAGGTCCCGCCGAGGTTCTTGAGGTAGTAGCGGCTGTTGAGCGCACCCATGGAGTGCACCACCAGGTCGACCTTCGAGGCACCGGTCTTGGAGAGCACGGACTGGATGTACGTCGACAGCGTCGAGGCCGTGGTGACGTTCGACTTCGTCCAGTCGTACGAGATCGCGTACAGCTCGGAGGACGAGTAGCCGTCCGCCTCGAAGTCCGCGATCCAGTCGTTCCAGCTGCTGGAGTCGCTGCTCAGACCGTGCACGAACACGATCGGGACGTGGCTCGCCGCCTGCGCGGTGCCGGTGGTCAGGGGGAGGGACAGAAGGAGCGAACCGGCTATCGCCGACAGAGCGGTTGCGATGCGACGCTTGGCGCGTTGCATGATGCCTCCTGAAACGGGTGGGGTTGTTCAGGAGTGTCGGGACGGGTCTACGCGCGCCGCATCGGTGAAGTCGCCAGTCTTTACGAATCAACTAACTCGCCAGTAACGTCGTTGGTGTGGTGATACCGGTGAATCCCCCACACCTTGACCGCACTTCGCCACCGCAGCCGACCGACGCGGGGCCATGCCCGGCTTCGGGGCTTCCCGAGGGTGTCCGCGTCCGGGTGACACGAGTCGTATACGAGGACCAGCGCGCCGTGGCCGAACTCGTGCCGCGTCTCACCGAACGGCAGGCCGCCGGCACCGACCCGCTGCCGGTCGAACCGGCCGAACTGGCACCGGGGTTGCTCCACGCCCTGCGCCGGGAGATCCGCGCCCTGCCCGACGAGACCCGGCTGCTGTTGCTGCTCGCCGCCGCCGACCAGTACCCGGTCGCCACCCACGCCTTCCTGCGGGCGGTCACCGCCGGCCGCCTCGACACCCGCCCACTGGAGACCGCAGAGGCTGCCGGGGTCGCCCACGCCAGTGCCGGCGGGGTGTTCTTCCGCGATGCCTGGACCCGGATCGCGGCCTACGAGACCGGCTCACCGGCCGACCGGCGCGCAGCCCACCTGCTGCTCGCCCGGGTGCTCGGCGGCAAGGGCGAGACGACCCGCCGCTCCTGGCACCGGGGCGCCGCCGCCCTCGGCCCGAGCGCCCGGCTCGCGGCGGAACTGCGCACGGCCGCCGACCGGGCCCGCTCCGAAGGGCGCCCCGCCCTGGCCCGCGCCCTCGCCGAGCGCGCCGCCGACCTCTGCCCCGACCCGGTCGAGGAGGCCCGGCTGCTCGCCCTGGCCGCCGCCGACGCTTGGCGCTCCGGAGAGCCTGACCGGGCGAGACGGCTCGCCGCCCGTACGGACGACTCCGCCCTCAACGGCGTCCTCGCCCTCAGGGCCGGCAACGCCGCCGAGGCCTTCGACGCCCTGCTCACCGCCGCCGTCCGGCAGGAACGTTCCGCTGATGCCGTCGAACTCCTCGCCCTCGCCACCGAGGCCGCCGTCTACACCGGCGACCTCAGACGCTGCCGCGAGGCGCACGTCCTCGCCCAGTGGCTGGACCTCCCGCCGTCCGGCGTCCTCGCCGCGCTCGCCTGCGCCGTCGAAGGCCGCTACGCCGACGCCCGTGTCCTCCTCAAGGGCGCCGCGGGCCGCTGCGGGCCCGGCGGCGCCCCCGACCGGTTGATCCACTCCGGCATCGCCGCGCTGATGCTCGGCGACCACACCCGCACCGTCACCGCCACCCTCCGGGCCGCCGCCTCCGCCCGGGCGCGCGGCATCCCCGGGACGGTCGCCCAGGCCATGGAGTTCCGCGCCTACGCCGACTTCTGGTCCGGCCGCCCCCGCGCCGCCGAGGCCGCCGCCCAGGAGGCGCTGCGCCAGGCCCACGCCACCGGGCAGGACAACGGGGCCTGCCACCTCCAGGCCGCGCTCGCCATGTTCGCCGCCGTCACCGGCGACGAGGCGCTCTGCCGCGAGCGCGCGGCGGCCGCCCGCGCGCACGCCCTGACCCACGGACTGGGCCTGCCCGCAGCCCTCGCCCAATGGGCGCTCGCCTTTCTCGACCTGGCGGGCGGCCGCTTCCCTTCGGCGGCCGCCCGGCTGCGCGCCCTCGCCGGCTTCGGGCCCGGACACGGCCACCGGGCCATCCGGCACCTGGCCACCCCGCACTACGTCGAGGCCGCCGTCCGCACCGGTGACACCCGGGTCGCCCGCGTAGCGCACGCCGACTACCACCGCTGGGCCACCGCCGTCCGCAGCCCCGACGACCTCGCGCTCAGCGCCCGCTGCCGGGCCCTGCTGGCGCCCGGCGCCGAGGCGGTCCAGCACTACCGGGCCGCACTGGACCTGCACGCCCGGGGCACCCGCGACTTCGAACGCGCCCGCACCGAGCTGCTGTTCGGCGGTGCGCTGCGCCGGCTGCGGCAGCGCACCGAGGCCAGGGACCGGCTGCACAGCGCCCTGGAGGCCTTCGAGTCCTTCGGCGCTCCGCACTGCGCCGCCCAGGCCCGCGTCGAACTCCGCGCCCTGGGTACGGCGTTGACACCTGCCACCGGTGCGCCCGACCCGGCCGCCGTACTCACCGCCCAGCAGCTGATGGTCGCCCGGATGGCGGCCGAGGGCGCCACGAACCGCGAGATCGCGGACCGTCTCAACCTCAGCCCCCGCACCATCGACCACCATCTGCGGGGCGTCTTCGCCCGCTTGGGCATCCGATCCCGGATCGAACTGGTACGGCTGCTCGGCGAGCCGTCCTAGCCGTCGATCGGGTGCGGCTGTGTGGGGGCTGGTCACGCAGTTCTCCGCGCCCCTTCTGGGGCGCCGGTGGAGCGCCCCTTCAGGGGCGCGGGGAACTGCGCGACCAGCCACGATGGCGCCGCACCCGGCCGACGGCCTGCCGGGGCACTACGGCGCTTCCCGCCCCCGGAACGTCTCCGCGTCCCAGGTGCCGTCCAGCCGGGCCGACAGCCAATTCGGCGCCGCCGCACGGAAGTCGGCGGGTGCGAGGGCTCCGGCGCCGGCAGGCAGCGCGCCCAGCAGGGGTGCCCCGGCCACCTCCGGCAGGTCCGCGACGTTGCACCGCGAGGCCAGATCGGGGGAGTTCGGCCAGCTGCCGATCACCACACCCAGCAACTCCAGCTCACTCCGGCGTAGTTCACGGGCCGTCAGCTCCGTGGTGTTCAACGTGCCCAGCCCGGCCGACGCCACCACCAGCACCGGCGCGTTCAGCAGCCGGGCCGCGTCCGCCAGGGTGCCGCCCGCCGCGTCGAACCGGACGAGCAGGCCGCCCGCGCCCTCGACCAGCACCAGTTCGTGCTCGGTGGCCAGCTTGGCGGCGGCCTCGGCCACGTCCTGCGGCCGCACGGGGGGCACCCCCGCCCTGCGGGCCGCCGTGCCCGGCGCCAACGGCTCGGGGAACCTGGCCACTTCGGCCGCCGTCACGGCACCCGCGAGGCGCGCGACCTCGTCGGCGTCCCCGCGCTCGTCGGGTCGTACCCCCGTCTGCGCGGCCTTCAGGACCGCCACCGAGCGGCCGGCCGCGAGCGCGGCGGCGGCGACCGCGGCCGTGGTGACCGTCTTGCCGACCTCCGTGCCCGTCCCCGTGATCACCAGGATCGGCATGCTCATCCCTCCCGCGCGGCGGCGCACACCGCGCGCGCGATCCGTGCCACGTCCGCGTCGCCCGTGACGTACGGCGGCATCGTGTACACGAGGTCGCGGAACGGCCGCAGCCAGACGCCCTCGCGCACGGCGGCGGCCGTGGCGGCCTTCATGTCGACGTCGTGGTCGAGTTGGACGACCCCGACGGCTCCGAGGACCCGGACGTCCCGGACCCCGGGGAGCTCCCGGGCCGGTGCCAGGCCCTCCCGCAGCCCGGCCTCGATCCGCTTGACCTCCGCGAGCCAGTCCTGGCCGAGCAGCAGCCCCAGCGAGGCGCAGGCGACCGAGGCCGCGAGCGGGTTGCCCATGAACGTCGGCCCGTGCGCCAGCACCGGCACCTCGCCCCGCGAGATCCCCTCGGCCACCGCGGGCGTGCACAGCGTCGCCGCCATCGTCAGGTAACCGCCGGTCAGTGCCTTGCCGACGCACATCACGTCCGGGGTGACGGCCGCGTGGTCGGCGGCGAACAGCGCGCCGGTGCGCCCGAAGCCGGTCGCGATCTCGTCGAACACCAGCAGCACGTCGTGCGCGTCGCACGCCTCGCGCAGCACCCGCAGGTAGGCGGGGGAGTGGAACCGCATCCCGCCGGCGCCCTGCACCACCGGCTCCACGATCACCGCGGCCAGCTCGTGCGCGTGCCGCTCGATCGCGGACCGCAGGTGCTCGGCGTACGACTCGTCGTACTCCGCCGGCGGCGCGTCGGCGAACACCTGGCGGGGCAGCACCCCGGACCAGAGCTCGTGCATGCCGCCCTCGGGGTCGCAGACGGACATGGGCTGCCAGGTGTCGCCGTGGTAGCCGCCGCGCCAGGTCAGCAGGCGCTGCTTCGCGGGGCGGCCGAGGGAGCGCCAGTACTGCAGGCACATCTTCACCGCGACCTCGACCGACACCGACCCCGAGTCGGCGAGGAAGACGTGCTCCAGGCCGGCGGGCGAGATGTCGACCAGGAGCTTGGCCAGGCGGACGGCGGGCTCGTGGGTGAGCCCGCCGAACATCACATGGCTCATCCGGCCGAGCTGGTCGCGCGCCGCCTCGTTGAGCACCGGGTGGTTGTAGCCGTGGATCGCCGACCACCACGACGACATGCCGTCGACCAGCTCGCCCGAGCCGTCCGCGAGCCGCAGCCGGACCCCGTTCGCCGACTCCACGACGAGCGGTTCGGCCCGGCCGGGCATCGGACCGTACGGGTGCCAGACGTGCCGGCGGTCGAGCTCCAGCAGCTCGGGGACGCTCAGGCCGGGGTCAGGCATTGGGCGCGAGATCCGTTCCGGCCCCTCGGCGGCGGACGGCGACCAGGTCGGTGCGCGGTTCGTTGGCGGCGGGGACGGTCACAGCCTCGGCCGCATCCTCGTGGGAGCCGCAAACCGAGCCGCAACCGCCCTCCGGGTGGGACCCACACCCGGCACCCTCGGCCCCGTGCGATCCACAGCCACCGCCCCGGACCTCGGCCCGGTGCTGCGGCAGCGTCACCTCGTCCGAGCCCTCCACCACGAACCCGGCGTCCGCGATCATCTCCAGGTCGGCCTGGCCGGCCTGGCCCTCGGTGGTCAGGTAGTCGCCGAGGAAGATCGAGTTGGCCAGGTGCAGCGCCAGCGGCTGCATGGTGCGCAGATGGACCTCGCGGCCGCCCGCGATGCGCACCTCCACGTCGGGGCAGACGAACCGCACCATCGCCAGGATGCGCAGGCAGCGCTGCGGGGTGAGGTTCCACTCCTTGGCCAGCGGGGTGCCCTCGACCGGGATCAGGAAGTTGACCGGCACCGAGTCCGGGTCCAGCTCGCGCAGCGAGAAGACGACGTCGACCAGGTCCTCGTCACTCTCGCCCATACCGGCGATCAGACCGGAACAGGCCGACAGACCCGCCGCGTGCGCCTTGTTGACCGTGTCCACCCGGTCGGCGTACGTGTGCGTGGTCGTGATGTCCCCGTACGTCCCCTCGGACGTGTTGAGGTTGTGGTTGT
Source organism: Streptomyces sp. NPDC013157 (assembly GCF_042899865.1). Taxonomy (NCBI): domain Bacteria; kingdom Bacillati; phylum Actinomycetota; class Actinomycetes; order Kitasatosporales; family Streptomycetaceae; genus Streptomyces; species Streptomyces sp. NPDC013157. The sequence continues at coordinate 9,670 of NZ_JBIBAK010000020.1, read as the reverse complement.
AGGCGTCCGCGCCCGCCTCGCGCAGCCGCTCCGCCTGGCCGTCGGAGAGCAGACCGAGACAGGCGCACACCTCGACGCCCTCGTTCTGCTCCTTGATGGCCTTGATGGTGCCCGCGACCCGGTCGACGTCCCGGTCGGTCGGACCGCGCCCGCTCGCCACCAGACAGACCCGCTTGGCACCCCCGGCCAGACCCGCGGCGGCCGCCTTGGACGCCTCGTCGGGTTTCAGCCAGCTGTACTTCAGGATCCCGGTGGAGGAGCCCAGCCGCTGCGAGCAGTAGGAGCAGTCCTCCGGGCACAGGCCCGACTTGAGGTTGACCAGGTAGTTGAGTTTCACGCGCCGGCCGAACCAGTGGCGGCGCACCTTGCCGGCCGCGGCCACCACATCGAGCACGTCGTCGTCGGAGGTCGCCAGTACGGCGAGCGCTTCCTCGCGGGTCGGCAGCTCGCGCCGAAGCCCCTTGTCCACCAGCGTGTTCAGCAGGTCCATGAGAGCCGATCCTGTACTACGAGGCTGCTCCGGGCCAAGGAGAGTTTGCACAACCCTGTCAGTTCGACGTGTGGGTATTGCCACACAGTGGGCGCCTGATGATCCCGCTAGGGTCTGTCCACTGCCTACAAATTCACCGGAGGGGCCATGGCGTTCGGCTGGATCGACGAACAGGCGGAACAGCGCCGCCGCGCCGGACTCGTACGGACCCTGCGCCCCCGCCCCGCCGACTCGCCGCTGCTGGACCTCGCGAGCAACGACTACCTGGGCCTCGCCCACCACCCGGAGGTCGCCGAGGGCGCGGCCGCGGCGGCCCGGACCTGGGGCGGTGGCTCGACCGGCTCCCGGCTGGTGACCGGCACGACGGAGCTCCACACCGAGCTGGAGCAGGAGCTGGCCGGATTCTGCGGGTTCGAGGCCGCCCTGGTCTTCTCCTCCGGCTATGCCGCGAACCTCGCCGCCGTCACCACGCTCGGCCCGCACGGCTCCCTGATCGTCTCCGACGCCCTCAACCACGCCTCCCTGATCGACGGCTGTCGGCTGGCCCGGGGGGCCACCCAGGTCGTCGGGCACGCCGACCCGGACGGCGTGCGCAAGGCCCTCGGGACGCACGAGGGCCCCGCCGTGGTCGTCTCCGACACGGTGTTCTCCGTGGACGGGGACGCGGCACCGCTGGCCGCACTGGCCGAGGCGTGCCGGGAGCACGGTGCCGGGCTGCTCGTCGACGACGCCCACGGGCTCGGGGTCCTCGGGGACGGCGGGCGGGGCGCGCCGGACGCGGCCGGGCTCTCCGGAGCCGAGGACGTGGTGGTCACGGCGACCCTGTCGAAGTCGCTGGGCAGTCAGGGCGGGGTCGTGCTGGGCCCGGCCCGGGTGATCGACCACCTCGTCAACGCGGCCCGGACCTTCATCTTCGACACCGGCCTGGCCCCCGCCGCGGCGGGGGCGGCCCTGGCGGCCCTGCGGCTGCTGCGCCGCGAGCCCGGACGTGCGGCCCGGGCCCGCGAGGTGGCCGCGGAACTGCACGCACGGCTGACCGCCGCGGGTCTGGAAGCGGTACGTCCGGACGCCGCGGTGGTCTCCGTGCGGGCCCCGTCCCCGGAGCAGGCCGTGCAGTGGGCGGCCGACTGCCGGACGGCAGGCCTGGCCGTGGGCTGTTTCCGTCCGCCGTCGGTGCCGGACGGCATCTCACGGCTCAGGCTGACCGCCCGTGCGGACCTCTCCGGGGCCGAGATCGAACGCGCTGTACATGTGATCGGCAAGACGCGACCATGAGTCGGCGTGACACGGCCGGGCCTGGCTCGCGAGCGGATACGGAGTCGGGGATGGATGGGGTACGAGTCTGATCCGTTTCGTTCGTGTCTGATCAGACTCTTCTGGGGCTGATCAGCCGGCGAACGCCGAAGTGAAACCCGCCCAGCTCTCGGGGGAGAAGAGCAGCGCGGGTCCGGCCGGAACCTTGGAGTCGCGCACGGCGAGCAGTCCGGCCGAGGGGCCGGAGCGCGGCCGTGCCGTCTCCACGCAGTTGTTCGCTCCGGTGCTGTAGCTGCTGCGCAGCCACCGCAGTCCGTGCAGATCAGCACTTGAAGGTACGTTCCGAGGCAGTGCAGTCATGGTGCCTCCTTACGCGCCGTCAGCTATTGCGGCGATGTAATCCAACGAGTCCTCGGGGGAAAGGGCGTGGATCCGGAGCGTGTCGAAGGCCTCCGTGTAGGCCTGGAGGTCTTCTTTCCGCTCCAGGTAGAGGCTACTCGTCAACTGGTCGATAACAACCACGTCCAGATCAGAAGTGCTCGGAAATGAGAAGATTACGAAAGGTCCGGTGATGCCGATATGCGCCCCGGCCGCGAACGGCAGCACCTGGAGCCGTACCTGGGGCAACCGGGCTGCCTCCACCAGCCGGGTCAACTGCCGCGTCATCACGCCCGGGCCACCCACCTCGCGCCGTAGCACCGCTTCGTCCAGCACCGCGTTCAGCTCCAGCGGCGGATCGTTGTGCAGCACGTCCTGCCTGGCCAGACGCACCTCCACCAGGGTGTCCAGGGCCTCGTCGTCGGGCCCGTCCATGGCCGCCCGGGTCACCGCACGCGCGTACTCGGGGGTCTGCAGCAACCCCGGCACGACCAGGGTCTCCAGCGTGCGCATCGCGCCTGCCTGCGACTCCAGGCTGATGAAATCGCGGTAGGCGGGCGGCAGGACCCCCCGATAGGCGTGCCACCAGTGGTGCCGTCCCGCCGTGTCCTCCGACCCCGCCAACACCAGCAGCAACTCGCGCAGTTGCCCCTCGACCACGCCGTAGGCGTCCAGGAGTAACCGCACATCGGCCGGTTTCACACCGCTGGCGCCGGTCTCGATCCGGCTCACTTTCGACTGATGCCAGCCCACCAGACGGGCGGCCTCACCGCTCGTGAGGCCGGCGCCGGTGCGCAGAGTGCGCAGTTCGGCGCCCAGTTTGCGGCGGCGCACCGCGGGACCGTTCTGCATGGGCTACTCCTTACTCCTTCCGAGCCGCCCAAATACGGTCTGAGGTCGCAGAGTTCACCGCTTCGAGCGACAGATATATGCATATCTTGGTGGATCGCTCCCCGTGACCGGCCCGGTAATGGCAGTCTGGCGAAGAAGCACCAGTCCGGGACCGTACTCGAACCATCCGCTCCGTGTCGGACTCCGGTCCCGAGGAAAGGGACGACGTCGCCATGGCAGACCACCTGGAAGCATCCGTCACTCTGCCGAGCGATCCCGCCTCGGTCTACGCCGCCCGCTCCTATGTGCTGGACACGCTCGCGGAGTGGGGGCTGCCGCCGGAGACGGAGACCGCGGACACCGTCCGCCTCATCGTCTCCGAACTCGCCACCAACGCCGTGCAGCACACCTTCGGGCAGTCACCCACCTTCACGGTGGACCTCGTGCTCGACCGGGACGAGCAGCTGCGCATCGGCGTCACGGACAGTCATCCGCGCTTCCCCAAGAGACTCCCCGCCGCGGTCCAGCAGGACAACGGGCGGGGCATGGTCATCATCCGCTGGCTGACCGCCGAGTGCGGCGGCAAGCTCCGGGTACGCCCCACCGGGGAGGGCGGCAAGACCGTCTCCATCGAACTGCCCTGGACGGTCCCGGCCGGCACCGCCACCGCGGCCGGCCAGCAGGAGCCGTAGCCCTGAGCTCCTGCCGGCCCGCTCACGGTGGGGTCAGCTGACCCGGCCGTACCAGACGCTGCGCGTCCAGATCTTCTGGAGCTTCACCACGTCCCCGGTCTTCGGGGCGTGCCAGATCTTTCCCTTCCCGGCGTAGATGCCGACGTGGTACACGCTGGAACCCGAGTGGAAGAAGACCAGGTCCCCGGCCTTGCGGTTGCCGGCCGAGATGTGACGGGTCTTGTTGTACTGCTGGGCCGCCGTTCGCGGCAGGGTCTTGCCCGCCTTCTTGAACGAGTACAGCGTCAGCCCGGAGCAGTCGAACCTGTTCGGTCCGGTGGCACCCCACCTGTAGGGCGCGCCCTTCTTCGAGGCGGCGACCTGAAGTGCCTTCGTCGCCATCGTGGCGGCCGAGGCATCGGAAGCGACGCCCGGGATCACGATCGAGCCGCCCACGGCGGCGATGGTCAGTGCCGAGGCCGTACCGGCCCGGGCCATCAGCGACGGAACACGATTGAGCGCAGTCATGCGCAACCCTTCGTCAGCCGCCTGTGAAGGATGACCTGTCGGATTCGGGCTGGCGAAGTTGCCCGGCCGTGTTGCCACGGCTTCACCCCAAGGGCTGCTCGGCCCGGTCATGGCGCGACCTTGCCGGCGACCCGTCGTGCTTGGGTCCTCCACTCCTGCCGATGCACTTCTGTCGACGGGTCAATCCGGGCGGCGGCAGGACTCGGCGTCCGCCCGGACCGCCCCGCCGCTGTGGCGGGGGCTTGTCGTCAGACAGGGATCTTCACTCACTCGTGTCCGAAAATCCCAACGGAATCGGGGATTTGTGGGGTTACTCACCACCCACCCGTTCGGGTGGACAGTCCTGTGTTCGATTCTCCGTCAACTGCCCTGCGTAGCCCCGGACCTGCGCGGAAGCCGCTCGCGGGCACCCCCGCGCAGGCAACTTGAGCGGTCCTCGCGGTCAGGTAAAACCACGCCACACTCCGCCGGACGGCGGTAACCCCTTTGGATCGTTTCGACTCCGGCCCACTCGCCGTGTCGACGCGTGGGGCCGGAGTCCGGCGGGTGTCACCGTACGCAGTCGGGCGGGAGTACGACGCGAGCGGTCCGGCGCTCGCCGTCGAGCACCCGCAACGCCCGTGCCAGCGTGTCCCCGTGAAGCTCCGTCTCGCCCCGCTGATGCATCAGGGCCAGCGCGTCACGCAGCTCGGACGCCGCGCGCACCAGCGCCTGCGCGGCGCGCAGCCCGCGGTAGGTGTCCTCGTTCTGCGCCGGATTGATCCGGCCCAGCCAATCCACCACGTCCAGGTAACGGTCGATCAGCTCGCCCTCGGCGCGGGTCAGCGCGGGCAGCGGAGGAAGCTCCGGCGGCAGCATCGGCGGCTCACCCCGCGTCCGGCAGGCCGAGCGAGGGACGGCGGGTGGGCATCACCCGGTCCACCAGCCCGTACGCCAGCGCTTGCGGTGCGTCCAGGACCAGGTCCCGCTCCAGATCCCGGTGCACCTGTTCCGCCGTGCGCCCGGTGTGCCGGACGAGCATCCGTTCGAGCATCGCCCGGACCCGGTCCAACTCCTCGGCCTGGATGGCCAGATCACTCGGCTGGCCCTGTACCGGTTCCGGCAGCGACGGCTGCTGGAGGACGATGCGCGCGCCGGGCAGCACGGACCGCTTGCCCGGCGTGCCGGCCGCCAGCAGTACGGCGGCCGACGCCCCGGCCTGCCCGAGGCAGACCGTCTCGACCTCGCAGGTCACGTACTGGACCGTGTCGTAGATCGCGGCCATCGCGCTGTAGGACCCGCCCGGGGAGTTGATGTACAGCGAGATGTCCCGCTCCGGAGCCGCGTACTCCAGGTACATGAGCTGCGCCATCACGTCGTTGGCCGAGACCTCGTCGACGGGCGTGCCGAGGAAGACGATCCGCTCCTCCAGCAGCTTCGAGTACGGATCCATGGTGCGATGCCCCGCGGTCGTGCGTTCCGTGAACTCGGGCAGGACATAGCGGGCGGACGGTCGGGTCATGGCGTACCCCTCCTCGTGACTGAGGCGGCCCGGAGCCGGCTCTCTGTTGAAAATGTACAGGACGTACAGATCATCGAGTGAGGATTCCGCTGTGGCCGAACAAGATGTGATGTCCGGGGTGCCCCGTAAGCTGGGTTCATGGCCTACGAGATTCCGGTGACCCAAGCCAGGGCTGAGCTCGCCGAACTGATCAACAGGGTGGTGTACGGCGGTGAGCGCGTCGTCGTGACGCGCCACGGCAAGCCGCTGGTCGCCCTCGTCTCCGCCACCGACCTCGAACGCCTCGAAGAGCTTCCGGAACCCGCCGAGGAGCACGTGGACCACGTGGTCAGCTCCGTCTCCCCGGTCCGCGAGACCGCCGCCGTACGCCCGGAGCGGGGCCGCTTCGGCATCGCGGCGGAGCACAGGGGGGCCGCGGGCGCCTGAACGAGCGACGCCCCCGAAGGGGCGCTGGGGGAGGAACGGCGCGACCAGCCACGACGGGGCCGCGGACGAATGAGTGCGCATCGTGGCACTTTCAGCCGGGCGCCCGGCACGTGTGAGGACGCGTGTCGCGGAGCTGATCCAGCGGCCCCCGGGTCGCCGCCACGACCGTCGGCCCTCACCGGAGCGTTCGGGTGAGGGCCGTTCGGGTGTCGCGGGACGGCGGTCGGCCTTCGACGCGGTGAGATGCGCCCCTGCGCGCCCGCCGTGAGGCTCATGTGCCGGTCATGAAGTGATCAAGGTCCGGTTAACGTCGCCGAAACTCCGGCGAACTAGCCTGCCGATCCACGCCACCTGGGGTTTTCCTAGCCGGATTGGGTCCGTGAGCCCAATCCGTCGCGGTGGCCGCGGCAACCGGACCCCGCACGGTCCGGAGCGAGGACTGTGAGGTGGGACGTGCAACTGACCCCGCACGAGCAAGAGAGGCTGCTGATCCACGTGGCGGCCGACGTGGCCGAGAAGCGCCGGGCCCGCGGGCTCCGGCTGAACCACCCCGAGGCGGTCGCCCTCATCACGTCGCACATCCTCGAAGGCGCGCGGGACGGCCGTACCGTCGCCGAACTCATGGCCTCCGGGCGCAAGCTGCTCACCAGGGACGACGTCATGGAGGGCATCCCCGAGATGATCCACGACGTCCAGGTCGAGGCGACCTTCCCGGACGGCACCAAGCTCGTCACCGTCCACGACCCGATCGTCTGAGGAGGCAGGCTGCCGATGATTCCCGGAGAGGTGCTGTTCGCCGACGGTCCTGTCGTATTCAATGCGGGCCGTGAGGTCACCCGGATGACCGTCCTCAACGCCGCCGACCGGCCCGTCCAGGTCGGCTCCCACTACCACTTCGCCGAGGCCAATCCCGGTCTGGAGTTCGACCGGGACGCGGCGCGCGGCAAGCGGCTCAATGTCGCCGCCGGCACCGCCGTCCGCTTCGAGCCCGGCATCCCCGTCGACGTCGAACTCGTCCCGCTCACCGGCGCCCGGGTGGTCCCCGGGCTTCGCGGCGAGACCGGAGGTGCCCTCGATGCCTGAGATCTCCCGCGCCGCCTACGCCGACCTGTTCGGGCCGACCACCGGCGACCGGATCCGGCTCGCCGACACCGACCTGCTCGTCGAGATCGAGGAGGACCGCTCCGGCGGCCCCGGACTCGCCGGGGACGAGGCGGTCTTCGGCGGCGGCAAGGTCATCCGCGAGTCCATGGGCCAGTCGCGTGCCACGCGCGCAGACGGCACCCCCGACACGATCATCACCGGTGCCGTGATCATCGACCACTGGGGCATCGTCAAGGCCGACATCGGCATCCGCGACGGCCGGATCACCGGCATCGGCAAGGCCGGCAACCCCGACACCATGGACGGCGTCCACCCCGACCTGGTGATCGGCCCCGAGACCGAGGTCATCGCCGGGAACGGCCGCATCCTCACCGCGGGCGGCGTGGACGCCCACGTCCACTTCATCTGCCCGCAGATCGCCGACGAGGCGCTGGCGGCGGGCATCACGACGCTGGTGGGCGGTGGCACCGGCCCCGCCGAGGGCTCGAAGGCGACCACCGTCACCCCCGGGCCGTGGCACCTCGCCCGGATGCTGGAGGCGATGGAGCAGTACCCGCTCAACATCGGCTTCCTCGGCAAGGGCAACACCGTCTCGCACGAGGCGATGCTCTCCCAGATCCGGGGCGGGGCACTGGGACTGAAGCTGCACGAGGACTGGGGGTCGACCCCGGCCGTCATCGACGCGGCCCTGACCGTCGCCGACCGGACGGGCATCCAGGTGGCCATCCACACGGACACGCTCAACGAAGCGGGATTCGTGGCGGACACGCTCGCCGCGATCGGCGGCCGCGGGATCCACGCCTACCACACCGAGGGCGCGGGCGGCGGGCACGCCCCCGACATCATGACCGTCGTCTCCGAACCGCACGTGCTGCCCAGCTCGACCAACCCGACCCGCCCGTACACGGTGAACACCGCCGAGGAACACCTCGACATGCTGATGGTGTGCCACCACCTCAACCCGGCGGTGCCGGAGGACCTGGCCTTCGCCGAGTCGCGGATCCGGCCGTCGACGATCGGCGCGGAGGACATACTCCACGACCTCGGCGCGATCTCGATCATCTCGTCCGACGCGCAGGCCATGGGACGCGTGGGCGAGGTGATCCTGCGGACCTGGCAGACCGCGCACGTGATGAAGCGACGGCGGGGCGCGCTGCCGGGTGACGGACGGGCCGACAACCGCCGGGTACGGCGGTACGTCGCCAAGTACACGATCAACCCGGCCCTCGCCCAGGGGCTGGCCCGCGAGATCGGCTCGGTCGAGAGCGGGAAGCTCGCCGACCTCGTGCTCTGGGAGCCCGCGTTCTTCGGGGTCAAGCCACAGCTCGTCCTCAAGGGCGGGCAGATCGCCTACGCGCAGATGGGCGACGCCAACGCGTCGATCCCGACGCCCCAGCCGATCCTGCCGCGCCCGATGTACGGGGCGATCGGACGGGCGCCGGCCGCCAACTCCTTCAACTTCGTCGCCCCGTTGGCGATCGAGGACGGCTTGCCGGAGCGGATGCAGCTCGGGAAGCGGTTCGTCGCCATCGAGTCGACCCGTGGCGTGACCAAGGCGGACATGCGGGAGAACGACGCGCGTCCGCGGGTCCGGGTCGATCCCGACAGCTTCGCCGTGCACATCGACGGGGAGCTGGTCGAGGCGACACCGGCCGCCGAACTGCCCATGGCCCAACGTTACTTCCTCTTCTGAGAGCTGGTGGGTGCGGTGTCACGGGCGGCGTTGCTGGTACTGGCCGACGGCCGCTTTCCCGCCGGAGGGCATGCGCACTCCGGCGGAGCGGAGGCGGCCGTCAAGGCCGGGCGGATCACCGGGGCCGCGAGCCTGGAGGAGTACTGCCGGGGGCGGCTGCACACGGCCGGGCTGGTGGCCGGAGCGTTCGCCGCGGCCGCGGTACTCGGCGTGGACGTAGGGGAGTTGGACGCGGCGGCCGACGCGCGGACGCCGTCGGCCGCGCTGCGGGGCGCGGCGCGCAGGCTCGGGCGGCAGCTGCTGCGGGCCGCGCGGGTGGCCTGGCCGGCTGCTGAACTCGACGCCCTGGCACGGGAGTTCCCCAAGGGGGCTCATCAGCCGGTGGTGCTGGGGGTGGTGGCCAGGGCGGCGGGGCTTTCGGCGGAGGACGCGGCGTACTGCGCGGTGTACGAGTGCGTGAGTGGGCCGGTGACGGCGGTGGTGCGGTTGCTGAGTCTGGATCCGTTCGAGGCGACGGGGGTGCTGGCGCGGTTGGCGGGGGAGATGGAGCTGGTGGTCGACCGGGGGGTGGAGGCGGCGCGGAGGGTGGTCGCGGGGGCGGGGGTCGAGGGGTTGCCTGCGGCTTCGGCGCCGTTGATGGAGATCGGGGCGGAGTGGCATGCGGGGTGGGCGGTGCGGTTGTTCGCGTCGTAGGGGGGCCGCCCCCGCCGCCCCTACCCGTCCCGTCCTTCCAGGGGGTGGGCCCCCTTCGACCGCCCGTTTCGGGGGCTGCCGCCCCCGGACCCCCGCTTCGG
>NZ_JBIBAK010000019.1:0-270562 GCF_042899865.1 Streptomyces sp. NPDC013157 | reverse complement strand
TTGACTTTTGGCACGCTGTTGAGTTCTCAAGGAACGGTCGCTTCCTTTGTACTCACCCTCTCGGGCTTTCCTCCGGGCTTCCCTTCGGTGTTTCCAACCTTACCAGATCTGTTTTCCGTTCCGTTTCCGGTCGGAATTCATTTCCGGTGGCCGCTGGAGGGCCTTTGCCTTATCGATTGCCTTCCGGCTCTCTTTCGGCGAGTCCGACTTTATCAGAAGTTCTTGGCCGGTCTGACCGGCCACTCATTTCTGAGTAAATCGGAGTGGCTTCAATGTCTCGGAGAGAACTCTCCGTTGTGAAGCAGATCGATTCTAACGATCGGCCCCGAACCTGTCCAGTTCTAGGCAACTGTTTGAATCTACCTCCCCATCCCACCCGTGTCAACGGGTCTTCCGGGGCGAAGAGGAGAGTAGCAGCTCACAGGAGGTCTCCGCACATCAGGCGGCCGTCGGCACGAGCGCGCTGCGTTCGGTCTCCTCGAGGTCACCTGTCTCACCGGCGCGAGCGGCACGGCCGCCGATGACGAAGACGTAGGCCAGGAAGGCCAGCTCAGCGGCTATTCCGATGCCTATGCGCGCCCAGGTCGGCAGGCCGGACGGGGTGACGAAGCCTTCGATGGCGCCGGAGACGAACAGGACGAGAGCCAGGCCGATCGCCATGCCCACGGCGGCGCGGCCCTCTTCGGCCAGGGCTGTACGGCGGCTGCGTGGGCCCGGGTCTATGAGGGTCCAGCCGAGGCGGAGTCCGGTTCCGGCGGCCACGTAGACCGCGGTCAGTTCCAGCAGCCCGTGTGGGAGGACCAGGCCCAGGAAGGTGTCGAGGCGGCCGGCCGAGGACATCAGGCCGAAGCCGACGCCCAGGTTCAGCATGTTCTCGAAGAGGATCCAGAGGACCGGGAGACCGAGGAAGACACCCAGGACCAGGCACATCGCGGCGGCCCTTGCGTTGTTGGTCCACACCTGCGCGGCGAAGGAAGCCGCGGGATGGCTGGAGTAGTAGGTCTCGTACTCGCCGCCGGGGCGGGTCAGCTCGCGGAGCTGGCTGGGGGCCGCGATGGTCGACTGCACGTCCGGGTGTGTGCCGATCCACCAGCCCAGGACGATCGCGATGGCCGTGGATATGAGCGCGGTGGGCACCCACCAGTGGCGGGAGCGGTAGACGGCGGCCGGGAATCCCTGTCCGAGGAAGCGGGCGACGTCGCGCCAGGAGGCCCGGCGGGTGCCCGTCACGGCGCTGCGCGCGCGTGCCACGAGTTGACTGAGGCGGCCGGTGAGCTGCGGATCGGGAGCGCTGGACTGGATCAGGGAGAGGTGGGTGGCGGTGCGCTGGTAGAGCGCGACGAGTTCGTCCGTCTCGGCTCCGTTGAGGCGCCGCTGACGGCGCAGGAGCGCGTCGAGGCGGTCCCACTCGGCTCGGTGTGCGGAGACGAAGACGTCGAGGTCCATCGGGTCTGCCTGCTCCTCGGCTGGTCGTCGACTGCCTGTCGTAGCAATGTCGCAGCTGTCAGCTTGTCGTACTGCGGCGCGATGCGCCCTCAGCTTGGCAGACTTGCGCTGTACAGGGCAGACCAGGGGAAGGCGGCGGGCGTGAGTGAGCTGGTGACGGGCGAGGCGGTGGCGCTCGAACTGCGTCCCGCGAGGCTGCCCAGCAGGGCGCTTGCCGTGCTGCTCGACCTGATCGTGACCTTCACCGTGTACATCGGTGTCTCGATCGGCCTGGCGGCGGCCACGGCCTCCCTAGACGACGCCGCCCAGATCGCCCTGACGATCGCGGCCTTCCTGCTGGTGCTGGTCGGTGCGCCGATCGCGGTGGAGACGCTGAGCCATGGGCGCTCGCTCGGGAAGATGGCGTGCGGACTGCGGGTCGTGCGGGACGACGGCGGACCCATCCGGTTCCGGCATGCTCTGGTGCGGGGCGCGCTCGGTGTGGTCGAGATTCTGATGACGTTCGGGGTCGTCGCGTGTATCGCTTCGCTGGTCTCGGCACGTGGGCGGCGGCTCGGGGACGTGTTCGCGGGGACCCTGGTCGTGCGGGAGCGGGTGCCCGTCGGGCAGACCCGTTTCGTTCCGCCGCCTCCGCCCTGGCTGGCGGGACGTTTCGCCGAGCTGGACCTGTCGGCCGTTCCGGACGCGCTGTGGCTCGCCGTCCGGCAGTACCTGACGCGGATGCAGCAGCTCGATCCGCAGGTCTCGTGGGCGATGGCCGCGCAGCTCGCGGGGGATCTCGCGACGCGGACGGGCACTCCGGCGCCCACGGGCATTCCGCCGGCCGCCTATCTGGCGGCGGTGGTGCAGGAGCGGCAGGCCCGCGAGGCCCGGCGGGCCTTCGCCGACCATGCTTCTCCGTCCGCCGGTGTCCCCCGCGCGTACGCGCCTCCGGTACCCGGTGCGCCGCCCGCCCCCGCACCCGCACCCATGCCCACCGCACCTGTCACTCGGCCGCCGGCTGCGCCCGTGACTCCTCCCCGTGCGGCGGCCGAGCGGCCGGCCACCGGGTTCGTGCCGCCGGCCTAGGCGCGCTCCGGCCCGTGGGGCCTGCTGCTCGGTCTCACTCTCGCTCCTCGGGGTCGATGAAGGACGACGGCGGTGACCGCAGGTCCTCCAACTCGATTCCGGGGGCTGCCAGGACCACGTCGCCGGCGAGGTGCACAGGGTGCTGTTCTCCTGTGTCCAGGGCTGTGACCTGGTACTCGTCCACGGTCAGAGGGCCGTTGTCAGTGGCGTGTGTTTCTCTTTTCAGCAGGGCCCAGGACTGGTCCACGGTGCGCGGGGCGAGGACCGGGTCCGTGAAGGCCACGAGGCGTACGCGGGTCGCGGCGGCGGAAGGGGTGAGACGCAGGAGACGCGCGGTGGCGACGAGGAACGCGGGGGACGTGCCGGTGAAGGCGTGGGCGCGCACATTGCCTTCGGTGGCATGGGTGCCGGTGGGGTCCGTACGGACCCAGGTGACGCCGTCGAGGGCGGCGCCACGGACCTGCCAGCCCCCGGCGTGCAGTTCCAGGCGGATGGGGCGGCCGAGGTCGTCGAGGGCGAGATCGACCGAGCCGCTGTGGTCGCCGGAGGGGGTGGTCACTTGGGAGACATAACGCCAGCCGGAGGGGCCGGGGGCGCACTGGAAGTGTTCTTCGCCGAGGGGGGTGTGATCGTGCGGATCGTGGAGCGAATAGCGGCCGCGGGGCATGGGGGTCCTGGGGCTTGACGGGTCGTGGGTCCGGCGCTCGGACCTGCGGTACGGCCGCGCGGGCGGTCGACGGGCCAAAGGGGCAGGCCCCCGGCACGGGGGTGCGGGGGCCTGCCTCGGCGGACCGGAGGACCTGCCGCCGGGAGAGCGCGTCGGAGCACGGGTGCGCTTCCCGGTGGGCGGGGCTCGGACTCAGTAGCGGTAGTGGTCCGACTTGTACGGACCCTCGACCTTCACGCCGATGTACGCGGCCTGCTCGGGGCGCAGCGTCGTCAGCTTCACGCCGAGCGAGTCCAGGTGCAGGCGGGCGACCTTCTCGTCGAGGTGCTTGGGCAGCGTGTAGACGCCGACCGGGTACTCGTCGGGCTTGGTGAACAGCTCGATCTGGGCCAGGGTCTGGTCCGCGAAGGAGTTGGACATCACGAACGAGGGGTGGCCGGTGGCGTTGCCCAGGTTCAGCAGGCGGCCCTCGGAGAGGACGATGATCACCTTGCCGTCGGGGAACTTCCAGGTGTGGACCTGCGGCTTGACCTCGTCCTTGACGATGCCGGGGATCTTGGCGAGGCCGGCCATGTCGATCTCGTTGTCGAAGTGGCCGATGTTGCCGACGATGGCCTGGTGCTTCATCTTGGCCATGTCCGAGGCCATGATGATGTCCTTGTTGCCGGTCGTGGTGACGAAGATGTCGGCCTTGTCGATGACCTCGTCGAGGGTCGTGACCTGGTAGCCGTCCATCGCGGCCTGGAGGGCGCAGATCGGGTCGATCTCGGTGACGATCACGCGGGCGCCCTGTCCGCGCAGGGACTCCGCGCAGCCCTTGCCCACGTCGCCGTAGCCGCAGACGACCGCGGTCTTGCCGCCGATCAGGACGTCGGTGGCGCGGTTGATGCCGTCGATCAGGGAGTGGCGGCAGCCGTACTTGTTGTCGAACTTCGACTTGGTGACGGCGTCGTTGACGTTGATCGCCGGGAACAGGAGGACGCCGTCGCGCTGCATCTCGTACAGGCGGTGGACGCCGGTCGTGGTCTCCTCGGTCACGCCGCGGATCTCGGACGCCAGCTGGGTCCACTTCTGCGAGCCGTCCGTGATGGTGCGGTGCAGGAGTTCGAGGATGACGCGGTGCTCGTCGGACTCGGCGGTGTCGACCGAGGGGACCTTGCCGTCCTTCTCGTACTCGACGCCCTTGTGGACGAGGAGGGTGGCGTCACCGCCGTCGTCGAGGATCATGTTGGGGCCGCCGGTGGGACTGTCCGGCCAGGTCAGCGCCTGCTCGGTGCACCACCAGTACTCCTCCAGGGTCTCGCCCTTCCAGGCGAAGACCGGGATGCCCTGCGGGTTGTCGGGCGTGCCGTTCGGGCCGACGGCGATGGCGGCGGCCGCGTGGTCCTGGGTGGAGAAGATGTTGCAGGACGCCCAGCGGACCTGCGCGCCCAGGGCGACCAGGGTCTCGATCAGGACGGCGGTCTGCACGGTCATGTGCAGGGAGCCGGTGACGCGGGCGCCGGCCAGCGGCTGGGTCTCGGCGTACTCCTTGCGGATCGCCATCAGGCCGGGCATCTCGTGCTCGGCGAGGGTGATCTCCTTGCGGCCGAAGTCGGCCAGGGAGAGGTCGGCGACCTTGAAGTCCTGTCGGTTGTCGACAGTCGTCATTGCGAGCTGCTCCTCGGGTTGGGTCGAGGGTGGGTACGGCTGGTCTGCGCGGCGGCGGACACAGGGGTGCCCGAGAAGAGGACACAGGCATGCCCGCGTGCGCGCAGCGCAGTCCGTCGGAGGCCCTCTCTCCCTCGGACGGCCCGTCTGGGACCGCCCGACCGCCATCAGCAGCGACGTCTGGCTCCGTCCCAAGCTACACCGGAGGAGCGGGTCGTCCCCAGTCCGCCTCCGAACAGATCACGCCGTTCGAGGGGGTCAGTGGTCGGCGGGGTGGGGGGTCGGGCCGCCGGGGGTGGCTTCCGGGTCGGGGCCCTTGGCGGCCTCTGCCTCGCTGTAGATGTCGGGTTCCAGGTAGATCACGCGGGCGATGGGGACCGCGGTGCGGATGCGGGCCTCGGCGGCGTTGATGGCCTTGGCGACCTCGGTGGCCGTGTCGTCGTGCTGGACGGCGATCTTGGCGGCGACGAGGAGTTCCTCGGGGCCGAGGTGGAGCGTGCGCATGTGGATGATGCCGGTGACGGTGTCGCCGTCGACGATCGCGGCCTCGATCTTCTTGACCTCCTCGGCGCCGGCGGCCTCGCCCAGCAGGAGGGACTTGGTCTCGGCGGCCAGGACGAGGGCGATCATGACGAGCAGGACACCGATGCAGACGGTGCCGATGCCGTCCCAGACGCCGTCGCCGGTGAGCACGGCGAGGCCGACGCCGCCGAGGGCGAGGACCAGGCCGATGAGCGCGCCGAAGTCCTCGAGGAGGACGACGGGCAGCTCGGGGGCCTTGGCGCGGCGGATGAACTGCGACCAGGACAGCTTGCCGCGCAGTTCGTTGGACTCCTTGATGGCCGTCTTGAAGGAGAAGCCCTCGGCGATGACCGCGAAGACGAGGACGCCCACCGGCCAGTACCAGTGCTCGACCTCGTGCGGGTGGCTGATCTTCTCGTAGCCCTCGTAGATGGCGAACATGCCACCGACGGAGAAGAGCACGATGGAGACGAGGAAGGCGTAGATGTACCGCTCGCGGCCGTAGCCGAAGGGGTGTTGCGGGGTCGCCTCGCGCTGGGCCTTCTTGCCGCCGACGAGCAGCAGGAACTGGTTGCCGGAGTCGGCGAGCGAGTGGACGCCCTCGGCGAGCATCGACGAGGAGCCGCTGAACGCGAACGCCACGAACTTCGATGCCGCGATCGCGAGGTTGGCGCCGAGTGCCGCCACGATCGCCCTGGTGCCGCCTGACGCGCTCATGTGTCCGCGGTGTCCCTTCTCGTTCTCGCCGTCGTCCGTCTACGCCGTCCGGGCGGGTGCCCGCCCTTGCCGGTGCTCGTCTTTGCCCGTGCTTTGCCGGTGGGTCATTCTTGCAGCCCTGTCCGGGAGCGGCTCATCAGGTATCCACACCCTCGGTAGGACAATCAGACCCCGCGAGAGGCGGGGACCTCTCAGACGATCACCGTGGCGCGGAACACCGTGCCCGCGCCCGACACCTCCGCCTTCTCACCCGCCGGGACGAACACCGAACGGCCGGGGGCCAGGTCGTACTCGCCGACGTGTACCGCACCGGCCGTGCAGAGCAGGATCTGCGGGGTGGGCAGGGTCAGGTCATGGGCCGCGGTGCCCTCCGGCAGGACGTACCGGGAGAGCCGGAACTCGTCGATCGGCGTCTCGTAGACCTCCTCGCCGTCCGGGGCCGCCTCGGGACGCAGCACCCCGGCGTCACCCGCCTCGAAGCGGACGATGCGCAGGAGTTCGGGGACGTCGACGTGCTTGGGGGTCAGGCCGCAGCGCAGGACGTTGTCGGAGTTGGCCATGATCTCGACGCCGAGGCCGTTGAGGTAGGCGTGCGGGATGCCGGCGCCGAGGAAGAGGGCCTCGCCGGGCTGCAGGCGGACGTGGTTGAGGAGCATGGCGGCGATCACACCGGGGTCACCCGGGTAGTGGTGGGCGATGTCGGCGTAGGGCAGGTAGTCGCCGCCGAGGCGGGTGCACGCGGCCGTCGCCTCGGCGACCGTGTGGGCCATCTCCTCGCGGTCGGCGCTGAGGATCGCGGTGAGCACCTCGCGCAGGGCCGCGCCCTCGGGGCGGGCACGCAGCAGGTCGACGTACGGCTTGAGGGAGTCCACGCCAAGGCCGTCGAGGAGTTCGGCCGCCTGCTCCGGGGCGCGGAAGCCGCACAGGCCGTCGAACTCCGTGAGCGCGCAGATCAGTTCGGGCTTGTGGTTGGCGTCCTTGTAGTTGCGGTGCGGGGCGTCGACCGGGATGGCGCGCCGCTCCTCGTCCTCGTACCCCTCCCTGGCCTGCTCGAGGTTGGGGTGCACCTGGAGGGAGAGCGGGGCGCCGGCGGCGAGGATCTTGAGCAGGAAGGGCAGCCGCGGGCCGAACTTGGCCACGGCCTCCTCGCCCAGTTCGGCCTTCGGGTCCGCGTCGATGACCTCGACGAGCGTGCCGCGCGCGGTGCGCGAGGGGGCGCCCGGGTGCGCACCCATCCACATCTCCGCCTGCGGCTCACCGCTCGGCTCGACCCCGAGCAGCGTCGGGATGGCGGTCGGGGAACCCCAGGCGTAGGGGCGGATGGTGTTGTCGAGGAAGTCCATGACGTCTCTCTGCCGGTTCTCTCTGCGGGCGGGGGCGGACAGGGTTGCGCGGGGGGGCATGGAACACAGGGTGCGCCCTATGGGTCGTACGACGGCGCACGACGGTGCACGACGGCTGTGTTCACCGTGTGTTCCCTCACCGGTTCGCCTTCGGTACGGCCCTCAGGTCGTCCTTCGTACGGCGGGTCCGGTGCCGGTGTCCACCTCAGGCCCTCGAAGCGAGCGCCAGGTAAACGGCGGCGAAATCCGTGACGGCGATCAGTTCCGCCAGGGTCTCCAGCTCGTCGCCCGCCTCGGGCTCCAGCTCGCTGATGGGGGTGTCGTGGCTGAGGGCGAGGTCGCGGGCGGCGGGTGCGGCGGTGAGACCGCCGATGGGACGGTCGCGGAGCAGCACCACGTGCGCGTGCAGCGCGGGCGGCTCGTCCACGCGGTCACGGAAGAAGTCGTCGGGGTCGGCGCTGGCGGCGAGTCGCCCGGCGAGCAGGGCGGTGTGGGCGGCCAACGCCTCGGGGAGTTCGGCGACCAGGGCGGGACGGCCGGCCAGTTCGGCGAGGGCGGCGGCGAAGCGGCGGCCGGCCGGGCCCGCCGAGTCGCCCTCCGTCCAGACCACCGGGAGCGCGTCGGCGAGTTCCGCGGCGAGGGTCTTGGCCGGGTTGCTGTAGGTCACGATGGCCGGGCCGCAGCGCTCGGCGATGTGGTCGAGGCGGTCGGCGACCTTCTCCAGCGCGTCCGGCGGGGCGGTGAGCAGGCCGATGCGGTCGAGGAGCGCGAGCAGCGGGGTGAGCAGCGCCCAGAGAACGCCCGGTGAGGAGCCGGCGAGCGGCTCACCCTGGTCGTACGGCGCCGTCGCCATCGGCATGAACATGCCGTGGGCACCGGCCACCGCCTCGGCGAGCGGGGTGCCGGCGGGGGCGACGGCGGCGACCGAGCAGCCACGTCGGTAGGCCTGGTCGGCGAGGAGGGAGAGGCTGGGTTCGGTGCCGTCCGGGGTGGCGATCAGCAGCAGGTCGACGGAGCCGGCCCAGCCGGGGAGCTCCCAGCGCAGGGCGCCGGCGGCCGGGGCGACGCCGGTGGGGGCCAGACGGGTGACGGGGCTGCCGGGGCCGGCCAGCGTACCGAGGAGGTCGGCGGCGTGGGTGGCGGCGACGCCGGGGCCCGCGATCAGGACGGCGCGGGGGCGGCCGTCCGGCTTCAGCTCCTGGACACCGGCCTCGGCGGCGTGCCGGGCGGCCGTCCGGACGCGGGCGCCGGACTCGGCTGCGCCGCGCAGCAGACCTCGGCGGTCGGCCTCGGCGAGGCCCTCCGGGGTGTCGAGCAGCGTTTCGTCGAGCATGGAGCGGCCTCCGGTTGCCGGGGTCCTGGTCCTGGATCTGATCTTGTTCTTGGGGCGCTGCCGCTGCGGTTGCGGTGCCTACGCCGGGCGGCGGGCCTCGTCGACGAGGAGGACCGGGATGCCGTCGCGGACGGGGTACGCCAGGCCGCAGTCCTGGCCGGTGCAGATCAGCTCGGGGTCCTGCTCCTTGAGGGTGGCGTGGCAGGCCGGGCAGGCGAGGATCTCCAGGAGGCCGGCTTCGAGCGGCATGGGGGTTCCCTTCGGGACGAATGTTCGCGTGCGGTCAGGTTACCGCCGGTGGGGTGGGTTGGGCTGGCCACGGGTGACGGCTGGCCGTCCGCCGAGGTGAGTCGGCGGACGGCGTGGAACCGAGTGGGTGGGGTCAGGCCCTGATGATCGCCAGTACCTCGTCACGGATCTTCGTCACCGTCGCCTCGTCCCTGGCCTCCGCGTTCAGGCGCAGCAGCGGTTCCGTGTTGGAGGGGCGGACGTTGAACCACCAGTCGGCGGCGGTGACGGTGAGGCCGTCGAGGTCGTCGAGGGTGACGTCGTCGCGGTCGCCGTAGGCCGCGCGGATCGCGGCGAGGCTGGCCTGCTGGTCGGCGACCGTGGAGTTGATCTCGCCGGAGCCGGTGTAGCGGTCGTACTGGGCGACGAGGGCGGAGAGGGGGCCGTTCTGGCCGCCCAGGGCGGCGAGGACGTGCAGGGCCGCCAGCATGCCCGTGTCGGCGTTCCAGAAGTCCTTGAAGTAGTAGTGGGCCGAGTGCTCGCCGCCGAAGATCGCGCCGGACCTCGCCATCTCGGCCTTGATGAAGGAGTGGCCGACACGCGTGCGGACGGGGGTGCCGCCGTTCTCCCGGACCACCTCGGGGACGGTCCAGGACGTGATCAGGTTGTGGATGACCGTGCCCTTGCCGCCGTTCCGGGCCAGCTCGCGTGCGGCGACGAGAGCCGTGATCGCAGAGGGGGAGACCGGCTCGCCGCGCTCGTCCACGACGAAGCAGCGGTCCGCGTCGCCGTCGAAGGCCAGACCGAGGTCCGCCGACTCGGCGCGCACGCGCTGCTGGAGGTCCACGATGTTGGCGGGGTCGAGCGGGTTGGCCTCGTGGTTCGGGAAGGTGCCGTCCAGCTCGAAGTACATCGGGACCAGGGTCAGCGGCAGGCCCTCGAAGACCGTCGGGACCGTGTGGCCGCCCATGCCGTTGCCCGCGTCGACCACGACCTTCAGGGGGCGGATGGAGGTCAGGTCCACGAGTGAGCGCAGGTGGGCCGCGTAGTCCGACAACGTCTCGCGCGTGGTGACGGTTCCCGGGGTCTCGGCCGGCTCGGGGGCGCCCTCCTGCAACCAGCGCTCGGCCAGCTCCCGGATCTCCGCCAGGCCCGTGTCCTGGCCCACCGGCGCTGCTCCCGCGCGGCACATCTTGATGCCGTTGTACTGCGCGGGGTTGTGCGAGGCCGTGAACATCGCGCCGGGCAGGCCGAGGGCACCCGAGGCGTAGTACAGCTGGTCGGTCGAGCACAGGCCGATCTCGGTGACGTCGACGCCCCGGGCCGCCGCACCACGCGCGAAGGCGCGGGACAGACCGGGCGAGGAGGGCCGCATGTCGTGGCCGACGACGATCGCGGCAGCACCGGTCACCTGGACGAACGCGGCGCCGAACAACTCGGCGAGCGCCTCGTCCCACTGGTCCGGGACCACTCCGCGCACGTCGTACGCCTTCACGAGCTGCGACAGATCAGCTACAGCGGCCACAGGCCAACCCTCCTGGAATACTTTCGGTCGCCCCAAACTACCTGGCCCGGGTGAGGGTCCGACGCCGGATCCCCCGGCGCATGCGCCGCGGACTCCTGGCTGTGATCTGCGGTGATCCCACTCGGGCGATCACGATCGATCGCAGGGGTCAGAGGTCGGTAGGAGTCGGTCGGTAGGAGTCGGCACGCCCCGACTCGGCACGCCCCGACTCGGCCCGGCTCGGCTCGCCCCGCCCCGGCTCGGCTCGGCTCGGCTCGGCTCACGGCAGCATCCAGCCCAGCACCGGTCCGCTCTGCGCCATCACGATCAGGCACATCACCAGCAGCAGTCCGAGGCTCCACGGCAGCACCCTGCGCAGCAGGTCCCCCTCCCGGCCCGCCAGGCCCACCGCCGCGCAGGCGATCGTGAGGTTCTGCGGGGAGACCATCTTGCCGAGCACGCCGCCGGAACTGTTGGCGGCCGCCAGGAGCTCCGGCGAGAGGCCCGACTCGTGGGCGGCGCTCACCTGGAGGGCTCCGAAGAGCGCGTTGGCCGAGGTGTCGGAGCCGGAGACGGCGACGCCGAACCAGCCGAGGACCGGAGAGAGGAAGGCCAGACCCGCGCCTGCCGCCGCCACGAAGTGGCCGATCGTCGCCGCCTGTCCGGAGAGGTTCATGACGTAGGCGAGGGCGAGGACGGACGTCACGGTGAGGATCGCGAACCGCAACTCGCGTACGGTCGCCGCCCATTCCGCGACCGCCACGCGCGCGTGCACGCGCAGGACGGCCGCCGTGGCGATGCCTGCGAACAGGACCAGCGTGCCGCCCGTGGAGACGACCGGCCAGGTGAAGAGATTTCCTCCGACCGGTTCGCCCTTCGGGTTGACGACGTCCAGGAAGGGCCAGTCGTAGACCCTGTCCGCCTTGGCCAGCCAGTCCTTGACCGGCGGGATCTGGGCGATCGAGAAGACCGCGATGATCAGGGCGTACGGGGCGTAGGCGCGCAGGACTCGGGGCCGTTCGTCGTGCTCGTCCAGGTCCGCGCTGCGGGCGCCCGTGAGAACGGCCGCGCGGACCTCCTCGGCCGCCGGCACGCGCGCGTGCGGTACGGCGAGCAGGGCGGCCGCACCGGCCAGGGCGGCGCAGACGTCGGCGAGTTGGGCGGAGACGTAGTTGGAGGCGGCGAACTGGGCGACGGCGAAGGCGACTCCGCACACCAGGGCCGGCACCCAGGTCTCGCGGAGCCCGCGTGCGCCGTCGACCAGACCGACCAGCACCAGGGGCACCACCAGGGCGAGGAGCGGGGTCTGGCGGCCGACGACGGAGGCGACCGAGTCCAGGGGCAGACCGGTGACCTGAGCGAGCGTCACCACCGGGGTGCCCATCGCGCCGAAGGCCACCGGCGCGGTGTTGGCCACCAGGGAGACGACGGCCGCGCGGACCGGGTCGAAGCCGAGGGCGACGAGCATCACCGAGCAGATCGCGACCGGGGCGCCGAAGCCGG
This sequence comes from Streptomyces sp. NPDC013157, assembly GCF_042899865.1. NCBI lineage: Bacteria > Bacillati > Actinomycetota > Actinomycetes > Kitasatosporales > Streptomycetaceae > Streptomyces > Streptomyces sp. NPDC013157. The sequence goes on along the minus strand of NZ_JBIBAK010000019.1, from coordinate 258,581 downwards.
CCAGCGCCTCCAGGAGGGCGCCGAAGCAGAAGGCGACCACGAGGGCCTGGATGCGCGGGTCGTCGGAGAGTCGCCCGAACGAGCGGCGCAGGACGTCGAAGTGGCGGGTTCGGACCGTCATGCGGTACACCCACAGGGCGTTGACGACGATCCACAGGATGGGGAACAGGCCGAACGCGGCGCCCTGGACGGCGCTGGAGACGGTCTGGTCGAGCGGCATGCGGTAGGCGAGCCTCGCGACGAGTACGGCGGCGAGAAGGCCGCTCAGGCCTGCCAGATGAGCTTTCATGCGGACCCCGCCGAGCAGGACCAGGACGATCAGCAGCGGCAGGGCGGCGACGAGGGCGGACAGGCCGAGCGAGTCGGCGACGGGTTCCAGTTCCTGGACGTACACGGGCGCCTCCCCGGATTCCGGCATGCGGAAAGCGTTTTCCCGCCGACGGTTATCCGGAATGGTCGTGTCCGCGACAAGAGTGCGTCAAGGGGCGGGCATGAAGGAACGATTCATCTCCCTACGAGAAACCCCGCGAGGCCCCCCACACGGCCCTGCGAGACGTCGACGGCCCCTACGAGACGTCGGCCGCCGCCCGTCACACCGTCAGTTGTCCGGTGACCGCAGCACCCGCAGATGGCCGCGCCGGGCGACCTCCATCGGGTCCGCCCCGCGACCGCCCCCCGCCTCGGCCGCCCGCTCCTGGGGGCGGGCCGCCTCGCGCACCGCGTTCGCCAGCGCTTCCAGGTCGTCCCCGCTCGGACGCGCGGGAGCGGAGCCGTCGAGGAGACGGACGACCTCCCAGCCGCGCGGGGCGGTGAGGCGCTCGGAGTGCTCGGCGCACAGGTCGTAGCAGTGGGGTTCGGCGTAGGTGGCGAGCGGGCCGAGGACCGCGGTCGAGTCGGCGTAGACGTACGTCAGCGTCGCGACGGCGGGTCGGCCGCAGGCGGTTCGCGAACAGCGACGTACAGGGCTCACGACGTTGGACGGTACCGCACTCTTGAGCGGGCCGCGACGACTCTCCCCCAGGTCACTCCACCGTGTCGTACTGTGAAACGCCCCACACCCCCTCCCGACACGCCCTTCCGACCTGCGCGGAAGGGATCGCCCGGCGTCACGGCCGACACCGCATCCGGTCACGACTCGGTACAAACACCGTCAATTGCCTTGAGTTCGCCGGTCTCGTGGAGATACGGAAACGAGCCCAACCTTGGCCGGAACGGTCATCCTGCGACATGCCGTCCCGGCCGGTGCCGGTGCGTGGAGCGGCGCGGCCGGAGCCCGCGAGGACTACGCTTCACCAGTGATGGACAACCGTGTACCGCCCCGTGCCGCCGCCCCCGGGCCCCGTCGACGCGATCGCCACGGTCGGGGCATGCGCGGACCGATCGCACCACCCCAGGTGCCGCTGGCCGCGAGCCGCGCCGACGTGTTCGCGGACCTGGTGCAGGACTCCGTGGAGCGCCTGGAGCGGCGCTGGCCGCAGCTCGCCGACATCGACTTCCTGGTGCTCGAAGTGCCCCGGCTGCAGGACCGGCACACCGAGAGCTGGGACGACGAGGCGGTGCCGCTGGGCGGCGTCATTCCCGCGCGCGACGGACGCCGGGCGCGGGTGGTCGTCTACCGCCGGCCGGTCGAGATCCGCACCAAGGGGCGCGACGAGCGGGCCGCGCTGGTGCACGAGGTCGTCGTGGAGCAGGTCGCCGAGCTGCTCGGCCTCACCCCGGAGACGGTCGATCCCCGTTACGGCGAGGACTGAGCCCCCTCCCCCTCCGGCTGCCTCGCGCCGCCCGGCTACTTCTGCAGCACGGACACGTCCTGGTCCGCCTCCGGTACGGCCACCGTGCCGCGGTCGTCCGGAAGGGTCTGGATCGTGAAGCCCGGGACACCGTCCTCGGTCGCCGCCAGGGTGCGGGCGCCGTAGACCGGACCGCCGGAGACCGTCTCCACGGTCAGGGCGTAGGTGCCCTTCAGCCCGGACGGGACGGGGGCGTCGATGTTCTGGGTGGTGCCGGACTTGATCGTGAACGTCTTGGACACCGCCGTGCCGCCGCCGCTGCCCGCCGACGCCGTGACCTTGACCTGGGCGGTCGCGGTGGGCGCGGTCAGGGAGAGGGTGGTGCCCTTTCCGCTGTTGTCGGCGGACGTCGCGCGCGTGCCGACCGGTGCGGTCGCGGGGATGTACGCGGTCTCCTGGTTGCTGCCCTTGCCGCGGGTGACGCGCAGGGCGGCCACCACCGGCACGGACTGGTCGGAGGGCGTGAGGATCAGCGAGCCCGCCTCGCCGCGCGTGACGTCGCCGAGGTCGGTCGCGGTGGTCATGCCGGACTTCACGTGCAGCGTCTCGTTGCCGGCGGGGGTGATCGTGCCGTCCGGGGAGGCGAGGCGCACCTTCAGGTCCGCGTCGTTGTCGCCGGTGGTGAAGGCGATCAGCCGGACGTCGGTGGCGTCCTTGGGGATGCCCGGCAGCACCAGGCTGCCCGCCGGGTCGGCGGAGGCGGCCAGCCAGTCGCCGCCGGTCTTGGCGTCCAGGGCCTGCACGCTCGCGCCGACCCGGCCGCTGCGCACGCTCACGTGCACGGTCAGGTCGGTCTGGCGCTCGTCGGTGAGCGTGGAGAGCAGGACCGGCTCACTGGCGTGCGGCTGGACCGTGATGCCCTCCCCCACCGTGGACTTGAGCTGGCCGTCCTTGCCGTACAGCTCGATGTCGACCACGGCGGCGCCGTCGTCGGGGTTGGTGAGGTGGACGTAGTCCGTACGGCTCGCGGCGGTGCTGGCGCCGGGGAACCAGAACTCGGTGTCGGCCGCGGTGCAGTTGACCCCCTGGAGGCCGCGTCCGGTGCCCGCGGCGACCTCGGTGGTCTCCTGGACCGTCCAGCCGGAGGCGTACTTGCCCTCGGCGGTGCCGACGTAGGCGGGTCCGTCGGCGCCGGAGGTGTCCCCGGTGGCCGGCGTGCCGGGCGTCTTGGGGGTCAGGACGGGCTTGGCGGCCTTCTTCTTGCCGCCGCTGTTCCCCGTCCCGTCCGCCGACTGCTCGGTGGCGGCCTGGAGCCCGGCCTTGCCGTCGCTCGGGGTGCCCTCCGTGACGGGCGTGAACGACGTGTACGAGGTGTCCGCGATGTCGGACAGGCTGGGCGCCGGGCACAGCAGCGTGGAGCGCTCCACGGGCAGCTGGGCGGCCGCCTCGGCGGCGTGCGCGGGGGCGGTGGCCGGTGCGTTGAGCTCGGCGAACCCGGTGACCGCCGCGAGGGCCGCGGTACCGGCGAGCAGGGACAGGGTGGTGCGGTTCACTGCTGGCTCCCGTCGTGGTGCTCGCCGCCGGTGCCGCGCTGCTGCTGGGCGGCCGGGTCATAGGCGGGGTCGTAGGCCGGGTCGTAGCCCTGCTGGTACGTCGGGTCGTACGCCGCCTGCCCCTGCTGACCGCCGAAGGCGTACGGGTCGTACTGGCCGGTCTGGTAGGGGTCGTAGCTCTGCTGGTCGTAGCCGCCGGTCCGGTACTGGCCGGTGCCGGCCTCGGCGCCCTGGTACGGGTCGGTGTAGCCCGTGGCGTAGCCGTCGGCCTGCGGGTAGGACGCCGGGTCCCACTCGTCGTACGACTGCTGGTGCGGGACGGCCGCGGCCGGGGTCTCCTCCTGCGGAGCCGCCGGCGGGAAGTCGGCGCCTTCCTGGGCCTCGGAGGAATCCTGGTACTCCTGGGACTCCGGGAACTCCTCCTCGGCCTCCGCCTGGGCGCGCAGGCGGCGGGCGCGGCGGCCCTCGCCCTCGGTCGCCTGGGCGGGGACCGGCTGCTCCTCGGGGAGGTCGTCGTCGACGTCACGGCGGCGGCCGGGCAGGGCGAGGACGACCAGGACGACGGCGAGCGCGCCCTGCGCCCACAGCCAGGCAGTGTGGGTGAACGGGGTGTCGTAGGTGACGTCCAGCTTCCCGCCGGAGGAGGGGAGTGCGAAGCCCTGGGCCCAGCCGTCGACGGTGGTGCGGGTCAGCGGCTTGCCGTCCAGGGTGGCCGTCCAGCCGGGGGCGGCCGAGTCGGCCAGGCGCAGGACCCGGCCGTCGGCGCCGGCCGGGACGGTGGCGTGGATGTCGACGGGTCCCGCGGCGACGGAGACGGGGGTGCCCGAGCCGTTCGCGGAGACGATGGTCGCGCGGGAGACCTGCTGGTCGACGCGCCACAGGGCGCTGCCGTCCTGCTGGCTGAGCCGGGACAGGCCGGGGGTGGCGTCGAGCACGCGCGTGATGTCGCGCGGCGCGCCCTTGTGGACCAGGACGTAGCGCACCGCGAACCCGCCGAGCTGGTCGGCCTGGTCGGCGCCGGAGCCGGCGACCAGGTTGGCGACGACCTTGTCGAGCTTGGCGTTCTCGCCGTCGGCGGCGGCCACCTCGGCGTCGCCCATGCGGGCACCGGAGCCGCGTACCAGCATGTAGGTCACGCGCGCGGTGCTGTCGCTGTCGAGGACGAGGGTGCGGACCTGGTCGGTGGTGGAGCTGTCCTCGGCGACGAAGGCGGGCACCTGGGTGGGGTCGCGGCGCTCGACCGGGCCGTCGGCGCCCGCGATCATCCAGCCGGCGGCGAGCAGCAGCGGGCCCGCGGCGGCGGCGAAGGCGATCAGGGCGGCCACCGGCTGGCGCCAGCCGAAGCTCTGTTCGGCGACCCGCGAGCGTGCTCCGTCGGCGCCGAGCGCGGCGGCGGCCAGGATCGCGATGCCGTAGACGAGGGTCGCGGGGCCGGCCCAGGTGGACTTGTTGGACAGGACCGCGAAGACCAGGCCGACCAGGGCGACCGCCCAGGCGGTGCGGACCGCCGACTGGCGCTCGGAGCGCAGCAGGGCGGCGAGCGCGGCCAGGACGACGCCGATGAGCAGCAGGCCGTCGACGGTGCCGGGGCCGCCCGGGCTGGCGCCGAGCAGGTCGAGGGCGGAGGCGGCCGAGGAGCCGTACTCCAGCCCGGCCTCCTTGAAGAAGCCGAACGGCAGCAGGGTCAGCGACCAGGGGGCGAGGACCAGCAGCGGGGTGCCGAGCTGGGCCAGCAGCCGCAGGCCGGAGGCGACCAGGTCGGAGCGGCGCACGGCGAGCACGGCGAGGCCGAGGACCAGGGCGATCGGCCAGATGATCGGCGTGAACGCGGTGGTGATGGTCAGCAGCAGCGCGTACGCCCAGGTGGCGCGCCAGCTGCCGCGTGCTCCGGAGGAGTGCGTGAGGCCGCTGGCCGCGATGCCCGCGCGGGCGATCAGCGGCAGCAGGATCGCGAGGACGGCGGTGCCGATGCGGCCGCCCGCGAGGGCGCCGGTGGCGGCGGGCAGGAAGGCGTACGCGATGGCCGCCCAGGCGCGCAGCAGGCGCGAGGTGACCAGCGGGCGGGAGGCGAAGTAGGCGGTGAACCCGGCCAGCGGCACCGAGGCGACCAGGAGCACGGTGACCGCGAGCCCGGTGGAGCCGAACAGCAGGGAGGCCAGGGAGGCGATGATCGCGAGGTACGGCGGAGCGGCGGGGGTGCCGCCGGCGCCGACCGCGTGCCAGGCGTCCAGGTAGCGCGACCACAGCTCGCTCGCGGTGCCCGGGGCGGGCAGCAGGGCGCCGCCCGCGAGGGCGCCGGAGCCGAGCAGGGCGCGGCAGGCGACCAGCGAGAACAGCAGCAGCACCAGGAAGAGCACCGGGCCCGGTTTGCGGGCGATGCGCTTGAGGCGGGCGAACTGCTCGATCTCCAGGAAGTCGGCGTCGTCGCCGCCGGGCCCGGACTCGACCGCGCCGCCGTGCCGGCCGGCCGCGGAGATCTCGTCGTCGGCGCCGAAAAGGTTGCCCGCGACCTGCTCGACGGTGGCCCGGACGGTGGCGCCGGGCGGCGGGAACAGGGGGCGAAGCTCGCCCTTGTCGAGCTGGGAGCGGCCGCGCCTGCGCCGCCCGGCGATGATCCGCTCGGGCCGCAGTAGGGTGCCGAGGAGGCCGCGGATCTCGTCGAGGGCCTGTCCGGGTACCTTGCCGACGAGGTAGGCGACGGTGCGCAGCAGGGTGCCGAGGACCAGGCGGAGCAGGATCCAGGGCAGTGCGGCCGTACGGGCGTTGACCAGCAGAGTGTAGATGGCGCCGGCTTTGTCGACCTTGTGCGGGGAGGTGGCGGTGCGCCCTGCGCAGTCGACGGTGCGGCGCTCGCGGGAGGCGGCCTCGGCGTGCCGTACGACGGCCTCGGGGGCGACCAGGACGCGGTGTCCCGCGTTGTGCGCGCGCCAGCACAGGTCGACGTCGTCGCGCATCAGGGGCAGCCGGCGGTCGAAGCCGCCGAGTTCCTCGAAGACGTCGCGGCGGATCAGCATGCCGGCGGTGGAGACGGAGAGCACGGGCCGTACGTGGTCGTGCTGGCCCTGGTCCTGCTCACGGCGGTCCAGGCCGGTCCAGCGGCGGCCGGAGTTGGCGATGGTGACGCCGACCTCCAGGAGCTGCCGGCGGTCGTACCAGCCGCGCAGCTTGGGGCCGACGACCGCCACGTCGTCGCGGCCCAGCTCCAGCTCGTTGTCGACGACCCGCAGCAGCTGGGCCAGGGCGTCGGGTTCCGGGGCGCAGTCGTCGTGGAGCAGCCACAGCCACTGGACCGGCTCGCCGTACGGCAGCTCGGGCATGTCGTAGGCGTCGTCGCGCCACTGGCGGGTGACCGGGTCCCAGCCGCTGGGCCGCTTCAGGTACGGCAGGTCGTCCGGGGTGAGGACGGGCGCGGTGCGGCTCGCCTCCTCGACGGCCTGGCCGAAGCCGGTGCGGCGGGCGAGGTGCAGGACGTTGGCGTCGCCGAGGGAGGCGGTGAGCTGCTGGGCGGAGTCGTCCGCGCTGCCGGTGTCGGCCGCCACCGCGTACTGGACGGGGCGCTCCTGGCCGAGCAGCCCGGCGAGCGCGTCGGGCAGCCAGCGGGCGCCGTCGTGGGAGACGAGCACCGCGGTCACCACATGACGCGGGAACTCGGGCGGGCGGGTCGGGTCAAACCCCGCTGTGGCAGCCGTGTCTTGGGCTGCCGTGTGGCTGTGCACGGACATCGAGGTACGGGCCCCGGTTCGCTGGACTGCGGTGGACTCCTGCGCCCGCTGGTGGCGGCGAGGCGTCTCGGACGAGCGCCCACACTATCGGCTGACCATGTCGACGGCCCGCCGCCTGTGGATAACCCACGGGCGACGGGCCGTTCGCGCAGCTCGGATGTGTGCGTTGTGTGGACGTCCGCTTCGGACGGCAGCCCCGCCGGGTCAGACGGCGGCCTTCTTGAGGCGGCGGCGCTCCCGCTCGGAGAGTCCGCCCCAGATACCGAACCGCTCGTCGTTGGCGAGGGCGTACTCGAGGCACTCGGAGCGCACCTCGCAGGCGAGGCAGACCTTCTTGGCCTCTCTGGTGGAGCCGCCCTTCTCGGGGAAGAAGGACTCGGGGTCGGTCTGGGCGCACAGCGCGCGCTCCTGCCAGCCGAGTTCCTCGTCCGCGTCGTCGACCAGCAGTTGCTGCACCAGCTCGGTCATGTGCGCCCCTCGTCTGTCTTCCACGTCCCCGTGCCTGGCCGTTACCGATTTCGGCTGAACGACACGAGTGAAATTACAAGTGTGCTGCTCCGGGCGAGTCAAGCCGAGATCTGCTATTGGGCCCGTTATTCACTCTGCGGAACCAAGGCCGTGCGGAAAGTGTTCAAATCGGCATAAACCTTGACATGCAGACGAGGCCCCGCTCAGGGCCTCCGACCCCATACAGAGCTTGTACGGAGAAGGACGCCCAGATGTTCGATCGCGTTCCGAAGTGGCTCGCGCGCCTGGTTGTGCGCCATGTGTCCCGGGTGCCCACTGAACAAACCTTTCGGCATCGAGGTGAACCGGATGAGGTGAACCGTGTCCCACATACCGGGCGTCGAGTTGACACGGGAGGTGTGAACCGATGTCCTTGTGGGCATGCTCGCGAACTTGGCACTCACCTCGACCCGCACCGCCGGGTCCCACGGTGCTGCCCGCGCTCGCTGTAGCTGTTGCTGTTCCAGCTGTTGAGCCGTAGCCGTCCCCGACCGCTCCCGCTCCGGCTGCAGACCGAGTCCCCCCGGACTCGGTCTTCGCTTTTCGTTCCCCGCTGACCTTCTTCACTGAGGAACCACCGCACCCCCATGAACAGCGACAACGACCTCCAGATCGCCGGCGACATCCTCGAAGTCACGCACCTGCTGCAGCCTCCGCGCGAGCACCCGGTCACCGTGGCCGAGTTCGTCGGCCTGGCCCGCGCGATCGCCGCCGACCGCTCCCAGTGGGAGCACCTCGTCCAGTACGACGCGACGAGCCGCTGGTACCACCGGCTGCGCACCGGCCCGGGCTACGAGGTGTGGCTGCTGTCCTGGGTGCCCGGCCAGGGCAGTGGACTGCACGACCACGGCCGCTCCTCCGGCGTGCTGACCGTCCTGGAGGGCGCGCTCACCGAACGCACCGGGCGCGGCACGCGCGCGCTGGGCGCCGGGGCACAACGGGTGTTCGCGCCGGGGTACGCGCACGAGGTGGTGAACGACTCGCTGGAGCCCGCGGTGAGCCTGCACGTCTACTACCCGGGGCTGACCGAGATGCCGATGCACACGGCGGCGGCCGCCGCCTGCGAGGCCCGTCCCGTGACTGCGTGACGCGTTGTCGGACCCGCCTGCAAGACTTGGCGCATGCGCATTGTGGTTCTGGCAGGCGGCATCGGCGGTGCCCGGTTCCTGCGCGGTCTGAAGCAGGCCGTGCCGGACGCCGACGTGACCGTCATCGGCAACACCGGGGACGACATCCACCTCTTCGGGCTGAAGGTCTGCCCGGACCTCGACACGGTGATGTACACACTCGGCGGCGGTATCAACGAGGAGCAGGGCTGGGGGCGCGCCGAGGAGACCTTCCACCTCAAGGAGGAACTCGCCGCCTACGGGGTGGGGCCGGACTGGTTCGGGCTCGGCGACCGGGACTTCGCGACGCACATCGTGCGCACCCAGATGCTGGGCGCCGGATATCCGCTGAGCGCGGTCACCGAGGCGTTGTGCGACCGGTGGAAGCCGGGCGTGAAGCTCATCCCGATGACCGACGACCGGGTCGAGACCCATGTGGCCGTCGAGGTCGACGGCGAGCGCAAGGCCGTGCACTTCCAGGAGTACTGGGTACGGCTGCGGGCGGGCGTCCCCGCCGAGGCGGTCGTCCCGGTCGGCGCCGAGCAGTCCAAGCCGGCGCCCGGTGTCCTGGAGGCGATCGCCGGGGCGGACGTGATCCTCTTCCCGCCGTCCAACCCGGTGGTCTCCGTCGGCACGATCCTCGCGGTGCCCGGCATCCGGGAGGCGATCGCGGACGCCGGGGTGCCGGTGGTGGGGCTCTCCCCCATCGTCGGGGACGCGCCGGTGCGCGGGATGGCCGACAAGGTGCTCGCGGCGGTGGGCGTGGAGTCGACGGCGGCGGCGGTCGCCGAGCACTACGGCTCCGGGCTGCTGGACGGCTGGCTCGTCGACTCCGTGGACGCGGGCAGCGTCGCGCGCGTGGAGGCGGCCGGCATCCGCTGCCGGGCCGTACCGCTGATGATGACCGACCTGGACGCGGCCGCGCAGATGGCCCGGGAGGCGCTGGCGCTGGCCGAGGAGGTGCGCGGGGCATGACCGACGCGACCGACGGCACGACCGACGTCGACACGGCCGACGCGGTGCCCGCGTACCGGGTGTGGGCGCTGCCCGGGATCCCCGAGGTCCAGCAGGGCGACGACCTGGCGAAGCTGATCGCCGCGGCCGGGCCGGGGCTGGCCGACGGGGACGTGGTGATCGTCACCTCCAAGATCGTCTCCAAGGCCGAGGGACGGATCGTCGAGGCCGCCGACCGAGAGGCGGCGATCGACGCCGAGACGGTGCGGGTGGTGGCCCGGCGCGGGACCCTGCGGATCGTGGAGAACCGGCAGGGCCTGGTCATGGCGGCGGCCGGGGTCGACGCGTCCAACACCCCCGCCGGGACGGTGCTGTTGCTGCCCGAGGATCCCGACGCCTCGGCCCGTGCCGTGCGCGCGGGCCTGCGCGACGCGCTGGGCGTCAACGTCGGCGTCGTCGTCACGGACACCTTCGGGCGACCGTGGCGCGCGGGGCTCACGGACGTCACCATCGGCGCCGCCGGCGTGGAGGTGCTGGACGATCTGCGCGGGGGCGTGGACGCGTACGGCAATCCGCTGGTCGCGACGGTCGTCGCCACCGCCGACGAACTGGCCGCCGCCGGCGACCTGGTGAAGGGCAAGGCGACGGGGATGCCGGTCGCCGTGGTGCGGGGCCTCGCCCATGTCGTGGCCGACGCCGACGACGACGGGGACGGCGCGCGGGCGCTGGTCCGGGACGCGGGCAGCGACATGTTCCGGCTCGGGACGTCCGAGGCGGTCCGGGAGGCGGTGACGCTGCGGCGGACGGTGCGGGCGTTCACCGACGAGCCCGTCGACCCCGGGGCGGTACGGCGGGCGATCGCCGCGGCCGTGACCGCGCCGGCGCCGCATCACACGACGCCGTGGCGGTTCGTGCTGCTGGAGTCGGCCGAGGCGCGCGTCCGGCTGCTGGACGCGATGCGCGACGCGTGGATCGCCGACCTGCGCAAGGACGGCAAGTCGGAGGAGTCCATCGCGAAGCGGGTACGGCGGGGAGACGTGCTGCGGAACGCGCCGTACCTGGTCGTGCCCTGTCTGGTGATGGACGGGTCGCACACGTACGGGGATGCGCGGCGGGACGCGGCCGAGCGGGAGATGTTCGTGGTCGCGGCGGGGGCCGCGGTGCAGAACCTGCTGGTCGCGCTGGCCGGGGAGCAGCTGGGTTCGGCGTGGGTGTCGTCGACGATGTTCTGCCGGGACGTGGTGCGGGATGCGCTCTCGCTGCCGGCGGGGTGGGATCCGATGGGGGCGGTTGCGGTGGGGAAGGCCGCGGAGGCTCCGCGGGAGAGGGCGCCGAGGGAGGCCGGCGACTTTATCGAGGTGCGGTGAGCTGCTTTGCGCCTGCGGTCCGGGGTGCACCGGCGCATCGGCGAGTGCGGGTTGTGGGGGTCGATCGCGCAGTTCCTCCCCCAGCCTTCGGCCGGGGGTACCCCCAGCGCCCCTTTCAGGGGCGCTTGAGGCCTAGGATTCTTTGGATGGCTGGTCGGTTTGCTCCCAAGCCCACGCGTACGACTGTGCGGGGTGGGCAGGTCGTCGTGCCTGCCCGCGGTTTCCCGAAGCAGGCTGTCGCGCCGGGGCGGGTGCGGGTCTGGAAGCCCGACGGAGTCCTTGATCTGGGGCTCGTGCTGGGGCCGCTGCGGCGGGGGCCCGGGGATCCGACCTTCAGGGCCACCCGTGACGGGTCCGTGTGGCGGGCCAGCCTCACCCCTGCCGGCCCCGGGACGCTGCGGGTCGCCGTGTACGGCGGTGAGGTGCGCGGGGAGGCCTGGGGGCCGGGGGCCGAGTGGCTGCTGGCGCAGTTGCCGGAGATGCTCGGTTCCGCCGATGACCCGTCCCTGTTCGTGCCCCGGCACCGGGTCGTGGCGGCGGCCCGGCATCGGCGTCCGGGGCTGCGGCTGACGCGGACCGGGCTGGTGCTGGAGTCGTTGATTCCGTCGGTCCTGGAGCAGAAGGTCACCACCGACGAGGCGTACCGGGCCTGGCGGTTGCTGGTGCGCAGGTTCGGGGAGCGTGCGCCGGGTCCGGCGGGGGCGGGCGAACGGCCGATGTGGGTGATGCCGGCGCCACGTACGTGGGCGCTGATTCCTTCCTGGGAGTGGCACAAGGCCGGGGTCGACGACAAGCGGGCCTCGACGATCCTGCGGGCGGTGCGGGTCGCCGCGCGGCTGGAGCAGGCCGTGGGGATGGCGGCGGAGGCGGCGCAGGCGCGGCTGGAGGTGGTGCCGGGGGTGGGGCCGTGGACGTCGGCGGAGACCGTGCAGCGCAGTCATGGGGCGGCGGATGCGGTGACGGTCGGGGACCTGCACCTGCCGGGGATCGTCGGGTTCGCGCTGGCCGGGGACCGGCATGCCGACGACGAGGTGATGCTGCGGCTGCTGGAGCCCTATGCGGGGCAGCGGCATCGGGCGGCCCGGTTGATTCTGCTGAGTGGGCATACGCCGGCGAGGAGAGCGCCGCGGATGACGCGGGGCGACATCGGCCGGTTGTGAGGTGCGGGTCTGTGGGGGCGGGGTGGGGCGCTCACCGGCGCTTGCAGGGTGCCTCCCCCGGCCGAAGGCTGGGGGAGGCACTGCGCGATCAGCCCCCACGCACCCGCGGTCAAAAAGTCGCCCGCACCACCCCTACCGGTCGGAAGAGAACCGCACCGCGCCCGCCGGGATCGTCGCGTCGCACCACACCCTCGCGCCGTCCCGCAGTTCGTTGTCGGCACCGATGACCGCGCCGTCGCCGATCACCGTGCCGGTGAGGATCGAGCGTTCGCCGACGCGGGCGCGGTTGCCGATGAGGGAGTCGGTGATGACGGCGCCGGGTTCGATCACGGCGCCCGGGAGGATCGTCGAGCCGAAGACCCTCACGCCCTCCGCCACGGACGCGCCCTCGCCCACCACCGTGCCGCCCGTCAGCTTCGCGTCCGCCGCGACCCGGGCCGTGGGGAGGATCAGGCGGTCGCCGCAGCGGCCGGGGACCGCCGGGGACGGAGCCCGGCCGAGGACGAGGTCCGCCGAGCCGCGCACGAAGGCCGCGGGCGTGCCGAGGTCGAGCCAGTACGTGGAGTCGACCATGCCCTGGAGGTGGGCACCGGCCGCCAGGAGCTCCGGGAAGGTCTCCCGCTCCACCGACACCGGGCGGCCCGCCGGGATCGTGTCGATGACCGAGCGGCGGAAGACGTACGCCCCCGCGTTGATCTGGTCGGTGACGATCTCCTCCGGCGTCTGCGGCTTCTCCAGGAAGGCGAGGACCCTGCCCGTCCCGTCGGTGGGGACGAGGCCGTACGCGCGCGGGTCCGTCACCTTCGTGAGGTGGAGGGAGACGTCCGCGGACGTCGACTCGTGCGTGGCCACCAGGGCGCGGATGTCCAGGCCGGTCAGGATGTCGCCGTTGAAGATCAGGACCGGGTCGTCGGGGCCGGAGTGGAGGCGGGCGGCCACGTTGCGGATCGCGCCGCCGGTGCCGAGGGGCTCCTCCTCGGTGACGTACTCGATGTGCAGGCCGAGTGCCGCGCCGTCGCCGAAGTACGGTTCGAAGACCTCCGCCAGGTAGCTCGTCGCGAGGACGATGTGCTCCACACCCGCCGCTCTGGCTCTGGCCAGCTGGTGCGTCAGGAACGGCACGCCGGCCGCCGGGACCATCGGCTTGGGCGTGTGGACCGTGAGCGGGCGCAGCCGGGTGCCTTTGCCGCCGACCAGGAGGATCGCTTCTGTCACCTGTCGTCTCTGCTTCCTGCCGGGACCGGCCGAACTCTCTGTCGGCCGGCCAGTGTATGCAGACCGTGCGACGGCGCCCTCGACGGCCGCGCGGTGCCACGCGGCATGGGTGTGCGGTTTCCCCCGACTGCCCCCGACGGCGTTGAACGCCGGCCCCGTACTCAGCGCCCCTGAAGGTGCGCGGAGCTGGTCCGGGCCGAGCCGAGCTTGGCGTAGAGCTTGGCGCCTGGGCATTCGGTGGCGTACCCGTCCCTGTGGCCGGAGATCACGTTCAGTCGTACGTTCTTCCCCTTTGGGTAGAGATTGCCACCCCCGGACTTCAGATATGTCTTTCCCTTCGGATTGGCCCCGAAGAGCCCGAGTTTCCACGCGGTGAGCTTGGCGAGGGCGGTCACGGCGGCCGCGGGCGGCTTGTGCGAGCCGTATCTGCCGATCACCGCGATGCCCATGCTGTTGTTGTTGAACCCGAGGGTGTGGGCGCCCCTGACGGCCTTCGCCGCTCCCCCGGCGCGGCCCTCGTAGATGGTTCCGCACTTGTCGACGAGGAAGTTGTAACCGATGTCCCGCCAGCCCATGCTCACGACGTGGTAGCGGTAGATACCGCGGATGACGGACGGGGCCTCGGAGCAGCGGTAGTTGTTGCCGGAGTCGGTGTGATGGACGAAGGCCGCCTTGATTTTCCCCGTGTAGACGAACCCCTTCTCGCGCAGCGACTCGTCGGCGCCCCAGCCGCGGCGGGTGACGATCCTCGGGCGCGGCCCGATGTACGGCTTCGCGAGCGAAGCGCCGGCGCCGCCCAGCTCCCGGAGTTCGCGTTCGGTGTCCTCCCGGCTCAGCGCGGGGATCTCGGTGGCGGCGAAGGACACCAGGTCGGCGTTGACCGAGGCCGCCGCGTCGGCCTCGGTGTCGGTGCGCGGGCTGTCACCGGGCGGGCCCTCGGACGGAGCCTCGTCGCCGGGGTCGACGAGTTCGAGGCGCAGGCCGGCCGGGAGCAGGTCGCGTCCGACGCCGGGGCCGGGGCCGGCTTTGGTGCGCACGCGTACGTCGACTCCGTCCGAATCGCCCACCCACAGGGGCGCGGTGGCGCCGCGCACCCGGCCGGAGGCGGCCTCCGCCGTGCCCGGGTCGGCGCCGTGGTCGGCGTTGTGCGTGTCGATGTCCTGCCAGCCCGACCAGCGGCCGGTGGCGGCGGACCGGGTGCGCACCCGGACCTGGCCGAGCAGTTCGGTTCCGGGCTTGTCCCAGATGACACCGACGAGTGAGAAGTGCCGTACGTCGGTGCTGAACGCGCCCTGTTCGGCGGCCTGGCCGAGGACGCGCTCGCGGGTGCGGGGGGTGAGGGGCAGCGACTGGGTGCTGCCGGAGAGGGCCGTCGTGGCCCGGTCCGCGGGTGCGGCGGCCGCGGACGGCATGTTCAGCACGGCCGGCAGGAGGGTGAGGGCCGCCGCGCAGGTGACGCCGGTCGAGCAAGTCGGGAATCCACGCATGCCCCCGATCTTGAACATAGTCAGACAAACTTGCCCATTGGGGAATTGACGGTCCGTCGGGGCCCGCTACGCCGAACCGGTGGCCCCGCCGGCCGGTGCGGGCGCCGGACGCGGCGTACTCTTGCGCGGGTGAACGCCACCGATCGCACCCCTGCCGACCTGCTGCGTTCCGCGCTCGCCGCGGATCCCGGACGCCCCCTGGTGACCTTCTACGACGACGCGACGGGCGAGCGCGTCGAATTGTCCGTGGCCACCTTCGCCAATTGGGTGGCGAAGACGGCGAATCTGTTGCAGACCGATCTCGCGGCGGGGCCCGGCGACCGGGTCGCTCTGCTGCTGCCGGCGCACTGGCAGACGGCGGTGTGGTTGCTGGCCTGTTCGTCGGTGGGCGCGGTCGCCGACGTGGCCGGGGAGCCGGCGGCGGCCGACGTGGTCGTCAGCGGGCCGGACTCGCTGGAGGCGGCGCGGGCGTGCCGGGGGGAGCGGGTCGCTCTCGCGCTGCGGCCGCTGGGTGGGCGGTTCCCACAGGCGCCGGAGGGGTTCGTCGACTATGCCGTGGAGGTGCCGAGCCAGGGGGACCGGTTCGTGCCGTTCTCGCCCGTGGATCCGGAGGAGCCCGCGCTGATCGTCGCGGGGGCGGAGATGAGTGGCGCCGAGGTCGTGGAGCGGGCGCTCGGGGATGCGGCGGGGCTGGACCTGACCGGGCCGGGGTCGCGGTTGCTGTCGGGACTGGGGTACGACACGTGGGAGGGGCTGAGCGCGGGGTTGTACGCGCCGCTCGCGGTCGGGGGGTCGGTGGTGTTGTGCCGGCACCTGGATGAGCTGGGTGAGGAAGGGATCGCGAAGCGGATCGAGAGTGAGCGGGTTACGGCTTCCGCTCGCTGAGGTCGTTTCCGGGTGCGGCTGGGTGGGGGCTGGTCGCGCAGTTCCCCGCGCCCCCAAGAAGGTGGGACCAGGCACCCGCGTCACCAGCCGACCGCCCCCCGACAAGACCAGGCGCCCGCGTCAGCAGACGGCGCCCCCAGGCGGGACCGCTCACCCGCGTGGACCAGTTACCCCGCCCTCGCGTCTCGTGCCGAGGCACTGTTGAGGAGTGACCGACGTCGTAGGGGCATCCGCCACCGGGTACGGGCTTGCCCGGCGGCGGCGTCGGCGTTGGGTACGGGGGGCGGCGCTCGGGGTCGGGGTGGTGCTCGTCGGGGCCGTCGGCGGCGGCTGGGCCCTGTACGCCAAGCTCAGTCACAACATCACCGCCGACGAGGCGGCCGAGGCCGAGCTCGCCCGGTACGAGCGGGAGCGGCCCACCGCGCTGGTGCGGGGCGCGCAGAACATCCTCCTCATCGGGTCGGACACCCGCGCCGGGAACGGCAACCGCCGCTACGGCAAGGACTCGGGCACCGAACGCTCCGACACCACCATCCTGCTCCATCTCGCCCGCGACCGACGCAGCGCCACCGCCGTCTCGCTGCCCCGGGACCTGATGGTGCACGTGCCCGAGTGCCTGCGCGACGACGGGCGGCGCAGCGACCCCTCGTTCACGCTGTTCAACTCGGCCTTCGAGGTGGGGGGTTCGGCCTGCACCATCCGTACCGTCGAGAAGCTCACGGACATCCGGATCGACCATCACGTCGTCGTCGACTTCAGCGGGTTCAAGGACATGGTCGACGCGATCGACGGGGTGCAGGTGTGCCTGAAGAGGCCGATCGACGACAAGGCGGCGAAGCTGCGGCTGCCCGCCGGGCGGGTCACCCTCGACGGGGAGCAGGCGCTGGGGTACGTACGGGTGCGCAAGTCGCTCGGGGACGGCAGTGACACCGGCCGGATGGACCGCCAGCAGCAGTTTCTGGCGGCGCTCGTCAACAAGGTGCAGAGCAGTGACGTACTGCTGAACCCGGCGAAGCTCTACCCGCTGCTGGACGCGGCGACCTCCGCGCTCACCACCGATCCGGAGCTCGCCAGTCTGCGGGGTCTGTACCAGCTGGTCCGCGGGCTGCGGGACATCCCCACCGACCAGGTGCAGTTCCTCACCGTGCCGCGGGAGCCGTATGTGTACGACTCCAACCGGGACCAGCTGGTGGCGGGCAGGGCGGACGCGCTGTTCGCGCTGTTGCGGGCCGACCGGCCGGTGAAGGTCGCCAAGAAGAGCTCTTCCTCCGCCGGGGACTCCTCGGCGTCCGCGTTTCGCGGTAACACCGCCGCCGAGGACAGTTGCGAGTAAAGCACGCGCCAAGGCGGCGAACTTCCGTGCCGTTCGTTGTCAGTTAAATGAGAGGATTGCCCGGTTGTAGGGAGGACGAATTTGTCACTGGCGTCACTCGACGCTGAACTGGGCGGATAGTGTGAGCGCTCCGGTGCACCCGGCCGCGAGGTCCGTCCTGGGGTCGCGCACCGCGAAACGTGACCGAGCGCCTTGGTGGGGGGAAGGCGCCGCGTGGCCCCGACGGAGGATTCGGACAACCGTGGACGCGCAAGGCCGTGGGCGGGCGGACAACATCGATCCCGCAGACCAGTGGGTGCTCAATCCGAACACCGGTGAATACGAACTGCGACTGACGCCTTCCGCACCGCAGTCGCCGGTACCCGGACCGCGCAGACCGGCCTCGCCGGGCACCGGCGCGGGCGCTACCCGGGAGACCGCGACCCCGGAGATTCCGGGGCAGCGCAGACGGCGCGCCGAGCCCGAGCCGCCGACCGGGCGCCGTTCGCGGCGGCAGCCGGTGAAGAAGAAGTCGAAGGCCAAGAAGGTCCTGTTGTGGACCGGCGGCACGATGGCCTTCGTGCTGGTCGCCGCCTCGGCCGCCGGCTACCTCTACATCAAGCACCTCAACGACAACATCACGTCCGTCTCCGACGACGGCGCGAGCACCGGTGGCTTCAGCAAGGACAAGGCCATCAACCTGCTGATCATCGGCACCGACAAGCGGACGGGCTCGGGCAACGAGGGCTACGGCGACGCCGGCAGCGTCGGGCACGCCGACACCACGATCCTGCTGCACATCTCCAAGGACCGCTCGAACGCCACCGCGCTGAGCATCCCGCGTGACCTCATCGTCGACGTGCCCGACTGCCAGACGGAGCAGTCGGACGGGAGCGAGAAGGTCATCGCGGGCACCGAGAGCGTCCGGTTCAACACCAGCCTCGGCCAGGACGGCCGTACCGCCAGCTGCACCGTGCGCACGGTGACCGAGCTGACCGGGATCCAGGCCGACAACTTCATGGTGGCCGACTTCAACGCGGTCAAGACGCTGACCGACGCGGTCGGCGGCGTCGAGGTCTGCCTGGGCAAGGACATCGACGACAAGCAGTCGCACCTGAAGCTGTCCAAGGGCACCCACAAGATCTCCGGCGAGACCGCGCTGGCGTTCGTGCGCACCCGGCACTCGGTCGGCTTCGGCGGCGACCTGAGCCGGATCCAGCTCCAGCAGCAGTTCCTGAGCGCCCTGATGCGCAAGCTCAGCTCCAACTCGACGCTCACCAGCCCGACCAAGCTGCTGAAGCTGGCCGAGGTCGGCACCAAGGCGCTCACCGTCGACTCCCAGCTGGACAGCATCGGCAAGCTGAAGGACCTCGGTCTGGAGCTCGGCAAGCTCAACCCGAAGAACCTGACCTTCACCACCATCCCGGTGCTGGACAACCCGGCGGAGAAGGTGAAGGCGACCGTCGTGCTCAACGAGACAAAGGCCCCCGCCGTCTTCCAGGCGATCAAGGACGACGTCTCCTTCACGGCCGTCAAGAAGAAGCAGGCACAGGCCAGCAAGGACGCGGCCGCCGCCCGGCTGGAGGGCAGCAAGTCCGCGGCCGCCGAGGTGCGGGTGCGGATCCTCAACGGCGGGGCCCCGGCCGGCAGCGCCCAGGAGACCCTCAGCTGGCTGCAGAACCAGGAGGGCGTCCTCAAGTCCGAGAACGCCGGCAACGCGGACGCCGAACTCAGCAAGACCACCCTGGAGTACGCGCCCGACCAGGCCGCTCAGGCGCGTGAACTGGCCAGTCTCATGGGGCTGTCCGGCTCCGCGATGAAGCCCGGCAAGAGCGTGATCAACTCCCAGGGCCTGCCCGCGATCACCCTGACGCTGGGCAAGGACTTCCAGGGGGCGGGAGTCTCCCTCACCACTCCGACAAAGGCGCCGGACGTGGACAGCAAGACGACGGCGGACAAGGTGACCTGCGCCAAGTAGGGCTTCGCGACGAAGAGTTACGTCACACCACCGCCAAGTAACAGCGAATAAGCAGGTAACCCTATGGGTCCGTCGCGCGTCTAACCGGGCGCGGGGCGGACCCGTGTGGTCCGTGTGGCGTCCGACGGGGGGCGTGGCGGCGGGCCTGTGCGCGCAGGGCGCAGGGTGGGGAGGGCAGGGAGTTGACGCAGAGCGATGTGCGGGGGGAGGTGCCTGCGGTCGAGGACACGATGTCCCTCGCACCGAAGGCACGCAAGGCACCGACGGCGCCCGGCGCGCCCGGCGGCACCGGCGGCGGGCGTCGCACGGGCAGCTCGCACGGCGGCCGGGGGAAGCGCGGCCGGCGGGTGCTGCGCTGGTCGGCGACCGTGCTGTCGGTGGTGATCCTCGGTACGGCCGGAGCCGGTTACCTCTACTACCAGCACCTGAACGGCAACATCCAGAAGGGCCGGCGCGACATCGGCGACGCCAAGGCGCGCAAGACCGCGGCCAACGCGGCCGGCCAGACGCCGCTGAACATCCTGCTGATCGGCTCCGACAGCCGTAACTCCGACGAGAACGTGAAGCTCGGCGGCGCCAAGTACGACCGGGGCAGCCCGCCGCTCGGCGACGTGCAGATGCTGATCCACCTGTCGGCGGACCGGAAGAGCGCGGCGATGGTGAGCATCCCCCGGGACACCCGCGTCGACATACCCAAGTGCACGGACCCGAAGACCGGCAAGGTGTACCCGGCGACCAACACCATCATCAACGAGTCGCTGGCCCGCGGCGGCGCCGGCTGCACGCTGGCCACCTGGGAGAACCTCACCGGGGTCTACATCGACCACTGGATCACCATCGACTTCTCGGGCGTGGTGAACATGGCGGACGCCATCGGCGGGGTCGACGTCTGCGTGAAGCAGAACGTGTGGGACCGGCCGACGGCCGCGGTGCCCGGCGGCTCCGGGCTGAAGATGACGGCCGGCACGCACAAGGTGAAGGGTGAGAAGGCCCTGCAGTGGCTGCGCACCCGGCACGCCTGGGGCAGTGACCCACTGCGGGCCAAGGCCCAGCACATGTACCTCAACTCGATGATCCGCACGTTGAAGGGGCAGAACGTCTTCACCGACACCGGCAGGCTGATGGACCTCGCCGAGGCGGCGACCAAGTCGCTGACGGTCTCCGAGGAGATCGGCACCCCGAAGAAGCTCTACGACCTGGGCATGCAGCTCAAGTCGGTGCCGACGGACCGCATCACCTCGCTCACGATGCCGAACGTCCAGGACCCGCAGAACAAGGACCACCTCGTGCCGGACGGCACCAACGCCGCCAAGATGTGGCAGATGCTCCGCGACGACGTGGCGTTCGACAAGAACGGCAGCGCCAAGGAGAGCAAGAAGAAGACCACGGCGAGTGCCGAGCCGGCCAAGGAGCCGTCCGTCTCCGCGGGCAGCCTCGGCGTGCTGGTGCGCAACGCCACCGGTACCGCCACCGAGGCCGCGGTCGGCGGCCGGGCTCGGACGCTCGCCCAGGAGCTTGCCGCCAAGGGCTACACCAGAGCGGCGGCGGACACCTCGGGGGCCGCGGCGTCGGTGGAGAAGACGGTCGTGCAGTACCCGAGCGCGGACCTGGAGGGCGACGCCCAGGCGGTCGCCAAGGCCATGGGCATCCCGACGAGCCAGGTCCAGCAGACCACCGATGTGTCAGGGGTCACGCTCGTCGTCGGCTCCGACTGGCGGGACGGGACGGCATACCCGAAGCAGTCCGCGCCGAAGGCCGGTGACCTGCCGGAGAACGCCGACGCGATCAACGGTTCGGACACCAAGCAGTGCATGGACGTGTACGCGCCCTATCGCTGGTAGCGGGAGCACACAGGTCCGCACAGGTAGCCACAGCTGACTCCTAAACCGCTGCATGACACTGCCGCCGTGCCCAGGTGCCCGGGAGTTCCGGGCGCGGTGGCAGGTGCGAGCGGGAGGGCGGGCAACGTGGTGCGCAGCAGTGTGCGGGGGGAGGTGTCCGACGTGGTCTCGGTCGAG
Source organism: Streptomyces sp. NPDC013157 (assembly GCF_042899865.1). Taxonomy (NCBI): domain Bacteria; kingdom Bacillati; phylum Actinomycetota; class Actinomycetes; order Kitasatosporales; family Streptomycetaceae; genus Streptomyces; species Streptomyces sp. NPDC013157. The sequence goes on along the minus strand of NZ_JBIBAK010000019.1, from coordinate 237,587 downwards.
GACACCATGTCTCTCACGCCCCAGGACGGTGGCGGCCGGCAGAACAGACGCGGCGCGGACGGTGACCGCAGACGCCGCAGACGCCGGATCGTACGCTGGTCCGCCTCGGTCCTGGCGCTGGCCATGGCCGGCACCGCCACCGCCGGGTACCTGTACTACGAGCACCTCAACGGCAACATCAAGAAGGAGTCCCTGAACATCGGGGACTCCAAGGACCGCGCCACGAAGACCAAGGCGAACGCGGCCGGCCAGACCCCGCTGAACATCCTGCTGATCGGCTCCGACGCCCGGGACACCGCCGAGAACGTGAAGCTGGGCGGCGCCAGGGACATCGGCACCGCCGCCCGCGCCGACGTCCAGATGCTGCTGCACGTGTCGGCCGACCGCACCAACATGTCGGTGGTGTCCATGCCCCGCGACACACTGGTGTCCATCCCCACGTGCACCGACGCCAAGACCGGCAAGGTGTACGCGGCCACCGCCGACACGATGACCAACGCCTCGCTGGAACGCGGCGGCCCCGGCTGCACGGTGGCCACCTGGGAGAAGCTCACCGACATCCACATCGACCACTTCATGATGGTCGACTTCTCGGGCGTGGTGTCCATGGCGGACGCGATCGGCGGGGTGCCGGTGTGCGTGGACGCCAACATCTACTCGCACACCTCCACCGGCCACGGCTCCGGCCTGAAGCTGAAGAAGGGCACCACCTCCGTCAAGGGCAAGCAGGCCCTGCAGTGGCTGCGCACCCGCTACGGCTTCGAGGACGGCAGCGACATAGCCCGGACCAAGGCCCAGCACATGTACATGAACTCGATGGTCCGCCAGCTGCGCTCCAACGCCACCCTCAGCAACCCCGACAAGCTGCTGGGGCTCGCCGAGACGGCCACGAAGGCGCTCACGGTCGACACCGGCCTCGGCTCGGTCACCAAGCTCTACGACCTGAGCAAGGAGCTGAAGAAGGTCCCCACGAACCGCATCACCATGACGACGATGCCGTTCGTGTACTCCTCCGACGGCAACCGCGTCCTGCCCAGGCCCACCGACGCGGCCAAGCTGTGGCGGCTGGTCCGCGAGGACGTCGCGCTGGACGGCAAGGACGATAAGAAGACGACGACGGCCACGACGAAGGTCACCGACAAGGCCGCGGCCGACGACAGGATCGCCGTACAGGTGCAGAACGGCACGAAGAGCAGCACCGAGTCCGCCGTCACCGGCCGGGCCGCCGCCGTCACCGCACTGCTCGTCGGCAAGGGCTTCGCCAAGGCGGCCGCCGACACCTCGGCGCTGCTGAGCGAGGACGAGACGCTGGTGCGCTATCCGAGCGCGGACCTGGCGGGCGACGCCCAGCGGGTCGCGAAGGTCCTGGGCATCCCCACCGACCAGGTGAAGAAGTCCGCCGACGTCGACGGCGTCACCCTGGTCGTCGGTGCCGACTGGCGCTCGGGCACCGAGTACACCGCCGACGACGACACCACCCCGGCGTCGGCGAACGCCCTCAACGCCTCGGACACCAAGGCGTGCATGCACGTCGACCCGGACTACACCTGGTGACGCCCGAGGGGCCGGTGCTCAGTTCGAGGACGGGCTGAGCACCGCGGGGCGACGGGACGCGATGACCCGCTTCGCCAGCGACCTGGGGCTGGTCAGGAAGCCGTACCCCCACGACATGTGCATGGTGGCGAGGGCGACGGGGACCTGCAGACGCGCCTTCAGCGGCAGCCCCTTGCCGGCCGGGAGCGACCCGGCGACGATCGCCGCGAGGTAGCCGCCCGGGACCACGAAGGCGAACGGGGTGACCAGCGCCCCGACGACGACCCCCGCGGCTATCGCGCACAGCGCCGTCGGCGGGGCGAGGTAGCGCAGGTTGATGGAGCCCTCGTGGTAGCGGGCGACGACGTGCCGCCAACGGCCGTAGTCCTTGTACTGCTTGGCGAGCGCCTTCACGCTCGGCCGCGGCCGGTACGACACCTTCAGCTCCGGCGAGAACCAGATCAGGCCGCCGGCCTCGCGGATCCGGAAGTTCAGCTCCCAGTCCTGGGCGCGGATGAACTCCTCGTTGTAGCCGCCCTGTTGCTCCAGCGCCTCGCGCCGGAAGACACCGAGGTAGACCGTCTCGGCGGGCCCGGCCTCACCGCCGGTGTGGAAGGCGGCGTTCCCGACGCCGATCTTCGAGGTCATGGCCGCCGCGACCGCCTGCTCCCAGGCGTTCTCGCCCTCGGCGTGCATGATGCCGCCGACGTTCTGCGCGCCGGTCTCCTCCAGGAGGCGGACGGCGGTCGCAATGTAGTTCGGGGAGAGCATGCCGTGGCCGTCGACGCGGACCACGATCGGGTGCCGGGAGGCCTTGATCGCGGCGTTCAGCGCGGCCGGGGTGCGCCCGGTCGGGTTCGGGACGGTGTGCACGCGGGGGTCTTCGGCCACGAGCTCGGCGGCGATCTCGTCCGTGCGGTCCTTGGACGGACCGAGGGCGATGACGACCTCCAGCTCGCCGGCGTACTCCTGCGCGAGGATCGCTTGGACGGCCCCGCGCAGGTGCCGCTCCTCGTCGAGGACGGGCATGATCACAGAAACTGCGGGGTGCCGCACGTCGGGCTTGGCGTTCATAGGACGCTCACGTTACCGCGAACGGGGGACACCGGTGCGCGCCGCATCGACGGTGCCGCGGGCTGAAGGTCGTATCGGCCTACCGTGCTCACGGATCCCACGTACGGCCTCGTCCGGAGGTGTCCTTTGTCCGCCAGCCCGCCCCGGTCCCCCGCCCGGCCCGTCCGGCCGCAGCGCCGACCGCAGCCCACCCGTCAGGCCCCGCGGCCGCCGGTACGACCCAGCAGGCCCCGGCGGCCGCGCTGGGCCATGCGGGCGGTGACCACACTCTCGGTGGTGGTGCTGGCGTCGGCCGGGATCGGGCACTCGGTGATGGCCGGCCTGGACGCGGACATCGCCCGGGTCGACCCCTTCAAGGACATGAAGAACCGTCCCGCCGCCGGCCACGGCATGAACGTGCTGCTGGTCGGCACCGACGGCCGCGACAAGATCACCGAGCGGGAGCGGCGCAAGTACCGGCTGGGCGGGGCGCCCTGCCACTGCACCGACACGATCATGATCGTGCACATCTCGGCGGACCGGGAGCGGGCGACGGTGGTCAGCCTGCCGCGCGACTCGTACGCCGAGGTCCCGGCGCACGTGGACGAGACGACGCACCGCCCGTACCCGGCCCACCCCATCAAGCTGAACGCGGCCTACGCGGAGGGCGGCCCGCAGCTGACCGTCCGCACGGTCGAGGACATGACCCATCTGAAGATCGACCACTACCTGGAGGTCGACTTCATCACGTTCATGCGGACCGTCGACGTGCTCGGCGGGGTCCAGGTCTGCACCGCCCTGCCGATGAAGGACTCCTACACCGGCCTGAACCTCTCCCCCGGCACCCACACCCTGGGCGGCGGACAGGCCCTGCAGTACGTCCGCGCCCGGCACGTCGACGCGGCGAGCGACCTGGGCCGGATGAAGCGCCAGCAGCGGTTCCTGGCCTCGCTGATCGAGCGGGCCACGTCGAGCGGGGTCCTGCTCAACCCGATCCGGTTCCGGGACGTGACGCGGGCGGTGCTGGGGTCGGTACGGGCCGACACGGGCTTCGGCACGGACGAACTGCTGGACCTCGGCCGGGCGATGCGTAACTTCTCCCCGTCCTCGTCCGAGTTCACGACCGTCCCCATCGGGCAGCTGGCGTACCCCGTGAAGGGCATCGGCTCGACGCTGAAGTGGGACCGGGCCGGGTCGGACCGGCTGTTCCGGTCCCTGCGCGACGACAAGCCGCTCGCACCGCCCGCGCCCGCGCATCCGCCCGCGGCCGCGCCGAAGCCGCAGGGGCCGCCGCCGGCGACGGTGGAGGTGGCGCCGGCGACGATCCGGGTCCAGGTGGAGAACGGCACGGCCACGGCGGGGGTGGCGCGGCGGATGGACGCGGCGCTGGCGGCGACCGGCTTCGCGACGAACCACCGGCCGGTGACCGCCGCGCACCGCGACGTGAAGCGGACGGTGGTCTCCTTCGACCCGCGGTGGGACCGCTCGGCCCGGTCCCTGGCGGCGGCACTGCCGGGCAGCGAGCTGAGGGCCGTGCCGGGGCTGGGGCCGGTGCTGCGGGTGACGGTGGGGGCGGACTTCAAGGGGGCGGTGCGGAAGGTGCGGGTGGATACGCCGGCGCCGCAGGGGCAGGCTTCTGTCATCCGGGGGGACGAGAAGGTGTGCTGAGGGCCGTCGGTCGGGTGCGGGTGCGTGGGGGTTGCTCGCGCAGTTCCCCGCGCCCCTGAAAGCAGGGCGCCGTGCAACCCCGTGCTTTCAGGGGCGCGGGGAACTGCGCGACCAGCCACGACGGAGCCGCGGCCGACGACCCACCGCCCTAGTCCACGTACCCTTCCGCCACCCTGCGCTCGCGCAGTTCCCTGATCTCCCGGCGGCGGGCCAGGCGATGGGTCCGCCTGATCTGGGCCTCCTGGTAGCGCCGGCGGTCCCGGTCCGTCTCCGGTAGCACCGGCGGTACCCGGCGCGGCTTGCCGTCCGCGTCGACCGCCGCGAAGACGAGGTAGGCCGAACCGACCTGGGTGGCGGGAGTCGACTCGTTCCAGCGCTCGGCGAGGACCCGCACCCCCACCTCCATCGACGTCCGGCCGGTCCAGTTGACCTGGGCCTTGACGTGGACGAGGTCGCCGACGCGGACCGGCTCCAGGAACACCATCTCGTCCATGGACGCGGTGACGGCAGGACCGCCCGAGTGGCGCCCGGCGACCGCGCCCGCCGCGTCGTCCACGAGCTTCATGATCACACCGCCGTGCACCGTCCCGAGGAGGTTGGTGTCGCCGTGGGTCATGATGTGGCTCAGCGTGGTCCGGGACGCGGACGTCGGCTTGCCGGGTATATCGGATTCCGCCTCGGGGGCCTGGTCTGTCATGGCGCCTACCTTATGCGGAAGCGACAATCGCGGAATTTGTGTCGGCTTCGCAACAGCGGTGCCCTGATTTTCCTACGACCCTTGTAAGAGGCACAGTCGCTGCCTGCACACTGGGGCCCATGAGCGAATGGCCCGAGGGATGGTCGGACGGCAACCGCGGCAACCGATACGGACGCGGTAGTGCAGGCGCGCAGCCTGAGGGCGCCCGCGTGATGCGCCAGGTACGGCGCGGAGAGCCGTCGGCTCCGCCGTACGGCGCCCCGCAGCAGGGCGGCGGCGGTTACGCCGGGGTCCCGCAGCAGCCGTCGTACAACAGCGGGTACGACGACGGTGGCGGGTACGACGGCTACGACAGCGGGTACAACACGGGCCAGGTCTACGGCGGCGGTCCCGGGGGTGGCGAGGGCGGCGGTGTGTACGAGCCCGTCCCGCGTCGCGCACCGAACTGGCGCAAGCGGATCAAGTGGACGGCGATCGTCGTCCTCAGTGTGCTGATCGTCACGTCCGTCGCGACCTACTTCTGGGCCGACTCCAAGCTGCACCGGGACGTCGACCTCTCGAAGGTCATCGACCGTCCCGCGGCGGGCAAGGGCACCAACTACCTGATCGTCGGCTCCGACAGCCGCCAGGGTCTGTCCGACGCGCAGAAGAAGGAACTGCACACGGGTTCGGCCGAGGGCAAGCGCACGGACTCGATGATGATCCTGCACGTCGGCGACAACGGCGACACACTGATCTCGCTGCCCCGTGACTCGGACGTGGAGATCCCGTCGTACCAGGGGTCGACGTCCGGCAAGGTCTACAAGGGCACCGGCCGCCACACGAAGCTGAACGCGGCCTACGCCGAGGACGGCCCGACGCTGCTGGTCCGCACGGTCGAGTACAACACCGGCCTGCACATCGACCACTACGTGGAGATCGGGTTCGCCGGCTTCGCGAACATCGTGGACGCGGTCGGCGGTGTCACGATCGACATCGACAAGGGCTTCAAGGACAAGTACTCGGGCGCGGACTTCAAGGCCGGCAAGCAGACCCTGAACGGCGAGGAGGCCCTGGCCTTCGTCCGTACCCGGCACGCCTTCGCCACGTCCGACCTCCAGCGCACCAAGAACCAGCAGAAGTTCCTGGCCGCCCTGGCCCACCAGGTGGCCACCCCGGGGACGATCCTCAACCCCTTCAAGCTCTACCCCACCCTCGGCGCGGGCCTCGACTCCCTCACCGTCGACAAGGACATGAGCCTGTGGGACCTCGGCTCGATGTTCTTCGCGATGAAGGACGTCAACGGCGGCGACGGCATCTCGATGAACATGCCGATCTCCGGCTCCACGGGCGGCAACCTCGTCTGGGACAAGGCCAAGGTCAAGACCCTGGTGGACGAACTGAAGAACGACGAGAAGGTCACCGTCAGCGGCAACTAGGCCGTACGCCGCAGCGGCGGCGGCCGGCCACGGTCCCGGTCGAGGGCACCCGGTGGGTGCCCTCGACCGGCGTGTGGGGGCCGGGACGTCACATGGGCATCGTCGCCATCGAGCGACACATCTCGGCGCAGCGGCGACACGCCTCCGCGCAGCGCTTCAGCTGCGGGTCGTCGGGCATGGACATACACGCCTCGGCACACATGTCACAGGCTTTGGCGCACATCGCACACATCTCGGGCGAGAGCGGCGAACGCCGCATCATCATGTCGGCGCACATGCGGGTCGCCTCGGAGCAGTCCATGAGCGCGCGCATGATGCGCATGTGGGCCTGGCCGCCCTCCATCGACATGCAGGAGCTCAGGGTCTCCTCGCACATCGTGTGGGTGGCCATGCACATGTTGACGCACTCCTGCATCTGCTTGGACATGGCCGTCATGGGTCCGGTCTGGGTCATGGCTCCTCCAGGTGGGGGCGGGGTCCGGAGCGGTCCCCGTGTGGTTCCCGTCCTAATCCCGACCGTCCAGTAGTGCCATTCGAGGACACGCACGAGAAAGGCGCCCCGAGGGGCGCCTTCTCGCCGGATGCCGTGGTGGCTATGGCAGGTTGCGGGCCATGACGATCCGCTGAACTTGGTTCGTGCCCTCATAGATCTGGGTGATTTTCGCGTCGCGCATCATGCGCTCGACGGGGTAGTCACGGGTGTAGCCGTAGCCGCCGAGGAGCTGGACGGCGTCCGTGGTGACCTCCATGGCGACGTCGGAGGCGAAGCACTTGGCCGCCGCGCCCTGGAAGGTGAGGTCGGCGTCGCCGCGCTCGGAGGCGGCCGCGGCCTGGTAGGTGAGGGCGCGGGCGGCGGCGATCTTCATGGCCATGTCGGCGAGCATGAACTGGATGCCCTGGAAGTCGGCGATCGGCTTGCCGAACTGCTTGCGCTCCTGGACGTAGCCCTTGGCGTAGTCGAGGGCGCCCTGGGCGACGCCGAGGGCCTGGGCGGCGATGGTGATGCGGGTGTGGTCCAGGGTCTTCATCGCGGTGGCGAAGCCGGTGCCCTCGGCCCCGATCATGCGGTCCGCGGGGATGCGGACGTTGTCGAAGTAGACCTCGCGGGTGGGCGAGCCCTTGATGCCGAGCTTCTTCTCCGGGGCGCCGAAGGAGACGCCCTCGTCGGACTTCTCGACCACGAAGGCGGAGATGCCCTTGGAGCGCTTCTCGGGGTCGGTGACGGCCATCACCGTGTAGTACTCGCTGACGCCCGCGTTGGTGATCCAGCGCTTCACGCCGTTGAGGACGTAGTGGTCGCCGTCACGGACCGCCTTCGTCTTCATGCCGGCCGCGTCGGAACCGGCCTCCGGCTCGGAGAGGCAGTACGAGAACATCGCGTCGCCCTTGGCCAGCGGCGTGAGGTACTTCTTCTTCAGATCCTCGGAGCCGGAGAGGATCACCGGGAGCGAGCCGAGCTTGTTCACGGCCGGGATGAGGGACGAGGAGACGCAGGCACGGGCGACCTCCTCGATCACGATGACCGTGGCGAGCGCGTCGGCACCGGCCCCGCCGTACTCCTCGGGGACGTGCACGGCCTGCAGCTCGTTGGCGACCAGGGCGTCGAGAGCCTCCTGCGGGAAGCGGGCCTCCTCGTCGACCGCGGCGGCGTACGGGGCGATCTTCGCCTCGACCAGCGCGCGGACGACGTCCCGGAGCATGTCGTGCTCCTCGGACGGGCGGTACAGGTCGAAGTCAGCCGATCCGGCCAAGGTCTCTCACTCCAGACGAGATGGTGCCGACGCTAATTACTGTTAAGTAACTCAAAGTTTAGAACGCAGCCCACGGAACGGTGACGTGAGGTACGCGACAGCGGGAAAGTTGCCCGCAAGGGCGCCCGGTTATGCTCGGCCCCGCAGCAGCACCAACGTCCCCGAGCTGGAGCATTCCATGAGCCTCAAGATCACTGTGATCGGCACCGGCTATCTCGGCGCCACGCATGCCGCGGCCATGGCGGAGCTCGGCTTCGAGGTGCTCGGGCTCGACGTCGTACCCGAGAAGATCGCGATGCTGGAGCGCGGCGAGACCCCGATGTACGAGCCGGGGCTCGACGAGCTGCTGCGCCGGCACGTGGCGGGCTTCGAGGGCTCCTCCGGGCGGCTGCGCTTCACCACCGACTGGGCCGAGGTGGGCGCCTTCGGCGACGTCCACTTCGTCTGCGTGAACACCCCGCAGAAGCACGGCGAGTACGCCTGCGACATGTCGTACGTCGACTCCGCGATCGCGTCACTGGCCCCGCATCTGACCGCGCCCGCCCTCGTCGTCGGCAAGTCGACGGTGCCGGTCGGCTCGGCGGAGCGGCTGGCCGCCTACCTCGCCGAGAACGCGCCGGCCGGGGCCGATGCCGAGCTGGCCTGGAACCCGGAGTTCCTGCGTGAGGGCTTCGCCGTGAACGACACGCTGCACCCAGACCGGATCGTGGTCGGCGTGCGCAGCGAACGCGCCGAGAAGCTGCTGCGCGAGGTGTACGCGACGCCGGTCGGCGAGGGTACGCCGTTCGTGGTGACCGACTTCCCGACGGCCGAGCTGGTGAAGACCTCGGCGAACTCCTTCCTGGCCACGAAGATCTCCTTCATCAACGCGATGGCGGAGGTGTGCGAGGCCGCGGGCGGGGACGTGGCCAAGCTGGCGGAGGCGATCGGGCACGACGACCGGATCGGGAAGAAGTTCCTGCGCGCCGGGATCGGGTTCGGCGGCGGCTGCCTGCCGAAGGACATCCGCGCCTTCATGGCCCGGGCGGGTGAGCTGGGCGCCGACCAGGCGCTGACCTTCCTGCGCGAGATCGACTCCATCAACATGCGGCGCCGGGGGCAGATGGTCGAGATGGCCCGGGACGCGCTCGGCGGCGGGTCCTTCCTCGGGAAGCGGGTCGCGGTGCTCGGCGCGACGTTCAAGCCGGACTCGGACGACGTCCGGGACTCGCCGGCGCTGAACGTCGCCGGGCAGATCCATCTGCAGGGCGGCCAGGTGACGGTGTACGACCCGAAGGGGATGGACAACGCCCGGAAGCTGTTCCCGACGCTTGGCTACGCCGGTAGCGCCGAGGAGTGTGTGCGGGGGGCCGATGTGGTGCTGCACCTCACCGAGTGGCGGGAGTTCAGGGAGCTGGATCCGGCGGTGCTGGGAGAGGTGGCCGCGGCTCGCGTGCTGCTCGACGGGCGTAACGCGCTGGATCCTGAGAGCTGGCGGCGGGCCGGGTGGACGTATCGCGCCATGGGGCGTCCCACCGCGTGAGGCTGCGGGTGCGTGGGGGCTGGTCGCGCAGTTCCTCCCCCGGCCTTCGGCCGGGGGTGCCCCCAGCGCCCCTTTCGGGGCGCTGCAGTGCGGGGCGCTTCATCACAGGGCGTCCGCCAAGGAGAAAAAGGAGAAAAAAGGCGACACCGGTTCGGCCGAGGCTCAGTCGGCCGAACCGGTGTCTTGTTGCATTCTGCACCACCCGGCACACGGTTTTCCGGTGAACCGGCTGTGGCTTACCGGTCCTTGGCCCGGTACCGGCGCATTTTGGCGCGCGCCCCGCACACCTGCATCGAACACCAGCGGCCGCGGCCGGCCGGGCTGCGGTCGTAGTACGCCCAGTGGCAGGTGTCGGCCTCGCAGGCCTTGAGGCGGGTCCAGGTGCCCTCGATCGCGGCCGTGGCGACGGCCGCGGCTATGCGGGAGAGCAGGGGGGCGGGGTCGGCGGGGGCGAGGGTCGCCGAGCCGTCGGCGGGGTCGACGGCGACGTGCAGGGGGGCCTGCGCGAGCAGTTCGCCCAGTGGGGTGACCTCCTGGTGCGGGGGGTACCCGGCGTGCGCGAGAAGGGTGGCGCGCAGGGATTCGCGCAGGGCGCGCACCGGTGGGAGGTCCGCCTCCGTGATGCCGAGGCGTGCCCTGCCGTCCGCCGTGCCGAGCGCGTCGGCGCCGGACTCGAGGTCCAGGGTGTTCACCAGGGCCTCGACCAGGGCCAGGCCGCCCGGCGCGGGCGATCTCTCACTCATCCCTGCAAGTTACCTCCGAAATCCGCTTGCGACGTTACTCCCACTGCGGGAGCATGCGGTAACCGAAGTTACTGGTTGAACGGCTCTAGAGGTAACTCCGACTTCGAGGAGGAAGTCATGGCTCTCGCCAAGCTCGGTGTCGTCGTCCTGGACTGCCCCGACCCGTCCGCGCTCGCCGGTTTCTACGCCGGGGTGCTGGGCGGCAGTGTCGAGGGGGACGGGGACTGGGTGGACCTGACGGTGCCCGGCGGGCAGGCGCTGGCGTTCCAGAAGGCGCCCGGATTCGTGGCGCCGCAGTGGCCCGCGCCCGACGACTCGCAGCAGTTCCACCTGGACCTGGTGGTGGACGACCTGGACGCGGCCGAGAAGGGGGTGCTGGATCTGGGCGCGAAGCCGCTGGACGCATCGGATCGGGAGCGCACCTTCCGGGTGTACGCCGACCCGGCCGGGCACCCGTTCTGTCTCTGCGCCGGCTGAGAGAAGGAGCGCTCATGGCGTCCGTCGCGCGCTTGCGCAACGTGGTGATCGACTGTCCGGACCCACACGCCCTGGCCGCCTTCTATACGGCCGTCGTCGGGGGCACTCTGGTGGCCGAGGAGGACGACTGGGTCGTGCTGCGGCTGCCGGACGGACTGCGGCTGGGCTTCCAGCTGGCGGAGGGGTACGTCCCGCCGCAGTGGCCGCGGGCCGACCACGACTCGCAGCAGTTCCATCTCGACTTCGACGCGGGCCCGACGTGGGAGGACGTCGACGCGGCGGAGAAGAAGGTGCTGGCGCTGGGGGCGCGGCTGCTGCGGCGCGAGGAGGACCCCGTGGCGGAGGACTTCCGGGTGTTCGCCGACCCGGCCGGGCATCCGTTCTGTCTGTGCCGGATCGACTGACCGGAACGACTGACCGGATCGACTGACCGAAACGACTGGCCGGAACGGCTGGTCAGGCCTCGGTGTCCGCCGGGCGGGGCGGGTTCGGTTCCCTGCGGCGTTGGGTCGCGCGGGCGGTGAAGTCGGCGCTGCGCAGGGCCCGCTGGACGTTTCCCCAGGTCAGCAGGGACAGCTCGGTCTCCGACCAGCCGCGTCGGAGCAGCTCGGCGATCAGGTGGGGGTAGCGGGAGGTGTCGTCGAGGTCGCGGGGGTGGGCGGCGCCGGAGTCGTAGGTGCCGGACAGCGCGACGCACTCGGGGCCCGCGACCACGCGGACGTGGTCGAGGTGGTCGGCGACGTCCGGGACGGTCGGCCCGGTCTGCTCGGCGGCCAGCGGCACCATGCACACGCCCTTGTGCTCCCCCAGCTGCCCGAGCAGCTCGTCGGAGAGGTTGGCGGGGTGCGGGCGTACGGCCGCCGCGGCGGAGCGGGTGCACAGGACCGGTGTCTTGGAGAGCGCGAGCACCCGGGCCAGGGTGATCTCCGGGGCTCCGGACAGGTCGGCGAGCACCCCGAGCCGGTTCATCTCCCGGACCACCTCCTCGCCGAACCGGGTCAGCCCCTCCTCCCCCGCCCAGGCGGCACCGGCCAGGGAGAGCACCCGCAGGCCCAGGGACTGCAGGACCCGCAGGATGCCGAGGGAGTCGTCGAGGGCGGCGGCGGAGGCGGGGCCGAGCACCACGGCGACCCGGCCGCAGTTGCGGGCGTCGATGACCTGCCCGGCGGTGCGCACCAGCCGGAGCCCCTCCGGGTGGGTCTCGACCACCCGGCGCACCAGGTCCAGCTGCTCCAGGGTGGCACCCACGGCCCGGTCGCCCCGTTCCCCCGCCGGCAGGTCCAGCGACCAGAACAGCGCGCCCACGTGCCCCTCGCGCAGCCGGGGCACGTCCGTGTCCACAGCCGTCTCGCCCAGCTCCAGGTCGTACCACGGCAACGGCCCGAGCGCCCGGGGCAGCGCGCAGTAGCCGTCCGCGACCGGATGCGCTTCCAGCAGCGCGTGGGCCCGTTCCAGGACCGAGGCACCGGACTCCAGCGGGAACCGGAACGGGTCGTCCGGGAGGCCGTCCTCCCTGCCGACCTCGGTCGTGGTGTGGATGTCGTGCTGGAGGTCGGCCATGAAGGGCTCCGTACGTCGTCGTGAGCTACGTCGTGAAGGGGCTGTAGCTCACCGTCGCACGCCTGCCCGGGAGGGTTCCTGGTGGACGGGGCGTTCGGGGGTACGCCCCGAACGCCCGGCCCTTGCGGACGGCCTCAGCCGTCCAGCTCGGCGATGGTCGCGTGGGACGGCCCCCGCGTCTCCTGGAGGCCGCGGGCCACGTCCTCCGCCGCGCCCAGCACACGGACCGCGTTCTGCCAGGTCAGCTTCGCCAGGTCGGGCCTGGACCAGCCGCGGTCCAGCAGCTCGGCGACGAGGTTGGGGTAGCCGGAGACGTCGTTCAGGCCGTCGGGGGTGAAGGCCGTGCCGTCGTAGTCGCCGCCGATGCCGAGGTGGTCGATGCCGGCGACCTCACGCATGTGGTCGAGGTGGTCGGCGACCGTGGCGGTGGTGGCGATCGGGCGCGGGTTGGTCTCCTCGAAGGCCCGGTGGACCTTCATCGCCTCCTCGGTGGTGTCGAGGTGGTGGAAGCCGTGGGCGCGCATGTTCTCGTCGGCCGCCGCCGTCCAGTCGACCGCCGCCTGGAGCACGAACTTCGGTACGAACGTCACCATCGCCATGCCGCCGTTGCCGGGGAGGCGCTCGAGGACGTCGTCCGGGATGTTGCGGGGGTGGTCGCAGACGGCCCGGGAGGAGGAGTGGGAGAAGATCACCGGGGCGGCGGTGGTGTCCAGGGCGGCGCGCATGGTGGTGGCCGCCACGTGGGAGAGGTCGACCAGCATGCCCAGGCGGTTCATCTCGCGCACGACCTCGCGGCCGAAGGCCGACAGACCGCCCACGTTCGGCTCGTCGGTCGCCGAGTCCGCCCAGTCGTTGTTGTCGTTGTGGGTGAGCGTCATGTAGCGCACGCCCAGCTCGTACAGGCCGCGCAGGGTGCCCAGCGAGTTGTCGATGGAGTGGCCGCCCTCCGCGCCCATCAGGGAGGCGATACGGCCCTCGGCGCGTGCCGCCTCCATGTCGGCGGCGGTCAGCGCGGCCCGCAGGTCGGCCGGGTAACGGGCGATCAGCTGGCGTACGCAGTCGATCTGTTCGAGGGTCGCCGGGACCGCGCCCGGCAGGTCCGAGCGGACGTACACCGACCAGTACTGCGCGCCCACCCCGCCCTCGCGCAGGCGCGGGATGTCGGTGTGCAGGTGCGCGTTCTGGTGGGCGGCGATGTCACGGGCGTCGAGGTCGTAGCGGACCTGCTCGCGCAGTGCGTACGGCAGGTCGTTGTGGCCGTCGACGACCGGGAACTCGCGCAGCAGGGACCGGGCTTCATCGAGGGACGTCATTGCGTATTGCTTCCCGGAGTCCTACTTGCCGAAGCCGAAGCCGCTCGGCCCCTCGACCTTGGCACGCAGCCGCTTGCCCTTCTCGGTGGCCTGGTCGTTGAGGTCCTGCTGGAAGTCGCGCATCTTGTGCAGGAGGTCCTCGTCGTGCGCGGCGAGGATGCGGGCGGCCAGCAGACCCGCGTTGCGGGCGCCGGCGACGGAGACGGTGGCGACCGGGACGCCGGCCGGCATCTGCACGATGGAGAGCAGGCTGTCCATGCCGTCCAGGTACTTCAGCGGGACCGGGACGCCGATGACCGGGAGCGGCGTGACGGAGGCGAGCATGCCCGGGAGGTGGGCGGCGCCGCCCGCACCCGCGATGATCACCTTCAGGCCGCGCTCGGCGGCCTGCTCGCCGTACGTGATCATCTCGCGCGGCATCCGGTGCGCGGAGACGACATCGACCTCGTACTCGATCTCGAACTCGTCCAGGGCCTTGGCGGCGGCCTCCATCACGGGCCAGTCGGAGTCCGAACCCATGACGATGCCAACAACGGGGCTCATTCGGTGATCGTGCCTCTCAGGTAGCCGGCAGCGTGACGTGCGCGCTCGAGAACGTCGTCCAGGTCGTCGCCGTAGGTGTTGACGTGACCGACCTTGCGGCCGGGCTTCACGTCCTTGCCGTACATGTGGATCTTCAGTTTCGGGTCGCGGGCCATGCAGTGCAGGTACGCGGAGTACATGTCCGGGTAGTCGCCGCCGAGGACGTTGACCATGACCGTCCACCTGGCGCGGGGCCGCGGGTCGCCCAGGGGCAGGTCCAGAACGGCCCGCACATGGTTGGCGAACTGGCTGGTGATCGCGCCGTCCTGGCTCCAGTGACCGGAGTTGTGCGGGCGCATCGCCAGTTCGTTGACGAGGATGCGGCCGTCGCGGGTCTGGAACAGCTCGACGGCCAGGTGGCCGACCACGCCCAGTTCCTTGGCGATCCGCAGGGCCATCTCCTCGGCCTGCAGGGCGAGGGTCTCGTCCAGGTCGGGAGCGGGCGCGATCACGGTGTCGCAGACGCCGTTGACCTGCTGCGACTCCACCACCGGGTAGGCGACGGCCTGGCCGTGCGGGGAGCGTACGACGTTGGCGGCGAGCTCGCGGACGTAGTCGACCTTCTCCTCGGCGAGGACCGGCACGCCGGCCCGGAAGGGGTCGGTGGCCTCCTCCGCGGTCTCGACGACCCACACGCCCTTGCCGTCGTAGCCGCCGCGCACGGTCTTCAGGACGACGGGGAAACCGTCGCCCTCGGCCGCGAACCGGACCACGTCCTCCTGGTCGGCCACGATCCGGTGCCGCGGGCACGGCACGCCGATCTCCGTGAGCTTCGCCCGCATCACACCCTTGTCCTGGGCGTGCACCAGCGCGTCCGGGCCGGGGCGCACGGGGATGCCGTCCGCCTCCAGGGCCCGCAGGTGCTCGGTCGGCACGTGCTCGTGGTCGAAGGTGATCACGTCGCAGCCGCGCGCGAACGCACGCAGCGTCTCCAGGTCGCGGTAGTCGCCGACGACGACATCGCTCACCACCTGGGCCGCGGAATCCTGAGGGGTGTCACTGAGGAGCTTGAACCTGATGCCCAGCGGGATGCCTGCCTCGTGCGTCATACGCGCGAGCTGACCCCCGCCGACCATGCCGACTACCGGGAACGTCACGCCCCTAGGGTATCGGCCACGCCGGGGTGGCCGGTTTCCGCGCCCGCGACCAGGGCTCTTACCCGCCGCTTCGCCGCCTCTTGCCCCGCTTTTCCCGTGCCTTTCCGGAGCTCTTCCCAAGCCTTTCCCGACCTGTGTCGCCATCCACAGGCATCGGAGATACTGGGTCGTTAGAGTGGCTGAGTCGCAATACCTACGGACGGGAGCCCGCACAACCATGGAACGTGGTTCCTCGGGGCTGCAACGGCTCGTACGCGAGGTCGCCAAATTCGGCGCGGTCGGCGGGGCCGGCATTCTCGTCAATCTCGGCGTCTTCAACCTGGTCCGGCACGTCACCGACCTGCCCGTGGTGCGGGCGAGCGTCATAGCGACGGTCGTCGCGATCATCTTCAACTACCTCGGCTTCCGCTACTGGACGTACCGGGACCGCGAGAAGAGCGGCCGCACCAAGGAACTCACCCTGTTCCTGCTGTTCAGCGCGGTCGGCCTGGTCATCGAGAACGGTCTGCTGTACCTGGCCACCTACGGCTTCGGCTGGGACAGCCCGCTGCAGAGCAACGTCTTCAAGTTCGTCGGCATCGGCGTGGCGACGCTGTTCCGTTTCTGGTCGTACCGCACGTGGGTGTTCAAGGCGCTGCCGGCGCGTGAGACGGTCGCCGACGCGGAGGCCATCCTGGAGCGGGCCGCCGACGCCGAGCAGCCCGCGCAGCGGGTCCGGTAGGGCACCGCGGGCAGGTCCTGGCGGACCGTCGGTCCTAGCGGACCATCGGCAGGTCGTCGTCCCGCTTGTGCGGCGGCGGGGTCCGGGACAGGAACAGGCCGAACACCGGCGGCTGGGCCTGGAGCAGCTCCAGGCGGCCGCCGTCGGCCTCCGCGAGGTCACGGGCGACGGCCAGCCCGATCCCGGTGGAGTTGCGGCCGCTGATGGTCCGCTCGAAGATGCGGTTGCCCAGGTCGGCGGGGACGCCGGCGCCCTCGTCGGTCACCTCGACCACCGCCTGGTTGCCGGTCACCCTGGTCCGCAGGGCGACGGTGCCGCCCCCGTGCATCAGGGAGTTCTCGATCAGCGCGGCCAGCACCTGCGCCACCGCGCCCGGCGTGCCGACCGCGCGCAGGTGCCGTTTGCCGGAGCTGACGATCGCCCGGCCCACGCCGCGGTAGGCGGGCCGCCACTCGGCGAGCTGCTGCTGGATGACCTCGTCCAGGTCGAAGGAGACGGCGGAGCCGGTGCGCGGGTCGCGGGAGTTCGTCAGCAGCCGCTCCACCACGTCCGTCAACCGCTCCACCTGCGTGAGCGCCACGTTCGCCTCCTCCTTCACGATGTCCGGGTCGTCGGTGAGGGTGATCTCCTCGAGCCGCATGGACAGCGCGGTCAGGGGCGTGCGCAGCTGGTGGGAGGCGTCGGCGGCGAGGCGCCGCTCGGCGGTGAGCATCCGTCCGATCCGCTCGGCGGAGGAGTCCAGCACGTCGGCGACCCGGTCCAGCTCGGGTACGCCGTACCGCTTGTGCCGCGGGCGCGGATCGCCGGACCCCAGCCGCTCGGCGGTCTCCGCGAGGTCGGTGAGCGGGGAGGCCAGCCGGTTGGCCTGCCGGATCGCGAGCAGCACGGCGGCGATCACGGCGAGCAGCGCGACGGCCCCGATGATCAGCAGCGTACGGCCGACCTCCCGGGTCACCGTCGACCGCGGCTCCTGGACGGTGACCGTCTCGCCTTCCTCACCGTCGGCCGTGTAGTGGATGACATCGCCCTCGGGCTTCACACCCAGTTCGATCGGAGGCTTGCCCGGGATCCGGATGACGGCGTACTGCTCCTTGCCGACCTGGCTCCGCAGTATCTCGGCGGTGACGTCCTCGTCCTCGAGGATCCGGCTGTCGACGATGCTGGCGAGGCGGAGCGCCTCGGAGTCGACGCGTTCCTGGGCACTGTTGCTGATGGTCCGACTCTCGACGATCACCAGGGAGACGCCGAACACGGCGATGACGACGAGTACGACGGCGAGGGTGGACTGAATCAGACGACGACGCACGGCACTCTCCGGGAAACGGCCACTTCAGCGCCCCTTCAGGGGCGCGGGGCGCTATCGATATGCGGCTACCGCCGCGGGGCGCGACCAGCCCACGGCGACGGCCAGTCGCGCACACCTCATCAGCCACCCACGGCGCAACGCGCGTAGCCGACCTAGCTCTTTTCGAAACGGAACCCGACACCACGCACGGTAGCGATGTACCGCGGGTTCGCCGCATCGTCGCCGAGCTTCTTGCGCAGCCACGAGATGTGCATGTCGAGCGTCTTGGTCGACGACCACCACGTGGTGTCCCAGACCTCCCGCATCAGCTGGTCCCGCGTGACGACCCGCCCCGCATCCCGCACCAGCACCCGCAGCAGGTCGAACTCCTTCGCCGTGAGCTGGAGTTCCTCGTCGCCCATCCACGCCCGGTGCGACTCGACGTCGATCCGCACACCGTGCGTGGCCGGCGGCTGCGTCGGCTCCGCGGCACCGCGCCGCAGCAGCGCCCGCACCCGGGCCAGCAGTTCGGCGAGGCGGAACGGCTTGGTGACGTAGTCGTCGGCACCGGCGTCGAGGCCGACGACGGTGTCCACCTCGTCGGCCCGCGCGGTCAGGATGAGGATCGGCACGGCGTGGCCCTCGGCACGCAGCCTGCGCGCCACCTCCAGGCCGTCCATGCCGGGCAGCCCGAGGTCCAGCACGACCAGGTCGACGCCGCCCTGCATTCCGGCGTCGAGCGCGGTGGGTCCGTCCTCGCGCACCTCGACCTCGTAACCTTCCCGGCGCAGTGCGCGGGCCAGCGGCTCCGAGATGGACGCGTCGTCCTCGGCGAGCAGTACACGGGTCATGGGGTGATGGTAGTCCGATTACGCGCAGTACTGGAGTGTGATCGGCACCAGGGATTCTTACCTTGGGGCACAGTGGTACGAACCTGTGGGCGCGAGGTGCGATCGTAGGAGGGACCTTCGAAACCGGGTGCGAGGTTCCGCCGACACCTGTGATCCCTGTCTCAAGTCCTTCCATATCCGGCAGTGTCCTGACGTACAGTGACGTGAACGCCTGTAGTACACCCGGGGACCTTTGGTGGGCATCTTGACACTGAAGGTCTCTTTTGTGTGCGGGCTGGCCTGCCAGCCTCGAAAGGAATGACCTCTGGCCGGGCTCCGGACGCGACACAGCGTCACGGAGCGTGGATCCCGGTGGTCGCCGTCCGCCGCCCCGCGACCCGGGGCGGAATCCCTGTGGGCGTGGGGTGGACGGGCGGACCCTGCCGGTGCCGGCCGCTCCCCCCACGGGCGCGCAGAGCCCCACCGCGCGCTCCGACCAGCAAGGAACGACCATGGCGTCCAGCCTGACGAAGGACTCGGTCCGACCGGGCACCCCCGGTTCCGAGAAGACCTTCTTCGGCCACCCCCGCGGACTGGCCACCCTCTTCATGACCGAGATGTGGGAGCGCTTCTCCTACTACGGCATGAAGGCCCTGCTCCCGCTGTACCTGGTCGCTCCCGGCGGCCTGCACATGAACGCGGCGACGGCGACGGCGATCTACTCCGTGTACCTGTCGCTCGTGTACCTGCTCGCCCTGCCGGGCGGCTGGTTCGCCGACCGTGTCCTCGGCCCCCGCAAGACGGTCGCCGTCGCGGGCACGATCATCATGCTCGGCCACCTGACGCTGGCGCTGCCCAGCGCCGGCACCTTCTTCGCGGGCCTCGGCCTGGTCGCCATAGGTTCCGGTCTGCTGAAGGCCAACATCTCCACGATGGTCGGCCACCTGTACGAGGGTCCGGACGACCCGCGCCGTGACGGTGGCTTCACGCTCTTCTACATCGGCATCAACCTGGGCGCGTTCGCCGCGCCGCTGGTCATCGGCACGGTCGGCGAGAACTACAACTGGCACCTGGGCTTCGCGCTGGCCGCAGTCGGCATGGCGCTGGGTCTCGCCCAGTTCCTGCTCGGCACCCGCCACCTGAGCTCGCGTTCGGACATCGTCCCGACGCCGCTGTCCGCCGCGGAGAAGAAGGCGACGCTGACGAAGGCCGGCTTCTGGGCCGCCGTCGCCGCGGTCTTCTACGTCGTCGTGGGTGTCTCCGGCGTCTACACGCTGAACTGGCTGCTGGTGCCGATCACGATCGCCGGTCTGCTGATCCCGGTCGTCGTCATCGCGCGCATCAAGCGGGACAAGGACCTGGACCGCGCCGAGCAGTCCAAGATGAGCGCGTACATCTGGTTCTTCGTGGCCGCCGCCGTCTTCTGGATGATCTACGACCAGGGCGGCTCGACCGTGTCCCTGTTCGCCGACGCGTCCGCCAAGAACACGATCTTCGGCTGGAACTTCCCGGTCTCCTGGTACCAGTCCGTCAACCCGGTCATGATCATGGCGTTCGCGCCGGTCTTCGCCTGGGCGTGGCTGGCGATGGCGCGGCGCGGCAAGGAGCCGAGCACGGCCGTGAAGTTCGCCGGTGGTCTGGTGCTGATCGGTGCGTCGTTCTTCCTGTTCCTCGCGCCGCTGTCGATCGCGGACGGCGGGCACAAGGCCGCGGCGATGTGGCTGGTCGGGATCTACTTCGTGCAGACCGTGGGTGAGCTGATGCTGTCCCCGGTGGGGCTGTCCGTGACGACCAAGATGGCGCCCGCGAAGTACGCGTCCCAGATGATGGGTGTGTGGTTCCTCGCGGTCACCGCGGGTGACGCGACGACGGGTCTGCTGTCCATCGCGGGTGTCGACCTGAACAAGACGGGGATCGTGGCGTTCCAGGCGGTCCTCGCCGTGGTCGCCGGTCTGGCTGTGTGGCTGTACCGGAAGAAGGTCCGGGAGCTCATGGGCGACGTTCACTGACGTCTTCGACAGAGGGCCACCGGGATTTTGGATTCCGGTGGCCCTCGTGCGTTTTCGGCTGTCCGTTGTGTGTGGCTGGTCGCGCAGTTCCTCCCCCAGCCTTCGGCCGGGGGTACCCCCAGCGCCCCTAGGGAATCAGCGCGTCCTCTTTCGAGGCATGAAGGTGAACACAGCGCCGCCCAGCAGGATGGCCGTTCCCGCCACGAGGCCCAGCGCCTTCAGCGCGCCGTTGCTGTTGTCACCGGTCTCTGCGAGGCCGCCGCTACTGCCGCTGCTCGACGAGCCGCCCGACGTAGATGTGCTGCCCGATGCCCCGCTCGCCTGCTGCGTCGTGTCCAGGGTCAGTGAGACCTCGGTCTTCGTCGGGGTGCAGGTGGTCGTCGTGCCGAGGGCCTCGACCGTCAGGACGCCCGGTGACAGCGTCGACTCGCCGCTCGCCCCCGGCTTGTACGTGCCCGTGAGGTCCGGGATCTCGATCGGGTCGCCGGACTTGATCGCGGAGGAGTTGGTGGGGCCCTCCACATGGACCGTGCCCTTGTCGGCGCCGCCCAGGACCACCTCCATCGACGGCTTCACCGAGTCCGCCGGGATGTCGGCGGGGCTGTCCATCACCGACCCGTTGAACTGCACGGTGAGGGCGAAGCTGCCGCCGTCCTTCTTGGCGTTGATCTGCACCGGCGAGGTCGCGCTCTTGTCGCCGATGGGTGTCTTGCAGGCGTAGGGGATGTCGACCTCCTTGCCCGTGAAGTCGGTCTGGCCGCTCCCCGTGCCGTCGGAGGCCGATGCGGACGCGGAGGCCGACGCCGAGTCGGAGGGGGATGCCGAGCCGGAGGGCGACGTCGACGCCGAGGTGGTGTCCGACGGGCTCGCCGAGCCGCTCGAACCGCTTCCGGTCACCTCGATCGTGGCGGCCTTCTCCACCGTGCCCGTCGGGGTGCACACGGTGTTCGTCCCGTACGCGTTGACCGTGTACGCGTCCGGCGTGAGCGTCACCTCGCCGGGCGAGGTCAGTTTCAGCGAGCCCGTCATGTCGGACAGCACCATGTCGCCGCCCTTGGGGATCGCCGGGTTCTCGCGCGGTCCCTGCAGGGCGATGTCGGCGGTCTGGGCGCCGGCCGCCTTGACCGTGCCGGACGGCTGGACCGTGTTCGCAGGCAGGTCGATGATGTCCGGGTTCTTGGACGCGGCCTGCACGAACTTCCAGGTGATGTCGACGGTGTCGCCGACCTTCGCCGTGGCGGGCGCGGTGATCTCGACCTTGGTGGTCCCGTCGATCGGGTCGGCGACCCCGGCGGGCGGTACGCAGTGGGTGGCGTACGACACCTCGGCCGCCTGGGCGGTCCCCGCGGCCGCGCCGAGCAGGGCGCCCGCCCCGGCGAGGACCAGGGCGGCCGCCGCCGCGCCCGCTCTGGCCGGTACCGGTGTCACTCTCCTTCGCATGATCACGTCGGTCCTTTCGTCGTCGGAGTCGTGGGACTCGTGGAACTGTCGTCGTGCGGTGCGGAGAGCCGGTCGGCCGTCGCGCCCGGACCGGAGTCCGGGGTGAACCACGGCAGGGTCGAGGTGGTGGGGGCCGCCGAGGGCGCGGGCTCCGCGGCGCGCAGGCGCGGCACGCGGAAGACCGGGCGGGGCACTCCCCGGTGCCGGATGCCGCCGGCGCGGGGCGGCCGTACCCGGTCCACCACCGCCATGCCGATGCGGAAGACCGCCGCCGGTACGACCACGCAGAGCAGGAGCCAGAAGAGGGTCACGCCCCAGGGGCGGCCGACGCCCCAGGGCTCCTCGGCGAGGACCTTGCCGTCGTACCTGAGGGAGACGGTGTAGTCGCCGTGTGCCCCGGCGGAGAGTTCGACGGGCAGTTTGACCTGCGCCTTCTTGCCGGGCGCGAGGGTGCCGTGCCACTGCTGCTCGTCCCACTCGGGGGCGAACACGCCGTGCGCGGTGCCGACTTGGAAGACCGGGTCCTTGAGGGTGCTCGATCCCGCGTTGCCGATGGTGAAGACGAGGGTGCGGGAGGGGGGTGCGCCGAACCAGGTCAGCAGGCCCGAGGAGCCGTCGAGGCGGGTGTCGGTGAGCATCGACAGGCGGCCGCCGGTGGGCTCGGCGGGCAGCGCCTTGACGGGGTGGCCGGCGACCTGGAAGGAGACGTCCGCGTCGGCACTGGCGCCGGTCACGGTGGCCACGTGCACCACGCAGGGGCAGGGAACCGGCGGTTCGGCGACCGGGAGCTGCTTGCCGAAGGAGCCGTTCGCGTCGGTGGTGACGGCCCGTCCGTCGGCGTTGGCACAGGAGTTGGTGCCGCCGATCACGCCCCGGGACGGGCTGGACTGACCGCAGACCAGCATCATCAGCAGGGTGTGCGGCCGCCAGCCGGTGCCGCTGACGGTGACCGAACCACCGGTGCCGGCCTGGGACTTGGAGACCTTGACGGCCGGCCCGTCGGCGGCTGCCGCCATGGGTGCCGCCAGGAACAGCGAGAACACCGCCGTCAGCATCAGGAACACCCGCACCCTCACCTCGCCGCTCCTGTCAACTCGACCTCCGTGGAGGTGGGTTCGGCCGCCCGGTGGGCACGCCGCCTGCGTAGTCGTACGGCCGTCACGGCGGCCCCCGCCGTCAGCGCGCCCGCGGCCACCGCCACCGCGCCCCAGGGCACGAACCGGGCCTGCGCGCTCGCCGTGTCCTGTGCGCCCCCCGCCGCCGCCGTCAGGCGGACCTCGGCCACGTCCAGGGCGGGATGGCCGGGCCACGGCTCGCTGAGCCGGGTACGGCTGCCCGGGGCGAGACGGACGGGGAGGGTACGCGGTGACCGGTCCAGGAGGACCCGGCCGAAGACTCCGTCGGCGTGCACCGCGAGCCTGGGTACGAGCACGGTCGTGCCCCTGTTGACCAGCTCGTACGTGATGCGGTCGCCGTGGACGGCGAGGTGTTCGACGGTCAGCGCGGAGAGGGCGGGTCCGCCGACGCGCAGACGGATGCGGGCGGTTGCGGTGCGGCCGTGGGTGTCCCTCGCCACGAGCGTGCCGGTGCGGTCGCCGGGGGCCGCGCCCGCCGGGACGGTCACGGTGAAGGGGACGTCGGCGCGGGTACGGGCGGGGACGCGCACGCTCTGCTCGGCGAAGGTGACGGGGACGGCGGTGCCGGTGCCGGTCAGCCGTACCGTGACGGGGTGGCCGCCGGAGTTGGTCACCGACACGGTGTCCTGGAGGACCGTCCCGGGGGTGCCCTCGGCGTAGAAGGACGGGCGGCCGCCGCCCGCGGGCGCGAGGGACCAGCCCTCGGCCGCCATCGCTCGGGGAGCGGCGGCGAACAGGGTCAGCAGGGACAGCCCCAGCAGCTGGGCGACGGACTGGGCGGACGGCATGGGCGGCTCCAGCGGTCGGACCCGGAGGTCAGCGGCGTACGGTCTGATTCCGCCGGGTCAGCCAGAGCGTGCCCGCCGCGCCCGCGAGCAGCACGGTGCCGCCGAGGGTGCCGAGGGCGACGAACGAGTCCTCGGGACCGGTCTTCGGGAGGGTGCCTCCGGAGTCGGTGCCGGTGCCGCCGGACGACGAGCCGGAACTGCCGGAACTGCCGGAACTGCTCGAACCGCCCCCGGCCGCGGTCACGTCCAGGGTCAGGGACGGGCCGGGGTTGTTGGTGGGGGTGCAGGTGGTCGTCGTACCGAGCGCCTTGATGGTCAGCGTGCCCGCCGTGAACGTCACCTTGCCGGACTTCTCCGGGGTGTACGTGCCGCTCAGGTCGTTGATCTTGATGGGGGTGTTGGCGGGGATCGCGGCCTGGTTGGCGGCGCCGGTGACGTTCAGGGTGCCGCTGTCGGCGCCGCCGATCTTGATGACGGCGCTCGGGTTCACGGCACCCTTGCCGAGTTCGACGGGGCTGGAGGAGACGCCCTTCTGCCAGGACATCGTGATCTTGTAGCCGCTGCCGCTCTTGACGCCCTTGATGTCGATCGGAGAGACAGCGCTCTTCGGACCGATCGGTGTCGTGCACTTGTAGTTGACGTTGACGACGGTGGCGTGCGCCGCGGGGGCGGCGAGCAGCACCGCCGATCCGGCCAGGGCGGCGGCGGACGCGAGCACGGCGGTACGTTTCGGGTACGACGACACGGTCGGTCCACCCCATTCGTTACTGACGAGGTATCAGATTCGGCCGTCAAGGTACGCCGGGGCTCATAAGGAGGGAAGAGAAAGGGCGTGGCGGAAGTGTGGGGATACCGAAGCGCCTGCGGCGCCCCACAGGGGCGCGAGGAACTGCGCGACAAGCCCCCACCGGCCGTCAGCCGAAAAACGACCCCGGGAGCGGCGCCTTCTTACGCCGGTGCCCCCAACTCCGCCCACACGGTCTTCCCGGCCGCCCCGGCCGTCCGCACAACCCCCCAGTCCAGACAGAGCCGTTGCACGATGAACATCCCGTGCCCCCCCGGCCGCCCCGCCCGGTGCGGCGTCCGCGGCGCCGGCTGCCCGGCCCCCCGGTCGGACACCTCCACCCGGATCACCTTCTTGTCGCAGGCCAGGAACAGCTCGTCCGGCCCCTCCGCATGCAGGCACGCGTTGGTGACGAGCTCGGAGACGACGAGCAGCACGTCCTCGGCGGCGGCCCTGCGGTCGGCCGTCGCGGCCGGCAACCACCCCCACGCGTGCAGCGCCTGGCGGGTGAAATCGCGGGCGAGCGGTACGACCCCGCTCTCGCCGTGGAGGCGCAGCCTGCGGACCTGACGACCCCCCGTCGAGGCCGGCAGCTCGTCGGACGCCGCCCCCTCGGACATCCCCGAAGCGCCGCTGGGCTCCGGGCCGCGGTCGCCCGGCGGGTAAGGCCGGGTGGTGCTCATCAGCGCTTCACCTCACCGATTCACCGGTTCACATGAAAAATTTCGGGTTGCTGCAGTTCGTACGGGCCTGCCGGCGCGACCGACTCGAACAGGGCCGGGCCGGGCGACAGCAGATCCAGGATCTCTCCTGCCCGAGCGATCCACGGGAACACCCCCCGGTTCCGGACGCCGGGCCGGCCGGGGCTCAGCCCTCGCCGCCGGTCGTGCCGGTCCCGCCGCCCCTGCCGTCCTCGTCGGCCAGTGCCGCCTCGACGGAGTCGTGGACGGTGAAGACCGCCTCGGCGCCGGTGATCTCGAAGACCCGGGCGACGACGGGCAGCATCCCGGCGAGGTGCACCCCACCCCCGCCGGCCTCGGCCCGCAGCCGGGCGCCGAGCAGCACGTTCAGCCCGGTGGAGTCGCAGAACTCAAGGCGCGAGCAGTCGACGACAAGGCGTGAGAACCCCTTGTCGAGGAGATCGTCGAGCGGCTCGCGCAACAGGTCGGCGGTGTGGTGATCGAGCTCACCCGCCGGAATCACGACGGCGCTGGAGCCTTCTTCCCGCACCTCCACCAGCAGCCGGCCCGACTGTGCGCTGCCGACCGTCCCGTGGTCCATTGCCGTCTCTCTCCCGAGGTCGTGACCGCTTTTGCCACCGTCTGACCGATGTCTGACGATGCCCACCGATGTCCGCCGAACGCCGTGTCGGCGCCCTCGAACATTACGCCTTCTGCACGCAACCCGACACCCGAACAACCTCGCAGAACAGGACAAACACTAATAGAACGGACTTGCGAGTGGCTCGGCGGAGCGGGTAGGGCTAGTAGGGACACGTAACCGACACGGCCGGCTTTGGAGGCGCCGCACACCGCAGTGCACGCACGGCTCCGGCAGCCTTATTGCCGAGAACGATGGAGGACACCATGTCACCCCGGCTCGACGCCTCGCACACCCTGACGGCGACGTCGACACCCCCACCGGAACCACTGGATGCCATCGAGGGATTCTTCGCGGAACTCGGACTCCCGGAGATCCCCCCGTACGACGAGGTCGACGCGGTCGACGCGCGAGCCCTGTCCAAGACCCTCTTCGAGCGGCTGGAGTCGCTGGAGGAAGGCACGCACGAATATTCGTACGTCCGCAACACCCTCGTCGAGCTGAACCTCGCGCTGGTCAAGTTCGCCGCCTCCCGCTTCCGCTCCCGCAGCGAGCCGATGGAGGACATCATCCAGGTCGGCACCATCGGCCTGATCAAGGCGATCGACCGCTTCGAGCTCTCCCGCGGAGTCGAGTTCCCCACCTTCGCGATGCCGACCATCATCGGCGAGATCAAGCGCTTCTTCCGCGACACGTCGTGGTCGGTACGCGTCCCGCGCCGCCTCCAGGAACTCCGCCTCGACCTCGCCAAGGCGGGCGACGAACTGGCCCAGAAACTGGACCGCGCCCCCACCGTCGCGGAACTCGCGGAACGCCTCGGCCTCTCCAACGAGGAGGTCGTCGAGGGCATGGCCGCGTCCAACGCCTACACGGCCTCCTCCCTGGACGCACAGCCCGAGGAGGACGAGTCCGAGGGCTCCCTGGCGGACCGCATCGGCTACGAGGACCACGGCCTGGAGGGCATCGAGTACATCGAGTCCCTGAAGCCCCTCATCGCCGAGCTCCCGGCCAGGGACCGCACCATCCTCTCCCTCCGCTTCGTCGCGGGCATGACCCAGTCGGAGATCGGCGACGAACTCGGGATCTCCCAGATGCATGTCTCCCGGCTGCTGTCCCGCACGCTCGTACAACTGCGCAGGGCGCTGACGCTGGACGAATGACCCCGGCCGGACCGTTGCGCCGCCGGGGCGACGGGGATCCCCCACCCCCGGCTCCCGCCCCGGCCCGCCGCGTCTTTGGCCAAAGCTCCCCCGCTACCGCGAGTCACACCCCAAACTGGCCGGTACGTCAGGAAGGACGGCCCGCGAGAAGGGGTGCACGATGGTCGAGGACATCCAGGGCGGTCCACCCTCGGACACCCGCCTGACCGAGCTCCTGCGCACCCCCACCCCCACCGCCTACCCCGCCCTCCAGGAACTCCGCGCCCGCCACCACCCGGCCGTCCTCGCCTACGCCCGCCTCTGCACGGCCGGCGACGCGGCGGCCCGCAGGCTCACCGCGCAGACCTTCACCACCGCCGCCCGCGACATCGCGCGCGGCGCCGAGCCGGTCGTACCCCTCCGCCACCACCTGCTCCTGCTCACCGCCCGGCTGGCCGCAGGCTGGTCCGGCGACGATCACTCCGCGGCCCTGGACCCCACCCTCCTGCTGGTCCTGAACTCCTCCGGTGCCCCCGGCGGCCCGACCCCGCCGCTGCTCCCGGCGTTCCAGTCCCTGCCGTCCCGCACCCAGGGCCTGATCTGGTACGGCGTGCTGGACCAGGAGCCCGCCGAGCGGACCGCCGCCTGTCTCGGCCTGACCCCCGAGGACCTCCGGTACGACACCCCGCCCGCCCTGCAGTCCCTGGCCCAGGCCTGCCTCCGCAGCCGCCTGGCCGCCTCCGACGACCCGCGCTGCGCGGACTTCCGCCGCCTGATCGAGGAGTCGGTCCGCCCGGAGAACCCCCGCCACAGCCCGGACCTGCACGCGCACATGGCCCACTGCCCGCACTGCACGGCCGCGTTCGAGGACCTCACCGCGCTCCGGGACGCCCCGCGCGAGACCCTGGCGGAGGGCCTGCTGCCCTGGGCCGGAACGGCGTACGCACGTCACGAAGCCCCGCCGGCACCACTCGCCGACCCCGCCTCGCCCCGGCAGCGCCGCCAGCCGTCGCGGCGCCTGCTCCTGACCTCCACGGCGCTGGGCGTGGCCCTGGTACCGCTGCTGCTGGTCCTGCTGGCCCACCGGGACAGCCACGCCCCCGACCCCGCCGCCGCGACCCCGCCGCCACCGAGCCCCCAGGTGACGGTGACGGCCACGGCGACCGTCTCGCCGACGCCGTCCGGTGTCTCCGCCACGCCCAGTGCCAGTGCTATGTCACATACCCCGACCCCGTCCGCAAGCCCCACCCCCTCCCCCAGCCCCAAACCCAAACCGCCGGGAACGTCCTACGCCCAGGTCGTGAACCTCGCCACCGCCCGCTGCCTGGACGTCCGCGACGGCGACTTCGACAACGGCACCGACGTCATCACGGCCCCCTGCTCCGGCTCCGCCGCCCAGCGCTGGCGGGTCGACCTGGACCGGGGCGTCCTGCAGTCGGCCGCGGACCCCGACTTCTGCCTGGACAGCCGGGGTTCGGTCGACAAGGGCGTCGGCATCTGGAGCTGCGACTCGGTGGACGGCGACCACGGCGACAACCTCCGCTTCACCGTGACCCCCGACGGCGAGATCCGCCCGGAAACAGCCCTCGAGACGGCGCTCACCCCGTCCGGCGACGACCAGCTCTCCCTGGACCCGGTGAACGACGGCACGGGCCAGCGCTGGCGGGCGGGGGCGGGCTGACTCAGCCGGCGACCCGTACGCCCTTCCGCCACACCCCGCTGACCAGCGGCACCCCCGGCCGGTACGCCAGATGGACATGGCTCGGGGCGTCCAGGAGGAGCAGGTCGGCGTAGGCGCCGGGGCTCAGGCGGCCGATGTCGTCCCTGCGCAGGGCCGCCGCGCCGCCCGCCGTCGCCGACCAGACCGCCTCGTCGGGGGTCATGTGCATGTCCCGCACGGCCAGGGCGATGCAGAAGGGGACGGAGGAGGTGAAGGACGAGCCGGGGTTGCAGTCGGTGGAGAGGGCGACCGTCGCGCCGGCGTCGAGGAGGAGGCGGGCGTCGGGCCATTCGGCGCGGGTGGAGAACTCGGCACCGGGCAGGAGGGTGGCGACGGTCCGGCTGTTGGCGAGGGCGTCCACGTCCGCTGCCGTGAGGTGGGTGCAGTGGTCGGCGCTGGCCGCGTCGAGTTCCACGGCGAGCTGGACGCCGGGGCCGTAGGAGAGCTGGTTCGCATGGATGCGCGGGGTCAGGCCCTTGGCCTTGCCCGCGGTGAGGATCGTCCGGGCCTGGTCGCCGTCGAAGGCGCCCTTCTCGCAGAAGACGTCGATCCAGCGGGCGTAGGGGGCGCAGGCGTCGAGCATCTCGCCGGTGACGAGGTCGACGTAGGCGGCCGGGTCGTCGGCGTGGTCGGGCGAGACGATGTGGGCGCCCAGGTACGTCACTTCGTCGGTGTGCCGCGCCGCGATGCGCAGGGCGCGGGACTCGTCGGCGACCGTCAGGCCGTAGCCGGACTTCGTCTCGAAGGTGGTGGTGCCCTGGCGGAGGGCCTCGGCGAGGTAGTGCGTGAGGTTCCGCTCCAGCTCCTCGTCGGTGGCGGCGCGGGTGGCCGCGACGGTCGTCCGGATGCCGCCCGCCGTGTAGGAGCGGCCGGACATGCGGGCGTTGAACTCCTGGGTGCGGTCACCCGCGAAGACCAGGTGGGAGTGGGAGTCCACGAAGCCCGGCAGCACCGCCCGGCCGCCCGCGTCGACCCGGTTGTCAGTGGCGGGTGCTTTGCTTGACTCACCGGTCCACACGACGCGGTCGTCCTCGACGACGACGGCCGCGTCCTGGATCAGACCGAGAGGGGAGTTGTCACCGAGGGAGGGGTCGTTGGTGACCAGCGTGGCGATGTTGGTGATGGCGGTGCTGCTGCTCATGGCGTCCTCGTCGGAGTCCTTGGGTGGGCTGGTCGTCAGGCGCGAAGGGCTTCGACGGCCCGCGCGAGGGCCTGTGGCACATCGGGTACGAGGGTGTGCACGCCGTCCCGTACGACGTGACGGCCTCCGACGACCGTGTGCCGTACGTCCGCCGCGGTCGCCGCGAATACGGCCGTCTCGGCGCCGAGCCGCGGCAGCGGTCCTGCCGTTCTGACCGAGTCCAGGGCGATGGTGGTGAGATCGGCGAGCATGCCGGTCTCGATGGCGCCCGCGTCGTCCCAGCCGAGGGCGGCGTGCCCGTCGGCAGAGGCGGCGCGCAGCAGGGCCGCGGCCGTCCAGTGGCCCCGGGTGCGGGTGCGCAGCCGCTCGTTCAGCTCCATCGCGCGGGCCTCTTCGAGCAGGTCGATGACGGCGTGGCTGTCGGAGCCGAGGGAGAGCGACGAGCCCGCGCGCTGCAGGGCGACGGCCGGTCCGATGCCGTCGGCCAGGTCGCGCTCGGTGGTCGGGCACATGCAGGTGCCGGTGCCGGAGCCGCCGAGCAGCGCGATGTCCTCGTCGGTCAGGTGGGTGTTGTGGACGCCCGTGGTGCGCGGGCCGAGGACGCCGTGGTCGGCGAGCAGCCGAGTGGGTGTGCAGCCGTGGGCGGCCTGGCAGGCGTCGTTCTCCGCCGTCTGCTCGGACAGGTGCACATGGAGCGGGGCCCGCCGCTCCTCGGCCCAGCCGGCCACGGTCGCCAACTGCCCGGCGGGCACGGCCCGTACGGAGTGGACCGCCGCCCCGATCCGTGCGTGATCCCGTTCCTTGAGAACTGAACAGCGTTCGGCCCAGGCCTCCGCGCTGCCGTCGGAGAAGCGCAGCTGGTGGGTGTTGGGCGGCTCGCCGAAGCCCGAGGACAAGTAGGCGGTGTCGAGGAGGGTGATGCGGATCCCGGCGTCGGCGGCCGCCGCGATCAGCGCCTCGCCCATGGCGTTGGGGTCGGCGTACGGGGTGCCGCCGGGGGCGTGGTGGACGTAGTGGAACTCGCCGACGCAGGAGACGCCCGCCAGCACCATCTCGGCGTACACCGCGCGGGCGAGCGCGTGGTAGGTCTCCGGGGTCAGCTGGTCGGCGAAGGCGTACATCAGCTCGCGCCAGGTCCAGAAGGTCCCGGAGCCGACCTGGACGGTGCCGCGCAGGGCACGGTGGAAGGCGTGCGAGTGGGCGTTCGCCAGGCCGGGGAGGGTGAGGCCGCGCAGCACCTCGGCACCCGGCGGCGGCACGGGCACCTCGGTGCGGACCGCCGTGATCCGGCCGTCGGCCACCTCCACGGCGACACCCGGCTCGACGTGCGTGTCCAGCCAGGCATGCTCCAACCAGTACGTCGTCCGTGTCGTCACCCGCAGGCCAGCCCTTCCAGTACGTCGGCGAGCGCGCTCACCCCGGCCACGCAGTCGTCCTCGGCCGCGAACTCGGCCGGGGAGTGCGAGACGCCGGTGGGGTTGCGCACGAACAGCATGGCGGTCGGGATGCTCCCGGAGAGGATCCCGGCGTCGTGTCCGGCACCGGTACCCAGGACGGGCACGGTGAGACCGGTGTCCCGGCCGAGAAGGCGCCCCAGCTCGTCCCGCAGGGCGTGGTCGAACTCGACGACCGGCGTGAACGACTCGCGGACCACGTCCAGGTCGATGCCGTGCGCCTCCGCGTACTCCCGGGCGGCCTTCTCGATGCCGCCGACGACGGTGTCGAGGGTGGCCTGGTCGGCGGCGCGGGAGTCGAGCCAGCCGCGTACCAGGGAGGGGATGGCGTTGACGCCGTTCGGCTCGACGGCGATCTTGCCGAAGGTGGCGACGGCACCGGCGAGTTCGGCCTCACGGCGGGCGGCGAGCACGGTCTCGGCGTACGACAGCATGGGGTCGCGCCGGTCCACCAGCCGCGTCGTGCCCGCGTGGTTGGCCTCGCCGCGGAAGTCGAACCGCCAGCGGCCGTGCGGCCAGATGGCGCTGGCGATGCCGACCCGGTCGCCGGACAGGTCCAGCGCCCGGCCCTGTTCGACGTGCAGTTCGACGAAGGCACCGATGCGCGCGAGCCGCTCGGGGTCGGGCCCGATGGCGTCGGGATCGTAGCCGGCGGCTTCCATGGCCTGCGGCAGCGTGATGCCGTCGCCGTCGGTGAGCCGGTGGGCCTGCTCGACGGTCAGGTGCCCCGCGGTCAGCCGGGACCCGACACAGGCGAGCCCGAACCGGGCGCCCTCCTCGTCACCGAAGTTGACGATGGCGAGGGGCCGGGTGAACGCCACCCCTCGCCCCCGGAGTTCGTCGAGCGCGGCGAAGGAGGACACGACACCGAGGGGGCCGTCGAAGGCCCCGCCGTCCGGGACGGAGTCCAGATGCGACCCGGTGACGACGGCATCCCCGGCCGCCGGGTCCCCGAGCCAGGCCCACTGGTTCCCGTTCCGGTCGACCTCGTACGCCAGCCCACGCCCCTCGGCCTGCTCCCGGAACCAGGCCCTGCAGTCGGCATCGGCCCCGGTCCACGCGAAACGCCGGTAACCGCGGGAGTCGGGGTGCCGGCCGACGGGCAGCAGCTCCCGCCACATGGCGTGGAAGGAGGCCGCACCGCCGACCGGTGTGGCACCGGGCTGCACGCCCTCGCCCCGCACAGGCTGCTCAGGCTGCGCGCCCTCGCCCCGCACAGGCCGTACAGGCTGTGGGCAGTCGTTCCGCGGGGCGGAACGGGTGGGCACAGCCGCACCCGCAGCCGGCGACGAGACCTCAGCCCCCATCGAGGAGTCCCCGCCCTTCGTCACGCGTCGTCACCCTCGCGCATCGGCACCCGAACCCCGCGCTCCTCGGCAACCGACTCCGCGATGTCGTACCCCGCGTCCACGTGCCGGATGACACCCATGCCGGGGTCGTTGGTCAGGACCCGGCGGGTCTTCTCGCCGCCCAGCTTCGTGCCGTCGGCGACCGTCACCTGGCCCGCGTGGATGGACCGGCCCATGCCGACCCCGCCGCCGTGGTGGATGGAGACCCAGGACGCACCCGACGCCACGTTGACCATCGCGTTCAGCAGCGGCCAGTCGGCGATCGCGTCGGAGCCGTCGAGCATGGCCTCGGTCTCGCGGTACGGCGAGGCGACCGATCCGGCGTCGAGGTGGTCACGCCCGATGGCCAGCGGTGCTGCCAGCTCCCCGCTCGCCACCATGTCGTTGAACCGGTCGCCGGCCTTGTCCCGCTCGCCGTACCCGAGCCAGCAGATCCGCGCGGGCAGCCCCTGGAACTGGACCCGCTCGCCGGCCATCCTGATCCAGCGGGCGAGGGACTCGTTCTCCGGGAAGAGGTCGAGAATCGCCCGGTCGGTCTTGGCGATGTCGGCGGGGTCGCCGGACAGGGCCGCCCACCGGAAGGGGCCCTTGCCCTCGCAGAAGAGCGGTCGGATGTAGGCGGGGACGAAGCCGGGGAAGGCGAACGCCCGGTCGTATCCGGCCAGTTGCGCCTCGCCGCGGATGGAGTTGCCGTAGTCGAAGACCTCGGCGCCGGCGTCCATGAAGCCGACCATGGCCTCGACGTGGCGGGCCATGGACTCACGGGCGCGGGTGGTGAAGCCGGCCGGGTCCTTGGCGGCGGCGTCGGCCATGTCCTCGAAGGCGACGCCGACCGGCAGGTAGGACAGCGGGTCGTGCGCGGAGGTCTGGTCGGTGACGATGTCGATCGGGGCGCCCTCGGCGAGCATCCGCGGCAGCAGCTCGGCCGCGTTGCCCAGCAGGCCGATGGAGAGCGGGCGGCGGGCGTCGCGGGCCTCGGTGGCCAGCTGGAGGGCGTGCTCCAGGCTGTCGGCCTTCACGTCGAGGTAGCGGTGCTCGATGCGGCGCTCGATGGCGCGCGGGTCGCAGTCGATGCAGATCGCGACGCCGTCGTTCATGGTGACCGCGAGGGGCTGGGCGCCGCCCATGCCGCCGAGGCCGGCGGTGAGGGTGATGGTCCCGGCGAGAGTGCCGTTGAACTTCTTGGCGGCGACGGCGGCGAAGGTCTCGTAGGTGCCCTGGAGGATGCCCTGGGTGCCGATGTAGATCCAGGAGCCGGCGGTCATCTGGCCGTACATGGTCAGGCCGAGGGCCTCCAGGCGGCGGAACTCCTCCCAGTTGGCCCAGTCGCCGACGAGGTTGGAGTTGGCGATGAGGACGCGCGGGGCCCATTCGTGGGTCTGCATGACGCCGACCGGGCGACCGGACTGGACCAGCATGGTCTCGTCCTGCTTGAGGGTCCTCAGCGTGCGGACCATCGCGTCGAAGGAGCGCCAGTCGCGGGCGGCCTTGCCGGTGCCGCCGTAGACGACGAGCTTGTCGGGGTGCTCGGCGACCTCGGGGTCCAGGTTGTTCTGCAGCATCCGCAGGGCGGCTTCCTGCTGCCATCCCAGGGCGCTCAGTTCCGTACCGCGCGGTGCTCGTACGGGGCGGGGTCCTGACATGGTCTGCCTCCTAGCGGATCAGGGATCAACGGCCAGCGAAGTGTTCCTGCGGTTATTCACATCCTGACTCGCTGAATAGAACTAGTCAATACATTGGTCCGGCAGCGCTGCCACGTTCCGGATGTTTGGCTGGACTTATGGGTCTTAAGGGTGTGCACGACGACATGTCGGGGGATGCCGTGGACGGACACGGGGACGACGGAGAGCGGGTCGGGCGGCGGGACGACGCCGTGCGGGCGGCGGTGGAGCAGGGACTGCTGGGGCCGGACGCGCCGATCGTAGGCCTGCTGGACGTGGCGGGCATCCGCGCGTCGGCCGCGGAGCTGCGCCGGGCTTTCGATGCGGTCGCGGCGCCCGGCACCGCGATCCTGCACGCCTTCGCGGTGAAGGCGAACCCGCTGGTCCCGGTGGTGCGGCTGCTGGCCGGGGCCGGCCTGGGCGCCGAGGTGGCGAGCGCGGGCGAGCTGGCGCTGGCACGGGCGGCCGGGGTGCCGGCGGAGCGGATCGTGTTCGACGCGCCCGCGAAGACGGCGGCGGAGCTGCGCGAGGCGCTGGCGCTGGGCGTCGCCGTGAACGCGGACAACCCGCAGGAGCTCACCAGGATCGACGCGTTCCGGCACGCCGGCCCCACCCGTTCGCCGCTCGGGATCCGGGTGAACCCGCAGATCGGGGCCGGGACCATCGGGGCCACCTCCACCGCGACCGCGACCTCGAAGTTCGGGGTGGGACTGCGGGACGAAGGGGCCCGGGAGTGGGTCGTCCGGGCGTTCACGGAGCGGCCGTGGCTGACCCGGCTGCACGCGCACACCGGGTCGCAGGGGATCTCGCTGTCGCTGCTGGCGCGGGGCGTGGCGGAGACGTACGCGCTGGCCGAGGAGATCAACGCGCGCGTCGGGCGGCACCAGGTCGACACCCTCGACATCGGGGGCGGGCTTTCGGTCAACTTCGCCTCCGAGGCGACGGAGCCGACGCACGCGCAGTACGCGCGGCTGCTGGCGGAGGCGGTGCCTGGGCTGTTCGACGGGCGGTACGGGCTGGTGACGGAGTTCGGGCGGTCGCTGCTGGCCCGGCACGGCACGGTGCTGGCCCGGGTGGAGTACGCGAAGAGCTCCGGCGGGCGGCGGATCGCGGTGACCCACGCGGGGGTGCAGGTGGCGCCGCGGACGGTGTACGTGCCGGGGGCGTGGCCGCTCAGGATCGCCGCGTACGACGCGAAGGGGCGGCCCAAGGAGGGGGCGCCGGTGGTGCAGGACGTGGCGGGGCCGGCCTGTTTCGCGGGCGACCTGCTCGCCGAGGGGCGCGTGCTGCCGCCGCTGGAGCAAGGGGACCTCGCGGCGGCGCTGGACACCGGGGCGTACTACTTCGGCAGCCACTACTCCTACAACTCCCTTGCCCGGCCCGGGGTTTACGGCTTCGTACCGGACGGCGACGGGGGCGTGGCGTTCGCCGTCGTACGGGAGCCGCAGACGGTCGCCGAGGTGGTGGCCGAATCCGGAGGGGCGCACGCCGACGCGCTCACCACCCTGCGCGCAACCGAGAGCCGTTGAGACACCTCGGACAGCGGCGATCAACTGGTGTGAAAAGCAGCCCAGTTGACCAACACTAGCCTGCCGGGTGCATGTTCCACTGGAAAATGCCAAACGACTCACCCCTCCCGCACACGTTGCGTAGTGTCTGCGTCACTCAACCGGAGAGCCACGCGGCGGGAGGGGAGCCACGGTGCCCGGAATCGACGAGTGCTTACTGGAAGCCATGCGACTGCCCGGTGCCCGGGGCGCCGCGCTGGTCGACTGGACCAGCGGGCTGGCCCTGGGCACGGTCGGGGAGGCGCCCGGCGGTGACCACGAGACGACCGCCGCGGAGGCCGCCGAGCTGGCCCGGCTGGCCGCCGAGCACGGGGCGTTCAGCACGGAGGACGACACCGAGGTGAGCCCTCCGGTGGAGGACCTGATCGTCAGCAACCGGGACAGCTACCACCTGCTGCGGTTCGTGGTCACGTCCTTCGACGCCACCGTGTTCCTGCACCTGTGGCTGACCCGCGAGGACGGCAATCTCGCCCTCGCCCGGATCCGGCTCGGCGAGATGGCCGAGCGGCTGGTGCTGGGATGACCGTGGTCGAGACACCGCCGCCGCTGCCGGTCCGGGACCGCACGGCCCTGCACGAGAGAGTGCCCGGCGCGCTCTCCCCGATGCTGATACGCCTCGCCGAGGAGCGGGCCACCGGAGTCCTGGTCCGCGAGCACGGCACCCTGCACCTGGCCGAGGGCCGCGTGGTGCACGCCGAGAGCCCGCTCGCCCCCGGCCTCGACGTGCTCCTCACGGCCCACGGCACGCTCGACGCGGCGGCCTGGCCCTGGACCGACGACATACCCGCCGCGACCCACCGGCTGCTCACCGCCGGCCTGCTCCCGAGGGGCGCCCTGGAGCTGTCCCGGCTCAGCGCCCTGTACGACGCCGGGTACTTCGCGCTGGCGCCCAGCAGCACCCCGGGCCGGTTCCGGTACGGCACCGCCGTCGCCGGCCCGTTGCGTGCCGTGCCCGTCACCGGCCTGGAGCGCGAGACGCTGCGCCGCCGCGAGCTGCTGCACCGCATCTGGCCCGACCCGTCGGCGGACGGCGCCCCGCTGATCCGCGCCGACCCGGTCGCACCACCGCCGGTCACCCCCCGGCAGCGGGCGGTCCTGGACCGGGTGGACGGCGTCCGCACGGCCCCGCAGATCGCCCGGGAGCTGGGCAGACCGGCCTTCCACACGCTGGTGGACGTACGGCGGCTGGCGGCGGCCGGACTCCTCGCCCCGAGGAACACCGCGCCCGTCCCGCCCCCGCTTCCCCCGGTCACCGACCCCGACATCGCGCTGCTGAAGAGGCTCAGGGATGCGCTGGAGGCCCTTTGAACGGCACCGCCCCGCCGAGAGGAGACAGCTGATGGCGGCAGAACCCGGCAGCTCCGACAGAGAGGCCGTCCTCGACGAACTGCGCCGGTTACGCACCCGGATGCCCCAGCTCACCGGCGCCCTCGCGGCCGGTGTCGACGGCCTGGTCGTCGCCCACGACTGCCCGGGCGTCGATCCGGAGGGTCTCGCCGCGCTCACCGCGGCCGAGCTCGGTGTCGCCGTCCGGGTCTCCGACGCCACCGGCAAGGGCGAGCTCAGGGAGCTGCTGGTACGCGGCGAGGACGGCTATGTCGCCACCTACGCCGCCGGCCGCAGCGCCGTGCTCACCCTGCTCGCCGAGGACCGGGTGAACGTCGGCCGGCTTCACCTGGAGGGCCGCCGGGCAGCCGCCCGGATCGGCGAGACGGTCGACGCCGCCGAGGCCGCCGCCAAGGCCCTGCGCCCGGCCCGCAGCACAGCCACACGGACCAGAACCACGCGCACGCCACGCACCAGCACCACCACCGACGCGCGCACTGCAACCGACAGTTGAAAGGAACCAGAAAGTCATGGCCAACACCGAAACCGCGCTGAAAGAGTGCCTCACCTCCATCGAGGGCGCCACCGGCGTGGCGCTCGTCGACTACACCAGCGGGATGGCGCTGGGCACGATGGGCGGCAGCAAGTCCTTCGACCTGAACGTGGCCGCGGCCGGCAACACCGACGTGATCCGGGCCAAGATGCGCACGATGGAGCACCTCGGCCTCAAGGGCGAGATCGAGGACATCCTGATCACGCTCTCCAACCAGTACCACCTGATCCGGCTGCTCAAGGGCCGGGGCGGCAACGGCCTCTTCCTCTACCTGGTGCTCGACCAGTCCCGCGCCAACCTGGCGATGGCCCGCCACCAGCTGAAGCGGATCGAAGAGGACCTGGAGGTCTAGGCGACCTTCAGACCAGTGCCGCGGTGCGGCGGCGGGCCCCGCCCGGGGCCGCGTCGCCCGCCGCGATGCCGGTACCGCGGTAGGCCCTGACGCCCTTGCCGGCCGGGCGGCCGCCGCGCTTGTCGAGCCAGTCGACGCGCAGCCAGAGCAGCTGTTCGCCGGTCTTCTCCCGGCGGCCCAGCCAGGCCGCCTTCAGGCGCAGCCCGGTGCCGGTCCCGGCGAGCAGCATGCCGCCCGCCGCGGGCACCACGAAGGCCGAGCCGAGGGCGACGGCGAAGGCCAGCAGCAGCCACCAGCGGTGCCCCCGGCGCCAGTTCCGCACGGTCACCGCCCGGTCCTGGAGCACGTCGTGCCTGCCGGCCCGGGCGGCCCCGTGGGCGAGGGCGGTGTACCGCTTGCGGCGGGTGAGCGCCACGACCGCGGCGCCGATGATGAACAGCGCGGCCCCGGCCATGACGCCGATGCGGCGGCCGGTGAACCCCGGCGGCAGCGCCCCGACGCCCGCGGCGAACACCCCGGACCACCACAGCGGCGCGGCCCCGGCCCGTACGACCACGGCCACCCGGGCCAGGCCCTGTCCGCCGCGCCCCTCTCGTCCCGCACGCGCCATGTCCGCAGCCTCCTCGCCGGTGTCGGTCCAGTCCGTATGGCGGGACGCTAACCAGCGAACGTGAGACGAGTCTTAAAGAACCTCTCGGTGCGGGTTCACTCGACGAACAGCCCCCGCGCCGCCGCCCGCGTGTCGAACTCCTCCAGGCGGGCCTGCGCGTCCGGCAGGTCGTCGCACATCGCCTCCAGGAGCACCCGGCCGAGCAGCATCGGCGCGCACGCGGTGTCGAAGGCGAGCCCGGTGCCGACGGCGGCCGGCAGCAGCAGGTCGGAGACCTTGGCGACGGGCGCGAAGGCGGAGTCGGCGACGGTCACGACGGTCAGCCCGGCCTCCTTCGCGTACCCGAGGGTGTCGACGACCTCGCGCGGATGCCGGGGCAGCGCGAAGCACAGCAGCGCCGAGGCCCCGGCGAGGACGGCCGCGTCGATGCGGTCGTGGATCATCGTGCCGCCCTCGTTGAGCAGCCGTACGTCCGGATGCACCTTGGCGGCGAAGTAGGCGAAGCCGTACGCCTGCGAGGCGGCGGCGCGCAGTCCGAGCACCGGCAGCGGCCGGGAGGCGGCGAGCAGCCGGCCGGCCTGCTGCACCGGGCGCGGGTCGGCGAGCACCTCGGCGAGGTGCCTCAGGTTCTCGATCTCGGCCTCGACGGCCTGCTGGTACTCGTTGTACGACCCGTTGCCGGCCGCCTGTTCGGCGGGGACCACCTCGCGCAGGTGCTTGCGCAGCGCCGGGTAGCCGTCGAAGCCGAGGGCGACCGCGAACCTGGTGACGGAGGGCTGGCTGACCCCGGCCAGTTCGGCCAGCTCCACGCTGGACAGGAAGGGCACGTCGGCGGCGCGCCGCACCATGCTGTGCGCGATGCGCCGCTGGGTCGGCGTGAGCCGGTGCCCTTCGAAGAGCGCCTGCAAGCGAGTCGCAGGGCTGTCGGTCACGTTCATGACGTGCTCCCCCTCCAGATGTCCGTGAACCGGTCGAGCAGCCCGGCCGCCGCGGTGACGTCGTCCGTGAGCGGCCGGTCGGCCGGGTCCGCCTCCAGCGCCGCCTCGGCGAGCTCCAGCGCCTGCCCGGCCCCGAGCCCGGGGTCGGGACGCAGCTCGCGCTGGCGCAGCGCCCGTACGGCGGCGACGAGTTCGCAGCCGACCACCAGACGGTACGCACGGCAGGCGCGCAGCGTTTGACGGGCGGCGAGCGAGGCGAAACTGGCCTGCTCCTCGACGCCTCGGGAGAGTACAGCGTGCCCGAGGGAGGCGGGCGCGGAGAAGGCGCGCAGGTCGCCGAGGGCGGCGCCGGCGGCGTACTCCAGGATCATCACGCCGGAGGAGGCGGGCTCCTGGTCGGCGAGGAAGGGGCGCAGGCGGGTGAAGGCGGGCTCGTTGAGGGAGGAGAGGCGGGAGGTGGACAGGCGCGCGACCTGGGTGAGGGCGAGCCGGAAGTGGTCCAGGGCGAGGGCGAGCTGGGCCTGGTAGAAGCCGCCGTGGTGGTAGGCGGCCAGGTCCTCGGCGGAGATCAGGGGGTTCTCGGCGGCCGCGTTGATCTCGACGGCGAGGACCTGCTCCAGGGCGTCGGCGGCGTCGTGGGCCGGGCCGTGGATCTGGGGCAGGCAGCGGAAGCCGTAGGGGTCCTGGATCCGGCCGAGCGGCGGGGTCGGCCGGTCGGCGGCGCCGATCAGCTCCCGCATCCGGCGGGCGACCTCGACACTGCCCCGGTGCGGGCGGGCCGCGTGGACGGGCGCCGCGAACGCCTCGTGGGAGCCGTCGACGGCCAGCAGCGACAGGGCCGCCACCACCTGGGTGGCCTCGATCAGCCCGCGCAGCTCGTGCAGGGCGAGCGCCGACTGGCCGAGCGTGAGGGCGTTGCTGCTGATCAGGGCGAGGGCGTCGTTGTTGTCCAGCGGCTGGGCCGCCGGCGCCCCGGTGCCCCGCCAGGGGTGCTCCCCCGCCAGCGCGAGGCCCATCTGGGCCAGCGCCGCGATGTCCCCGGTGCCGACCGAGCCGAACTCGTTGACGACCGGGTGGGCGCCGGCCTCCAGCGCCTCGCACAGGGCGGTGACCACGCTCGGCCGCAGTCCGGCACCGCCGGCGAGCAGCTGGTTGGCGCGCACCGCGAGCATCGCGCGGACCTGGCGGGCGGGCAGTTCGTCGCCGATCGCCCCGGCGTGGCTGCGCAGCAGCCGCAGTCCGTGCCCGGCGGCGGCCTCGGTGGGCACGTCCTCGTTCCGGTTGGCGCCGACGCCGGTGGAACGGCCGTAGACGCGGCCGGTCGCGGCGATCTGCCGGGCGGCGTTCCAGGACTCCTCCGCGCGGCGCATCGCCTCGGTGCCCGGGACCGGGCGGGCGGTGCCGTCGGCGAGGCGTACGACGTCCTCGACGCCCATGCCGATGCCGTCGAGGACCACCAGGCCGGAATGCGCTATTCCAGGAGTGTCCAAGATACGAGACGACATCACGCCCAAACCTCCCTTAATCCGGACACCCGATCTTGTCCACCGGTCATCCGTTACCTCGGATTAACGCGAGACCGTTGACAACCTATTCACCTACCGAGAACTCTGCATGACGTTATACAGCCGGGCAAGGGACATCTCATGATCCAGTTCGATGCGGTCCACAAGCGCTTCCCCAACGGCACGACAGCAGTCCACGATCTCTCCCTGGAGATGCCGGAGGGCGGGGTCACCGTCCTGGTCGGCTCCTCCGGTTGCGGCAAGACCACCACCCTGCGGATGATCAACCGGATGGTCGAGCCGACCTCCGGCACGATCAAGGTGAACGGCAAGGACGTCACCGAGCAGGACGCCGCCGAACTGCGCCGGTCCATCGGGTACGTCATCCAGCAGGCCGGCCTTTTCCCGCACCGCACGGTGCTGGACAACGTCGCCACCGTCCCGTTGCTGCTCGGCTGGAACCGGAAGAAGGCCCGCGCCCGCGCCGCCGAACTCCTGGAGACCGTCGGCCTCGCCGCAGACGCCGGCAAGCGCTACCCGCACCAGCTCTCCGGCGGCCAGCAGCAGCGCGTCGGCGTGGCCCGTGCCCTCGCCGCCGACCCGCCGGTCCTGCTGATGGACGAGCCGTTCGGCGCGGTCGACCCGGTGGTGCGCACCCAGCTCCAGGACGAACTGCTCCGGCTCCAGAAGGAGTTGAACAAGACCATCGTCTTCGTCACCCACGACGTCGACGAGGCCGTCCGGCTCGGCGACCGGATCGCGATCTTCCGCACCGGCGGGCACCTCGTCCAGTGCGCCCCGCCCGCCGAGCTGCTGGCCCGGCCCGCGGACGACTTCGTGGCCGACTTCCTCGGCGCGGAACGGGGCCTGAAGCTGCTCTCCCTGCAGACCCTCGCCGACGTCCCGCAGGGCCCGGCACCCCAGGGCGGCGCCTGGACCCTCGTCCTCGACCCGGCGGGCAAGCCCCTGCACTGGGCCTCGAAGGACGCCGAACTCCCCGTACGGCCGCTGACGGACGACGACTCCCTGCTCGCGGCGCTCGACGAGTCGATCGCCTCCCCGACCGGACTCGTCGCCCGGGTGGACGCCCAAGGGGTCCTCACCGGCGTCTCGTCCCGCGACGACATCCACGTGCACGCCGGCCAGGCGCACAGCGCGGCCCGGGTGGTGGCGGCATGACCGTCGACTGGTCGTGGATCGGCGACCACACCGACGACCTCACCAGCCTCACCCTCTCCCACCTCCAGGCCGCCATGACCGCCGTCTTCTTCGGCCTGGTGATCTCGCTGCCGCTCGCGGTGGTCGCCCACCGGGTCCGCCCGCTGCGCGGCTTCCTGCTCGGCCTCTCGAACGTGCTCTTCACGATCCCCTCGATCGCGATCTTCGTGCTGCTGCTCCCGGTCAGCGGCCTGACCCGGACCACGACCGTCATCGGCCTGACCGTCTACACGCTGGTCGTGCTGCTGCGGAACACGGTCGAGGGCCTCGACTCGGTCCCCGCGAAGACCAAGGAGGCGGCGAAGGCGATGGGCACCCGCCCGCTGCGCACCCTCCTCACCGTCGAACTCCCGCTCGCCCTCCCCGTGATCATGGCGGGCGTCCGGATCGCCACGGTCATGTCCATCTCGCTGGTGAGCGTCGCCACCTACATCGGCGACGGCGGCCTCGGCCAGCTCTTCACCGACGGCTTCCAGCGCGACTTCCCGACCCCGGTGATCGTGGGCGTGGTCCTCACGATCCTGCTCGCGGTGGTCGCGGACGCCCTGCTGGTGGCCCTCCAGTACGTACTGACCCCGTGGCGGCGGAGGCGAGCCTGACATGTTCGAACTCTTCAAGAACCTCGGCACCTGGCTGACCAGCGGCTCCCAGTGGGCCGGGCAGGACGGCATCGCCCACCGCCTCGCCGAGCACCTCCAGTACTCGCTGCTCGCGACCCTCATCGCGGCCGCGATCGGCCTCCCCCTCGGCCTGCTGATCGGCCACACCGGCAAGGGCGCGTTCCTCGCCATCAACCTGGCGTCCTTCGGCCGCGCCCTGCCGACCGTCGGCCTGGTCGTCCTGGTCTTCCTCGCGGGCGGCCTGTCGATGCTGCCGGTGTACGTCGCGCTGGTCGCCCTCGCGGTCCCCGCGATCGTCACCAACACCTACGCCGGCATGACCGCCGTCGACCCGGACGTCCGCGACGCGGCCCGAGGCCAGGGCATGCGCGGCCACCAGGTCCTCTTCCAGGTCGAGTTGCCGCTCGCCCTTCCCCTGATCATGACGGGCCTGCGCCTCGCGCTCATCCAGGTCGTCGCCACGGCCACCATCGCCGCGTACGTCTCCTTCGGCGGCCTGGGCCGCTACGTCTTCGACGGGCTCGCCCAGCGCGACCTCGTCCAGGTGCTCGGCGGCGCGGTACTGGTCGCGCTCGTCGCCGTCGTCCTCGACCTGCTCCTGAGCACCCTCCAGCGCTTCCTCTTCCGCCACCGCACCGCCT
Source organism: Streptomyces sp. NPDC013157 (assembly GCF_042899865.1). Classification (NCBI taxonomy): domain Bacteria; kingdom Bacillati; phylum Actinomycetota; class Actinomycetes; order Kitasatosporales; family Streptomycetaceae; genus Streptomyces; species Streptomyces sp. NPDC013157. Next base: position 194,065 of record NZ_JBIBAK010000019.1, on the reverse strand, counting down.
AGGGAACCCGCCCATGAACCGTCGTACTCTCCTCGGTGGCCTGCTCGCCGCCGGCTCCGTCCCCGCCCTCGCCGCCTGCTCCAGCGGCATCACCTCCCTGAACGAGAGCAGCGGCTCGACCGCCGGCGGCGGCTCCAGCAAGGGCGGCATCACCATCGGCACCGCCAACTTCACCGAGAACCAGGTGCTCGGCTACCTCTACGCGGCCGTGCTCCAGAAGGCCGGCGTGAAGGTGAAGGTCCGTCCCAACCTCGGCACCCGGGAGATCGTGATCCCCGCGCTCAAGGCCGGCGACATCGACCTGCTGCCCGAGTACCAGGGCGCCCTCCTCAACTACCTCGCACCCAAGGACGCCTCCGCCGAGCCGGGCACCATGCAGAACGCGCTCACCCTCGCGCTGCCCGCCGGCCTCCAGGTACTGCCGTACGGGCAGGCCGCCGACTCCGACTGCTTCGTCGTCACCCGGGCCACCGCCCAGAAGTACGGCCTGACCTCCCTCGCCGACCTCGCCAAGCAGAACGGCAAGCTGGTCATCGGGGCCGCGCCCGAGGTGAAGAAGCGCCGGGTGGGCGCGGTCGGGCTGCAGGAGGTGTACGGCGTCGAGTTCAAGGAGTTCAAGTCGCTGGACTCGGACGGGCCGCTCGTCAAGGGCGCACTGAAGAAGGGCGACGTGGACGTGGCCAACCTGTTCACCACCGACACCGACATCGCCGCCAACGGCTGGGTGGTGCTGGCCGACCCGAAGAACCTGATCCCCAGCCAGCACATCGTCCCACTGATCGCCGACCGCAAGGCGGACGACACCGTCCGCAAGGCCCTCGCCCGGCTGGGCAACGTCCTCACCACCGAGCAGCTCACCCAGCTCAACAGCCAGGTGGACAACGACAAGAAGGACCCGGAGGACGTGGCGGCCGCCTACGCGAAGCAGCACGGGCTGGCCTGACCGCCGGACGCAGCCGGACACCCGCGACCGGGTCGGTATCGTGCGGGCGATGATCAGGCCAAGAGCCGTTAAACCAATACCGAGCGTAACGTTTCCGCCGCGTACAGTGATGAGAACCATCAGCGCCAGCACCTGAGGAAGCGTCATGGCCTCGAACCCCAGGGCCCTTCCGACGGCCACCGCCGTCGGCGCGCCGGCCGTCGCCCTCTCGCCGGCGGCCGTCGTCCCCGACTCGGCGAGCGCGGCCCTCGACGAACTGCTCCAGGGCAACCGGCGGTACGCCACCGGCCGCGCCCGCCGGCGCCGGGCCGCGGCACCGCACCCGTTCGCGGTGGTGCTCGGCTGCGTGGACTCCGCGGCCGCCCCGGAACTGGTCTTCGACCAGGGCCTCGGCGACCTGCTCACCATAAGGACGGCCGGCCAGGTCCTGGACGAGGCGGTGCTCGGTTCCCTCCAGTACGGCGTGCAGGAACTGCGCGTCCCGCTGGTCGTGGTCCTCGGCCACGAGGGCTGCGGAGCCGTCGCCGCCACCCTCGCCCGGCTGCGCACCGGCGCGCCCGTCCCCGGTCACCTGGAACTCCTCGTCGACGAGATCGCACCGGCCGCCCGCCGCACCAGGGCGCTGCCCGGCGACTGGGCCGAGCACACCATGCGGGCCCAGACGGTGTGGGCGCGGGACGCGATCCGGGCGGACTCCGGGTTCGCGGGGGCGTCGGTGGTCGCGGCCCGGTTCGACGCCGGCAGCGGGCTGGTGTCGCTGCTGCCCTGAGGGCGGTCCCCCCGTCGGATGCGGGGGATTTCCCCAGTGCGGCAGGCTCTCGCGGCCCCTAGCGTGGACGCCATGACGGACGTTCACGACACCGAGCTGAAGAAGGACCTCGCCGCCACCCTGCACGCCCGCAGGGACCTGGGGCCGGAGTACGAGTCGGAACTGGTCGACTCCTTCCTGGAGAAGATCGACCAGCGGATCGACTCCGCTGTGGAGCGCCGGCTGCGCCGGGGCCTGGCCGAGCAGCAGATGCAGGCGGCCCGTGGTGCCCGCAGGCCGAAGGGCACCGACTCCTGGGGCGAACGCTTCGGCTTCGGGATCGTGTCGCTGGTGCTGGCGATCCCGCTCTCGGCGATCAGCGGCGCGTTCGGCGGCATGACGGGCGTGATCGTCACCTGGATCGGCATCGTCGGCGTCAACATGACCCAGGCCGTCCGCCTCAACCCCGGCATGTTCCACCGGGCCGACCGCGACCACGAGGACTGACCCGGGGCCGGATCCAAGGCAGGATCCGGGGCAGGACCAGGACCGGGGCAGGACCCGGGGCAGGACCGGGGCGGGACCGCCTCACACCTGCCGGGTCGGCTGGACCACGACCTGCCGCAGGTTGACGTTCCGGGGCCGGCTCACGACGTAGCCGACCAGGTCGGCGAGGTCCTCGGCGGCCAGTGCGCCCATCCCGTCGAACATGCCCGCCACCTGCTCGCGCAGCTCCTCGCCGTCGATGTGCGTGCCGAGTTCGGTGTCCGTCAGCCCCGGCTCGACGTTGGTGACCCGCACGTCACGCGGCCCGAACTCGGCGCGCAGGGCCTGCGAGAGGAAGGTGACGGCAGCCTTGGTGGCGCCGTACACCGCGAAGGTGGGGAAGACGACGTGCGCGCCGATGGACGACACGTTGACGAGATCGGCGGTACGGCCCTCGGCCGCGGCCGCCACCAGGTCCCCGGTGAAGGCCCGCAGCACCCGCAGGACCCCGGTCACATTGGTGTCGAGCATCCGCTGCCACTCGTCGATACGGCCGTCGTCGACGGGGTTGGGCAGCATGACGCCGGCGTTGTTGACGACGAGGTCGACGCTCCCGTAGGCCGCGTGCACGGCGTCGGCCGCCGCCTGCACGGAGGCGTCGTCGGTGACGTCGGCGACGACGGCGAGGGCCTCCCCGCCGTTCGCCCGGATCTTCGCCACGACCGTCTCCAGCCGGTCCGCCCGCCGGGCGAGCAGCGCCACCCGGGCTCCCGACTCGGCGAGCCGCAGCGCCACGGCCGCCCCGATCCCGCTGGCGGCACCGGTGACGACGGCGGTACGGCCGGACAGGTTGTCGTACGACATGAGGTACTCCCTGGTCAGTGCCGCCGGGACCGCCCCGGTGGCGTGTCTCCACACTCGCCGGGTCCGGGCGGCCTACCCAGGGCTGAGCTTTTCCTGGGTCTGGCAGAACCAGGTTGGCGGGGCGCCGCTCCCCTACGATCGAACCCATGGACGGGGAACTCGGAGACTTCCTGCGCTCGCGCCGCGCCCGCATCCAGCCCGAGGAGGTGGGGCTGCCCTCGCACGGGCGGCGCCGCGTACCGGGCCTGCGCCGCGAGGAGGTGGCGCAGCTGGCGGGGGTGAGCGTCGACTACTACATCCGTCTCGAACAGGGCAGAGGACCTGGGGGAGTCTCCGACGCGGTGCTCGACGCCATCGCCCGGGTCCTGCGCCTGGACGAGACCGAGCACGCCTATCTGCTGACGGTGGCCCGCCCGCACAAGAAGAGCACCGCACGCCCGGACCGCCCCCGGGTCCGCCCCGGCGTACAGCTGCTGCTGGACGGCATGGAACGGACGCCCGCGTTCGTGCTGGGCCGCAGGATGGACGTGCTGGCCTGGAACGCGCTCGGCGACGCGGTGAACGGGTTCAGCGCCCTGGCCCCGGCCGAGCGGAACATCCCGCGCCAGGTCTTCCTCGATCCGGCGGCCGCGGGCTTCTACCCGGACTGGACCGCCGTCGCCGCCCAGACCGTCGCCAACCTGCGCATCGACGCCGGCAGGCACCCCGACGACCCCCGCATGGCCGCGCTGGTCGGCGAACTCTCCGTCAAGAGCGCGGACTTCCGCCGGCTGTGGGCGGACCACGAGGTCAAGGAGTGCGCGTACGGCACGAAACGCATCCAGCACCCGGTGGCGGGCCTGCTGACCCTCCCCTACGAGACCCTCACGGTCCCGACCGACCCGGATCAGACGATCGTGGCGTACACCCCGGAGCCGGGCTCGGAGACGGCGGAGCGGCTGGCGCTGCTGGGCAGTTGGGCGACGACGGCATGAGCCGGGAAGCGAGCCGGGAAAAGTAATGCGCGGGGACCGCCGCACCCCCGTGAACGGGGGGCGGGACGACGGCGGTCCCCGCGAGGGACATGGACCGGGTCAGGGCCGGGTCTCACGTCCGGGCGTCCATGGAGGTCCGGGAGCCGCTCCGGAGGTCCTTGGACGTTCGGTGTCGGCCGAGGCGGGGAGCCGCTCCCGCCCTGCCGACACCCACTAATCTGCCTGACCCGTGTTAAGCGGGTGCTGCGCGCACGTGACACGCTCGTACCACTTCCGCGAAGTCCGCCACTTGGACAGGAAACAGCAAGTTCCGCGGGGTCACGGGCCGTTCACCGGACGTTCGCTACTGCTTGCCGCCCTTGGCGAGAAAGGCCAGCAGGTCCTGTCGGCTGATCACACCGGTGGGCTTGCCCTCGACGAGGACGATCGCGGCGTCGGCCGCGCCCAGCACCGTCATCAGGTCCCCGACCGGCTCGCCGGAGCCGACCTGGGGCAGCGGGGCGCACATGTGCTTCTCCAGCGGGTCCTCCAGGGAGGCGCGCTTGCTGAACAGCGCGTCGAGCAGCTCGCGTTCGACGACCGAGCCGACGACCTCGGCGGCCATCACGTCCGGGTGGCCCGCGCCCGGCTTGACGACGGGCATCTGCGAGACGCCGTACTCGCGCAGCACCTCGATGGCCTGCCCGACGGTTTCGTCCGGGTGCATGTGGACGAGGGAGGGGATGGAGCCGCCGGCCTTGTCGCTGAGCACGTCGCCGACGCGGGCGCTGGGGCCCTCGTCCTCCAGGAAGCCGTAGTCGGCCATCCACTCGTCGTTGAAGATCTTGCTCAGGTAGCCGCGGCCGCTGTCCGGCAGCAGCACGACCACGACGTCGTCCGGGCCGAGCCGCTCGGCCACCCGGAGCGCGGCCACGACGGCCATGCCGCAGGAGCCGCCGACGAGCAGGCCCTCCTCCTTGGCCAGCCGCCGGGTCATCTGGAAGGAGTCCTTGTCCGACACGGCGACGATCTCGTCGGCGACGGTCCGGTCGTAGGCGGTGGGCCAGAAGTCCTCGCCGACACCCTCGACGAGGTACGGCCGCCCGGAGCCGCCGGAGTACACGGACCCCTCCGGGTCGGCGCCGACGACCTGCACGCGGCCGTCACTGACGTCCTTCAGGTAGCGCCCGGTGCCGGAGATGGTGCCGCCGGTCCCCACGCCCGCCACGAAATGGGTGATCTTCCCCTCCGTCTGCTCCCACAGCTCAGGGCCGGTCGAGTGATAGTGCGAAAGGGGGTTGTTCGGGTTGGAGTACTGGTCCGGCTTCCACGCGCCGGGCGTCTCGCGGACCAGCCGGTCGGAGACGTTGTAGTACGAGTCCGGGTGCTCCGGGTCGACGGCGGTGGGGCAGACGACGACCTCGGCGCCGTACGCCCGCAGCACGTTGATCTTGTCGGTGCTCACCTTGTCGGGGCACACGAAGATGCACTTGTACCCCTTCTGCTGGGCCACGATCGCCAGCCCCACGCCGGTGTTCCCGCTGGTCGGCTCGACGATGGTGCCGCCGGGCTGCAGCTCCCCGCTCTTCTCGGCGGCCTCGATCATCCGCAGCGCGATGCGGTCCTTCACGGAACCGCCCGGGTTGAAGTACTCGACCTTGGCGAGCACGGTGGCCTGGATGCCCTGGGTGACGCTGTTGAGTCTCACCAGCGGGGTGTTGCCGACGAGGCTGATCATCGAGTCGTGGAATCGCACCGTTGTCTCCGGTTGCTTGCAAAAGGTGTGGTCCTAGTGGTGTGGCCAGCCTAAGGCCCCGCTCCGGAGGTTCACTCCCCGTTGAGATTGACGCACGGGCTGTACGGGGCAAGGAGTGGATGAGCGGCAACGAGGAGGTGGCGGCGACGCATGACGAACATGTCGAGGGCGCGGGTGGCCCGGCGGATCGCAGCCGGGGCGGCGTACGGCGGTGGCGGGGTCGGGCTGGTCGGCGCGGCCGCGGTGGGCCTGGTGCTGGCCGAGGTGCGGATGGCCAGGACGGCGGTGCACAACGGCAACAGCGGCGGCCGGGTGCCGATGGCGGACGGCCGTTACGGGTGGGGGTCCCCCCACCCGAGCGAAGCCGAGGGTGGGGGAGGGTACGACGCCTGCGGTGAGCCGCCCATCCGCCTGACCATGCTGGGCGACTCCACGGCGGCCGGGCAGGGTGTGCACCGCGCCGCCCAGACGCCGGGCGCGCTGCTGGCGTCCGGCCTCGCCGCGGTCGCGGAACGCCCGGTGCAGCTCAGCAACGTGGCGCTGCCCGGGGCCCAGTCCGACGACCTGGACCGCCAGGTCGCCCTGGTGCTGGGCACGGCCTCGCCCGTCCCCGACGTCTGCGTGATCATGATCGGCGCCAACGACGTCACCCGTCGCATGCCGCCGACCCGCTCGGTACGTCACCTCTCGGCGGCCGTCCGCCGGCTGCGCACGGCGGGGGCCGAGGTCGTGGTCGGCACCTGCCCCGACCTGGGCACGATCGAGCCGGTACGGCAGCCGCTGCGCTGGCTGGCCCGGCGGGCGTCCCGGCAGCTGGCGGCGGCCCAGACGATCGGGACGGTGGAGCAGGGCGGCCGCACGGTGTCGCTGGGCGACCTGCTCGGCCCCGAGTTCGCGGCCAACCCGCGCGAGCTGTTCGGCCCCGACAACTTCCACCCCTCGGCGGAGGGCTACGCCACGGCGGCGATGGCGGTGCTGCCGACGGTCTGCGCGGCCCTCGGCCTCTGGCCGTCGGAGGAGGAGCGGCCCGACGTCACCCGCCGCGAGGGCTTCCTGCCGGTCGCCCAGGCCGCGGCGGAGGCGGCGGCCGAGGCCGGCACGGAGGTCACGGCGGCGATGCCGACCGGGCCGCGCGGCCCGTGGGCCCTGCTCAAACGCCGCCGGCGCCAGCAGGTGGAGCCACTCCCGTCCGACCAGGCTTCCGAAGAGGCGAGGTCCAGGGCGGGTACGACCGACCAGGGCGCCGGTGGGCCGGGGGGCGCTTAGCGGCGCTTGCAAGGTGCCGCTGAAAAGGAGCGGCTGGGCAGCGCCCCGTAAGGGGCGCTGGGGGTACCCCCGGCCGAAGGCTGGGGGAGGAACTGCGCGAGCAACCCCCACGCACCCGCACGGACCCACTTCCCCTCGGCACCCAAAAAGCAAGCGCTTAGAAAGTGCGGCCAGTGTCACACCCCGACACCGGTGACCGATGACATACGTACGGGTAACTTCCCAAGCACCCCTGTCAACCCCCGTACGCCCATGGAGCCGTGAGATGCCCGAAGCCGTCATCGTCTCGACCGCCCGTTCCCCGATCGGCCGCGCCGTCAAGGGCTCCCTCAAGGACCTGCGCCCCGACGACCTCACCGCGACGATCATCCAGGCCGCCCTCGCCAAGGTCCCCGAGCTGGACCCCAGGGACATCGACGACCTGATGCTCGGCTGCGGCCTCCCCGGCGGCGAGCAGGGCTACAACCTCGGCCGGATCGTCGCCGTGCAGATGGGCATGGACTACCTGCCCGGCACCACGATCACCCGTTACTGTTCCTCGTCGCTGCAGACGAGCCGCATGGCGCTGCACGCGATCAAGGCCGGTGAGGGCGACGTCTTCATCTCGGCCGGTGTCGAGATGGTCTCCCGCTACGCCAAGGGCAGCTCCGACGGCCTCCCGGGCACCACGAACCCGATCTTCGACGAGGCCCAGGCCCGTACCGCCGCCACCGCCGCGTCGACCGGCTCCACCTGGCACGACCCGCGCGAGGACGACCTGCTCCCCGACCCGTACATCGCGATGGGCCAGACCGCCGAGAACCTGGCCCGCATCAAGGGCGTCACCCGCCAGGACATGGACGAGTTCGGCGTCCGCTCCCAGAACCTCGCCGAGGAAGCCATCAAGAACGGCTTCTGGGAGCGCGAGATCACCCCGGTCACCCTCCCCGACGGCACGGTCGTCAGCAAGGACGACGGCCCGCGCGCCGGCGTCACCCTGGAGGGCGTCGCGGGCCTGAAGCCGGTCTTCCGCCCCGACGGCCTGGTCACCGCCGGCAACTGCTGCCCGCTCAACGACGGCGCCGCCGCGGTCGTCATCATGAGCGACACCAAGGCCCGCGAGCTGGGCCTGACCCCGCTCGCCCGCATCGTGTCGACCGGCGTCACCGGCCTCTCCCCCGAGATCATGGGCCTCGGCCCGGTGGAGGCGAGCAAGCAGGCGCTGCAGCGCGCCGGCCTGACCATCGACGACATCGACCTGGTCGAGATCAACGAGGCGTTCGCCGCGCAGGTGATCCCCTCCTACCGCGACCTGAACATCCCGCTGGAGAAGCTGAACGTGAACGGCGGCGCCATCGCCGTCGGCCACCCCTTCGGCATGACCGGCGCCCGCATCACCGGCACGCTCATCAACTCGCTCCAGTTCCACGACAAGCAGTTCGGCCTGGAGACGATGTGCGTCGGCGGCGGCCAGGGCATGGCGATGGTCATCGAGCGCCTCAGCTGAGCCCCACCGCACGACCCCCGGTCACCCCTGAGTGACCGTCACGGGACCCACCGTGACACCGCGGCCCGGTGTTCGAGAAAACCCCGAACGCCGGGCCGATTTGTGATCCAATCTCCCCCAGGATGTGACGTATCTCCCTCGGAGGGGGTATCACCGCAGGTCAGCGTGGCTGCCGAAGCAAACCCCAGGGTCAAAGTCCTGTCCGTTTCGTGACGTTACGCACTGACAGCTTGATAGTCCACCCTTCAAGCTGATGTAGGAAGTCGGGGGGTCGACTTTGAACCGGGAGTACGTCAGTGAGCGCCATGCCGATCGCCTTGCTGCTCACCACGGCCGCCACGGGCGCCGTGGGCGTCGCTGTCCTGCGCACCGTACTGAAGCTGCGCCGTCAGGTCGCCGAGCTGCACACCCAGCTTGCCCAGAACCAGGCCGCGACCCTGCGCGCCCTCATGCCGGCGGCTCGCAGCCATGCCGACGCCGAGGAGATACGCGCCGCCGTGGCGGAGGCGCTGGCCGAGGAGCGGGAGCGGGAGCTGGCCGAGGCACGGGCCTTCTGGGCCGCGCAGGAGGCGCGTGACGCCTCCGACGCGCCGTCGCTGCTGGGCCTGGCGGACGGCGAGCCGTTCCTGCCCCGGCAGACGGACTTCGTGGGGCTGGAGCCGGTCGCCGAGCCGACGGCGGAGGCCGACGAGTTCACCGGGGAGTCCGCGGAACTGGCGGCGGCCCGCCGCCGTCACCCGTCCCACCCGGACTTCGTACCGGTGCAGTCGCCGGTGGTGAACGACCATGAGCGCACGGTCGCGACGCTGGAGCAGCTGGCCGAGTCCCAGGTCGAGCTCTCCGACGTCCGCCCGGGCCCGCTGGGCACGCTGGACGTCTACGTCTTCGCCGACGGCACGACCCTGTGCATGACGCCGGGGCACCGGGAGACGGCGGAGCGGTTGGCTGCCGCCCTGGGCGCCGGTGAGACGCCGTACCTGCTGGGCGGGTCGGGGATCTCCGGCGCCTACACGCTGACGTTCGCGTGCGGGGAAGAGAACGTGTACATCCTGGCGGACCGGGTCATAGCGTCGCTCTGACTTTTCGAGGCGCGTCGTCGGGTGCGGGTGCGTGGGGGCTGGTCGCACCCGACAACGCGCGGCCTCAGACCCCGGCCCTCTTCTGCGCCTCCTCCACCAGCCGCACCGCGTCCCCCACCTCGGCCTCGTTCTTCAGTACCACCGCCAAGTCGTTACCGGCCACCGTGATCTGGTCGGCCACCGCGAACATCCCGGCGTCCGGCATCTCCCGACTCTCGGCGCCCGGCTCCTCGACGGCCTGCGCCCACCGGGCCAACTCCCGCGCCAGCCCCAGCGCCTCCGCGGCGGCCCCCCTCTGCAACCGGCTCTGCGGTGCCGCCCTCAGCTTGTCGGCGAAATGCTCCACTGCACGGGTAAGAGGCGTCGTATCAACCACGCCGCGAGCGTAACGCCTCCCGTCGGCTCTCCCGGCAGGACCCGGCTGTCCTGTCACGACTGTTGCCAACACGCCGACACTCAGGCACGGTGACGTGAAGGACCGGCTACAACCCCCTTTGCGCACCGGAGGCGCCGATGTCCCAAGTCTTCTCCGAGGAGACCCATCGCAACATGCTCGCCCGCATCCCCCACTGCACCGGTCGTGAAGTGTCCGACTGGCTGCGTACCGTCGACGAAGGCCCGGCCCTCTTCCGCTTCGAGGAAAAGGTCAGCTGGCTCCGCCACGAGCACAACCTCGCGTACGGCCACGCGAAGGCGTTGATCCACGAGTACGACCTGAGGAGGGCCGCGCGCAAACTTCTCTAGGCGCGCACGCACACAGACGGCGAAAGGCCCCGGGGTGACGACCCCGGGGCCCTTCTCAGCTCGTCTCGCGCGGCTAGTCGTTACTGCTGAAGATCGCCACCAGGCGCAGCATCTCGACGTAGATCCACACCAGCGTCATGGTGAGGCCGAACGCGGCCAGCCAGGCCTCGTTCTTCGGGGCGCCGTAGGCGATGCCGTCCTCGATCTGCTTGAAGTCGAGGGTCAGGAAGAACGCGCCGAGCAGGATCGCGATGATGCCGACGATCGCGCCGAGCGGGCCGAAGCTGCGCAGTCCGCCGTTGTCGGCGACGCCGAACGCGACCAGCAGCAGGTTGACCGCCATGACCAGCACGAAGGCGATGGCGATGGCCATGCCGATGCGGGCGTAGCGGGCGGTGACGCGGATCCAGCCGGCCTTGTAGACCAGCAGTGTCGCGGCCGAGACCGCCAGGGTGCCGAGCACCGCCTGGAACGGGGCGCCGCTCCACTGGCTGTTGTACATCTCGCTGATGACGCCGAGGAAGACGCCCTCGAAGGCGGCGTATCCCAGGATCAGCGCGGGCACCGGGGTGCGCTTGAAGCTCTGGATCATGGCCAGGACGAACGCGATGATCGCGGAGCCGATGGCCAGGCCGTAGCTGGTGGCCGAGATCGGCAGCAGCGCCCAGGCGAGGACCGCGCCGACGGCGACCGTGCCGAGCGTCATGCCCGAGCGCATGACGACGTCGTCCATCGTCATCCGGCCGGTGGTAGCCGGGGCCTGCGGCGGGGCACCCTGCTGGAGGTCCTGCTGGGCGTACGGGTTGTTCGCGTACGGGTTCTGCGCGTACGGGTTGCCGCCCTGGGCGTACGGGTTGCCCTGTGCGTACCCGGCCTGCGGCGCGGTGTTGAAGCCCGCGTAGCCGTTGTCGCGGCTGAACCCCCGTCGCGAGAAGACCGGGTTGCTGCTCCTCATTTCACTCCTCCATGGCCACCCTGCGTGGCCTTGGCGTCAAGAGTAATGGATTGGCAAAAGACTGACCCTACTACCTGCGGAGGATCTTTCCCTCACCGTGCTGCGCAACACGCTACGCGGAGCCCTGATTCCCGGCCACGGAGGGCTTCATTCCATGACGAAGCCGGAACACGACCGGAATCGGCCGGAGATCCCTCAGGCGTCCAGCGGGAAGCCGGTGTAGGCCTCCGCCAGGTCGGTCTCGGCCGCCCGGGAGGAGGCGATCCGGCCGAGCCGGGCCAGCTGGAGCCGGGCGTCGAAGGGGGTGTCGCCGGGGCCGGGGTGGAGCATGCTCGTCATGTCGTACGAGAACCGCTCGGCCTGCCAGACGCGGCGCAGGCAGGTCGCCGAGTAGGCGTCGAGCAGGTCGGGCGAGCCCGTGTCCCGCTCGTGGACCAGGGCGCGGGCGAGGGTCACGACGTCGCCCACCGCCAGGTTCAGCCCCTTGGCGCCGGTCGGGGGCACGATGTGGGCGGCGTCCCCGGCGAGGAGAACCCGGCCGTGCCGCATGGGCTCATGGACGTACGACCGCATGGGCGTGACCGACTTCTGGGTGATCGGGCCGCGCTCCAGGCGCCAGTCGTCGTCGGTCTCGAAGCGCCGCTCCAGCTCGTCCCAGATCGCCTCGTCGGTCCACTCCCCGGCGTCGGTGCCGGCCGGGACCTGGAGGTAGAGGCGGGAGACGGACGGGGAGCGCATGGAGAGGAGGGCGAAGCCCCGGTCGTGGCGGGCGTAGACCAGTTCGTCGTGGGAGGGGGCGACGTCGGCGAGGATGCCCAGCCAGGCGTAGGGGTAGGTCCGTTCGAAGACCCGGGAGAGGGACTCGGGGAACGCGGTGCGGGCGACCCCCCAGAAGCCGTCGCACCCGATGACGTAGTCGCACTCCAGGACGTCCTCGCGGCCCTCGTGCCGGAACCGGATCCGCGGCCGCTCGCTCTCGGCGTCCTCCACCGCCAGCGCCTCCGCCTCGAAGAGCAGCGGGCCGCCCTCCTTGAGCTGGAGGGCGATGAGGTCCTTGCAGACCTCGGTCTGGGCGTAGACCATCACGGACCGGCCGCCGGTGAGGCCGGGGAAGTCGACGCGGTGGCGCTGCTTCGCGAACCGCAGCTCGATGCCGTCGTGGCGCAGGCCCTCGCGGTCCATGCGCTCCCCGGCGCCGGCCGCGCGCAGCACGTCCACCGTGCCCTGCTCCAGGATCCCGGCGCGCTGGCGGTGCTCGACGTAGGAGCGGTCGCGGCTCTCCAGGACGACCGAGTCGATGCCCGCGTTGTGCAGCAGCCGCGCGAGGAGGAGCCCGGCGGGTCCGGCTCCGATGATGCCGACGGTGGTGCGCATCGGTCGTTCCCTTCCGTGGACGGGCGTCGTCGCCCGGGGTTCCGAGAGTAGATTGTTCGTCTGGTGAAATTTCTTTCACCTTCCGATCCCGAGTCTCCGTCCGGTGGTGTCCCCTGTCAATGGAGGGAGGCGGGTCCCGGAACGCGGCCGGCCGCCGGGCCCGCGGAAGGCGGTCGCGGGCCCGGCGGCCGGTGTGCGGGACTGCGGGACGGGTCAGCGACCCGGCCAGCCGTCCAGGTGACGGTGGAGCGTGACGTCCTTCTGCGGGTCGCCCTTCGGGGCGTTCGCGACCGCGTCGTGCAGGACGGCGGTGACCTCGGCGGCGAGCCCGTCGGCCTTCGAGCGCAGTTCGTCGGCGGGCAGCGTGGAGCGGGTCAGCGCGTCGAGCCGGCGGTGGATGTCGGCGAGCCTGTCCTGGGTGGCCCTGTCGAAGCGCAGCGCGGTCGGCGTGGAGACCACGAACTGGTAGGCCCCGGCGAGGGTCTGACAGCCCGTGCACTCCTTGTTGGCGGCGTCGCTGAGGTTCACGGCGTTCAGGTGGGTGTGCTCCCCGCCGATCGTGACGATCTGGAAGGAGAGGGCCACCGAGCGGCAGTGGTCGTCCGCCGAGCAGCCGGCCGAGACGGCGTTGGCCTGGTTGCGGACGGCGGCGGCGTTCACCGTGCCGAACTGGCGGATCGTGAAGGAGTCCCTGATCTGGGTGTGGTGCCCGCGGTCGGCGTGGCTGAAGACGTGGTCGGAGACGACCGCGGCGTGCGGGGCCGCGGTGGCCGCCTGCGCGGGTACGGCGGTGGCCGCCCCGGCGACCCCGGCGGCGAACAGGCCGATCCGGACGGCCCGCCGGGTGAGCGGACCTGGGGTGGTACGGGTTTTTCGGTGACTGCTCATGGAGTGCTCCTGTGCTCCTGTACTGCTGCGGAAGGTGGTTCTGGGGCCGCTCGTCAGGACGTGGCCGGGCAGCCCGGCGGCCGGGCGCGGCCGGGGCCCGGTGTCAGCCGCGGTCCGGTGCCAGGACATGGCCCGAGGTCAGGACGTGGCCTGGCGTCAGGACGTGGCCGGGGCCGGGGTCGCCGAGTCGGTGGCCGGCGGCGGGGACGGGCTGGGGGTCGGGGAGACCGGGACGCTCTCCGACGGAGTGGGTGTCGGCGAGGCCGGCACGCTCTCCGGCGGCGAGGACACCGGTTCGGTGACCGGTCCCCCGCTGGCCGGCGCCTGCGACCTGGTGGGTCCGCCCTTCCCGGGGCTGCCCGGCACCGAGGCGGAGGGCGACGCGGAGGCGGACGCGCCGCGCGACGTCTCCCCTGCCGAAGGCCCGCCGCTCGCTCCGGCCGAGCCGGACGGCCCGCCGGGCACGGTGTCCGAGGGGGCACCGGAGTCCGCCGGCCGGTCCGGGGTCGAGGCCTGCCGTGCCGGCGGCGGTTCCTCGGTCGGCACCCCCGGCTGGAGGATCGGGGCGATCGGCGGCTGCTTGGGCAACGGCTTCGGGGTCACCCCGGACATCCAGGCGTAGCTGAGCCCGGTGAGCCCGGCGAGGGCGAGGGCGCAGATCGCCAGCCGGAGCTTCGGCCGGCCCGCCGTGGAGCGCTGCGCGGCCCGGAAGATCCGGCCGCCGATCTTCACGGACAGGTAGACGACACCGGCCATCGGGCACAGCAGCATCACGCAGCCGATCGTCCCGACCAGCCCCTCGACCACCTGACCGTGCACGAACGCGCCGCCGGTGCCGAGGAGTTGCTCGGTCAGCGAGCGGGTCATCGTGGTGAGGATGCGCGGCAGGTTCCACAGCGCGTACCCGAGTTCGCCGATGATCAGCGGGACCATCGTCAGCACCCAGGTGGCGACGATGGCCCGCGCCGACTTCTTCAGCCCGGCGACCTCCTCACGGGCCCGGTCCCCCCTCGGCCCCGGCACCAGGCCCAGCAGGATCGGCTTGATCTTGCCGTACAGGTCCGGGACCCCGGCCAGGTCGCCGAGGATGTAGTAGCCGTCCAGCCGCACGGCCGGCATCAGCTGTTCCATGATCTCGAAGTGCCCGAGATACACCGCGGCCAGGAAGAACTGGGCCCCGGTGGCGAAGTAGGCGCCGGCCATGGCCAGCATGAAGACGACGTTGAAGTAGACGCCGCCCAGGTCGGTGCGGAGCCGGCCGCCCCGTCCGATCCGGTAGACGTCGGTGACGTCGGTGTACATCGAGGGCCAGATGAGGAAGAGCCCGCACCCGATGCAGCCGGGACGGGCTCCTCCGTATCTGCACGCGGAGGCGTGTCCGAACTCGTGGAAGACGAGGGAGGCCACGGTGAGCACGAAGACGACGAGGATCAGGACCGGCTGGTCGAGCACCTCCAGGACGGGCTCGATCGCCCCGAAGAACCCGAACAGCCAGACGTCCATGGCGACGGCCGAGCCCAGCACCAGCGCGACCACGGCCGGCCGGTGCAGCCACGCCAGCGAACGCGCGATCTTCGCCGTACGCCGCTCGTTGAAGATCACCCGGTGGCCCTTGAGGGCGAGCAGCAGGTCGGAGCGCGGGGCCTCGACCTCGTCGCCCTCCTGGCCCTCCGGGACCGTCACGCCCAGCGGTTCCAGCTTCTTCTCGACGAGGTAGCGGATGTTCTCCCCGCTGACCTCGCGTCCGAAGCGGGCGCTGACCCGGTGGGCGATGGCCTCGGCATCGCGGACGCCGTCGACCGACGACGCCACCAGGTACAGCAGTCTGGACAGCTGCACGACCTGCCCGTCCCCCCGACGGGCGATGTACTTGGGCTCGGTGAATCCCGACCCCTGGTACTCACCGTGCAGCTGCAGCCCCGCGCTGAGCCTCGGGACCGGCGACGGCGGGTCGACCACCGGCAGGTTGCCCGTCGCCACCTGCTCGTAGGTCACCGGCCAGCCGCCGGGTCCGGGCACCGGGCCCGTGTCGTAGAGTGCGGCAGCCCCGTCCCCGAGCACCGTCATGTGTGGTCTCCCCCCGGATCCCCGATGTGTTCCCCCCGAACTGCCGGGAGCGCCACCGCCGGGGCGACGGCGGTGGCGCTCCTGGGGACTACTGGGTGACGCTGATCGTCTGCGAGGCCGACGACTCGGCGGCCGACCAGGCGGAGTGGTCGTTCAGCGCGGCGGACTGGTTGGACGCCTCGATGTTGGCGATGTGCTTGGTGACGTTGACCGTCTTGCCGAAGCTGAACTTCAGGCGCCCGAGGGCCTCGCGGCCCGGGAGCAGCTCGGCGGACTCGTTCTCCAGCTCGTTCATGTCCATGCCCATGACGGATGTCCCTTCGTTTCGTGTGCGGTGAGGTTGAGGTCGAACTCGGTGCCGGCGCCGTGCGCCAGGGCGGTACTACTGGTGGACGCTGATGGTCTGACCGGCGCCGGAGTCGGCCACCGACCACGCCGAGTGGTCGTTCAGCGCGGCGGACTGGTTGGACGCGTCGATGTTCGCGATGTGCTTGGTGACGTTGACCGTCTTGCCGAAGCCGAACTTCAGCCGGCCCAGGGCCTCACGGCCCGGCAGCAGCTCCGCGGACTCGGCCTCGAGCTCATGGGCATCCATCATGATCTTTTCCCCCTCAGGGATAGACATTTCCGATCGGATCGAGTCAGGTTCCCCCCGGACTCTGTCCAATCTGGTCGGACGTGCTGTCCAACGAGATTGGACACTACGGGCTCGAGAACCCGCCGCGCAACCCCTTCGGGAAATCACCCTCTCGGCCGATCGCCTACCCGCCCGTAGAATCGGCCGCGACATGGCAGGACCCCGCAGGCGGCGAGCAGGAAGTGACGGTCAGTGGCCAACGCACTGCAGCAGTTGATCCGTGAGCACCTCGACCGCAAGGGCTGGTCCTACGGCGACGTGGCACGGCGCGGCGGCATCCCCCGCTCCACCGTGCACCACCTGGCCACCACCGACCGCGTGGTCCGCATGCCCCAGGCGACCACCCTGGAGGGCCTGGCCAAGGGGCTGGAGCTCCCCCTGGAGGCGGTGCGCCGCGCCGCCGCCGAGGCCTGCGGGATCCACGTGTACGGCACCTCACCGGCCGCGGAGCCGCACGGCGCCGCCGACGCCGGCACCGCCGATCCCGAGGTCGCGCTGCTCATCGCCAGCGTCCAGAAACTGTCGGCCGACGACCGCCGGCACGTCACCGCGCTCGTCGAATCGCTGCTGGACCGCGCACCCCGGGAGAAGTGAGCGCCGCCGGACCGCAGCCGGACACTCTTCCGTCAAGTCGGAAAAAGAATCCAACTCCGCACGAAAGCGTCAAGATCCGCCGCTAGTCTCTGCCTCACTGCCCGGGAACGCGAGAGCCGCACGACCACGGGCTCTCAGGGGGACATGTGTTGTTCGTGCACGGCGGACCGGCGACGGCCGTGGTCCGCAAACCCGACGGCGAGTCCGTCGTCCTGCTGTCCGGCGAACTGCCCGAGGTGCTGACCGACGCCTCGGTCACCGAGCTGCTGGACCTGGCCGCCGCCATCCTGGACCCGGCCGAACTCGCCCTCTTCGAGGAGTGCCTGCGCACCCTGCGCCGCAACGGCATGCGCGCGGGCCGCCGCATCCAGGTCGACGGCGCCGTGCTGACCGTCTACGAGGGGTGAGCCGACGCCGGGAGTGAGTCGGGGCCGAGGGTGAGCCGACGCCGAAGGTGAGTGGCGCCACCCACGAGAGGTGCGGGAAGTGCCCGGAACCAGACTTGAACCGGTACGCCCGCGAGGGGCAGCGAGGTTTAAGCTCGCCGTGTCTGCATTCCACCATCCGGGCAGGCCATGGGCTCCGCTACGAGGCTCCGACCCTATCGGGAGGCATCCCCCGAACAGCGGACGGGCGACCCGATGTTGTCTTATTTTATTGACGTCTGAGGGAGCATCAGCACCCGGAACGAGCCATCCGCACTTGCCAATAGCGTTACGTGCGGTGGGTGCACGCGTACACGGAATGACGGAATTTCACCGTCCGAACAAGGGGGCTCCACCTGTTCTCGACGACCGGGAGCGCCCTGTTCCGGATCGGGTCTCGGGGTTCGGTGTCATCCCCAGGTATGACGCGGTGCCCCGCCGGTCCCCCCTTGGTCGCCCCCCGGAACCGGAACTGCGGCTGACTACACGGGCCGGTTCGGCCGAGACGATGGTGCGGTCCCCATGAACGCCGTCGTCCCGACAGGAGCGCCCTTCCGTGTCCACCACACCGATCGCCGACCGGCGGACCACTTCCGTGGCCGCACGTGCCACGGACCTCTCGAAGATCTACGGCCAGGGCGAGACCCAGGTGGTCGCCCTGGACCGGGTCACCGTCGAGTTCCGGCAGGCCGAGTTCACCGCGATCATGGGGCCGTCCGGCTCCGGCAAGTCCACGCTGATGCACTGCGTGGCCGGCCTCGACACCTTCTCCTCCGGTTCCGTGCGGATCGGCGACACCGAGCTGGGCTCCCTGAAGGACAAGCAGCTGACCAAGCTGCGCCGGGACAAGATCGGGTTCATCTTCCAGGCGTTCAACCTGCTGCCGACGCTGACCGCGCTGGAGAACATCACCCTCCCGATGGACATCGCGGGTCGGAAACCGGACAAGCAGTGGCTGGACGACGTGATCCGGATGGTCGGTCTCCGGGACCGCCTCGGCCACCGTCCCTCGCAGCTCTCCGGCGGCCAGCAGCAGCGCGTCGCCGTGGCCCGTGCCCTCGCCTCCCGGCCGGAGATCATCTTCGGTGACGAGCCGACCGGAAACCTCGACTCCCGCTCCGGCGCCGAGGTGCTGGGCTTCCTGCGCAACTCGGTGCGGGAGCTGGGCCAGACCGTCGTCATGGTCACCCACGACCCGGTGGCGGCCGCGTACGCCGACCGCGTGGTCTTCCTGGCCGACGGCCGGATCGTCGACGAGATGTACCGCCCGACCGCCGAGACGGTCCTGGACTTCATGAAGCAGTTCGACGCGAAGGGCCGCACCAGCTGATGTTCCGCACCGCCCTGCGCAACGTCCTCGCGCACAAGGCCCGGCTGCTCATGACCGTGCTCGCCGTCATGCTCGGCGTCGCGTTCGTCTCCGGCACCCTGGTCTTCACCAACACCATCTCGGACGCCTACCAGAACAGCTCGGCCAAGGGCTTCAAGGGCGTCGACGTCGCCGTCACCGCCAAGTACCAGGACTCCAAGGGCGACAAGGTCGGCAAGACGCCCGACCTCACCCAGGCCGTGCTCGACAAGGCAGCGAAGGTTCCCGGGGCCGCCTCCGCCACCGGAGTCGTCTCCGGCTTCACCGCGATCGCCGACAAGGACGGCAAGCTGATCGGCGGCGGCTGGCAGTCGGAGGGCGGCAACTACTGGGGCACCAAGGACGCCCGTTACCCGCTGGTCAGCGGCCACGCGCCGAGCGGCAAGGACGAGGTCCTGATCGACTCCAGGACCGCCGAGCGGGCCGGCTACAAGGTCGGCGACACCGTGCGCATCTCCGTCGACGGCCCGGTCCTCACCCCCACCGTCGCCGGCATCTTCACCACCGACGACGGCAACGTCGCGGCCGGCGGCAGCCTCGCCCTGTTCGACACGGCGACCGCGCAGCAGCTGTTCGGCAAGAAGGGCGCGTACGACGAGATCGACGTGACCGCGAAGTCCGGCACCGGCCAGGCCGCCCTCAAGTCCCAGCTGGACGCGGCCCTTCCGAAGAAGCTCGTGGAGACCACCACGGGGCAGAAGCTCGCCGACGACCAGGCGGAGCAGATCTCCAGCAGCATGAGCGGCCTGCGCTCGGGTCTGCTGGTCTTCGCCGGCATCGCGCTGTTCGTCGGCACGTTCATCATCGCCAACACCTTCACCATGCTGGTCGCCCAGCGCACCAAGGAGCTGGCCCTGCTGCGCGCGGTGGGCGCCTCCCGCCGCCAGGTCACCCGGTCGGTGCTGATCGAGGCGTTCGTGGTCGGCGCGGTGGCCGGGGTGACCGGTCTGGTCGCCGGTATCGGCATCGGCGCCGGACTGCGCTCGCTGCTGGGCTCGTTCGGCGCGACCGTCCCGGACGGCCCGCTGGTCGTCAGCCCCGGCACGGTGGCCGCCGCCCTCGCAGTCGGCATCGTCATCACCATGCTGGCCGCCTGGCTGCCCGGCCGCCGCGCCGCGAAGATCCCGCCGGTGGCCGCGATGAGCGCCCTGCACGCCGCCCCGACCACCAAGTCGCTGGTGCTGCGCAACACGATCGGCGCCCTGTTCTCGGCGGCGGGCGTGGCGGTGATCCTGGCGGCGACGACGATGAGCGGCAGCGACGGCCAGGCCCCGATGGGCTTCGGCGCGGTCCTCCTCATCATCGGCGTCTTCGTCCTGACCCCGCTGCTGTCCCGTCCGCTGATCGCGGCCGCGGCCCCGCTGCTGCGCGGGTTCGGCGTCGCCGGCAAGCTCGCGCGCCAGAACTCGGTGCGCAACCCGCGCCGTACCGCCGCCACCGCCTCCGCGCTGATGATCGGCCTGACCCTGATCACCGGCATGACGGTGATGGCGGGCAGCCTGCAGAAGTCCATCGACAAGATGGCGAGCTCGGCGATCCGGGCGGACTACATCGTCTCGATGGCCAACGGCAACGCGCTCTCCCCCGACGTCGCGAAGAAGGTCGCGGCCACCGACGGCGTGACCGCCTCCAGCCCGCTCAGCAACGCCGCCTCCCGCATCGACGGCGAGACCGAGTTCCTGACCGGCGTCGACGGCTCGGCGATCGGAAAGCTCACCGACCTCACGGTGGACAGCGGCGCCTTCAAGGTCGGCGGCTCGGACGTCGCCGTGGACGACGACACCGCCACGTCGCACGGCTGGAAGGCCGGTTCCGTCTTCACCGTCCACTACGAGGACGGGAAGTCGCAGCGGCTGACGGTCGCCGGGGTGTACGAGGGCAACCAGGTGATCCGCGGGATCATGCTCGACAGCGCCACCCTCACCCCGCACGAGACCGACCCCGCCGACATGCAGGTCATGGTCAAGACGGCGGACGGCGCGTCGAGCGCGGCCAAGGACAGGCTGGAGAAGGCCCTCGGCTCCAACCCGGCGATCAAGGTCCAGGACAAGCAGGACCTGTCCGACTCCATCGCACAGGCGTTCACGCTGATCCTGAACATGGTCTACGGGCTCCTCGCGATGGCGGTGATCGTCGCGGTCCTGGGTGTCATCAACACCCTGGCCATGTCGGTGTTCGAACGCTCCCAGGAGATCGGCATGCTCCGCGCGATCGGCCTGGACCGCAAGGCGGTCAAGCGGATGGTCCGCCTGGAGTCCCTGGTCATCTCGCTCTTCGGCGGGGTGCTGGGCCTGGGCCTCGGCGTGTTCTTCGGCTGGGCGGCCGGTCAGCTGGTCGGCTCCCGGATGCCGACGTACGAACTGGTGCTGCCCTGGGCGAGGATGGCGGTCTTCCTGCTCCTGGCCGGCACGGTCGGCGTCCTGGCGGCCCTGTGGCCGGCCCGCCGCGCGGCGAAGCTGAACGTGCTGGCGGCGATCAAGGCCGAGTAGCAGGCAGCGGACGTACGGCGAAGGGGCCCACGCGGGTGACGCGGGGCCCCTTTCGTCGGTGCGCGGGCCGGTCCGGGTGTGGGCCGGTCCGTGCGTGGGCTCAGTTCTGCCAGACGCGGGTGCGCAGGGGCAGCCCGGAGGCACCGGAGTCCGGGGTCCGGACGGCCAGCACCTGGTTGACGCCGATGCGGTTGTGTTCGAAGGCGAGGGCGGAGGCGGCCATGTAGAGCCGCCAGACACGGGCCCGGCCGGGGCTGGTCAGCCGCATGGCCCGCGGCCAGTCGGCCTCCAGGTTGGCCACCCAACGGCGCAGGGTGCGGGCGTAGTGCTCGCGGATCGACTCCACGTCCCGCACCTCGAACCCGGCCCGCTCCAGCTGGGTGACGGTGGTGCCGATCGGGGCGAGCTCGCCGTCCGGGAAGACGTAGGCGTCGATGAACTCGTCGACGTGGTACGCCGACTCGTCGCGCTGCGGGCGCCGCGCGATCTGGTGGTTGAGCAGCCGTCCGCCGGGCTTGAGGAGCCCGTGCAGTTCCCGCGCGTACTCCAGGTACCGCTCGGCCCCCACGTGCTCCGCCATCCCGATCGACGAGATCGCGTCGTACGGACCGTCCCTGACGTCCCGGTAGTCCTGGACCCTGATCTCCACCCGGTCCGTCAGACCCTCGTCAGCGGCCCGTTTACGGGCGAACGCGGCCTGCTCCTGGGAGAGGGTGACCCCGACGACGCTCACGCCGTGCTCGCGGGCCGCGTGGATCGCCATCGACCCCCAGCCGCAGCCGACGTCGAGCAGCCGCTGACCGGGCCTCAGGCCGAGCTTGGCGCTGACGAGTTCGAGCTTGTCGCGCTGGGCGGTCTCCAACGTACCGCCGTCCTCCCAGTAGGCGCACGAGTACACCATCGACGGCCCGAGGACGATCCCGTAGAAGTCGTTCCCCACGTCGTAGTGGTGGCTGATGGCCTGTCTGTCGCTGCGGCGGGTGTGCAGATGGCTCCGTCTGCGCACCTCCTCGCGGGGCGGGGCGGGCGGGACGGGCGGCCCGGCGAGCCTCACCAGCTCCCGGACGGCGGCCCGCACACGCGGGTCGCGCAGCGCCTGCGCGAGGGTGCGGTCGTCCTCCCCGCGCTCCCAGATCAGTCCGGACATCACCGCGAGGGCGCCGTAGAGGTCGCCCTCGATGTCCAGGTCCCCGGCGACCCAGGCGCGGGCCAGGCCCAGTTCGCCCGGCTTGAACAACATGCGGCGCAGGGCGCGGCGGTTGCGCACGACGAGCGTCGGCGCACCCGGCGGCCCGGCCTCCGATCCGTCCCAGGCCCGCAGCCGTACCGGGAGCGGGACTCCCAGCACCTGCTCGGCAACACTCCTCAGCCGCGACGCGGCGTCGGCCATGGCGCACACCTCCAAGACATCGATCCCGGATGCCGGTTACCACGTAAACACCGTGAGGGCAGCCGCGCAGTCCCGCAAAGGAGTTACGACTGGGCAAAACAGATGTAGCCAGCATGTAATCGCGCCGGCCCCCGGGCACGCCGAAGGGCCTCCCGCACCACGGATGGCGGGAGGCCCTTCGGACGGTTCAGCGACCGGTGACCGGGGTCAGGAGGCCTTGGCCTTCTCCTCGGCCTTCGGGGCGGCGACCGGAGCGGGCTTGGCGGCCTCGTAGAACTCCTCGCGGGGGTTCTCCATGGCGCCCAGGGACACGACCTCGCGCTTGAGGAACATGCCGAGCGTCCAGTCGGCGAAGATGCGGATCTTGCGGTTCCAGGTCGGCATCGCCAGACCGTGGTAGCCACGGTGCATGTACCAGGCGAGACGGCCCTTGACCTTGATCTTGGTCTTGCCCAGGACGATCATCGCGACGCCCTTGTGCAGACCCAGACCGGCGACCGCGCCCTTGTTGGCGTGGCTGTACTCCTTCTGCGGGAAGCCCCGCATGCCGGAGACCACGTTGTCGCCGAGGACCTTGGCCTGCCGCAGCGCGTGTTGCGCGTTCGGCGGGCACCAGGCGTTCTCGACGCCGGCCTTGCGGGCGGCGACGTCCGGCACCTGGGCGTTGTCGCCCGCGGCCCAGATGTAGTCGGTGCCCTGCACCTGGAGGGTCGGCGCGGTGTCGACGTGACCGCGGGGACCGAGCGGCAGGCCGAAGCGGGCCAGCGCCGGGTTCGGCTTGACGCCGGCCGTCCACACGATCGTGTTGGAGTCGACCTCGAGGCCGTTCTTCAGCACCACGTGGCCGTCGACGCAGGAGTCCATCGAGGTGGAGAGGTAGATCTCCACGCCACGGCTCTCCAGGTGCTCCTTGCCGTAGAGGCCGAGCTTGGGGCCGACCTCGGGAAGGATCTTGTCGGCGGCGTCCACGAGGACGAAGCGCATGTCCTCACGGGACACGTTCTTGTAGTACTTGGCGGCGTCGCGGGCCATGTCCTCAACCTCGCCGATGGTCTCCGCGCCCGCGAAGCCACCGCCGATGAAGACGAAGGTGAGCGCCTTGCGGCGGATCTCCTCGTCGGTCGTCGAGTCGGCCTTGTCCAGCTGCTCGAGGACGTGGTTGCGCAGGCCGATGGACTCCTCGATGCCCTTCATGCCGATGCCCTGCTCGGCGAGGCCGGGGATCGGGAAGGTGCGGGAGACCGCGCCGAGCGCGATGACGAGGTAGTCGAAAGGCAGCTCGTACGCCTCGCCGACGAGCGGCGCGATCGTGGCGACCTTGCGGTCCTGGTCGATGGTGGTGACCCGGCCGGTGAGGACCTCCGCCTTCGGCAGCACGCGTCGCAGCGGGACGACGACGTGCCGAGGGGAGATGCTGCCGGCGGCGGCTTCGGGGAGGAAGGGCTGGTAGGTCATGTACGACCGGGGGTCGACGACCGTGACGGTCGCCTCGCCGTAGCGCATCTTCTTGAGAATGCGCCGAGCTGCGTACAGGCCTACGTACCCACCGCCTACTACGAGGATCCTGGGACGCTCCGTGGTGCTCATGGCATCGAGTATCCACCCGCCCCGAGGGGGCCGCTCGTGCGCCCCTTCACAAGCTTCCACAAAGGTCGTGCTACACTCCGCCGCCCACGTGACACAGGTCATGGCCGACCGCGGGAACCCACTTCCGATACGACCCGTTGTCAATGCCTCGTGAGCTGCCTCTCCAGGCTTCCGGGGGCACCGTGAGGGCACCCGATGTCACCCTCACGAGTACCTCCCGGAACACCCTCGAAACGCTCTCCTGAGCACGCGCTCGGGCCTGTTGAGCCCCCGAACGGACCAAGAGACCCCGCCGGACCCCCCACCTGCACCGAATTCCTTGTGAAGAACTTCACGAAGTTTTCCGTCGGGGTGTCGTGGCACGGCGTGTCACAGGCCGTTCGGGGCGCTCACCCGTCGATTCGCATGCTCATCCGAGGATGGATCACGCCGATCTGCGGGTCAGGCGACGGACCAGGCGATGCCGTCCAGAATGTCGTGCTCGCTCACCACGACCTCCTCGGCACCCACCCGTTCCATGATCGACTGGAGGACGAGGGCGCCGGCCCCGATGACGTCGACACGGCCGGGGTGCATGGAGGGCACGGCCGCCCGCTCGGCGTGGGTCGAGCGCAGCAGCCACTCGGTGATCTCCCGGACCCGGGCGTAGGGGATGCGGGAGTGGTGGATGGCGGCGGAGTCGTACTCCGGCAGGTCCTGGTGGATCGCGGAGAGCGTGGTGACCGAGCCGGCGAGACCGACCAGGGTGCGCGCCTCGCGCAGCGGTACGGTCTCCTCGGCGAGGTCGAGGGCGCGCTCGATGTCGGCCCGCATCGAGGCGGTCTCGGCCTCGGTGGGCGGGTCGCTGACGTGCCCCTCGTGCACGAGGTGCCGCTCGGTCATCCGCACGCACCCGACGTCCACGGACCGGGCGGCCCGCACGTGTGCGTCGCCCACGACGAACTCCGTCGACCCGCCGCCGATGTCCACGACGAGGAACGGCTTGGCGAGGTCGTCGCGCCCCGCCAGCTCCCTCGTCGCGCCCGTGAAGGAGAACTCGGCCTCCTGGTCGCCGCTGATGACCTCCGGCTCGACGCCGAGGATGTCGAGCACGCCGCGCACGAACTCGTCCCGGTTCTCGGCGTCACGGGAGGCGGAGGTGGCCACGAACCGCAGCCGCTCCGCCCCGTACTCCTTGATGACCGCCGCGTACTCCCGGCAGGCCGCGAACGTCCGCTGCAGTGCCTCCGGCGCCAGCCGCCCGGTCCGGTCCACCCCCTGCCCGAGCCGCACGATCACCATCCGCCGGTCCAGATCGACGAGCTCCCCCGTCTCCGGGTTCGCGTCGGCGACGAGCAGCCGGATGGAGTTGGTTCCGCAATCGATGGCGGCGACGCGGGTCATGGGCAGTGGGTTCCTTCTCTGTTCGTGACGTCTCGGCGGACCGAGCCGAGCCGGGGCGGCACCTTCTCGGCGGACCGAGTCGGGTGGTGGGTGGGCGAAGGCCTCGGGGGTCCAGGGGGCGGAGCCCCCTGGACGGCACGTCACTCGCCGGTGACCACGCAGGCACCCTTGGCCCACCACTCCGGCAGCATGGCGATCGCCTCGTCGCCGAGCGGGTTCACGCCGGGCCCGGCGGCCAGCGAGTGGGCCACCAGGACGTGGAGGCACTTCACCCGGTCCGGCATCCCCCCGGCGCTGGGAAAGCCCGTCAGCTCCTCGATCTCGTCCCGGCGCCGGATGTAGTCCTCGTGGGCGGCCCGGTACGCCGCCGCCAGCTCCGGATCGCTCTCCAGCCGCGCCGTCATCTCCTTCATCACGCCGTTGGCCTCGAGGGTCCCGATGGCGGACGCGGCCTTCGGGCACGTCAGGTAGTACAGCGTCGGGAACGGCGTCCCGTCCGGCAGCCGCGGCGCGGTCTCCACGACGTCCGGCTGCCCGCACGGGCACCGGTGCGCGATGGCCCGCAGCCCGCGCGGCGGCCGCCCGAGCTGCTGCTTGAAGGCCTCGACGTCCGCGTCGGTCGGCTCGGTGCGCGGGGTGGAGGGCGGAGGCGTTTGCATGACTGTGTTCTGCGTGGCTTTCTGTCGGTTCACTGGTCGGACGCGTCGGACTTGTCGACGCCGTCCCAGACGTTCGCGTACCAGGGCCGGTCGGCCGCCCCGAGGTAGGCGTGCGCCTGCTTGGCGGCACCGGGGTCGATCACGACGAACCCGGTCTCCCCCGGCATCACGTAGTGCAGCCGCTCGCGGATCTGCTGCTCGGCGTACGCGTCGTCCTGCCACCGCGCCTTGAGGTCCCGCAGCTGCTCGACCCGCTGCCGGGCCTGCTCCTGCTGCCGTTCGAGGTCGGAGATCTCGGCGCGCTGGGAGACGTACTGCCGCATCGGATAGGCGAGCGCGACGACCATCGTGCACAGCACGATCGCGAGCAGCGCGGCGCGGCCGGTGAGCCGGGAGCGCCGGGCCTGGCGCCTGGTCTGGGAACGGTAGACCCGGGCAGCCGTCTGCTCGCCGAGCAGCTTGAGCCTGGTCGCGGTGGAGAACCGGTCCCGGTCCTTCACGGCCATGTCCCCGCCTCCCTGGTCGCCCTGATACATGCGTACGTCCCCGGACACGGTACGGGACCGGGTACGGGGACGTACGTACGACTGGCTAAGCCTTACCCTCTAGCGGGCTCAGCCCTTGAAGCGGGGGAACGCGCTGCGGCCCGCGTACACCGCCGCGTCGTCGAGGATCTCCTCGATGCGCAGCAGCTGGTTGTACTTGGCGACGCGCTCGGAGCGGGCCGGGGCGCCGGTCTTGATCTGGCCGCAGTTGGTGGCGACGGCGAGGTCGGCGATGGTGACGTCCTCGGTCTCGCCGGAGCGGTGCGACATCATGCACTTGAAGCCGTTGCGCTGGGCGAGCTCGACGGCGTCCAGGGTCTCGGTGAGCGAACCGATCTGGTTCACCTTCACCAGCAGGGCGTTGGCGGTGCCCTCCTCGATGCCGCGGGCCAGGCGCTCCGGGTTGGTGACGAACAGGTCGTCGCCGACGATCTGCACCTTGTCGCCGAGCTTGTCGGTGAGGACCTTCCAGCCCGCCCAGTCGTCCTCGAACAGCGGGTCCTCGATGGAGACCAGCGGGTAGGAGGCGACGAGCTCCTCGTAGTACTCGGTCATCTCGGCGGCCGAGCGGGACTTGCCCTCGAACTCGTACTTGCCGTCCTTGTAGAACTCGGACGCGGCGACGTCGAGCGCGAGCGCGATCTGCTCGCCGGGGACGTAACCGGCCTGCTTGATGGCCTCCAGGATGAGGTCGAGCGCGGCGCGGTTCGACTCCAGGTTCGGGGCGAAGCCGCCCTCGTCGCCGAGGCCGGTGGCCAGACCCTTGCCCTTCAGGACCTTCTTCAGGGTGTGGTAGACCTCGGCACCCCAGCGCAGCGCCTCGGAGAAGGACTCCGCGCCGATCGGGGCGATCATGAACTCCTGGATGTCGACGTTGGAGTCCGCGTGCGAGCCGCCGTTGAGGATGTTCATCATCGGGACGGGCAGCAGGTGCGCGTTCGGGCCACCGAGGTAGCGGAACAGTGGCAGGTCGGACGCCTCGGAGGCGGCGTGCGCGACGGCGAGGGAGACACCGAGGATGGCGTTGGCGCCGAGCGAGCCCTTGTTGTCGGTGGCGTCCAGGTCGAACATGGCCTGGTCGATCAGGCGCTGCTCGGTGGCGTCGTAGCCGACGAGCTCCGGGCCGATCTGCTCGATGACGGCGAGGACGGCCTTCTCGACGCCCTTGCCCTGGTAGCGGTTGGGGTCGCCGTCACGGAGCTCGATGGCCTCGAAGGCACCGGTGGAGGCGCCGGACGGAACGGCGGCACGACCCGTGCTGCCGTCGTCGAGGCCGACCTCGACCTCGACCGTGGGGTTGCCTCGGGAGTCCAGGATTTCCCGGGCTACGACGACGTCGATGGACGGCACGAGCATCTCCTTCTTGGGATGTGACGCTGGTTGTGCGGGGCGCACGTGGGCCTCGTCGGCCCTTGCTCAGCCTTGCGACTAGAGCCTAACCGTCCGAGGGCCGTCGGCCGGCACGACCGACCGGCCCGTGGACACACAGACGGTACTCATTGTTCATGCGCGGAACAAAGGGGGTCCCGATGAAGAACGGAAGAAGAGCGGGCCAAGAAGCGCGCCGGGAAGGGGCGGCAAAGAGAAACCCCGCCCCGGTGCGTACGGGGGAAAACGCACCGGAGCGGGGGCCCGCGGGGGACGGGGGTGACCCTCACGTGGTCTCCACTATGGGGACCACGGCTGTGTGGGAGCTGTGGTTCGGCTGGGCGCCGCTCAATACTTTCGGCGGCCGCGCCGCGCGCTGCGTCAGGTGCCCTACTTCAGGTGCAGCTGCTGGCCCGGGTAGATGAAGTCGGCGTCGTCGACGATGTCCTTGTTCAGCTTGAACAGCGCCTGCCAGCCGCCCTTGACCTTGTGCTTCTCGGCGATCGAGCTGAGGGTGTCGCCCTTGACGACCTTGTACTCGCCGTCGCCCTTCTTGACCTTCTTGCCGGTCGGGGTGGTGACGGTCTTCTTGGCGGCCGGGCGCTCGGCGGAGCGGGAGGCGGCCTGGGTGTCGGTCGAGCGGGTGCTGCTGCTCGACGAGCTGGAGCCGGAGGAGCTGCTGGAGCTGCCGCCGGTGTAGGTGGCGCTGGACAGGCCCGTGCCGCAGACCGGCCAGGCGCCCTTGCCCTGGGCGGCGAGGACCTTCTCGGCGATCTGGATCTGCTGCGCCTTGGTGGCCTGGTTGGCCTGCGCGGCGTACTGCGTGCCGCCGTACGCGGCCCAGGTGGAGGCGGAGAACTGCAGACCGCCGTAGTAGCCGTTGCCGGTGTTGATGGCCCAGTTGCCGCCGGACTCGCACTGGGCGACGGCGTCCCACTCGGAGGCGGTGGCGGCGGAGGCGCTGCCGGCCGCCATCAGCGGGGCGGCGACGGCGACGCCGGTGACACCGGCGACAGCGATGGCGCGGACGGCCTTGGACGGACGACGGTGCTTGCCCTTGCCGGAGAACAGCATGGATCGATCCCCTCACCGACGCCTGCGAGGTGAGCTGTCGGGTTCGGGCCGGTTGAGTTGCCCGGCCGCACACCGTGTGTCGGTGCGCGGCTTCACCCCGAGCCGGATCGGCAGCCTCAACTACCGGCCCCGGCGCTTACCTTGGGTCCCCCGCTCCTGCCTACGGCGCATGACGCGACGACTGTTCCCGGGCGGCCGCTGGCAGGACTCGGCGTTGCGACGGCCGGGGCTCGTGGTGACGAGCGGCCTTGACCGTAAACAGGCCATCAGGTGAATTTCAAAGATGATCAGGGCTTCTGAGACTCATCCCACACTTTCACCAAAACGGACATTCAACTCGAAGCGGGATGTCAACTCCCGCTACTTTTCGTCCGATTCGCTGCCGAGTTTCAGGGTCTGACCGGGGGTGATGGCGTTCGGGTCGGTGCCGATGTCGGCCTTGTTCGCGGCGTAGAGCGCGCGCCATCCGCCGTCGAGGTCAAGGGAGTCGGCGATGGAGGCGAGGGTGTCGCCGTCGCGGACGATATAGGTGCCGGCATCGCGGGAGGCATGGCGGCCGGAGGAGGTGACACTCTGACCGTTTGTCACGCTTTCGTCCGCCGAGCCGCCGCGGTGCTTGCCGCCACTGCTGACGGCTCCCGTGTCGACCAGGCTCCAAGAGCCGCCGGTCTGCCACGAATTGTCCGAGTCGTCGGTCCCGGAGGTGACGGGACTCTCGCTCGCCTTCGAGGCGCCGGAGCCTGCGTCGGAGTCGGATGATTCCGACTTGTCCGTCTTGTTGGACTTGCTGGAACTGCCCCCCTTGGAGCCGTTGTCGGCACTCTCACTCGGAGAGGGGGCGGCCGAGTCGTTCCCGGAGTCCGTGGCGCCCGAAGACGAGTCGGAGCCGGAAGAGGAGGACGAGTCCGACAGTCCGGAGGACGAGTCCGACGAGTCGGAGGAACCGGACGAATCGCCCGAGTCGCCGAGTCCCGTGTCGACGTTCACCGAGGCGTCGTCGGACGAGAGGCCGGCGAGCAGGGCGCAGGTCCGCCAGGGCTTGGTGCCCTGGTCGGCGAGTATCTTCTCGGCGACCGCGATCTGCTGCGAACGGCTCGCCTGGTCCGGCGTGCCGGCGTACTCCAGTCCCCCGTACTTGCTCCAGTCGTCCAGGGACATCTGGAGGCCGCCGTAGTAGCCGGTGCCGTTGTCGGCGCTCCAGGAGCCGCCGCTCTCGCACTCGGCCACCTGGTCCCAGGTCGACCCGTCGGCCGCGCTGGCGTTCACCGCACCGAGGAGCGGGATGGCGATGGCGGAGCCGGTCACCCCGGCCGCGACGAGGAGTGCCGGAGCCTGGCGGGGGCGACGGTGACGACCGTTCCCGGAGAGCATGCGGAAACCTTTCGAGCGACAGCGGTGACCGGCGCGACGGTTCCCGCAGGGGCGCCGCGCTGATGGGTGAACGTATCGGCAGACGATCACTTGTCACAAGTTAATGCCGCGTAGATCACGTGAAGATCACAGACTTGAACGTCGGTCACCTTTTACCCGTACGGGCCGGTACAAGCCTCGGCGAGGGCCTTCTGGGGGCTTCAGCGACCGGCCGGCGTGAACTCCACGGGCAGGGTGCGCAGTCCGCGCATGATGAGCCCGCCGCGCCACCGCAACTCGCTCTCGTCCACCGCGAGTCGCAGGTCGGGGAGGCGGGTGAGGAGGCCGGCGAGTGCGGTCTGCCCCTCCAGGCGGGCGAGCGGGGCCCCGAGGCAGTAGTGGATGCCGTGGCCGTAGCCGAGGTGCTGGTTGTCCCGCCGGGCGAGGTCGAGGGTGTCCGGCTCGGCGAACCGCTCCGGGTCCCGGTCGGCCGCGGCCAGGACGACCAGGACCGGGTCGCCGGGCGCGATGCGCTGCCCGCCGATGTCGACCGGCTCGGTGGCGAACCGCCAGGTGGCCAGCTCCACCGGCCCGTCGTAGCGCAGCAGTTCCTCGACGCCGGTCTCCAGCAGCCCGCGCTCACCGGCGGCCAGGGACTCCTGCAGACGTGCCCGCTGCCCGGGGTGGGTGAGCAGCGCGTACGTCCCGTTGCCGATCAGGTTGACGGTGGTCTCGAAACCCGCGAACAACAGGATGAAGGCCATGGCCGCGGCCTCGTTCTCGGTGAGGTGCTCGCCGTGGTCCGAGGCCCGGATGAGCCCGGAGATGAGGTCCTCTCCGGGACCGGCCTCGGCGGGCAGCGCCTCCCGCTTCCGGTGGATCAGCTCGGCCAGGTACCCGCGCATCTTCTTCACCGACCGCGCGACCCCGCCCCGCGGCCCGCCCCCGTGCCGGATCATCATCCCCGCCCAGTCCCGGAAGTCGTCCTGGTCCTCGGGCGGGACGCCGAGCAGGTCGCAGATGGCGTAGATGGGGAGCGGGAAGGCGAACTCGTGGATGAGGTCGGCCTCGCCCCGCTCCGCGAACCCGTCGATGAGCCGGTCGGTCAGCTCCCGGACCCGCGGCGCGAACTCGGCCACCCGGCGCGGGGTGAACGCCTTGCTCACCAGCCGCCGCAGCCGGGTGTGGTCCGGCGGGTCGATGTTGAGCAGGTGCGTCATCAACTCGGCCTTGCGCTCCCCGGGGATGCCGGTCTTCCCCTTGGCGTGCGCGGGCTCGTCGTGATGCGCCGGGTTCTTGGACAGACGGGGGTCGGCGAGGGCCTGCTTGGCGTCCCCGTACCGCGTGACCAGCCAGGCCTCCACCCCGCTGGGCAGCCGGGTCCGCCGCACGGGCTCGTGCTCCCGCAGCCAGGCGTAGGCGGGGTAGGGGTCCGCGGCGAACTCCCAGGTGAAGAGGTCGGGGGCGACCGGGGTCACTTCTCCACTCCCTCCGTCGCCCGCACCGCGTCCCGGTAGGCCCGGGCCGCCGCCCGCAGGGCCGCCTCCGGGTCGGTGCCGTCGGCCTCCGCACGGGCCGCCAGGGCGAGCAGCTCGTACCCGATGCCCGGAGCCTGCGGCAGCGGCACCTCGAGACCGGCCGTCCGCACCCGGGAGGCCAGCTTCGCCGCCAGGGCGAGACCCGGCTGGGCGAGGGGTATCCCGTCCGTCACGGACGCGCGCCGCTTCTCCACCGCCTTCGTGCGCAGCCAGTGCTCCTTGACCTCCTCCGGCGTCGACGCGGTCTCGTCGCCGAAGACGTGCGGGTGGCGGTGGATGAGCTTGGCGACGATGCCTCCCGCGACGTCGTCGATCGAGAAGGGGGCCTCCGGGTCCTCCTCCGCGATCCGCGCATGGAAGACGACCTGGAGGAGCACGTCGCCCAGTTCCTCCCGCAGTTCGTCGCGGTCGCCCTCCTCGATCGCCTCGACGAGTTCGTACGCCTCCTCGATGCCGTACTTCGCGAGGCCCTGGTGGGTCTGCCGGGACGACCAGGGGCACTCCTCGCGGATCCGGTCCATGACCTGGACGAGGTCGAGAAGGCGGGCGCCGGGCAGGTCGTAGGAGGCGGGGAGGAGCTCCAGCTCGGGCATCCGGACGCGGCCGGAGCCGGCCAGCCGGGCCAGGCCGTCGGTGAGGGCGGGCTCGCCCTCGCCCGTCGCCACGACCACCACGGTCCGGCCGCCGGCGCAGGCGTCGACCAGCTCCTCGGCGGTGGGGGCGGCCTCGTCCACGGGGGTCCCGGCCTCCCGCAGATACGGCAGCTGCGGATGCGCGCCGTCCGCGCACAGCACGCGGTCCGCCGCGCGCAGCGCCTGCCAGGCGGGCCAGGACAGCAGGCCGGGGGCGACCCGGTGGCTGGTGGTGAGCAGGACGATCCGGCCGGGGTCGGCGGCCGCAGGCGTGGCGGAGGGGTCCGGGGTGGGTTCGGGCCTGGTGGTGTTCACGCTCCGAACGTAACGCACCGCCGCCGCCCACCTCGCAGTTTGTCCACAGGGTGGGGGCGATCAAGTGATCGTATGACCGCAAGGGGGATGGCCACCCCGGCGGCCTGCCCTACGCGGACACCTGCGTCCCGGCCGAGGTGACCTCCCGTACCCACGGCGTCTTGGCGTCCACCCGGCTGCTCTTCTGGACGTCCCAGGCGCCGTAGCGCGGGTTCAGGTCGACGTGGAGTTCCTTGGAGGCGCTCGCCAGGGCCTTCCAGAAGGCGGGCTGCGAGGTGTCGGTGCCGAGCACCTCGGCGAGCTTCTTGGCCTCCACCTGGAAGCGGAGGTTGTCGTCCAGCCGCTGGGGGGCGATGCCGTACTTCTGCAGCCAGGCCGTCTGCAGCGCCACGGAACCGCCGGCCTGCTGTTCGAGGCCGGTGCGCATCTGCTCGACCTCCGCCCGGGTGACGGTGACACCCGCGGTCCGGGCGGCCCGGTGCAGCACCTTGTCGAGCACCATGTTGTACAGGGTGTCCCGGGTGAGGCTGCCGGTGGAGGCGAGGACCTGCTGGTACTGCGTCTGGTCCGGCACCGCGGCGCGCTGGGCCCGGCGCACCTCGTTCACGCGGTTCTCCAGCTGCGAGACGGTGATCCGCTGGCCGCCCACGACGGCCGCCGCGCCCGGGTGCGCGTCGCTTCCGCAGGCGGTCAGGAGGGGGGCCGCGGCGATCGCGGCGGTGAGGAGGAGCGCGGTGCGACGGCGGCGGTGCAAGGGTGCCTCCCGAGGAGATTGTGCGACGGTGCACAAAGTCTTGCGGTGATCGATGGTAGGCAGTGGGCAGGCTCTGGCCAACCCATTCGACCAACGATTCACACGCGCGTCCGGCACCGCCGCGCCACCCTCCGCAAGGGTTTGCGGTACGGATCCCGTGCGGACCCCGCTCAGCCCGTGATCGCCACCGGGGCGTCCCACGCGTCGCGGTCCACGGTGACCGTGTAACCGCCGCGCGTCTCCTTGCTGTTCACCATGTACTGGTGGGCCCGGCTGTGCCCGGTGTACTGGGTCGAGCCGAACGGCCAGTCCGTGGTCGTGGTGTTGGTCTTGTCCCACAGCGCGTACCAGAGGTTGCCCGGCAGGTCCGTCTTGTCGGTGGCGTTCGCGATCGCCTTGGCGCTGGAGCTGGTGAAGCCGTAGAAGCCGGCGCGGTACGTCTTCGCCCGTAGTTCCTTGTCGAAGGCGCGGACGTACGTCAGCACGGCGTTGTTGCACGACGTGTTCGTCGTGTCGTACGCCTCCATGTCGAGGTAGATCGGGCTGCCGGCCTTCATCCCGAGCGCGGCGGCCTTGGACACGGCGTCGTCCGCCTCGGACTTGCCGACGGAGGCGGCGGTGGAGGCGCTGATCTTCACCGAGCCGCCGGATCCGCAGGACGGCTGGGCACCGACGTAGAGCGGGATGAGCTTCCAGCCCGTCGCGGAGACCGACTTGACCCAGGAAGCGGTGAGGTTGGGCTGGGCGCAGCCGCGGTTCTTGCCGCCGATGTAGACGGCGGCGGCACCGTAGAAGCCGGTGTTCCAGGCCTTCATCACGGTGGCGGAGGGGGCGGCGCAGGTGTCGAACGCGCGGCCGGTGAACGTCTTCTGGGCGGGCCAGGTGGTGGCCGCCATGGAGGTCTGGGCGGCGATCCCGGCCCCCGCGACGACCGCGGCGCCCGCGACGCCCCAGGTGATGTATCTGCGCTTCTTCGACTGCCGATGGCTGGACATGCCCGAACCCCACCCCTGTTGTGTCTTTGCTGTGCGGCAAGTTGTGCGAAAAGTAGGTGCAGTATGCACCGCACGGGGACTAGCCGCGCATCTGCCCCAGCCAGTGCAGCGTCCGCCGCACCTCGCCCGCCAGGGGATGGCCGGGCCCGTGCAGCCGTTCCACGTCGAACAGCAGCCGGGTGAGCGTGTCGTGGGCGGCCGGCCGATCGCCGAGGGCGAGCAGCAGATGGCCGATCCGGCGACGCACCTCGTGGGCGAGCTGCGGGTCGCCGGCCACGTACTGGTTCTCGTAGTACGGCAGCAGCGCACGGTACTCCGCGAGCGCCGCCGCCGGTTCGCCGAGCTGTTCCAGGCACTGGGCGGTCTCGTAGCGGAAACGCAGGGCCTGCGGGTCGGCCTGGCCCGCCTCGACGGCGCGTTCGTCGGCGAGGCGGCGCAGTTCGGGCAGCGCGCGCCGGTACTGCCCGTCGTCCATCAGCGTGGCCGCGTACTGCTTGCGGAGGGTGCGTACGACCGTGGAGCGCTCGCCGTGCTGGTCGGCGGCGACGGGCAGGATCGCGCCCAGGATGTCGACGGCCTGGGTGATGCGTCCCTCCCCGAGCAGCCGCTTGACCTCGTCGACGGCCGCGGCGACATCCGGTCTGTCCGGTACGGCGGCCGCGGGGGCGGCGGGCTGGGGTGCGGGCGTGCGCGCCCGGTCCGGCCAGGGGGCGTGGGGGCGCAGGAAGGGGCGCGTGGGGTCCAGGGGAGCCCCGGACGGCGTCCCGCGCGCGGGCAGAAGCGAGGCCAGGTCCTCGTAGACCTCCTGCGCGGACGCCGGGCGGTGCTGCGGGTCCTTGGCGAGCAGGCGCAGCACGAGGCTCTCCAGCGCCTCCGGGACCTCGGGGCGGGTCCGGCGTACCGGAGCCGGCGGCTCGTACAGGTGCCGGTGCAGCACCCCGAGCGCCGTGGAACCCGCGAACGGGACCTCTCCGCTGAGCAGTTCGTGCAGCAGCACGCCGAGCGCGTACAGGTCGGTGTACGGGCCCACGGCGCCGCCCATCGCCTGCTCGGGCGCCATGTAGGCGGGCGAGCCGATCGGGGACCCGGTGTGGGTGAGGCGGGTGGTGTCCGTGTCCATGACGGAGGCGACGCCCAGGTCGAGGACGGTGACCGTGCCGTCCTGCTTCACCATCACGTTGCGCGGCTTGAGGTCGCGGTGGACGATCGGCACGGCGTGCACGGCGCTGAGGACCGCGCACAGCTGCGCGGCCACCGCCACCGCCCACTGCCACGGGTACGGGTCGTGCTCCGCCAGGTGGTCGGAGAGGTCGGCGCCGTCCACGTACTGCATGACGAGGAAGAGCTCCTCGCCCTCACTGCCCGCGTCGTGCACGGTGACCAGGCCCGGGTGGTCGACCTGCGCGGTGACCCGGCACTCCCGCAGGAACCGGCGGCGCAGCTCCTCCGCCTCCGCGCCCGCCACTTTGTCGGGGCGCAGCAGCTTCACCGCCACCCGCCGGTCGAGCCGTTGGTCGTACGCCGTCCACACCTGGCCCATGCCGCCCTGTCCGATGAGCGTGGACAGCTCGTAGCGCCCGGCGACGACGCGTCCCGTCGCCACGGTCACCGTCCGCCCTCGTGGTCGCCCTCGCGGTGCCCGTCGTGCTTGCGCAGGTAGTCACTGAGCTCGTCGAGTTCGGCGCGCACCTGCTCGATCCGGGCGGGCGCCGGGCGCTGGGGCGGTGCGGGTATCGGTGGCTGCGCGAGCGGCGGCCCGGGCACCGGGGGAACGGAGTGCGCGGGCGGGGCCGGGGTGTGCGGGGGCATCGTCCCCGTGGTGTACGGCGAGACGGGGGGCGCGTAGGCGTACCTCTGCGCCGCGTACGCCTCGCGCTGCCGCTGGAAGTGGCGTACGTCGGCCACCAGGTAGTAGACGACGGCGCCCAGGAGGGTGCCGAACAGAAGCGTGATCCCCAGGTAGCCGCCGGGGGTGTGCACGTCGTCGCCGGGTTCGCTGCCCAGCAGCACGATGCTGAGGACGTCGGCCGCCACGGCCGCCACCATCACGCCGATGTCGACCGGTCTGCGGGTCACGACGGCCAGCCGCAGCAGCATCGCCCACGCCAGGAAGCCGGCACTGAACACCCCGAGCGCCACGAACACCACACGCAGCAGGACCAGTACCGCGTCGTGCGGCGGCCGCTGCACCGGCTGCGCATGGCCCTGGCCTTGCATGATCGCTCCTGTGTGCCTGGTGAAGGGCGTACGTGAAAAGGGCGTACGTGCCCGTCCGGCACTGTCCGCCCGCGGACGGCACCGGTCGTGCGATGGTCGGATCGAGCATATGGCCAGGCGCGGACAACCGGTTCGGGTTGTACCGAACCGTTGTCGGACCGACTGCCTGCGGACCCCGGTCGGCGATCAGTCGGGCGCGACGGTCCCGTCGGTGAGGCCGTCGTACATCCCGCGCACGAGGTGCTCCCCGAGTCGGCTCGCGTGGCGCAGCGCCCGCTCGAACTCGTCGAGCGCGCGGAAACGGG
Organism: Streptomyces sp. NPDC013157; assembly: GCF_042899865.1. Taxonomy (NCBI): domain Bacteria; kingdom Bacillati; phylum Actinomycetota; class Actinomycetes; order Kitasatosporales; family Streptomycetaceae; genus Streptomyces; species Streptomyces sp. NPDC013157. Next base: position 156,830 of record NZ_JBIBAK010000019.1, on the reverse strand, counting down.
CGCCGTAGCGCCGCTGTTCGTCCAGGGGGAGCCGGGGCAGCTGCAGCCGGCGCACGTCCAGCCGGGTCGCCGTGGAGGCGTAGCTGCTGGCCTGCCGGTTGTTGGCGGTGCCGCGCAGGAAGCCGACGAGGAACCACGGGTCGAGGGCGGTGCGGTCGGGACGCAGCAGCACCAGGTTGCGCCCCAGGGCCGCGCCCGCCGTCGCGTCGTCGATCACCCGCGCCACCGAGCCGCCGCCGAGGACCGGTACGACGACATCGCCCGGCTCGGTCAGCACGGCCTCCTCGTCGCTCTCGGGGAGCGTGCCCGAGGGAGCCGTCGCGGCGAGGACGTCGTGGTCGGTGAGCACGGGCACGCGCGCGTGGCCGCCGTTCCCGCCGGTGCGCAACACCAGCGCGCCCGCGCGCGCGAGTTCACCGACGGTGGTGAGCGGCCACCGCGCGGCCGGCGCCTGGTCGGCCGGCGGCGGGGTGAGGTCGACGGTCAGGCGCAGGGTCGCGCCGAGCCGCTCGCGGACCGCCGTGAGCTCTGCCGCGCCGTCGGCCGCGGCGGCCGGGGGCAGATGGCGGGCGGGGGCGAGGTCCACGTCGTCGTCGAGGAGTTCGATGACCGGCACCGCACGGGCCAGCCCCGGCCGTTCCACCGGTCCCCCGTCGCGCTCGAAGGCACGCCAGGCGTCCAGGACGGCGTCCCGTACCGCCGCCCAGTCGGGGCCGCCCCGCCCCTCCCCGGCGAACTTCCCGGTGTCCACGAGCAGCACCTCGGGCGTGGCCGGCGTCCGGTCGGGCCGGCGCAGCACCCACAGGTGCAGCGGAATGCTGTACGGCGGCGCCGCCCCGGCCGGCAGCGCGACCAGTGCCCTGAGCGCGCCCCGGCGCAGCAGGTCGGCGCGGATCCGGCGCCCGGAACGGCGGGACGCGACGGCCGGCGGCATCAGCAGGACCGCGGTGCCGCCGTCGGCGAGCCGGGCCAGGGCGTGCTGCACCCAGGCCAGTTCGGACTCGGTGCGCGCGGGGAAGCCGTACTCCCAGCGGGCGTCGTACGCCAGTTCGTCATGGCCCCAGTTGCGCTCGTTGAACGGCGGGTGGCACAGCACCGCGTCCGCGCGCAGCTCCGGGTAGGCGTCGGCGCGCAGGGTGTCGCCGGCGGCGCCGTGCACCCCCGCCCGGGAGTGCAGCGCGAGCCGCAGCGCGGTCAGCGCGGCGAGTTCGGGGGCGCTGTCCTGGGCGTACAGCTGCTGGTGGGGGCGGACGTCGACGGCCCGCAGCAGGGCGCCGGTTCCGCAGGCCGGGTCCAGCACGGTGCGGGCGGGGCCGGCCAGGTCGGCCATGAGACCGGCGAGTTCGGACGGTGTGAGCGTGTACTGGCGTGGGTTGGCGTCCAGGTGCCGCCCCAGCAGGAACTCGAAGGCCTGCCGGGCCCCGGCCTCGGCGGCCAGTTCGGCCGCGCCGCGGAGGAGGGGGGTGGAGGGGAGGAGTTGGGGGCCGGTGGGGGTACGGACGGCGGGAGTGGCGAGGGCGGCAGCGGGGGGTGCGGTGTTCACACCTTCCGTACCGCCGGACCTGTTCACACCGGCCGCGCCGCGTGACTTGTTCACACCGGCCGCGCCGCCTGACCTGTTCACAGCTTCGGCAACATCCGAGGCCCGGCCGCTGTGAACCGTGGGCTCCGCCGAGCCGCGGAGGCGCGCGGTCAACACCTCGTCCAGCGCGGCCGGCAGCATCGCGGCCAGGCGCTCGTCCGAGCCGGCGCTCACCTGGAGCCAGACGGTGGGGCGCTCGTGGATCAGCAGCAGCGCGCAGCCGGTGTGCACGAGCGCCGTCAGCGCGCCGTCGGGGTGCCCGGCGAGTTGCTGCCAGACCCGCTCGCGCAGCGGGACCTCGGCGAGTTTGCCCTGCCTGCGCAGCCAGGACTCGACCTCGGCGAGTGCGAAGGACGGGCTGGTCTCGGTGCCGCCGACCGGCTTGGGGAAGTCGGCGTGCCGGCGCCGCCAGTTACTGACGGCGGCGCGGCCCACCCCGGCGAGCCGTGCGATGCCGGCCGCGGTCACCTCTGTGGCGTTGTCCTGCACGCGGCCTCGCTCCCTTGTCCCATGTGTGCACCGAGCATACCGACGCACACAAGATCCCCCCCTTCACGGACGTGTACACACCGCTCCACGTAGTTCCTGTTGACTCGGTTCACAGCCTCTGCTGTTATTGACCCACCGCTTCAACGACTCCCGAAGGACTCCCGATGCGTCTCCCGTCCCGCGCCGTGATGCTGATAGCCGCCGCGGCCCTCCCGCTGGCCCTGACCGCCTGCTCCGCCGGATCCACCGGTTCCGGCTCCGACTCCGGTACCGGCACGAGCGCCGAGCCGGCCAAAGCGAAGGACCCCGACTCCGGCCTGCTCACGGGGACCCAGCTGACGAAGGCACTGGCGCCCGCCTCGGCCTTCCCGGCCGGGCTCACCCTTGAATCCGACGGCTCCGCGGACAGCGGCGGCCAGTTCCTCTCCCCGGCCGGCCGGAAGACGGGGAAGCCGGACTGCACCAGGCTGGAGAGCACGTCCTGGATCCAGGTGTCCGGCTACAAGGGCGGGGTGTCGTTCGCGCAGAACGGCTACGCGAGCAAGACCGAGGAAGTGGACCAGGAGATCGACGCCTTCCAGGGCACCACGGCGGCAGCCGTGATGAAGGCCCTGCGGAGCGTGGCCGCCGAGTGCGCCACGTTCACGGACACCGACGCGCACGCCAAGGTGAAACTCACCGGCAGCGCCACGGCCGGACTCGGCGACGAGGCCTACACGATGACGCTGACGAGCGGCTCCTGGGAGAACGGCACCACGCTGATCGCGGCCCGCTCCGGCGGCTCGGTGGTCACCGTGCTGTCCACGGCCGGCGGCGACAACGGTGCCGCGTCCGCGAAGAAGGTGACGACGACGATCCTTTCGGCGCTGAAGAAGTAGCTGAAGCAGCAGCTTCCGTTCCGTTTCCGTGAAGGATGCCGATGCGTCTGAGGTCCCGTCCCGCCGACCGGGCGGCCGCCGGGGCAGCCGCCGGACGAGCGCGCGCCGTACGCGAACGCGGCGTGCCCGGAGCGCCGCTGCGTGCGGTGCTCGTTCTCGGCCTGCTCCTCGGGTTCTACCTGCTGGCCCTGCTCGTCCTCGTCGCGCTCGCGGTCCTGGACGTCTTCCTGGCCCGGGGCCCGGGCCTCACGGTCATGGCCGTCGAGGGCTGGCTCGGCTCGCTGGCGATCGCCTGGTGCGTGGTGCGGGTCGTCCTGCTCACCCGCGGCCCCGGGGACGGGCGGGACGAGCTGCCCGGTGTCCCGCTGACGCCGCGTGAGCAGCCGGAGCTGTGGCGGCGCGTGCGGGAGCTCGCCGATCGGGTGGGCACCCGGCCGCCCACGGAGATCCGGGTGATCCCGGGGGCCAACGCCATGGTGCGGGAGGATGCCCGGTGGCTCGGGCTGGTCGCGGGCGAACGGCGGCTCTTCCTCGGCACGGCGCTGCTGATCGGCCTGCCGCAGGACGAACTCCACGCCGTGCTCGGGCACGAACTGGGCCACTACGCGTCCGACGACACCCGGCTGGGCGGCCTGCTCTGGGCGCTGCACGGCAGGCTGCTGCACATCACGCACACCTTGCGGCAGCGGGCCGCACGCGAGGAGGCCGAGGAGAAGGCGAGGACCGCCGCACGGGCCGCCCGGCGCCGGGCGGCCGGCAAGCCGCCACCGCTGGAGCGGGAGCCTGCGCGGGGCCCCGACCATTACCTGCACCTCGTCTTCTCCACCTACGCGCGGTGGTGTCTGCGCCTGACCGAGGCCGTCAGCCGCCGGCAGGAGTACGCGGCCGACCTGGTGGCCGCCCGGGTCGCCGGACCGGGCACCACGGCCGCCGCGCTGCGCCGCATCCACGTACTCGAAGCCGCCGACGACCTCTATCTGAGCGAGTACGCCCTGCTGGGCCGCGACGCAGGCCTGCTGCCGCCGGAAGGGCAGTTCCACGGCGGGCTCGCGCTCCTGCTGGCGGACCCCGCGCGCCGGACGGACCTGGAAGCGTGGGCCCGCCAACCGCTCCCGCAAGTGTCCCCCGAGGAACGCTCCCCGTACGACAGCCACCCGCCCACGGCCGACCGCGTCGCGGCGCTGGAGGCGCTCCGCGAGCTCCCCGAGCTCTCCGAGTTCCCCGAGTTCCCCGGCGACGGACACGCCACCACGCGCCCCCGGCCTCCCGCCCTCGCGCTGCTCCGCGAGCCGGACCGCCTCTTCGCCGCCCTGGAACGAGCCGTACTGCCCCCGGAGGCGCTGTCCTGGCGGCGGGTGCCCTGGGCCGAACTTCCCGCGCGGGCCCGGCGCGAGAGCTGGGCGCGCGACGCGGGTCCGCTGCTGGAGGCCATGGCCCAGGTGGCCGGCGCGAGAGGCGTCGCCGCATCCGGGGCATCCGGAATGACGTACCTCGGCTGCCTCCTGGACCTGGTCGACCACGGCCTGCTGCACGACGTGGCCGGCCGGCTGCCCAGATCGGAGCAGGCCGGCCGGAGCAGCGGGCGGGTGGCACGCGAGTTCGGCAGGACGGCCTTCCGGTCGGCCCTGCGCCGACTCGCCCTGCTCACCGCACTGGACACCGGGCTGTGCCGGTGGGAGCTGTGCTGGTCGGGGCCCGCGGTGCGGGTGGTGGCCCCCGAGCGGTTCGCCGAGGCGCTGGAGCAGGCCCTGGACCACGTGGTCGCCGAGCCGCCCGGCACGGCTCCGCTGCGGGCTCTGCTGCTGTCCGGCGGCGGCCACGCTCCGACCACCCCTGCGACCATCCCTGCGACAGCCCCTGCGGCAACATCCGCGACCATCTCGTCAGCGGCCTCCTCAACCGCCCCCTTCGGCGGCTCCTACCCGAAAGACCCGGTATGAACGTCCTGATCGACATAGCCGGTGCCGGCATTCTCGTCTACGCGGTCGTCACTCTCCCGCGCAATATCCGCAAGGGGCGTGCCCTCCGGGCGGAGGCGAAGGCCAAGGCGCCGGTCAACATCGACCCCGCCAAGTACGGGCTGGTGCCCGCCGCCCAGCTCGACAGCAGTTCCGCGGGCCCCGATCCCGAGGCCGACGCGGTCGCGGCGGCCGCCCTCGCCGGTGACTGGCGGCGGGCCGCCGCCTACCTGGCCGCAGCGGGCCGCGACTGGGACCTGCGCTGGTACCGGCTCGGCATCCTGGTCCACGCCGCCGCCGAGGACGACGCCTGGCTCAAGGCGTGGCGGACCGAGTACCCCGGCGACCCGGCCGCCGCCCTCGTGCACGCCGACGCGCTGGTCGCGCTCGCGGGCAAGGTCCGCGGCGCCCAACTGGCGAAGCACACCACGGCCGAGCAGTTCGAGGGCTTCCACCGGCTGCTCGCCGAGGCGCTGCCCGCCTGCCAGGAGGCCGCCTGGATGGCGCCCGAGGACCCCTCCCCCTGGATCGCGCAGATCTCCATCGCGCTGGGACTCGGCTGGTCGCACGACGACTTCCGGGCGCTGTGGGCCGAGATCACCGCACGCGATCCGTACCACTTCGGAGCGCACGCGCGAGCGTTGCAGTACTGGTGCGCCAAGTGGCGGGGTTCGCACGAGCTGATGTACGCGTTCGCCGAGCAGGCCGCGACCGCCGCGCCGCAGGGCAGCCTGCTGCCCGTGCTGCGCCTGGATGCCCTGATGGAACACGCGTCCCGGGAGCCGAAGGCGCCCGTGTACAACCAGCCGTTCGTGCAGGCGGCCGTGGACGCCACCCTGGACGCCGTGGACCGGGCACCGGCCGGGCACCACCGGCTGCCGACGGTGCGGCACCTGCTGGCGGACACCCTGTTCCAGACGAAACGGTACGCGGAGGCCGTCGAACAGTTCCGGGCGGTCGGCGGATACGTCGGCAGCCCGCCGTGGTCGTACTCCGCGAACCCGGTCAAGGCGTTCGTCTTCGCCCGCACCAACACCTTCGTGGCCTGGGAGAAGGCAGGCTGCCCGGCCCCTCCGCCGCGCGGCCGCCTCCAGGGGCCATGACACCCGCGGCGGGGACGGACCGGTTCAGCGCGCCTTGAAGCGGGGCGGCGCCTTGGTCGGGTTGCCACCTGAGGGGAGTTTCTGGCCCGGACAGGCGGCGAGCACCTTCTTCATCGCGGTCTTCTCGGCGGCGGTGACCCACAGCCCGTACTTCTTCTTCACGGCCACCTGCGCGGCGACGTAGGTGCAGCGGTAGGACTTGTCGGGCGGCAGCCAGGTGGCGGTGTCGCCGTCGCCCTTGCCGCGGTTGGCGCTCGCGTCGACGGCCAGGAGGTTGAGCGGGTCGTTGGCCAGGGCTATGCGCTTGCCGGCGTCCCAGTACTTGGCGCCCTTCTGCCAGGCGTCCGAGAGGGCGACGAGGTGGTCTATGTCGACCAGGCTGCGGCCGCGCCGGTAGGTGACCTCCTTGCCGGAGTAGGGGTCCGGCTCCAGCACGCCGTAGGAGACCTTGCAGTCGCCGTCGGTGTACTTCACGTCCTTCAGGTCGCGCTTGAGTATGTCGTCCCGGGTGTCACAGGAGTTGGAGTCGGTGTCCGCCCAGGCGGAGCCGAACTTCTCCCGGGAGTAACCGGTCTTCGGCGCCCGTCCCTTGACGGTCAGCGAGTCGGCGGCCGCCAGGGCCGCTCCCCCGCCCGCCGTGCCCTGGGCACCCGAAGCGCCGTCGTCCTGCAGGTCCTTGCAGCCGGCCACGGCGAAGACCATGACGACCGCCATGACCGCCCCGCCCCTCAGACGCGCCACGTACGCCCCCTCTTCCTTACCTCTGTCCGCCGCCGCACGGGCTGATTTCCGCTGGTCCTACGGTGACTGCTGCACGGTTCCCCCCAGATGGAGCAAAAACTCCCATATAACCGCAACTCGCATTTGTCGGCGGCCGTTTGGCGGCCGGGCCGAAGCCCGGACCGTACGCCTTCGCGCGCGCTCACTCCCCGCCGCGAACGAATGCCCCCGAAGGCGCGCCTCACACCTTGTCGTGCGCGCACGCCTCCCAGGCCTGTGACGAAGGGGGCGGGGCGCGGCCGGTGCCGGGAGACCGGCGAGGGCCGCGCCCCGCTTCGTGCCGGGGTCCTTCCGTGGCGCCGTACCCGGCCCTTCTACGACCCCAGGATCGACGCCAGGAACTCCCCGACCCAGCTCAGCAGTTCCCGGCCGACCAGCGGCTTGCCGCCCACCTTCGCGGTCTTGGGGCGGGGCACCAGCAGCTGGTGGACGGCCGGCTTGATGACCGTTCCGGGGTAGAGACGCTTGACGCGCAGCTCCTGCGATTCGCGCAACTCAACCGGCGCGAAGCGGATGTTGGTGCCCTGGAGGACGATCTCGCCGACCCCGCACGCGCGGGCGAGCATCCGCAGCCCGGCGACGAGCAGCAGGTTCTCCACCGGCTCGGGCAACTTGCCGTAGCGGTCGGTGAGTTCCTCGCGGACCGCCCGGATGTCGTCCTCCGAGTTGGCGGAGGCGATGGAACGGTACGCCTGGAGGCGCAGCCGCTCGCCGGGCGCGTAGTCGTGCGGGACGTGCGCGTCGACGGGCAGCTCGATCTTGACCTCCAGCGGCGGCTCCTCCTCGATCTCGCCGGTCTCCAGCTGCCGCCGGTAGTCCGCGACCGCCTCGCCGACCATGCGGACGTACAGGTCGAAGCCGACGCCCGCGATGTGCCCGGACTGCTCGCCGCCCAGCAGGTTTCCGGCGCCGCGGATCTCCAGGTCCTTCATCGCGACGTACATGCCGGCGCCCATCTCGGTGTGCTGGGCGATGGTCGCGAGGCGCTCGTGGGCGGTCTCGGTCAGCGGCTTCTCCGGCGGGTACAGGAAGTACGCGTACCCGCGCTCGCGGCCCCGGCCGACCCGGCCGCGCAGCTGGTGCAGCTGGGACAGGCCGAAGGTGTCGCCGCGCTCCACGATGAGCGTGTTGGCGTTGGAGATGTCGATGCCGGACTCGACGATCGTGGTCGAGACGAGGACGTCGAACTTCTTCTCCCAGAAGTCGACGACGACCTGTTCGAGGGCCGATTCCGACATCTGGCCGTGGGCGGTCGCGATGCGGGCCTCGGGGACGATCTCGCGGAGTCTGGCCGCCGCGCGGTCGATCGACTCGACCCGGTTGTGGATGTAGAAGACCTGGCCCTCGCGCAGCAGTTCGCGGCGGATGGCGGCGCCGATCTGCTTCTCCTCGTACGGCCCGACGAAGGTGAGCACCGGGTGGCGCTCCTCCGGGGGCGTGGTGATCGTGGACATCTCGCGGATGCCGGTGACCGCCATCTCCAGGGTGCGGGGGATGGGCGTGGCCGACATGGTGAGCACGTCGACGTTGGCGCGGAGCTTCTTCAGCTGCTCCTTGTGCTCGACGCCGAACCGCTGCTCCTCGTCGACGATGACCAGGCCGAGGTCCTTGAACTTGGTCTCCGAGGAGAACAGCCGGTGGGTGCCGATGACGACGTCGACCGCGCCCTCGCGCAGGCCCTCCAGGGTCCCCTTCGCCTCGGTGTCGGTCTGGAACCGGGAGAGCGCCTTCACGCTCACCGGGAACTGCGAGTACCGCTCGGAGAACGTGCCGAAGTGCTGCTGCACCAGCAGCGTGGTGGGCACGAGGACGGCCACCTGCTTGCCGTCCTGGACCGCCTTGAAGGCCGCGCGGACGGCGATCTCGGTCTTGCCGTAGCCGACGTCGCCGCAGATCAGGCGGTCCATCGGGACCGACTTCTCCATGTCGTCCTTGACCTCGGCGATGGTGGTCAGCTGGTCGGGGGTCTCCGCGTACGGGAACGCGTCCTCCAGCTCACGCTGCCACGGCGTGTCCCCGCCGAAGGCGTGGCCGGGGGCGGCCATGCGCGCGCTGTAGAGCTTGATCAGGTCGGCGGCGATCTCCTTGACGGCCTTCTTGGCGCGCGCCTTGGTCTTCGTCCAGTCCGCGCCGCCGAGGCGGTGCAGGGTGGGGGCCTCGCCGCCGACGTACTTGGTGATCTGCTCCAGCTGGTCGGTCGGGATGTACAGCCGGTCGCCGGGCTGGCCGCGCTTGGCGGGGGCGTACTCCACGACCAGGTACTCGCGGGTGGCGCCCTGGACGGTGCGCTGCACCATCTCGATGTAGCGGCCGACGCCGTGCTGCTCGTGGACGATGTAGTCGCCCGGCTCCAGGGTGAGCGGGTCGATGGTCTTGCGGCGGCGGGCCGGCATCCGGGCGCCGTCCTTGCCGGCCGCCTTCTGGCCGGACAGGTCGGTCTCGGTGAGGACGGCGAGTCTGAGCGCCGGGTCGACGAAGCCGTAGTCGATCGAGCCGCACGACACGTGCACGACCGAGGGGCTGAGCTCGCCCAGGTCGACGTCGAGGCGGGCGGCGATGCCCTCGCCGCCGAGCACCTCGACGGTGCGGGAGGCGGTGCCGTGGCCCTCGGTGACGTAGACCGTGCGCCAACCGTCGGCCAGCCAGCCCTTGGTGTCGGCGAGGGCCTTCGCGGTGTCGCCGCGGTAGGTCTCCGTGGCGTGCATGCCCAGCTTGAGGGTGTCGGCCGCAAGCTCCTCGTCGGCGGCGAACGGCGACACCGACCACCACATCATGTCCAGCTCGCGGGCGCGGTCGCGGACGTCCGCGATGGACCACAGGGAGGCCGCGCCGACGTCGATGGGCGCCTCGCCGCCGCCCGCGGTGGCCGCCCAGGAGGCCTGCAGGAACTCCTGGCTCGTGGCCACCAGGTCGGCGGCGCGCGTCCGCACCCGCTCCGGGTCGCAGACGACGGCCATCGCGCCCTTGGGCAGCACGTCGAGGAGCAGTTCCATGTCGTCGACCAGGACCGGGGCGAGGGACTCCATGCCCTCCACCGCGATCCCCTCGGCGATCTTGTTCAGCAGTTCGCCGAGCTCCGGGTGCTCCTCGGCGAGGGCACGCGCGCGTGCGCGGACGTCCTCGGTGAGCAGCAGCTCGCGGCAGGGCGGTGCCCACAGGCCGTGCTCGGCGACCTCCAGGGAGCGCTGGTCGGCGACCTTGAAGTAACGGATCTCCTCGACGTCGTCGCCCCAGAACTCGATGCGCAGGGGGTGTTCCTCGGTGGGCGGGAAGACGTCCAGGATGCCGCCGCGTACGGCGAACTCGCCGCGCTTCTCGACGAGCTCCACGCGCGCGTAGGCGGCCGCGGCGAGGGCTTCCACGACCTCGTTCAGGTCGGCGCTCTGGCCGGTGCGCAGGGCCACCGGCTCCAGGTCGCCGAGGCCCTTGACCTGCGGCTGGAGCACGGATCGTACGGGCGCGACGATGACCGAGACCGGGCCGGTCTCGGGGTCGTCGGGGCTGGGGTGGGCGAGGCGGCGCAGGACCGCGAGGCGGCGGCCGACGGTGTCGCTGCGGGGGCTGAGGCGCTCGTGCGGGAGCGTCTCCCAGGAGGGGTACTCCGCGACGCCCTCGGAGGGCAGCAGGGTGCGCAGCGCCGACGCCAGGTCCTCGGCCTCGCGGCCGGTGGCGGTGACGGCGAGGACGGGGCGGCCGGCCTCGCGGGCCAGGGCGGCGACCGCGAGGGGGCGGGCCGCGGGGGGGCCGACCAGGTCGACGTGCATGCGGTTGCCGTCCGCGGCCGCCTTGATCGCTTCCGCGAGGGCGGGGTCCTTGACGACGGCGTCGAGCAGACCGTGCAGGCTCATTCAGGCGGCTTTCGTCGGGGGGTGGGCAACACGAAGTACCCGGCGCGGGCTGCGACCGGGGGGGTATCCAGCGTACGACTACGCGGGCGCGGGTGCCGGGGCTGTGGATAACGTCCGTCGCCCTGTGAGGCGCCCTGCGCCGCGGTGGCCGTCCCAGGGGGCTCCGCCCCCTGGACCCCCGGAGCCTATGCCCACCCGCCACCCGACTCGGTCGATCGAAAGGCACAGCTCGAAAAGCAAAGACGGGCCCGCCGCCGTACTCGGTCGATCAGGCGGCGCGCTCGACCCGGACGACCGAGCGGGCAGCGGGCTCGGCTCGGCCGGTTGAGAGGCACGCTCGGCCCGGCCGGTCGACAGGCGGAGTCCGGGAAGCCGGGCCCGTCTCGGTCAGCCGAAAAGCCCCGCTCCGCCCGGCCGGTCGACAGGCGGAGTCCGGGAAGCCGGGCCCGTCTCGGTCGGCCGAAAAGCCCCGCTCGGCCCGGTCGGTCGACAGGCGGAGTCCGGGAAGCCGGGCCCGTCTTGGTCAGCCGAAAAGCCCCGCCCGGCTCGGTCGGTCGGGACGCCGGGATCGGAGGACGTGCATGTGCCCGGCGCCGGAGAGTCCCCCAAGACTCCCCGGCGCCGGGCGTTCCCCCGCAACCCCCGTATGCGGTGGTCTTCCGAATTGACTCAGTCCGTCGCGATCGCGTTCAGGACGTTCATGCGGCCCGCGCGGAACGCCGGGATCAGGGCGGCGAACAGGCCCACGAAGGCCGAGCCGACGAAGACGCCGATGATCGTCGGCCAGGGGATCTCCAGGACCTTCAGACCCTGCAGGGCGAGCAGCTTCTGGGCCGTGGCGCCCCAGCCCATGCCCAGGCCGAGGCCCAGCAGGGCGCCGAAGAGGGCGATCACCACGGACTCCATGCGGATCATGCGGCGCAGCTGGCGGCGGGAGAGGCCGATGGCCCGCATGAGGCCGATCTCGCGGGTCCGCTCGACCACCGACAGGGCCAGGGTGTTCACGACACCGAGGACCGCGACGATGATCGCGAGGGCGAGCAGGCCGTAGATCAGGTTCAGCAGCTGGCCGATCTGGTCCTTGAGCGCCTTCTTGTAGTCGGTCTGGTCGCGCACGGTGTACTGCGGGTATTCGTGCAGCGCGGACTTGAGCGACTTGTACGCGGCGTCCTGCTGCCCGTCCCTGGCGGTGGCGAAGACCAGGTCGTCGAGCGGCATCTTGGCGGCCGGCACGTACTTGGCGAGCGTGGTGATGTTCGTGTACTTCGAGCCGGCGTCGATGAGGCCGTCGCTGCTGGTGATCGCCCGGACCGTCAGGTGGGCCGTGCGGCCGTCCTTGAACTTCACGGCGATCTTCGAGCCGAGGTGGATGTCGTGCGCCTTGGCGAACTTGTCGTGCACGGACATCGAGTCGGGCAGGTAGGCGTCCTTGAGGTCACCGGCGACGGTCTTGGTGCGCAGGTCGGTCGCGTACGTCGGGTCGGCCGCCGTGATGTCGGTGTCCTTGAGGGTCTTGCCGTCGGGCGTGGTGTAGTCGGCGGTGGTGGTGCGGTACTCGGTGACGCGGGCGAGTCCGGGGACGTCCTTGACGGCCTTGACCGCCTGCGGGGTGATCCGCTGGCCTCTGTCGGACTGGATGATGAAGTCCGTGCCGACGGTCTTGTCGAGCTGGTCGGACGCGGAGGCGACCATGGAGGAGCCGACCACCGAGAGGCAGGCGACCAGCGCCAGTCCGATCATCAGGGCGGCGCCGGTGGCGCCGGTGCGGCGCGGGTTGCGCAGCGCGTTGCGCTCGGCCATGCGCCCGACCGGGCCGAACATCCGCAGCAGGACGGCGCCCAGGACCCGTACGACACCGCCCGCGAGCAGCGGGCCGATGACGACGAACCCGATGAGCGAGAGGACGATGCCGAGGCCGAGCCAGGCCGAGCCCTGCTTGGCCTGGTCGGTGGCCGAGGCCAGGTAGAGGCTGTAGCCGCCGGCGCCGGTCAGCACGAGGCCGACCAGGGCGCGTATGCGGCCCGCCCGGGCGTCGGCGGGGGCGCCCGCGTCGCGCAGCGCGGCCATCGGGGAGACCTTGCCGGCGCGGCGCGCCGGGAGGCAGGCGGCGAGGACGGTGACGACGACGCCGAGGATCAGGCCGAGCACCGGGGTCGTCCAGGCGACCGTCAGGTCACTGGTCGACAGCTGCATGCCCATGGAGCCCATGAGCTTCATCAGGCCGACGGCGATGCCGACGCCCGCGCCCACTCCCAGGACCGAGCCGACCACGCCGAGCAGCAGGGCCTCGACGAGCACGGACCGGTTGACCTGGCGGCGGCCGGCGCCGATGGCCCGCATCAGGCCGATCTCGCGGGTGCGCTGGGCGACCAGCATCGAGAAGGTGTTGATGATCAGGAAGATGCCGACCAGGAAGGCGATGCCGGCGAAGCCGAGCATCGCGTACTTCATGACGTCCAGGAAGCTCTCGACGTCCTTCTGGTTGGCGTCGGCGGTCTCCTTGGCGGTCTGCACCTTGTAGGCGGTACCGAGTTCGCCGACGACGTTCTTCTTCAGCTGGGCATCCGTCACGCCCGGCGTGGCCGTCACGTTGATGTTCGTGAAGACGCCGGTCTGCCCGACGAGCGTGCGCTGGGCGGTCTTCGTGTCCAGGTAGAAGATCGCGGCACCGGGGTTGGTGACGGTGAAGTCGGCGATGCCGGAGATCTTCGCGGTGTGCGTGCCGACCGCGCTGATCACGCCGATCTCGTCACCCAGTCTCAGGTGGTGCTTGTCGGCGGTGTCGGCGTCCACCATGACCTGGCCGGAGCTCTTCGGAGCCGTACCGGAGGTGATCTTCATGGTGCGGGCGTCGTTGGAGTTCCAGCTGCCGACGATGGTCGGCGCGCCGCTGGACGGCGACAGGCTGTCCTTCTTGGCGTCGACGACGGTCACGGACGTCGAGAAGACCGTCCCCTCCGCCGCCTTGACGCCGTTCGCCGCGCGGACCTCGGCCACCACCGCGGCCGGCAGGACGGGCGGCCTGCCGTTGTCGGAGGTGGTCTGGCCGGTGTCGGAGGCGCCCTTGGCACTGACCGTCACGTCGGACGAGGTCGCCGCGAACAGCTTGTCGAACGTCGTGTTCATGGTGTCGGTGAACACCAGCGTGCCGCACACGAACGCCACCGACAGCAGGACGGCGACCGCCGACAGGGCCATCCGACCCTTGTGCGCGAAGAAGTTGCGCATCGAGGTCTTCAGGACGGTCATGACGTACGCCCCCGCGCGTCGAAGTCCTTCATGCGGTCCAGGACGGTGTCCGCGGTCGGCTTGAACATCTCGTCGACGATCCGGCCGTCGGCGAGGTAGAGCACGCGGTCCGCGTAGGAGGCGGCGACCGGGTCGTGCGTGACCATCACGATGGTCTGGCCCAGGTCGTCGACGGAGCTGCGCAGGAAGCCGAGGACCTCCGCGCCGGCGCGGGAGTCGAGGTTTCCGGTCGGCTCGTCGCCGAAGATGATCTCGGGACGGGCGGCGAGGGCGCGCGCCACGGCCACGCGCTGCTGCTGGCCTCCCGAGAGCTGGGTGGGGCGGTGCTTGAGCCGGTCCGCGAGCCCCACGGTGTCGACCACGCGCCGCAGCCACTCCTTGTCGGGCTTGCGCCCGGCGATGTCCATGGGGAGCGTGATGTTCTCCAGCGCGTTCAACGTCGGCAGCAGGTTGAACGCCTGGAAGATGAACCCGATCCGGTCCCGGCGCAGCTTCGTGAGCTTCTTGTCCTTCAGGCCGGTGATCTCGGTCTCGTCCAGGTGGATCTGGCCGCTCGTCACGGTGTCGAGCCCGGCGAGGCAGTGCATCAGGGTGGACTTCCCGGACCCCGAGGGGCCCATGATCGCGGTGAACTGCCCCCGCGCGATGTCCACGTCGACGTGGTCGAGAGCGACGACCCGGGTCTCTCCGGCCCCGTACGCCTTGACGACCTGCCGCGCTCGCGCGGCAACGGCCGTACGCCCTCCAGTACCCCCGTGCCTGGGAATGGTCACAGCCGATGTCACGGTATGTCTCCTAAGTCGGTCAGCGAACGCACGGCGTGGTGCCGTGCCTTGCTGTGCGGTGGTCGGTACGACGACGAGTCTCGCGGTCGGCGGGGTTGCTCCGCGCTGGTGCGAAGCCCCGTCTTGCCCGGGGGAAAACCCCACCCCCGCCGGTTCGGTCAACCGCCCCCCGGCGGCGTAAAGCCAGGTTAAGGACGGACGGGGTGCCGCCTCGTCCTCCGGCGGTACGAACCCTCCCCGAGCCGTAGTACGGAGAACCCCCTAGGGGACGTCCACCGCCGGGTGGAGTCCTTCCCGGGGTCGGCCTCCACCCACCGCCCCAGACAGCGTCCACCCTTTCGTCGCGTGAGGGTCAAGTGGGCGCGCGGTCGCGCGCGTTCCCACCAGGTGGACGCACACTCCCACCGCGCCGGGGCGGATGGGAAGCTGTTGTGCGCGACATAGATACATGGCGGCCGCACGAGGAGGGGATCCGGCGTGGAGAACACGAGACCCGCGATACGCGCGGTGGGGCGCGAGGCCGGGACGGGCCGGCGGGGGGCCGTGGTGGCCGCCCTGATGCTCGCCATGGCACTGGCGGCGCTCGACTCCACCGTCGTCTCCACCGCGGTACCCCAGATCGTCGGCGACCTCGGCGGCTTCTCGGTCTTCTCCTGGCTCTTCTCCGGCTACCTGCTCGCCGTCACCGTGACGCTGCCGGTGTACGGCAAGCTCTCCGACACCTTCGGCCGCAAGCCGGTGCTGGTCGCGGGCGCCGCGGTGTTCCTGCTGGGGTCGCTGCTGTGCGCGACCGCCTGGAACATGGCCGCGCTGATCGCGTTCCGGATCGTGCAGGGCCTCGGCGGCGGGGCGCTGCAGGGCACCGTGCAGACCCTCGCGGCCGACCTCTACCCGCTCGAGGAGCGCCCGAAGATCCAGTCGAAGCTGTCCACGGTGTGGGCGGTCTCGGCGGTCGCCGGGCCGGGGCTCGGCGGGGTGCTGGCCGCCTACGCGGACTGGCGGTGGATCTTCCTGGTCAACCTCCCGATCGGCGCGGCGGCGCTCTGGTTGATAGTGCGTCACCTCCACGAGCCGGAGCGCGCGCCGCGCACGCGCCCGCGGGTGGACTGGGCGGGCGCGCTGGCGGTCTTCGCGTGCGGGGGCGTGCTGCTGACGGCGCTCGTGCAGGGCGGAGTGGCGTGGGCGTGGTGGTCCGCGCCGTCGTGCGCGCTGTTCGCCACCGGCCTCGCGCTGGCGGGGCTCGTGGTGTGGATCGAGCGCCGGGCGGCCGAGCCGATCATCCCGGGGTGGGTGTGGCGGCGCCGTACGATCGCGGCCGTCAACCTCGCGCTCGGCGCGCTCGGCCTGCTGATGGTGGCGCCGACGGTGTTCCTGCCGACGTACGCGCAGTCGGTGCTCGGGCTCGCGCCGGTGGCCGCCGGGTTCGTGCTGTCGGTGTGGACGCTGAGCTGGCCGGTCTCCGCGGCCCTCAGCCAGCACGTGTACCGGCGGATCGGCTTCCGCGACACCGCGTTGCTCGGCATCGGCGCGGCCGCGCTGATCCTGTTCGCGTTCCCGTTCCTGCCCTACCCGGGGTCGGCCTGGCAGCCGACGCTGCTCATGCTCCTGCTCGGCGCCGCGCTGGGCCTGTTCCAACTGCCGCTGATCGTGGGCGTGCAGTCGACGGTGGGCTGGGCGGAGCGGGGCACGACGACCGCGTCGGTGCTGTTCTGCCGGCAGACCGGCCAGACGATCGGGGCGTCGGTGTTCGGCGCGGTCGCCAACGGGGTGCTGGCCGCCCGGCTGGGCGGCGCGGGCGACCTCGACTCCGTCACGCGCGCGCTGGACGACGGAACGGCCCCCGAGTCCACCCGGCACGCCATCGCGGACGCGGTCCACGCGGTGTACTTCGGGGCGGCGTGCGCGTCGGCACTGGCGTTCGCGGTGCTCCTGGTACTGGCGCCCCGGCGGTTTCCGGTACTGACGGAGCGGTGAGGGCGGCCCCTCTCCCACGAGCCGTCGCCGCTGCCCGAAACCCCGCCCCGCTAGCGCCTGTTCGCGCGGTGGCGCGCCACCAGGACCGCGCCCGCGGCGACGACGGCGGCCGCCGCGACGGCGCCCACGAACGGGAGGGCCGCACCGGCACCGGTGTTCTCCCTGTCGCCGCCGGACGCCCCGTCACCGCCGGTGACGTCGAGCCGGATGCCGGCCTTGTCGTTCCCCGCGTCGGTGTCGAACGGCCGGGACGCGCCGGTCAGTCCGATCGATCCCCGGGCCCCCGACACCGCCTTGTCGATCTTCAGGCGGAAGGTGTAGCTCCGCTCGTAGCCTTCCTCGACCCAGGGAAAGTCGATGCCGCAGACGTACTCACCCGATCCCGTCCTGCGGCAGTAGGGGTCGGTCCTGGCCACCGACGTGCCGGCGGGCATCCTGACCACGACCCGGGCGGCATCGGCCCGGTCACGCCGCTGCACCCAGGCCGGTCCGGCGTCGGCGAAGCTCACGGTCAGGGGGACGGTGTCCCCGACGTCCCCCTGCAACCGCGCCCCGGTGACCTTGAAGTCGGCCGTGTTCACGGCGGTCACCGGCACGTCGGCCTCGTCCCAGCGGCCGTTCCTCGCGCTGCCGGCGGGTGCAGCGACGGCATCGGGCTGTTCGACCAGCTCGACCGCGGGCGCGGCTCCGCGCACCTCCCGCGAGAAGTTGTCCCCCGGGTAGGGGTACCCGGCGGTCTCGGCCTTCACCTCGATCACCTCGTACAACGCGCTGTCGCGCACGGGGAAGGTCAGCTGTCTCCCGGGCGCGTAGACGACACCGGGCCGCACCGTCTGGCCGAACTCGCAGATGACCTCGGTCCTGTCCGGCTCCCCGTCCCCTGCGGCGATCGTCGAGTACGCACAGTTGGCCGGGAGTCCGGCCGGTTCCGGATGGGCCAGTCCATGGCTGAGCGTGTACGTCAGCCAGACCTTGCCGAGCGCCTTGGTACCCGTGTCGGTGAAGCTGGTGGGCACCCGGACGGTGCCGCCCGGCTCGGCCCCGTCGATCGGGGCGATCTCACCCAGGACCACCCCGGCCGCCGGATCGCCGGCCGCGGCGGGCGTGGCACCCAGCGCGACCAGGGCGAGGGCACCGAGCGCGCCGACGGTCCGCCCGAGGACACGAAGTCCGGAAGAGGTGTGGAACATGAGCCCCCACATGAAGCGTCGGCGACGGACGGGCGAACGGCGGGTCAAGGCGTGCCCCGCCCATCAGGACTCCCGTCGCCGCCGAACAGTTGTAGCGGCCCGCGAAGGGCGGACGTACGTCCCGGGCCGCCGCGGATCCAGGCGCGAGGAAAATATGGGTTAACGCGGGTAACACCCGAGGTCAGGCGCGCTGCCGCGCAGTAAGCGCATACCGGCCGGCCAGTTGAAGGAAAAGGCCGCACACCCCGCGTACCTGCGAGTAACGTGCGTCCCCCGCTCCCTCCTCTCCCTGCGGTCCGCCGCCACGGACCCGAGCCACGCAAGGAGCACCGGGATGTCCCACGACCCCTGCCCACCCGACCCGACCCGGCTGACCTACCCCTGGCAGCCGGTGCCGCCCGAGCCGCCGAGTCCCCGCCACGTGCCGCACCGGGAGCCGGTCGGCCACCACAGCGACCTGCGGGTGCTGCGCGGCGCCTACCGCCTCCAGCGGCGCGCCGCGACCCTCACCGCGCTCGGCTACTTCACCCTGTTCCTGGTGCTGTCGGCGTTCGCCCCGGGCGTGATGACGAGCACGGTCGCCGACGGCGTACCCGCGGGACTGCTCCTCGCACTCCTGCAACTCCCGGTCACCTGGCTGGCGATCGCCCTCTACGAGCACACCGCGCGCCGCCACGTCGACCCGCTCGCCGACCGCATCCGCCGGACCGCGGAACTGGACGCCAGGCGCGGGGCCGTGCGGTGACCGGCTTCAGCGGCTCCGCGCAGTCCATGTCGCTGGTCGCCTTCACCGTCGTCGCGACACTCACCCTCCTGCTGTGCGTGATGACGGGCCCGGACCGCGACGACCTCGACGAGTTCTACACCGGCTACGGCTCCCTCTCCCCGCTCCGCAACGGCCTCGCCATCGCGGGCGACTACATCTCCGGGGCCGGCGTACTCGCCACGGCCGGCGTGATCGCCCTGTGCGGCTACGACGGCGTCGTCCTCGCCCTCAGCACGGCCCTGTCGCTGATGCTGCTGATGTTCCTGCTGGCCGAACCGCTGCGCAACGCGGGCCGGTTCACCATGGGCGACGCGCTGGCCCGCCGGATGCCCGGCCGCAGTGTACGGATCGCCGCCTGCGCGGTGACCATCGCCGCCCTGCTGCCGCTGATGCTGGTCCAGCTCGCCGGCGCCGGCCAGCTGATGGCCTTCGTCCTCGGCTTCTCCAACGAGACCGTGCAGACCGGCTGCGTCATCGGCCTCGGCGCCCTGATGATCAGCTACGCGGCCATCGGCGGCATGAAGGGCACCGCCCTCATCCAGATCCTGAAGATCGTGATGCTGCTCGCCTCCGGCACCGTGGTCGCCCTGCTGGTCCTGCACCGCTTCGACTGGGACCCGGGCGCCCTGCTCGCCGCCGCGGCCCGGGGCAGCGGCGCCGGAACCGCGTACCTGAACTCCGGCCTCCAGTTCACCGGCGGTCCCGCCCCCCGCCTGGACATGATCAGCTCGGAGCTGACCGTCGTCCTGGGCGGCGCCTGCCTGCCGCACATCACCATGCGCATGTACACCGCCTCCAGCGCCCGCCAGGTCCGCCGCTCGATGTCCTGGGCGGTGTCGTGCGTGGCCCTGTTCGTGCTGATCGTCAGCGTCGTCGGCTTCGGCGCCACCGCCCTGGTCGGCCGCGCCGCCGTGGCCGCCGCCGACCCGCAGGGCAACACGGCCTACCTGCTGGGCTCCCGTGCCGCGTTCGGGGCCGACGTGTCGACGGCGGAGACCCTGCTCTTCACCACGGTCACCGCGGCGGTCTTCCTGACCCTGCTCGCCTCCGTCGCCGGCATGATCCTCGCCTGCGCCAACTCCCTCGCGCACGACGTCTTCGCGACCCGCGGCCAGGAGATGCCGGCCCGCCGCGAGATGGCCCTGGCCCGGGTCTCCGCGCTCGCCATAGGGGTCCCCACGATCCTGCTGGCGGTCCTGGTGCAGCACCACAGCCTGCAGCCCCTGATCATCCTCTCCTTCTGCGTGGGCGCCTCGGCCCTCGCCCCCGCCCTGGTCTACGGCCTCTTCTGGCGCCGCTACACCCGCACCGGCCTGCTCTGCACCCTGCTCGGCGGCACCCTCACCGTGCTGCTCCTGATGCCCGGCACGAACCTGGTCTCGGGCTCGCCGGGCGCCGCCTTCCCGCACGCCGACCTCAACTGGTTCCCCTTCACCACCACCGGCCTCGTCTCCATCCCGGCCGGGTTCCTCCTGGGCTGGCTGGGGACCGTGGCCTCCGGCCGGCGCAGGGCCGCGGAACAGCGCAGGCAGTACGAGGCGGTGGAGGGGTGGATCCTCGCGGGGGCGGTACGGAGAGGGAGTCAGGAGGACGCGAGGCGGCGCGGAGTCGAGGCGGCGTGAAGCCTCGGGTCCGAGGAGGTGCGGGGCGCTATTCCGCCGCCGCGCGCCCCGTCAGGGTCACGAGACTGTCCCGCATGTGGTCCATGTGCGCCTGCACGTCGTCCCAGGTCTCGCCGTGCTCGCGCAGCACCCGCTCGGTCTCCCGCGCGATGCGCTCCTCGTGGACCTTGGCCTCCGCGAGGATCTCGCGGGCACGCTCGTCCGCCTCCACCTCGGAGCGGCGCGCCGACTCTCCGGCCTCTTCCAGGGCCTGCTCCGCCTCCGCCAGGGCGGCCTCGGCGCGCGCGATGCGTTCGGCGTTGTGCGCGTCGACCGCGGCGGCGCGCGCGGCCTCCTCGCGCTCCTCCTCGGCCCAGCGTTCGGCGTGCTCCTTGGCCTGTTCGGCGAGCATCCCGGTGGTGCGCTGCCGCACCTCGCGCAGGGCCGACAGAGCCTCGCCCCGCTGCTCCTTGACCTCCAGGCGGGCGCCGATGCGGATGTCGTCCGCCTCGGCGCTCGCGGCGAGGAGCAGCTGGCGGGCGCGTTCCTCGGTGTCCGCTCGCAGCGCGTCGGCCTGCTCCCGCACCGCATCGCACTCGCTGTCGGCGCGGGCCGCGGCCTCCACGACCCCCTCCGTCAGCTCGCGCCGGGCACCCTCGCGCAGGGTCTTCGCCTCTTCCACCACGAGCCGGAACACCCGGTGCGCGCGGTCCCCGAGCGCCTCGTACGTCTGCGGAGGGAGCTGCTCGACCACGGCACGCAACCGCTCGGCCTCCGCCTCCATCTCCTTGGCGAGCACGGTGAGCCGCGCGGCACGCTCCCACGCCGCGTCCCGGTCCTCGCAGAGCGCCACCAGGAACGTGTCGACCTCGTCGGGGCGGTAGCCACGCCCCCGGACGGTCACGAACTCGTACGGCGGCATCGATGCGCTGCTCACCTGGAACCCCTCTCCGCCGGACCCGCACGAAATGATGATTTCGCGGATATCTTGATGGATCGGACGTAAGTGTTCATAACGCGACACTCCGCATGCTGCGCTGGAAACACCGCACGCCGCACCGGGAGAGGGAAGCGCGTCAGGGGGCGTGAAAGCTCAGCCGCGCGCCCTTCGGTAGCGCCGGCACTGTCGCACCACAAACGCGCTCACCTGACGGCGCTCCACGGACAGGTGCAGCGAATCTCGTGGTGGCGGCCCAGAGCGAGGCGGTGGCGCTTCCAGGAGCCGGGAGTGCAGACGCCGGTGACATCTCGCGCACATGTTCCCGGAGACGGCGGGTGTTCGAGCTTCTAGCGTGATCGCCATGCAGCTCCGTTACGCGTTCAGGCTCTACCCGAATGCCGGTCAGCGCGCCGCGCCGGCCAGGGCTTTCGGATGCGCCCGGGGTCTTCAACGACGCGGTCCGCGCCCGCGAGGACGCCCGCCGAACCGGGCAGCGGTTCCCGACGGCCGGGGAGCTGTCCCGGAAGCTGGTCACCGAAGCGAAGCGGATAGCGGCACGCTCGTGGCTGGGCGAGGTGTCCGCTGTCGTCCTCCAGCAGTCCCTGCGGGACGCCGAGGCCGCCTATGGGAACTTCTTCGCCTCGCTCAAATGCGTCCGCAAGGGCCCCGGGACGGGTCCGCCCCGCTTGAAGTCCCGCAAGGACGCCAAGCAGTCGATCCGGTTCACCGCCAACGCCCGTTGGACCGTCACCGACAGCGGCCGTCTGAACCTGCCGAAGATCGGCGCGGTAAAGGTGAGACGGTCCCGCACACCGCCCGCCGCTCCCACCTCCGTCACCGTCGTCAAGGACGCGGCCGGACGGTACTTCGCCTCCTTCGTCATCGCCACCGACCCCGGCACCGACCAGGCGAGGATGCCCGGGACCGACCGCACGATCGGAATCGATCTCGGCCTCACCCACTTCGCGGTCCTCTCCGACGGCACGAAGATCAGCTCCCCGCGTTTTCTGCGCCGCGCGGAGAAAAAACTGAAGAAGGCCCAGAAGAAGCTGTCCCGCAAGCAGAAGGGATCGAAGAACCGCGCCAGGGCCCGTCTCAAAGTCGCCCGTGCCCACGCCAGAGTTACTGACGCACGCCGAGAGTTCCACCACCAGCTCTCCACGAAGCTGATCTCCGAGAACCAAGGGATCGCCGTGGAGGATTTGTCGGTGGCGGGACTGGC
Source organism: Streptomyces sp. NPDC013157 (assembly GCF_042899865.1). Taxonomy (NCBI): domain Bacteria; kingdom Bacillati; phylum Actinomycetota; class Actinomycetes; order Kitasatosporales; family Streptomycetaceae; genus Streptomyces; species Streptomyces sp. NPDC013157. The sequence continues at coordinate 134,465 of NZ_JBIBAK010000019.1, read as the reverse complement.
CCGCACGAAACTGGCCAAGTCGGTGCACGACGCGGGATGGTCCGCGTCCATCAGCATGCTGGAGTACAAGGCAGAACGGTACGGACGCACCCCGGTCAAGATCGGCCGGTTCGAACCGACCTCCCAGACCTGCTCCACCTGCGGCGTCGAGGACGGACCCAAACCCCTGAACGTCAGGGAATGGACCTGTACCGCCTGCGGCACCGTCCACGACCGGGACACCAACGCCGCCATCAACGTGAAGACGGCCGCCGGACTGGCGGTTTCGGCCTGCGGAGCGCCGGTAAGACCAGGATTAATCCCGGCACAGCGCGAAGAAACAGGAAGCCACGGATTCCCGACCGGTTTCTGTGCTGAGTAGCGGCACAGAAACCGGTCGGGAGGATCAGAATCCTCGCCCTTCAGGACGAGGAGCATGTCAAAGCAGTCCGTCCCACATCTGCTCGAGCAGCACCGACCACCAGCTCTCCGGCGAGCCGAGCGCCGCCGGGTCCAGGGAGGCCAGCTGGGCCTGGAAGTCGACGGTCCAGCGGCCCGCCTGCTCCTGGTTCAGGCCGAACCTGAGCCGCCACATCCGGCCCAGCAGCGCCAGGCAGCGGGCGAACTCCGGCAGCCCCGTGTTCACGAACTGCGGCGGCACGGACGCCCCGCCCGGCCCCGCCTCCACGGGCACGGCGACGATGTTCGCGGTGCCGTACTGCACGCAGACCGCCTTGCCGAAGTCGGTCCCCATGACGAGGTACGACGCCGCGTCCGACGCCGGCTGCAGGCCGCGCTCCTGTGCCAGCTCCGCCAGCGTCGGCACCGGCCGGCCCGGCTGCGCCTGCGCCCAGAAGAACGGCCCCATGTCCAGCGGCAGCCCAGCCGCCACCAGCGTGTGCGCCACGATCGGCGGCACGCCCTGGCGCGACACCGCCGCCTGCTCGAACCGGAACACGCCAGGACCGAACGCCGCCGCCAGCTCCTGCGCGATCGCCTCCGGCGGGATCGGCGGCGCCGCCTGCACCTGCGGCAACGGCGCCCGCACCGGCGCGGGCCGCGCGGGACCCGCCGCCACCTGGTGCAACTCGCCCTGATGCGCCAGCAACTGGCGCATCCCCTGCTGCCGGCTCGCGTGGTCCGTCCCGTACGGCGCGATGCTCGCCAGCCGCGCCTGCGGCCACTGCTCCCGGATCATCCGCGCACAGTACGCACCCGGCAGCTCGCACGACTCCAGCTCCGTGTGCAGCTCCAGCACCTGGTCCGGCGGCACGTTCATGGCCCGCAGCTCGTGGAAGATCTGCCACTCCGGGTGCGGCGTGCCCGGCGCCGAACGCCGGATCAGCTGCTGCTCCGAACCGTCCTGCGCCCGGTAGCGCAGCACCGCCTGGTAGCCGGGGCCCACCGTCGGCTGCCCCTGCTGCGGGTAGCCGTACGCCGGGGGCTGCTGCCCCGGCACGGGCTGACCGGGAACGGGCTGACCGGGCGACGGCATCGCAGCGGCCGGCATCGGCGGCGGCATCTGCGGGGCGCCCGGCGGCATACCCGGGGCGGGCGGAGCACCCACCGGAGGCGCGGAAAGCACCGTCTCCGCGTGATGGACCGCCGCCGCCCCGCCCGCACCACCGGCAGAGCCCTGCGCGGGAGGCGCCGGAGGCGTGCCAGGGGCGCCCGGAGGCTGCGATACGCCGGGGGCGAAAGGTGCGCCAGGGGCGCCCGGAGGCTGCTGCGCGCCCCCGCCCGTCCCACCCGGGTCGGCCAGCATCGTGGCCGCACGATGCACATCACCCGGCGGCGGGCCACCCGGAGCACCCGGAGCACCGGGCGCCTCGGGGGCACCCGGCGGGGTCTGCGCGCCCGGCACCTGCGCCGGCCCCTGAGGCCCCTTGGGACCCGGCGCCGACACCATCTGCGTCGGCGCATACCCGCCCGCGGGCGGCTGAGGCGCGGCCGCCGGGTGGGCGCCCGGTGCTCCCGGCGCCCCCGGGACTCCCGGCGGCGGAGGCGGCGCGCCGGCCCCGCCACGCGCCCGGCGCGGAGGAGGCGCGGCCCTGCTCGTCGCAGCGTCCGCTATGTCACTGGCGTTCGGCGCGAGGGGCCGCCCCGGAGCGGCCGGGCCCGCCGGGGGCTGGGGCGCGCCCTGAGCACCGGCCGGCGGCTGCGGATAGCCGTAGCCCGGGGCGGCCGGCGCCTGCGGGTAGCCGTACGAGGGCGCGGGCGGCGTCGCGGGCGCCTGCGGACGGCCGGGCGCACCCGGCGGGGGCGTGCCGGGAGCCGCCGGTCCCTGCGGGTAGCCGTACGACGGGGCGCCCTGCGGAGGCGGCGGCGGCGTGCCGCCCCGCGCACCCGGCCCGCCCGGCGCACCCGCCTCGTCGAGCGCCGGAGACACCGCCGTGCGGGGCAGTTGGCTGCCCCCCGCCATCAGCGCCGTCTCGGCCTCTCCCAGGGCACCGTCGTCGGCATCGCTCAGCGGCGGTGCGAACACCGTCGCGGGCAACGGCACGGAACGGTCCTCACCGGCATCGGCGTTGGTGTCGGTGCCGGCCCAGGGAGTCGCGCCGGCGGGCACGTTGGGCACGCCCGGCGCACCGGGCGCACTCGACGCGCCCTGCGCCCCCGCCCCGGCTCCGGCGCCCGCACCCGCACCTGCCGCCGGCCAAGAAGCGCCACCGGCACCGGCACCGGCCGGCGCCCCGTCACTCCCCGACCGCCGGTCCGGAATACCCAGCTTGTCCGCCGCCTCCTGGAGCCACTCCGGCGGACTCAACAGGAACGACGTCTGGTTCAGGTCCACCCGGGCCGCGGGCGCCGGCACCGCGTCGGCGACCTCCGCCTCACGGCCGTACTCCTCCTCGTACCGGCGGATCACCTCGCCCACCGGCAGCGCGGGCCACAGCGTGGCCTCACCGCTGTCGCGGGCGATGACCACCCGCTGCCCGCCCCCGTCCGACCGCGGACCCTCCGCACGGTCCTCGCCCCACACCACGAAGCCGAGACCGAACTCCCGCACCCGCACCTCACGGTGCTGGTACGCCGGGACGTCACCGTTGATCCACTCTTCCGCGCGCTCCTGCGCCTGCGCGAACGTCACCATGCCGGACCTCACTCCCCCGAGCCGGGCGAGGACACCGGCACGGCACGCGCGAAACCACCGTCGACCATCAGGTTCGCCACCGTCTCCAACTCCGGCGGGGACCCCGCCAGCCGCGACAGGAACACGTCGAAGTCCTCACCGCACGGCAGCAGCAGACGCTCCACCCGCTCCGCCGGCGGCCACCCCGGATCCACGTCACGCGCGTCGTCGTACGCGCAGAACCACACCGAACCCAGCCGGTCGCCCTTGACCTTCACCGCCAGCAGACCGCCCTGCACGAAGGCGACGCCCAGGTAGTCCTTGGTGAGGTGGTCGCGCAGGCACTTGTTGACGTACACGAGGTCGTTCACCGCCGCCTCGTCGCGGACGGTGAAGAAGGGCTGGTCCACCAGCAGTCCGAGGCCCGCGTCGAGGGCCGTGCCCACCGGAGCGCAGCCGCCCGCCGCCTTCAGGAACGAGCGGTACGCACCCGGCAAGCGGTACCCGAGGTCCTCCTCGACCCCCTGCACCTGCGACTCCGACACCGCCACACCGGACTTCGGCAGCCCGAAGTGCGCCGGCCGCGTCTCCTGCAACGGCCGCGTCCCCCGCTTGTCGTGGTCCACCCGTGCCGTCGCCACCCCGCCGTGGTGCCGCAGCAACGCCTTCACCTCGACCGGGACCAGCTCCAGCCGCCGCGACCCCGCCACGTGATGCCACGTCCAGCCGTGCGGCGTCGCCACCGCGGGCACCGTGTCCCACAGTTCATGGCCCGAAGCCGCCAGCACCGCGTTCGCGGACACGAAGTCCGTCAGCCGCAACTCGTCGACACCGAACCCCTCCGGCGGATCGGCGATCTCCGCCGCCGCACGCGCGTAGGGCGAGAAGTCGGGGTAACCGCGCTCGTCGATCCGTACCCCTCTCGGGTGACGTGCCGCCCGAACCGGATCCGGGAAATGCACGACCTGCCCGGCATAGGCCGCGTTCGGCGGCGCGGCCTGCTGCCCGAGCCGACCTGTCGTCATGACGGTTGCCCCCTGCGGCACTCTGTACGAACCGGCATCACACCCCTGCGGCGCGCCACGGCCCGTATCCGGCTGTCTCTCCCACGTCCCAGACGCGTCGACCGCGCCCATCGCGGTTGCCGACAGCCTATGCGGTACACGAACCCCGGTCACCGGCCCTCCGGTTCCGTGACCAGCCGTCACCCCGCCGTGACAGCCTGCCCAAACCCGGGCGTGTCGCACCGCCCCAGCTACCGCACCCGCCACAGGATTTGGCAGTCTGTGACTTTCGGGGGGATGCCCGGGAGGGGAAGACGATCATGAACACCACACAGACGGGACCACACACCGCCATGTCCGGCGCCGTCCACGGCGCCACCAACGGCGACCCCCGCATCGGCTGGAGCAGCAGCGAAATACCTCCCGTGCCCACCCTCCAGCACCGCCGCGACGGCATCCTGCCCACCGTCGCCGCCGCCCTCTCCGTCCGCGGCGCCACCCTCACCGGCACCGCCGCCCGCGGCGACCAGCCGCCCCCGCTGCACCCGTTGGTCCAGGAGTTCCTCGACACCCTCCCCAGCGGACAGCGCGACCGCTTCACCGGCCGCTGCGCCGAGGCCATCCTCCTCTCCCGGCACATCAGCACAGCCGACAGCGCCCGCAGCAAACGCGCCGCCCGCAAACCCATGACCAACGGCGAAGCCCGCAAATCCCTCAAGCAGGCCAAACTCACCGCCCGCCGCATACGCGAGGACGGCGACCCCCTGCACGGCAGCTTCGCCGCCCCCTGCCGGGCCTGCGCCGCCCTCACCGCCCACTTCGGCGTCCGCGTCGTCGACCCCACCACCGCCGACGCCTGACGCACACACCCCCACACCCCCACACGCCGCACACCCGCACCCGCACACCGACCAGGACGATCGAAGGGCAGATGCACGCCGACCGCACCTCCTCCACGCGTTTCTCCGTGCCCGTCGACGCAGCCCTGCGCGCCGCCGGCTGGCAACCCGGACGCTGGGACATAAAACAGGCCGAGGTCTGGGCCGACACCCTGCGCGACCACGCCTCACCCGCCGGACACCGGCACGCCGTCTTCCCCGCGGCGGTGGAGGCCTGGGCCGAGTTCGGCGGCCTGCACATCAGCCCCACCGGCAGCGGCCGCCAGATCGCCCCCGCCACCCTCCACCTCGACCCCCTGCACGGCCTCCACCTCGCCCGCACCCTCGGCGACCTCGGCCGCGCCCTCGGCACCGAGGTCTGCCCCCTCGGCGCGGAGACCGACACCCACTCCGTCCTCGCCATCGACGCCGAAGGCCGCATCTACACCCTCGACCACACCGGCGACTGGTACGTCGGCCCCGACATCGACCAGGCCCTGACCACCCTCATCGCAGGCGTCGAACCCCAGCGCCTCACCACCCAGGCCTAGGGGCTGCCCGTCAGGCCGCCGGAATCACGGCCGACACCCGGAAACCCCCGGCATCCGTCGGTCCCGACACGAACACCCCGCCCAGCCCGAGCACCCGCTCACGCATCCCCACCAGGCCGTTCCCGCCCGACGGCAGCCCCGCGGCCGCGGCCGACGCCGGCTCCGGTGGCGGCTCGTTCTCGACCTGCATCGCGATCTCCGCCACCCGGTGCGCCAGCCGCACGTGCGTCTTCGCACCCGCCGCGTGCTTGTGCACGTTCGTCAGCGCCTCCTGCACCACCCGGAACGCCGTCTGCTCGATCACCGCCGCATACGACCGCACGTCCCCCTCGACGGACAGGTCCACCACCATCCCCGCCGCCGCCGACTGCCCGACCAGCACCTCCAGCTCCGACAGCCACGGCCCCTCGTCCTCGGCCGCCACCCGCGAAGCCGCCGCCGCGGCCGCCACCCCCACCGCCGCCAACGGCACCGAAACCGACACCGAGGCCGAGGCCGCAGTCGTACGCCGCTGAGCCGCCTCCCCGGAACGCAGCACCCCGAGCATCTCCCGCAACTCCGTCAACGCCTGGCGCCCCATGTCCCCCACCAGCGCCGCGTTCTTCACCGCCTTCTCCGGGTCCTTCCGCGCCACCGCCTGCAACGCCGCCGCGTGCACCACCATCAACGACACCCGGTGCGCCACCACGTCGTGCATCTCGCGCGCGATCCGCGTCCGCTCCTCGCCCCGCGCCCACTCCGCACGCTCCTCCGCCCGCTCCGCGAGCAGCTGGAGCTCCCGCTCCAGACTGTCCGCCCGCTCCCGCAGGCTCTCCATCAACCGCCGCCGCGCGCCCACGTACAGCCCCAGCAGCACCGGCGGAGCCGTCAGCCCCAGCGAGGTCGCCAGCGACGCGAACGGAACGAACCAGTCCCCCAGCGTCAGATCCCCCCGCGCCATGCTCTGCCGCACCCGCACGAAGGTCACGATCAGCGTCCCCAGGAACGTCATCCCCGCCAGCGCCGCGATGATCCGCCGCGGCAGCTCCGCCGCGGCCAGCGTGTACAGGCCGACGATGCCCATCAGGAAGCCCATCTGGGCCGGCGTGATCGCGATGGCGACCAGCACCACGGCGATCGGCCACTTCCGGCGCAGCACCAGCACGGAACCGGCCAGCAAACCGAACACGATCCCCGCCGACACCGGGATCCCCGCGTCCCGCGCGAACGGAATCCCCTCCGCGGCGCACTCCAGCGCCGACACCAGCGCGAGCCCCACGTCCAGCACCGCACTACGCCACCGTGACCACCACCACGGCCCTCTCAAGGCCGTCGCGTGGTCTGCCCCCGTCGTGGTCATGCCTCCAGCCTACGGGCGCGGGGGTGGGCTTTTCCGGTGAGTTTCGTCTACTCGCCCCCACCACACTGCGTAACCGAACAACACCGAAATGCGCCAATCATTCCGCCCGGACGGTATGTCACATCCATCCGGCGGGTTCGGGACTTCGGGGAACCTCGGGGCCGACGGCCGCCCCACGGGGTCCGGGAGGGAGCCGACTTGTACCGTCGCGTCGAAGGCGCCCGGTACGGCATAGTAGGAGGCGCCACTCGACGACCTGACTAAATGTCCGGTTCTGTCGATATTGTTCCCCCGTGGTGTAATTGGCAGCACTGTGGCTTTTGGTGCCATCTGTCCGGGTTCGAGTCCTGGCGGGGGAGCCATGCTCGGTTCGGGCCCTGACAGCTCCGTCAGGGCCCGCTCTCATGTCCCCCTCGAAACGCCCCGGTATCCTGCGGATGTCACCCCCACCCGTCCAAAAAGCCGAAGGGCAACTCCGTGAGCGCCATTCGCCCGGCAGCCGTCGTCGTTCTCGCAGCGGGTGAGGGCACCCGTATGAAGTCGGCCACACCCAAGGTCCTGCACGACATCTGCGGCCGTTCCCTGGTGGGTCATGTGCTCGCCGCCTCCCGCGAGTTGGACCCCGAGAACCTGGTCGTCGTCGTCGGGCACGCGCGCGAGCAGGTCGCCGCGCACCTCGGCGAGGTAGACGCCGGTGTCCGTACCGCCGTGCAGGAGCAGCAGAACGGCACCGGGCACGCCGTGCGGATGGCGCTGGAGGAGCTGGGCGGGGCGGTCGACGGGACCGTGGTCGTGGTGTGCGGGGACACTCCGCTGCTGACCGGGGAGACGCTGAAGCGGCTCGCCGGGACGCATCACGGCGACGGCAACGCGGTGACCGTGCTGACGGCGGAGGTGCCGGACGCGACCGGTTACGGCCGTATCGTGCGCGACTCCGCCTCGGGGGCCGTGACGGCCATCGTGGAGCACAAGGACGCCTCCGACGAGCAGCGGGCCATCCGGGAGATCAACTCCGGGGTGTTCGCGTTCGACGGCCGGCTGCTGGCGGACGCGCTGGGGAAGGTGCGGACGGACAACAGCCAGGGTGAGGAGTACCTGACCGATGTGCTGGGGATCCTGCGGGAGGCCGGGCACCGGGTGGGGGCCTCGGTGGCGGACGACCACCGCGAGATCGCCGGGATCAACAACCGCGTGCAGCTGGCGGAGGCGCGGCGGATCCTCAACGACCGCCTGCTGGAACGGGCGATGCTGGACGGCGTGACGGTCGTGGACCCGGCGACGACGTGGGTGGACGTGACCGTGACGTTCGAACAGGACGCCGTCGTGCACCCGGGGACGCAGCTGCTCGGTTCGACGCACCTCGCACGGGGCGCCGAGGTCGGGCCGAACAGCCGGCTGAAGGACACCCGGGTCGGCGCCGGAGCGCGGGTGAGCAACACGGTGTCCGATTCCGCTCATATCGGTGCGGAGGCGAGCGTGGGACCGTATGCCTATCTGCGGCCGGGGACCCGGCTCGGGGCGAAGGGCAAGATCGGCACCTACGTGGAGACGAAGAACGCGTCGATCGGGGAGGGGACGAAGGTTCCGCATCTCTCGTACGTCGGTGACGCGACGATCGGCGAGTACTCGAACATCGGCGCGGCGAGTGTGTTCGTGAACTACGACGGCGAGAGCAAGCACCACACCACCGTCGGGTCGCACTGCAAGACGGGTTCGGACAACATGTTTGTGGCGCCTGTCACGATCGGGGACGGTGCGTACACCGCTGCCGGGTCCGTGATCACGAAGGATGTGCCGCCCGGTTCGCTGGCCGTGGCCCGCGGTCAGCAGCGGAATATCGAGGGTTGGGTGGCCCGGAAGCGTCCGGGGAGCTCGGCGGCGAAGGCTGCCGAGGCGGCTTCCCGGCGGGGCGCGAGCGAGGACTGACCGGAAACAGGTGCGCCGAAGACGTCGTACCGTGATAAGTGCACACCCGCACCTAACCAGCTGTTTCGCCCTTCCGCACCAGGCACTCGGGGCGCGGAAGATCCAGCTGTACGGCTGAGACACCTCTGAGGAGACAGTGCTGTGACCGGGATCAAGACGACCGGCGAGAAGAAGATGATGTTCTTCTCCGGCCGCGCCCACCCCGAGCTTGCCGAGGAGGTCGCCCACCAGCTGGCTGTCGGGGTCGTCCCGACGAAGGCCTTCGACTTCGCGAACGGCGAGATCTACGTGCGTTACCAGGAGTCGGCGCGTGGTGCCGACTGCTTCGTGATCCAGAGCCACACGGCTCCGATCAACCAGTGGATCATGGAACAGTTGATCATGATCGACGCGCTGAAGCGTGCGTCGGCGCGGTCCATCACGGTGATTGTGCCGTTCTACGGTTACGCGCGGCAGGACAAGAAGCACCGGGGCCGTGAACCGATCTCGGCGCGGCTGATCGCCGACCTGATGAAGACGGCGGGTGCGGACCGGATCCTGACCGTGGATCTGCACACGGACCAGATCCAGGGCTTCTTCGACGGTCCGGTGGACCACCTGTTCGCGCTTCCGCTGCTCGCGGACTACGTGGGCACGAAGGTGGACAAGGACAAGCTGACGATCGTGTCCCCGGACGCCGGCCGGGTGCGGGTGGCGGACCGGTGGTGCGACCGGCTCGGGGCGCCCCTGGCCATCGTGCACAAGCGGCGCGACAAGGACGTGGCGAACCAGGTGACCGTCCACGAGGTCGTGGGTGAGGTCGAGGGCCGGGTGTGCGTCCTGGTCGACGACATGATCGACACGGGTGGCACGATCTGCGCGGCGGCGGACGCACTGTTCGCGCACGGTGCGGAGGACGTCATCGTGACGGCCACGCACGGTGTGCTGTCGGGTCCGGCGGCGGACCGGCTGAAGAACTCGCGGGTGAGCGAGTTCGTGCTGACGAACACGCTGCCCACGCCGGGTGAGCTGAGCCGGGATCTGGACAAGATCACGGTGCTGTCGATCGCGCCGACGATCGCGAGTGCGGTGCGTGAGGTGTTCGAGGACGGTTCGGTGACGAGCCTGTTCGACGAGCAGTGAGCTGTAAAAACGCTTCTGCATGATCACTTGCGCCCGGTGGGCGCTGATCGATTTCTCTGTGGCCTCTCGCGCCGAGTAGACTTCTCCAGTTGCTCGGCGAGGGAGGCCACGCCTCCGTTATCGACGCGCTCTTCGTAGCAGGCCGTTCGTGGCCGGGTGACCACGTCCGTATCTACCTCTACGAGGAGTGATCACCATGTCCGAGGTGAAGATCACCGCCGAGACGCGCACCGAGTTCGGCAAGGGTGCCGCGCGCCGTATCCGTCGTGACAGCAAGGTTCCCGGTGTCCTGTACGGCCACGGTTCGGACCCGATCCACCTGACCCTGCCGGGCCACGACCTGCTGCTCGCGCTGCGTACGCCGAACGTCCTGATCTCCCTCGACATCGACGGCAAGTCGAACGAGCTGGCGATCCCGAAGTCCGTGGTGCGCGACCCGATCAAGGGCTTCCTGGAGCACGTCGACCTGCTGCTGGTCAAGCGTGGCGAGAAGGTCACGGTCGAGATCCCGGTGCACGCCGAGGGCGAGCTGGCCCCGGGCGGCAACCTGCTGGAGCACGTGCTCAACGCGCTGCCGGTCGAGGCCGAGGCCACCCACATCCCCGAGGCCGTCACCGTCTCCGTCGAGGGCCTGGAGGCCGGCGCCTCCGTCCTCGCCAAGGACATCACCCTGCCGTCCGGTGTGACGCTGGCCGTCGACGAGGACGCGGTCGTCCTCCAGGTGCTGGCCGCGCAGGCGGAGGAGTCGGCTGAGGGCGAGACCGAGGCCGAGGAAGCCGCCGAGGCCTGAGCCGTCGGTTCGGGTGCCGTCTGCTGAGCAGGCGCCCGGCGCTGGTGGCTGTACCCACCCGTTCCGCCCTGCGGAACGATTGCCCACAGCGGTAGCCACCCGGTGGGCGCCCGCCCCACAGCGGTAAGCCGCATGCGGTCCGCGCACGCGGCAAGCAGCAAGCGGTTGAGCAACGGTCAGCCGCCGTTCCCCCGGGAGCGGCGGCTGGCGCGTATCAAGGAGACATGGACGTGACCACCCCCGCAGGCGCCCCCTGGCTGATCGTCGGGCTCGGGAACCCCGGGCCCGAGTACGCGATGAACCGGCACAACGTCGGGTTCATGGTCGCGGACCTGCTCGCCGGGCGGATCGGCGGGAAGTTCAAGCGGGCCGGGAAGGCCCAGGCGCAGGTCGTGGAGGGGCGGCTCGGGGCGCCGGGGCCGGGCAGCCGGCGGGTGGTCCTGGCCAAGCCGATGTCGTACATGAACCTCTCCGGCGGCCCGGTCAACGCGCTGCGCGACTTCTACAAGGTGCCGGTCGCCAACATCGTCGCGGTCCACGACGAGCTGGACATCGACTACGGCGTGCTCCGCCTCAAGCTGGGCGGTGGCGACAACGGGCACAACGGGCTGAAGTCGATGACGAAGGCGATGGGCGCGGACTACCACCGGGTGCGGTTCGGGATCGGGCGTCCTCCGGGCCGTATGCAGGTGGCCGACTTCGTGCTGAAGGACTTCTCCTCGACCGAGCGCAAGGAACTGGACTACTTCGTGGACCGGGCCGCCGACGCGGTGGAGGCGCTGGTCACCGAGGGGCTGGAGCGGGCGCAAAGCTCGTACAACTCCTGACTTGTCCCCCACGGCAGTTGACCGGCCGTAGGGACATGGCCAATGATCCCGGCCATGCCTGCTGCCTCCGCCGCCTCCTCCCGTACGGCTCCGGTCGACGCGCTGCGTGTCGTGTCGATGGGTGCGGTCGCCGTGCTGATCCTGGTCGCCGGGGTGTGGGGGTCCTGGGGCACCGCGCAGGACGTGATGCTGACGAAGGGCAAGGAGCGGGGCACGGTCAAGGTGACGGTGTGCGGTGCGGACACCTGCACGGGGCCGTTCACTCCGGTGTCGACGGGTGCGTCGGCGCGCTCCACCGTCGTCCTCGACAAGTCGGTCGGGGTGCGCAAGGGGCAGACGTACGACGTGATCGTGAGGCCCGGCACCGGGGACGTGGTCCGGTCGGGGCCGGCCGGCGTCCTGTACGCCTGGGTGCCGCTGGGCGGTGCGTTGCTGCTGGCGTCGGTGGTGGTCGCCGGGGGGCTGCGGCTGAGGCGGGTGGCGTGGGTCCTGGGGGGTTCGGGGATCGCGCTGCTGACCGCGGCGTTCGCCGCGTTGCAGTGAGCTGTGCCGAAAACGACCGGTGCCCCGGGGTGTACGACCCCGGGGCACCGTCATGCCTGACAGCGGTCAGCCGGTGTTGCGCAGGCCCGCCGCCACGCCGTTGACGGTGAGGAGCAGTGCGCGGGCGAGGAGCGGGTCGGCCGGTTCTCCCGCTGCCGCCTCCTCGCGCTGGCGCTTGAGCAGGGTGACCTGGAGGTAGGAGATCGGGTCCAGGTAGGCGTCACGGATGGAGAAGGTCTGCTTGAGGACCGGGGTGGCGTCGAGGAGTTCGGCCTCACCGGTGACCTTCAGGACCTCCGCGACGGTCAGGGCGTGCTCTTCGCGGATCGTGTCGAACACGTGCTTGAGCTCGTCCGGGACGAGGGTGTCGACGTAGTGCTGGGCGATCCGCAGGTCCGTCTTGGCGAGGGTCATCTCGACGTTGGAGACGAAGTTGCGGAAGAAGTGCCACTGTTCGTGCATCTCGTCCAGGACGGTGTCCAGGCCCGCCTCGCGCAGTGCCTTGAGGCCGGAGCCGACGCCGAACCAGCCGGGGACGATCTGCCGGGACTGGGTCCAGCCGAACACCCAGGGGATGGCGCGCAGGCCGTCGAGCGAGACGCCGGAGCCGGGGCGGCGGGAGGGCCGGGAGCCCAGGTGCAGGTCGGCGAGCTGGTCCACCGGCGTCGACGCGAGGAAGTACGTCGGCAGGTCCGGGTCCTCCACCAGGCGGCGGTAGGCCGCGTGGGCGGCGTCGGAGACGACGTCCATGGCGGCGTCCCAGCGCGCCAGGGCCTCCACGGACTGGCGGGGGGCGGTGTGCAGGGCGGAGGCCTGGAGGGTGGCCGCGACCGTCAGTTCCAGGTTCTCCCGGGCGAGGGAGGGGATCAGGTACTTGTCGGAGATGACCTCGCCCTGCTCGGTCACCTTGATCTCGCCCTCCAGGGTGCCCCAGGGCTGGGCGAGGATCGCGTCGTGGGAGGGGCCGCCGCCGCGGCCGACGGTGCCGCCGCGGCCGTGGAAGAGGCGCAGCCGGACCCCGTAGCGGTGGGCGACGTCGCGCAGCCGGCGCTGGGCGCGGTGGATCTCCCACTGGGAGGTGGTGATGCCGCCGAACTTGGAGGAGTCGGAGTAGCCGAGCATGACCTCCTGGACGTCCCCGCGCAGTGCCACCAGACGGCGGTACGACGGGTCGGAGAGCATGTCCTCCAGGATGGTGTCGGCGGCCTTGAGCTCGTCGGTGGTCTCCAGCAGCGGCACGATGCCGACCTTGGCCCAGCCGGCGTGCAGGTCCACCAGGCCGGCCTCACGGGCGAGGACGGCGGCTGCGAAGACGTCGTCGGCGCCCTGGCACATGGAGATGATGTACGACTCGACGACCTCGGGGCCGAAGATCTCCAGGGCCTTCTTCACGGTCTCGAAGACGCCGAGGGTCTTGGCGCCGGCCGCGTCGACGGGTGCCGGGGTGGGGGCGAGCGGCCGACGCGAGCGGAGCTCCTTGGCGAGGAGCTTGGCGCGGTACTCGCGGGGCATGTCGGCGTAGCGCCAGGACTCCTCGCCGAGGCGGTCGAAGAGCTGGCCGAGGGCATGGTGGTGGGCGTCGGCGTGCTCGCGGACGTCCATGGTGGCGAGCTGGAGGCCGAACGCGGCCAGCGTGCGGATCGTACGGGCCAGGCGGCCGTCGGCGAACAGGCCGCCGCGGTGTTCGCGCAGGGAGGTCTGGATCAGCCGGAGGTCGCCGAGGAGCTCGGCGGTGCCGAGGTAGTCGCGGCCGGGCTCGTGCGGGGTGCCGGTGGCCAGGCGCTGCTTGGTGTTGGTCAGCTTCTGCCGGATGCAGGTCGCCTTGAGGCGGTAGGGCTCCTCGGCGTTGAGGCGCTTGTAGCGGGGGCTGATCTCGGGCAGCAGCTCCAGGTCGGCTTGCAGGGACTCGAGGAGTTCCTCGGTGGCGCCCGTGTAGCGGATGGAGTTGGAGAGGAAGCCGCGGAGTTCGTCGATCATCTCCAGGGCGTCGTTGATGCCGTGCTCGTGCTGGAGGATGAGGACGTCCCAGGTGACCTGGGGGGTGACGTTGGGGTTGCCGTCGCGGTCGCCGCCGATCCAGGTGCCGAAGGTCAGCGGACGGGTGTCGTCGGGGAGCTTGACGCCGACCCGCTCCAGCTCCGCCGTCAGGTCCTCCAGGACGTCGCCGACCGCGTCGGCGTGCAGCTCGTCCAGGTAGTAGATGGCGTTGCGGGCCTCGTCGGCGGGCTCCGGGCGTACGACGCGCAGCTCGTCGGTCTGCCAGACGAGGTCGATGTTCTCGGCGAGGCGGATGTCGGTGCGGCGGCGGTCGGACTCGATGACGGGCGTGTCCAGGAGCGCGGCGATGCGCCGGAGCTTGTTGAGGACCGAACGGCGCGCCGCCTCGGTGGGGTGCGCCGTGAACACCGGGCGGACGTTGAGGTTCTGCACGGTCTCGCGCAGGTGCTCGGGGTCGGCGTCCTTGAGCCGGTCGGCGGTGCGGGCGAGGAGGCCGCCCTCGGCGGCACGGCGGGCGCGCAGCTCACGGCCGCGGTGCACCTGCTCGGTGACGTTGGCCAGGTGGAAGTAGGTGGAGAAGGCACGGACCAGCTTGGCGGCGGTCTCCAGTTCGGTGCCGCGCAGCAGTTCGGCGGCGGCCTCGCCGTCCTCGCGGGTCAGGCGGCGGACCTTCTCGACGAGCTCCAGCAGCTCGGGACCCTCCTGGCGGACGAGGGTCTCGCCGAGGAGGTCACCCAGCCGGCGGATGTCGGCGCGCAGCTCACTGCTGGTCGTGGTGGTCTGGTCGTCGGCACTGCTCACAGGTGCGGCTCCTTGCAGTGTTGAAGCTCGTCTGGAGGGAACCCGTCAGGCGGCCGGGCAGCAGGCGGGGCCTGTCCGCATAGCGGCCGGACATCAGGGAAGGAAACAGAACGGACCGCGCTGTCCGACCGACTCCAAGGATAGGTGTCCATGAGGACGCGCAGGTTCTGGGGCTCTTGCCGTGAGACGCCCCGCTGCCATACTTACGTCGCCGTAGGTTACGGAACCGTAGGGAAGCTCCTTTTCGTCCCGTTCGGTCGCCGCGGATCGGCGCATCTCTCAACCCTCGACCCCACAGGGGACGCGCATGACCTCGTCTAGTTCCGATGTGATCGAAGACCCCCGGAAGGCGGCCGACACCGCGCTCCAGTCCGCCACTCTGGGCGGTGAGCGGAAGGGCTCGCTGGAGCAGATCACCCTGCTGCTGTTCATCGTCGTGCCGTTCCTCGCGCTGCTGGCGGCGGTGCCGCTGGCGTGGGGATGGGGCGTGAGCTGGCTCGACCTGGGCCTGATGGTGTTCTTCTACTACCTGGGCTGTCACGGCGTGACGATCGGTTACCACCGTTACTTCACCCACGGTTCCTTCAAGGCGAAGCGGCCGCTCAGGATCGCGCTGGCCATCGCGGGGTCGATGGCGGTGGAGGGGCCGCTGGTGCGCTGGGTGGCCGACCACCGCAAGCACCACAAGTTCTCCGACGCGGAGGGCGACCCGCATTCGCCGTGGCGGTACGGCGAGACCGTGCCGGCGCTGATCAAGGGCCTGTGGTGGGCGCACATCGCCTGGATGTTCGACGAGGAGCGGACCCCGCAGGACAAGTACGCGCCGGATCTGGTCAAGGACCCTGCCATCCGGACGATCTCCCGCCAGTTCATCTACTGGACGGTGGTCTCCCTCGCGCTGCCGCCGCTGATCGGCGGGCTGGTGACGATGTCCTGGTGGGGCGCGTTCACCGCGTTCTTCTGGGGATCACTCGTCCGGGTGGCGCTGCTCCACCATGTGACGTGGTCGATCAACTCGATCTGCCACGCGGTGGGCAAGCGGCCGTTCAAATCGCGGGACCGGTCGGGCAACGTGTGGTGGCTGGCGGTCCTGTCCTGCGGCGAGTCCTGGCACAACCTGCACCACGCCGACCCGACCTCCGCGCGGCACGGGGTGGAGCGCGGCCAGATCGACTCGTCCGCGCGGATCATCCGCTGGTGCGAGCAGCTGGGCTGGGCCTACGACGTGCGCTGGCCGTCACGCTCACGTATCGATTCGCGCCGTAACACCGGAGAAGGCGGCTCTCCGCAGGGGGCGGAGGCCGCGAAGGCGGCATGATTGACGCCGTGGCGACCGACTCCAGCACCCCCAGTCCCGAGAAGCAGCGGCGGGCGCGTCGTACCCGTATGACCGGTGCGGAGCGCCGCCAGCAGCTGTTGGAGATCGGTCGCACCCTCTTCGCGGCGAAGGGCTTCGAGGGCACGTCGGTGGAGGAGATCGCCGCGAAGGCCGGGGTCTCCAAGCCGGTGGTGTACGAGCACTTCGGCGGCAAGGAGGGGCTGTACGCGGTGGTGGTCGACCGGGAGATGCGGCGCCTGCTGGACATGGTGACCGGGTCCCTCACGGCCGGCCATCCGCGGGAGCTGTGCGAGCAGGCCGCGTTCGCGCTGCTCGACTACATCGAGGAGTACACGGACGGGTTCCGGATCCTGGTCCGGGACTCCCCCATCCCGCAGTCGACGGGTTCCTTCGCCTCTCTCATCTCGGACATCGCGACCCAGGTGGAGGACATCCTGGGCCGCGAGTTCAAGAGCCGCGGCTTCGACCCCAAGCTGGCCCCGCTGTACGCGCAGGCGCTGGTGGGCATGGTCGCGCTGACCGGCCAGTGGTGGCTGGACGTGCGCCGCCCGAAGAAGGCGGAGGTCGCCGCCCACCTGGTGAACCTGGCCTGGCACGGCCTGGACGGCCTGGAGCAGAAGCCACGGCTGATAGGGCACCGCAAGGCCTGAGCCCTGTGCTCAGGCCTCAGCGTTCACTCAGTGCTTGAAGATGTCCTTCATCTTCTCCTTGGCCTGGCGGGCGTCGCCCTTCGACTGCTCCAGGCGTCCTTCGGCCTCCATGGGCGCGTCACGCGTCGCGCGCCCGCCGACCTCCTTGACCTTGCCCTTGACCTGTTCCTTCTTGCCCTTGGCCTTCTGATGTCCTGACACCGTCGATCCCTCCTGAAGCGGATAGGTACGTGGGGTCATTGCTCCGGGTAACCAGGAGCGGGCCGCGGCAAACGGTGGCTCAGCGCACCGGTTCCAGGAACTCCAGGCGGTTGCCGACGGGGTCCTGGGAGTAGAAGCGGCGGTGTCCGGGGAGGTCGTCGTCCCAGGTGACGGGGGCGCCGCCGGCTTCGAGCCGTTCGGCACAGGCCTCGATGTCCGTCACCCGCAGCCCCGGATGGGCCTGCAGAGCGGGGCGGAAGGCCGCCTCCACTCCCAGGTGCAGGTGCACGGTCCCGGCCCGGAACCAGCAGCCGCCGCGCGCCGCGAGCACGGGCGGCTTGGGGATCTCGGTCATGCCGAGGAGATCGACGTAGTAGGCGCGCAGCAGGTCCTCCGAGCCCGGCGGTACGGCGAGCTGGACGTGGTCGAGGGCGGTGAGCATCAGGCGTCCTCCTTGCGGGCGACGGCGAACAGGCGGCGGAAGGGCAGGACCGTGCCGTACGGGGCGCTCGGATAGGCCTCCCGCAGCAGCTCGCGGTACTCGGCGACGAAGGCGTCCCGGGCCTCGGGGTCGTCGCCGAGGGCGGTGAGGGCGGGGCGCAGCCCGGTGCCCTTGACCCAGTCCAGGACGGGGTCCTCGCCCGCCAGGACGTGGAGGTAGGTGGTCTCCCAGACGTCGGTGGCGCAGCCGAGGCGGGCGAGCCGGTCGAGGTAGGCGGCCGGCGGGTGGACGGAGTCCTCGTGGCGCAGCACGTCGGCGAGCCGGACCTTCCAGCGGGGTGTGGCGGCGAGCTCGCGCATCAGGGCGTGCAGGGGTGCGTCGATGTTGTTCGGCACCTGGAAGGCGAAGGTGCCGCCGGGAGCGAGCGCGTCGAGCCAGTCGGCGAAGCGGCCGAGGTGGCCGGGGACCCACTGGAGCGCCGCGTTGGACACGATGAGGTCGTACGGCCGTTCGGGCGTCCAGGTGCGCAGGTCGGCGTGGGCGAAGTCGAGGCGGCCGCCGCCGGGGGTGGGTCCGGCGTGGTCGACCTCGGCCCTGTCGAGCATCGCGGCCGAGTTGTCGTACCCGGTGATGTGCGCGGTGGGCCAGCGGTCGGCGAGGACGGCGGTGACGTTGCCGGGGCCGCAGCCGAGGTCGGCGATGGCCGGGGGGTCGCCGGGGAGGGCGGGGACGTGGGCGAGGAGGTCGGTGAAGGCGCGGGCGCGGTGGCCGGAGTGACGGAGGTACTGGGCGGGGTCCCAGGCAGGAGTCGTCATGTCCTCCACCTTCCCCGTGGAGATATCTCGATGTCAAGAGACTCGATATCAAGAGACTTCATGTCGACAGAACCACTACACTGATCGCCATGGAGGACGAGGTCGATCGGCTGGTCGCTGCGTGGCGCCGGGAGCGCCCGGACCTCGACGTGGAACCGCTCGAGGTGCTCAGCCGGGTGAGCCGACTGGCGCGGCACCTGGACCGGGCGCGTCGGCTGGCCTTCGCCGAGCACAGCCTGGAGCCCTGGGAGTTCGACGTGCTGACCGCACTCAGGCGCGCGGGCACGCCGTACCAGCTCTCCCCCGGGCAGCTGCTGACCCAGACCCTGGTCACCTCGGGGACGATGACCAACCGCATCGACCGGCTGGCCAAGAAGGGCCTGGTCGAGCGGCTGCCGGACCCGAGCGACCGGCGTGGCGTGCTGGTCCGGCTGACCACCGAGGGCCAGGACCGCGCGGACCAGGCCCTGGCGGGCCTCCTCGACCAGGAGCGGGCGATCCTCGGCGAGCTCTCCCCCACCCAGCGGTCCGAACTCGCCGGGCTGCTACGCCAGTTGACGGCGCCGTTCGACAACATCCCCGGCTAGGCGCTCCGCTGACAGTGCCGCAATATGCCGTCTGTCGCCTGCGGCGTCGTCGTGGCTGGTCGCGCCCGCGCGGCGGCAGCCGCATATCGGATACGGCCCCGCGCCCCTTCGGGGCGCTGCCCGCTTGGCGCCGGTCAGGCGCTGCTGCTCTCCTCAGGGACGATCCGTCCGCTGGGCCCTAGGTCCACCGGCCCCACCCCGGCCCTGCGCGCGAGCGCCACCGCGGCCAGGGTGGAGTGGACGCCCAGCTTGCCGAGGACGTTCTGCATGTGGGTGCGGACGGTGTGCGGGGACAGGAAGAGGCGCTCGGCGACGGCCTTGCGCCCCAGGCCCGCCACCATGCACCGGAGCACTTCGCGCTCCCTCGGCGTGAGGGACTCCACCAGGCGCTCGCTCTCGGTGCGGTGCTTGCGGGCCGCCGTCAGCTCCCGCAGGACGCCCGTGAGCAGGGCGGGCGGCAGATGCGTCTCGTCGCGCAGCACGCCCCGGATGACGTTCAGCAGCCGGGACAGCGAGCAGTCCTTGGCGACCCAGCCGCAGGCGCCGGCCTGCAGGGCCAGGGCCGCGCGCCGCGGGTCGTCCTTCTCCGCGAGGACGACGACCCGGACGGCCGGATGGGCCGAGCGGACACCGGCGACCAGCGATATGCCGTCGACCAGCCCCTCCGCGTTGGCCTCCTGCACCGGCACGGCCGCCCGGCCGCCCGGCAGTTGACCGCCCAGGTCGGCGTCGACGAGCAGCACGTCGTAGCGGCGGCCCTCGGCGACCGCGCGCTCCAGGCAGCGCAGCGCGGCCGGACCGCTGCCGGCCGCGGAGACGTCGACGTCGGGCTCGGCGGCCAGTGCGGCGGCCAGCGACTCGGCGAAGATGCGGTGGTCGTCGACGACCAGGACTCGGATGCGAACCACGAAACCCCCTTCCCCAGTGCTCTTCACGAGCCGGGGATACCCCAAGGTCCGGAGAACGACGAACCGTGCGGACACGACACCCGCGGGAGGGCTGAACCGCACGGCCGCCGCCGTGCCTGAACTGCTACCCCCACCGCGGGCGTCGTATCCGACTTGTCTCGCCCCCTGATCAGCGCCGGCCCCCACCGGCACTGCTCATCAGAGTACGACCGGTCGCCGTGAGCGGAAGGCAATTTGCAGAACTGCCCGGCCGACGCGTTTATGGTGTGCCGCATGTTTCGTATTGAGGCGGAAGTCGACAAGGAACGACGCGAACTGCTCCACGCGCGGCTGCGGGACACCAACACCGCGGCGTCCCCCGTCCTCGCGGCACTGCGCGGTACTCCCGGTGAACGCCAAGTGCCGCTGCACGTCTGGGCGATGGACGAGCGCTCGGGCGGCCTTGCGGGCGGGCTGGTCGGACACACCTGGACGTCCTGGCTGCACGTCACCTACCTCTGGGTGGACGCCCGCCACCGCGGCACGGGCCTCGGCGGCGGGCTGCTCGCGGAGGCCGAGCGCATCGCCCGCCAGGACCGCGGCTGCACCGCCGTACGCCTGGAGACCTGGGACTTCCAGGCCCCGGAGTTCTACCGGAAGCAGGGGTACGACGTGGTGTGCGTGATCCCCGACTACCCGCCGGGGATCACGGAGTACACGCTGACGAAGCGGCTGGACTGAGCCTCAGCCCTCCCGGCGGGCGCCCGCCGACGGCACCGCCTCGAAGACCCGCGGGGCCTTGAAGCCGGCCGCCGCGAAGGCCTCCTCGACCGCCTTGGCGATCGTGTCGACGTCCGCCGCCTCGGCGAGGACGATCGCCGAGCCGCCGAAGCCGCCGCCGGTCATCCGGGCACCCAGCGCGCCGGCCGCGTTCGCCGCCTCCACGACCAGGTCCAGCTCGGGGCAGGAGACCTGGAAGTCGTCGCGCAGCGAGGCGTGGCCCTCGGTGAGGACCGGGCCGATGGCACGGGTGTCGCCCGCTTCGAGGAGGGCCACGACGCGCTCGACGCGGTGGTCCTCGGTGACGACGTGCCGGACCAGGCGCCGTACCTCCGCCTCGTCGCCGAGGCGTTCGAGCGACGCGTCGAGGTCGTCGTAGGCGATGTCCCGCAGCGCGTCCACGCCCAGCAGGGCCGCGCCCTTCTCGCAGCCGGCCCGGCGCTTGCCGTACTCGCCGCCGCTGTGGGCGTGCTTGACCTGGGTGTCGACGACCAGCAGGCGCATGCCCTCGGCCGCGAGGTCGAAGGGGATCTGCCGCTGCGATAGGTCGCGGGTGTCCAGGAACAGGGCGTGGCCCTGCTCGCAGCACGCGGACGCCGTCTGGTCCATGATGCCGGTCGGCGCCCCGACGTAGACGTTCTCCGCGCGCTGGCACAGGCGGGCCAGCTGCCAGCGCTGCAGGCCCAGTTCGTAGAGGTCGTTGAGCGCGAGGGCGATCACCACCTCCAGGGCCGCGGAGGAGGACAGGCCCGCGCCGGTCGGGACGGTGGAGGCGAGGTGCACGTCGGCGCCGGTGACCGGGTGACCGGCCTCGCGCAGCGCCCAGACCACGCCCGCCGGGTACGCCGTCCACTCCTGGTCGGTGCCGGGTTCCAGGGCGTCCAGGGAGAGCTCGACGACCCCGCCCTCGACGTCCGCGGAGTGCAGCCGCAGCACGCCGTCGGTGCGGCGGGCGACGGCCGCCGTCGACGCGTGCGGCAGCGCGAACGGCATCACGAAGCCGTCGTTGTAGTCGGTGTGCTCGCCGATCAGGTTGACCCGGCCGGGCGCCGCCCAGACGCCGTCGGGAGCCGAGCCGTACAGCTCCTCGAAGGCGTCTCTGACCTGCTGTGCTGCCCCCACTTACCGCTCCCTTGGTGTGCTGGTGCGCTGCGCGAACTCCCAGGCGTCCGCGACGATCCCCGCGAGGTCCGCGCGGGTCGGGTTCCAGCCCAGCTTCTCGCGGGCGGTGGCCGCCGAGGCGACCAGGACGGCCGGGTCGCCGCCCCGGCGCGGGGCCACGACCTCGGGGATCGGGTGGCCGGTGACCTGACGGACGGTCTCGATGACCTGGCGGACCGAGAAGCCCTCACCGTTGCCGAGGTTGCAGATCAGGTGCTCGCCGGGCCGCGCGGCCGTCAGGGCCAGCAGGTGGGCGTCGGCGAGGTCGGCGACGTGGATGTAGTCGCGGATGCAGGTACCGTCGGGCGTCGGGTAGTCGTCACCGAAGACCGAGATGGCCTCGCGCCTGCCCTGGGCGACCTGGAGGACCAGCGGGATCAGGTGCGACTCGGGGTTGTGCCGCTCGCCCTGCGCGCCGTACGCCCCGGCCACGTTGAAGTAGCGCAGGGAGACCGCGCCCAGGCCGTGGGCGGCCGCCTCGCCGGTGATCATGTGGTCCACGGCGAGCTTGGTGGCGCCGTAGGGGGAGGTGGGGGCGGTCGGGTCGGTCTCGGTGATCGGGGTGTGGACGGGCTCGCCGTAGGTGGCCGCGGTGGAGGAGAAGACGAGCTTGCGGACGCCGGCCTCGCGCATCGCGGAGAGCAGCGCCATGGTGCCGCCGACGTTGTTGTCCCAGTACTTCTCGGGCTTCACGACCGACTCGCCGACCTGGGAGAACGCGGCGAAGTGCAGCACCGCGTCGTAGGAGGGGTCCAGCCACTTGGCGGCGTCGCGGATGTCGCCCTCGACGAAGGCGGCGCCCGCCGGGACGCCTTCGCGGAAGCCCGTGGACAGGTTGTCCAGGACGGTGACCTCGTGGCCCGCCTCCAGCAGGTGCTGGGCGACCACGCTGCCGACGTATCCCGCCCCGCCCGTCACCAGGTACTTCATCAACTCGCTACCTCTCGCAGTCGCTCGGCCGCGCGCTCCGGCGGCACGTCGTTGATGAACACGCTCATGCCCGACTCGGAACCCGCGAGGAACTTCAGCTTGCCGGACGTTCGGCGGATGGTGAAAAGCTCCAGGTGCAGCGCGAAGTCGTCGCGCGTGACACCGTCGAACTCCTCCAGCGTCCCGAACGGCGCCTGGTGCCAGGCGGCGATGTAGGGCGTGGGAGGCTCACCCTCACCGAAGATACGGTCGAAGCGCCTCAAGAGTTCCAGATAAACCTGGGGGAACTCTGAGCGTGCCGCCTCGTCAAGGCCGAGCAGGTCGGGGACGCGGCGCTTCGGGTACAGGTGGACCTCGTAGGGCCAGTGCGCGGAGTAGGGCACGAAGGCGACCCAGTGTTCACCCTCAAGGACGACCCGCTCGTCGGCGAGTTCACGCGCGAGCACGGCGTCGAAGAGGTTCTCCCCGCCGGTGGCCTCCTTGTGGGCCGCGAGGGAACGCAGCATCAGGGCGGTGCGCGGGGTGGTGAAGGGGTAGGCGTAGATCTGCCCGTGCGGGTGACCGAGCGTCACGCCGATCTCCTCGCCGCGGTTCTCGAAGCAGAACACCTGCTCGACGGAGGGGAGATGCGACAGTTCCGAGGTCCGGTCGGTCCACGCGTCGAGGACAAGCCGTGCCTGCTCCTCGGTGAGGCTCGCGAAGGAGGCGTCGTGGTCCGAGGTGAAGCAGACCACCTCGCAGCGGCCGGAGTCGCCGGCCAGCGAGGGGAAACGGTTCTCGAAGACCACGACGTCGTACGACGAGTCCGGGATCTCGCTCAGCCGGTCGCCCTTGGTCGGGCACAGCGGGCACTGGTCGGCCGGCGGGTGGTAGGTGCGGCCCTGCCGGTGCGAGGCGATCGCCACCTGGTCGCCGAGCAGCGCGTCCCGGCGGACCTCGGAGGTGGTGTGCGTCCGCTCCAGCGGGCGGCGGTCCACCGCGTCCCGCACGGTGTCGTCGCGCAGGTCGTAGTAGATGAGTTCGCGACCGTCGGCCAGCCGGGTCGAGGTCTTCTTCACTGCGGACTCCCATTGATCGAGCCAGCCAACCATCAAACAGAACCGAACACACCAAAACACAACTCACCACCCCAGTCAACATCGCAATCAATCAAGGTGAGACAACGAAAGTGTTGAATTACTGGGTGCAGAACCCCACAGATGCCCCCGTATCCCCCACATACCTCGCGACAGACCTCACCACGGACCTCGCGGCGGGGCTGCGGCTCCCGACCAACGGCCTGGACTACACGATCCTGGCGATCTACTTCGCCGTCGTCCTGGGCATCGGCTTCGCGGCCCGCCGCTCGGTGAGGACCAGCCTCGACTTCTTCCTCTCCGGACGGTCGCTGCCCGCCTGGATCACCGGTCTCGCCTTCATCTCGGCGAACCTGGCCGCCACCGAGATCCTCGGCATGGCCGCCAACAGCGCGCAGTACGGCGCCTACACCGTGCACTGGTACTGGATCGGCGCCATTCCGGCCATGGTCTTCCTGGGCCTGGTGATGATGCCCTTCTACTACGGCAGCAAGGTCCGCTCGGTCCCCGAGATGCTGCTGCTCCGCTTCGACAGAGCCGCACACCTGCTCAGTTCGATCCTGTTCGCCTTCGCGGCCATTCTGATCGCCGGTGTGAACCTCTACGCCCTGGCGATCGTCGTGGAGGCGCTGCTGGGCTGGCCGCAGTGGGTGGCGATCGTGGTGGCCGGCGCGTTCGTGCTGGCGTACATCACCCTCGGCGGTCTCTCCTCGGCCATCTACAACGAGGTGCTGCAGTTCTTCGTGATCCTGGCCGCCCTCATCCCGCTGTCCGTGCTCGGCCTGAAGAAGGTCGGCGGCTGGGACGGCCTGGTCCACAAGCTCACCGCCACCCACGGCCGCAACTTCACCACCGCCTGGGGCGGCACCGGCATCGGCTCCGTCAACCCGCTCGGCGCGAACTGGCTGACCATCGTCCTCGGCCTCGGCTTCGTGCTCTCCTTCGGCTACTGGACGACGAACTTCGCCGAGGTGCAGCGGGCCCTGTCGGCGAAGAACCTCTCCGCCGCCCAGCGCACCCCGCTGATCGCCGCGTACCCGAAGATCTTCATCGTCTTCCTGGTGATGATCCCGGGCCTGGTGGCCGCCGCGCTCGTGCCGGACATCGGGACCGCGAAGTCCGGCCTCCAGTACAACGACGCCATCCCCTACCTGATGTCACAGCTGCTGCCCAACGGCGTGCTCGGCATCGCGGTCACCGGGCTGCTGGCCGCCTTCATGGCCGGTATGGCGGCCAACGTGTCGTCCTTCAACACCGTGTTCACCAACGACATCTGGGCGAAGTACGTGGTGAGAGGCCGGGAGGACGGCTACTACGTGCGCTTCGGACGGCTCATCACGGCGATCGGCGTGTGCGCGTCGATCGGTACGGCGTTCCTGGCGTCGTCGTTCTCGAACATCATGAGCTACCTCCAGACGCTGTTCTCCTTCTTCAACGTGCCGATGTTCGTCGTCTTCATCGTCGGCATGTTCTGGAAGCGGGCCTCGGCGAAATCCGGCTTCTGGGGGCTGCTCGCGGGCACCGTGACCGCGATGGTCAACTACTTCGTCCTCTACAAGAAGGACATCATCGGCATCCCCTCCGACCAGGGCGCCAACTTCGTCTCCGCGATCGCCGGGTTCGTCGCCGGCGCGGTGGTGATGGTGATCGTGTCCCTGTTCACCGCGCCCAAGCCGGAGGCGGAGCTGGCCGGGCTCGTCTACGGCACGACCTCCCCCGGCATGACCGAGGCGCCCGCACCCGGCGACGAGGCCTGGTACCGGCGGCCGGCGCTGCTGGGCTGGGGCGCGGTGATCCTGGCCGCCGCCTGCTACATCCCGTTCTCGTTCTAGTCCCGGTCGCGGGAGGATGGAGAGACCATGACCGACGACTCCGGGCACTCCGGGTTCCACTACTCCGAGCAGGACGTCCAGCGCGAGGTCACCGAGCTGGAGGGGCGGTCCGCGACCGCCGCGCGGATCTTCGACCTGCGGCGGATCATCGGGGGGCTGTTCGTGCTCTACGGGATCATCGTCACGATCACCGGGATCACGGACTCGCAGGCCGAGATCGACAAGGCACAGGGAATCAACATCAACCTGTGGACCGGGATCGGGATGCTGTTGCTGGGGGTGTTCTTCCTGGTGTGGCTGTGGCTGCGACCTACTCCGCCACCGGTACCTCCGGTCGACGAGGCCGATGACTGATGTCGGTTGTGTTCCGGCTGCGGGTGCGTGGGGGCTGGTCGCGCAGTTCCTCCCCCAGCCTTCGGCCGGGGGTACCCCCAGCGCCCCTGGGGAATTGCGGTCCCGTCGGCTAAAAGTCCGGCCCCGCTGAATTGTTCAGTGGTCCAGCCCTGTCCAGGAGTCCGGTCCGTGCTGCCAGCGCGGCCGCTTCCAGGCGCGACCCCACCCCCAGCTTCATCAGGACCCGCTGGACATGGGTGCGGGCCGTGCTGGGGGCGATGCCCATGCCGGCGGCGATGAGGCGGGT
This sequence comes from Streptomyces sp. NPDC013157, assembly GCF_042899865.1. Lineage (NCBI taxonomy): Bacteria > Bacillati > Actinomycetota > Actinomycetes > Kitasatosporales > Streptomycetaceae > Streptomyces > Streptomyces sp. NPDC013157. Next base: position 108,294 of record NZ_JBIBAK010000019.1, on the reverse strand, counting down.
GTCCTCGCCGTCGGCGACGCGGACCAGGACCTCCACCTCCCTCGGGGTGAGCATCTGGAGGAGGCGCTGGCCCTCGTCGTCGGGCTGGGCGGCCGGGTTGAGGAGTTCGCCGAAGGCGCCCTGGAGCAGGGCGGGTGCCACGGCGGCCTCCCCGGCCCGGGCCTTCATGATCGCCCGCTCGACGCCCTCGATCCGCTCGTCGTGCCTTACGTACCCGGAGGCGCCGGCCGCGAAGGCCGCCGCGATGCCCCGCGGGGACGGCACCGGGCCCAGGACCAGGACGGCGACCTGCGGCCGCTCCCGCTTGATCTTCACCACCGGGTCGAAGATCCCCGGCTCGGCCGGTGTCGCCGTACCGAGCAGGCACACCTCGGGTGCCCGTGTGATCACCAGCTCGGCCGCGCCCGCCGCGGGTGCCGCCGCCGCGAGCACCCGGTGGCCGCGCAGTTTCAGCGCCGAGGCCAGCGCCTCCGCGAGCAACCGGTGGTCGTCGACCACCATGAGCCGCACTCCCATAGAGCAACCCCCCAGTCCCCCCAATGGATGCCCCACTATGGATGCCCACTGGTCCGCATGGACAGAGGGCCCCCCGGCACCCCGTCCTTCATGCCCCCGGAAGCTACACGCTTGTTCGACGTTGCGCTGCCCCTACTGATGAGAAGTGCCCCGGATCGGAGGAATCTCTGGGTTTTCTCGTATTCGCGGGTGAAGAGCGCGTATCAGCCACCCGCACCGAAGGCGGTCACCAGGTACTCCTTGGCCGACGACGACGAGGCGGCGGCGTGGGCGTACGCGGCGGACAGGTAGAGGTGCCCCTGGGAGTAGCGGACTTCGGCGTAGTCGGGCGACATGGTGGTCTCCACGGCCTTGACCGCCGTGGTCACCGGGTTCTCCAGGAGCTTGGTCTCCTTGAACGAACCGCCGTCGATGCTGACGACCTGAGCGCCCTTGTCGTACGGCGCGTTCTTGTAGGCAATCACATCGGGGCCGTCCATGCGCAGGGGCGTGATCGTGTAGTCGTTCCCGGCGTCGGCTCGCTGGCCGGTCTGCTTGCCGGTGCCCAGGTCGAAGGCGACGATCTCGTTGGTCTTCGTGTAGTCCCCGTCACCGTCGTGCTGTTCGGTCGCCAGGTACAGCCTGTCGTTGCCGACCACCACTCCCGTGCACTTCTCCAGGTCGTAGATGCCGTCGCAGCGGGCCGCGTAGGAGCTGCCCGGCGTGGAGATACGGGTGCGCAGCGCGCCGGTCCTGTCGTCGATGGAGAAGACGTCCGAGAAGCCGCTGCCGTCGCCCGCGCTGTCGTTGACGTCGGCGGCCACCACCAGCGGGTCGGTCGACACGACGCTCGCGTAGTCGATGCCCGAGGTCATCTTGTACTCCGAGAGCACCTTGCCGGTGACCGGGTCGAGGGTCTGGATGCGCAGCTGGCCGGCGTCGCCGCTGCCGCACCTGCGGACCGCGACCAGCTTGGCGCCGCCGCCGTAGCCGGCGTCGTGGCAGCTGTCGGCCGCCTTCGGCTGCCAGCGGACCTTGCCGGAAGCGAGGTCGAAGGCGGCGCCACCGCTGGAGCCGCCGACCGCTACGGTCTGCTGGGCGACCGTCACGTTGTCGAAGGTGACCGGGACATCACCGGACTTGACCGTCCGGGTCCACAGCTTCCTGCCGGTGTTCAGGTCGATCGCGGCGACCTGGGTGCAGCCGGCCGTGGAGCCCTTCGCCGGCATCTTCGGCTGGAAGACGACCGCGGTCCGGCCGTCGGCGCTGACGTGCCCGGTGGCGCGGCAGACCGGACCGGGCAGCGGGACCGTCCACAACCTGGCGCCCGAGTCGGGGTCGTAACCGGTGATCTGGGCGATGCCGGTCTTCGCGTACACCTTGTCGGTGAGCCAGGAACCGGCGGTGACGGTGGTGTCCTTCGCCGTGGGCAGCGGGACCTGGAAGAGGACCTTGGAGGTGGTGTCCGCGGGCACCTTCTCGGTCCCCTTGCCGTTCTTGCCGCCGTCCGCGTCCTGGCCGCCGGCGCCGTCGCTGGAGTTCGCCGTGTCGTCCTTCCTGGCGTCTCCGCCGGAGGACTTGGCGTACCAGATGCCGCCGCCGACGATCAGCGCGATGGCGACGACCGCGGCGACGACGATGAGCAGCGCGGCGTTGTTGCGGCCGGGGCCCGGAGCGGGGCCGGGGCCGCCCGGGTGGCCCGGTTGGCCGCCCGGGTGGCCGTAGCCGGGCTGGGGCGGCTGGTTCGGGTAGCCGTAGCCGGGCTGCTGGGCGTACGGGTTCGGGGCCGGGGGTTGCTGGGGGTAGCCGTGACCGGGCTGCGGGGGCTGTTGCGGGTAGCCGTAGCCGGGTTGCGGGCCGTACGGGTTGGGAGGCTGGTTGGGCGGGGGCGGGGGCGGCTGGGTCATGGCGGAAGTACCTCGGGGACGGCGCGTGAGACGGCTGGGTACGGCGCGGAGTGCGGGGCGGCGCGGGACGGCTCGGGATGAGCCCCGCTCAGCTGCCGAAGGCCATCATCAGCTTCTCCTTCGCCTCGTCGCTGCCGGTCAGCCGTGTGGAGGAGAGGTAGAAGCGGCCGTCGACCCAGTCGACCGCGCCGTCGTAGAAACCGCCCTCGATGTCGGCGGTGTGCTGCGGGTTCTGCAGCAGCCGGGTGGTGGAGTGGGCGGAGCCGGTGGTCGGGATCGACACGACCTGGCCGCCCGCGTCGTACGACGGCCGTACGTAGGCGACGAGCTTGCCGCCCTCGGCCTTGACCGGGTACATCGACTCGTCCGTCGGGGACTTCACACGCCACTTCGCCTTGCCGTCGGTGAGGCTGATCGCGACGATCTCGTTGGCGCTGCCGCTCACGTCCGTCGGCAGGTAGAGGGTGTTCGCGTCGGCGGCCACGCCCTGGCAGCCCTGCAGGTCACGGGCAAGGAGTGCCCAGCCGCACTGGGGCGCGAACTTCTCGTCGACCTTGACCTCGGAACGGAACGCGCCCTTGCCGTCCAGGACCGAGATGTTCCAGGCCTTCTTGTCCTCGTTGGTCATGTAGACCACGAGCGGGTCGACGGAGTAGGTGCGCTCGACCTGCCAGCCCTTCTTGACCGGCTGGGTCCACTCGACCTTGCCGGTGGCGGGGTCGAGCTGCGAGATCTCGTCGTGCTCGGCGCTGCCGCCGGCACCGCAGGAGGCCACCTCGACCAGCCGGTCCGTGCCGCCCGCGAACGCCGTCGGGAAGCAGGACGCGCCGTACTTCTCCTTGTCGTACAGCTTGTCGCCGCTGCCGAGGTCGTACGCCGTGCCGGACTCGGAACGGCCCACCATCAGCGTCTTCCCGCTGATCGTCAGCTCGATGCTGAGCGCGCTGTCGAACAGCCCGCCGTCGGCGACGGTCGCGGTCCAGCCCTTGCGGCCCGTGTCGAGGTCGATCTCCTGCAGCTGGTTGCACTTGGCGCGGTCGCTGGTGCCGTTCATGTAGGCCACGACGACCTTGTCGTCCGCCGACTTCTGCGAGGTGACCGCGCAGATCTTCTGCGGGAACGTGATCGGGGCCCAGGCCGGGTCGCCGTTGCCCACCTTGTAGGCGAAGACCTGCTTGTACGCCGCCTTCACCGCCGTCTTCCCGGTGATCCACATGCCGGGCGCGTCGGCGCCGGAGGCGGGTGCGTCGGGTGCCGACTTGTACCAGAGCACCTTGGCCTCGCCGGACTTGCGGCCCGCGTTGAGGTTCTCCGGGTCCGCACCGCCGCCGCTGCCGTCACCCGGGTCGACCGGGGTACCGGAGGCCTTCGGGTCGTCGGACTGCCCGGCGACCGGCTTCCTGCCGCCGCTCCCGCTGCCGGTCAGGGCGTACACCGTGCCGCCGACGACCAGCAGCCCGGCCACCGCCGCCGCGACGATCAGCGCGGGCTTCCCCCTGAACGGCCCGCGGCCGCCTCCGCCGCCGGGAGGCGGGGGCATCCCCGGTCCGCCGGGGTACTGTGGCTGCTGCTGGGGGTACCCGTACCCGGGCTGCGGCCCGTACGGACCCGGTGTGCCGTAGGGGCCGGGGGCGGGCTGCTGCGGGTAGCCGTAACCCGGCTGGGGCTGGTGGGGCGGCTGGGGCGGGAGCGGGGGCGTGCCCTGGGGCGCGCCGAAAGCTCCCTGTACGGGCGGCTGTTGCGGGGCGCCGAATCCGCCGCCCGGCGGCGGCTGGTCCTGCGGCGCTCCGAAAGCGCCCTGCGGCGGCTGGCCGGGCGGCTGGGTCATCAGCGTTCTTCCCCCTCGTTCACTGATTTCGAGCCATGCCCGAGGCTGGTGACGGACCCGCGGTCGCACTCAGGCAGTTCTCAGACTGACCTTTCTACCACCCGCCACCGACAGCCCACGGGCGCACATCTGCCGCTGTTCCCAAGGGAGAACCGCCCCGTGATGCCACCGTTACGCGCCTTCATGCCCCCTTCACCGGGCCCGCGCAAGGGGGTTGCGCGCGGGCCCGCAGAGGGCTGATTCACGCCGGTCGGTGCACCCGTCACGCGTCCTCGGCCAACTCCAGCCAGCGCATCTCCAGTTCCTCGCGCTCCCCGGCGAGGTCGCGGAGCTGCGCGTCGAGTTCGGCGACCTTCGCGAAGTCCGTGGCGTTCGCGGCGATCTGGTCGTGCAGCTTGGCCTCCTTCTCGGAGATACGGTCCAACTGCCGCTCGATCTTCTGGAGTTCCTTCTTGGCCGCCCGCTGGTCGGCGGCGCTCCGCTCGGTCGTGGCGGACTTGGCGGCCGCGGCGCCGGCGGTGGCGGCGACCGCCTCCTCCATGCGCTGTCGGCGCTCCAGGTACTCGTCGATGCCCCGCGGCAGCATCCGCAGCGTGGCGTCGCCGAGGAGGGCGAAGACGCGGTCGGTGGTGCGCTCGACGAAGAACCGGTCGTGGGAGATCACGATCATCGAGCCGGGCCAGCCGTCGAGGACGTCCTCCAGCTGGGTGAGAGTCTCGATGTCGAGGTCGTTGGTGGGCTCGTCGAGGAAGAGGACGTTCGGCTCGTCCATGAGCAGGCGCAGCAGCTGCAGCCGGCGGCGCTCACCGCCGGACAGGTCGCCGACCGGCGTCCACTGCTTCTCCTTGTTGAAGCCGAACGTCTCGCACAGCTGCCCGGCCGTCATCTCGCGCCCCTTGCCGAGGTCGACGCGCTCGCGTACCTGCTGGACCGCCTCCAGGACCCGCGTGTTCGGGTTCAGTTCGGCGACCTCCTGGGAGAGGTAGGCCAGCTTCACCGTCTTGCCGACGGCGACCCGGCCGCCCGCCGGCTGTGCCTCGCCCTCCGTCCGGGCGGCCTCAGCCATGGCGCGCAGCAGCGAGGTCTTGCCGGCGCCGTTGACGCCGACCAGGCCGATGCGGTCGCCGGGACCGAGCTGCCAGGTGACGTGCTTGAGCAGCACCTTGGGCCCGGCCTGGACGGTCACGTCCTCCAGGTCGAAGACGGTCTTGCCCAGCCGCGACGAGGCGAACTTCATCAGCTCGGAGGTGTCGCGCGGCGGCGGCACGTCCTTGATCAGCTCGTTGGCCGCCTCGACCCGGAAGCGCGGCTTGGAGGTACGGGCGGGAGCGCCGCGGCGCAGCCAGGCGAGCTCCTTGCGGACCAGGTTCTGCCGCTTGGTCTCCTCGGTGGCCGCGATCCGCTCGCGCTCCGCGCGGGCGAAGACGTAGTCGGAGTAGCCGCCCTCGTACTCGTAGACGGCACCGCGCTGCACGTCCCACATGCGGGTGCAGACCTGGTCGAGGAACCAGCGGTCGTGGGTGACGCAGACCAGCGCCGAGCGGCGCTCGCGCAGGTGCCGGGCGAGCCAGGCGATGCCCTCGACGTCGAGGTGGTTGGTCGGCTCGTCGAGGACGAGGAGATCCTGCTCCTCGATGAGCAGCTTGGCGAGCGCGATACGGCGTCGCTCACCACCGGAGAGCGGCCCGATGACGGTGTCCAGGCCCTTCGGGAAGCCCGGCAGGTCCAGGCCGCCGAAGAGACCGGTCAGGACATCGCGGACCTTGGCGTTGCCGGCCCACTCGTGGTCGGCCATGTCGCCGATGACCTCGTGCCGGACGGTGGCGGCCGGGTCGAGGGAGTCGTGCTGGGTGAGGACGCCGAGGCGCAGCCCGCCGGAGTGGGTGACGCGGCCGGTGTCGGCCTCCTCCAGCTTGGCGAGCATCCGGATGAGGGTGGTCTTGCCGTCGCCGTTGCGGCCCACCACGCCGATGCGGTCGCCCTCCGAGACGCCGAGCGAGACGCCGTCCAGCAGGGCACGGGTGCCGTAGACCTTGCTGACGTTCTCGACATTGACCAGGTTGACGGCCATTTCACTCCTGCGCACGGGGGATGGATCGCCCATCCAGGGTAGTCGGAGGTCAGCCGTCGCTTTTCTGCTCCTCCTTCGGCTCCTCCTTCTGCTCCCCATGACGCCGCTGGTACCACCACACCGCGGTCAGCGGCAGGGTGTCGGGGGCCATGCCGGGCTCCAGGGGTCCGATGCGGTGCTCGGCCGCCACGCAGCGCGGGTCGTCGCGGAGGGCGAGCGCCGCGACCGCGTACGCGCGCGTGGGCTGCCGCTCGTCGTGCGTGAGCTCCACCAGCAGGTCCCCGATCTCCGGCTCGGGGCCTTGGTAGTGCCACAGCCAGAAACAGGTCCCCTCGCGTACCTCGGGGTCCGGGTCGCGGGCCAGGGCGAGCACCGCGGCCAGGCCCTCCGGGCGCAGCACGCCCTCGTCGCGGTCCAGCAGGCTGGGCACCCAGCCGCGGATCAGAGGGTCGGGGTGCGTGAGGTACGCCAGGCCGATGGCTTCGGTCTCCGGGCCGCTCGTCCACGTCAGCCCGTTGAGCAGGACGGCGAGCACGTCCGTGTCCGGCTCCCGCTCGGCCCAGGGGCGGAAGGCGAGGGCCCGGTCCTGAAGGGCGGGCTCGCGGCGCTGGGCGTCCTCGATGATCGTGCTCAGCATCACGTCCACGGCGAAGAGCCGGAGCAGCGGATCGGGGTCGCGGCCGAGCCGGGTGGCCTCGGCCCAGGTCTCGTCGTCCAGCCGCGCGCCCAGCGCCAGCACCGATGCCGTCCACACCGCGTGGTCGCGGTCCGGGCGGGTCAGGGCGCGCGCGAGCAGTTCGGCGAAGGGCGTGCGCAGCCGCAGCTTCGCCTCCAGGGCGGTGAGGAAGGCCGCGTGCCCATCGCCCAGCGTCAGCCCGCCGAGGGTGAGCCGCTCGTACCGGCAGCCGATGTCGTCCAGCCGCCGGGTCCGCCCGACGGGGCCCGGCAGGCCGGTCCGGCGCCGCAGTTCGGCCTCCGGGTCGAGGCCCGCCAGACGGCGGGCGTGGCCCAGCAGTTCCTCGCGCGGCGGCCCGGGGTAGAGGGCCACCTCGGGGAGGACGGCGCGGGTCAGGCCCGGCGATCCGTCTTCCATCGCCCGCAGCAGCGGAGTGGTGCCGTCGGGCAGCCGCCGCAGTGGGTCGGCTCCGCCCTGCACCAGGGCCTCGGCGACCGGCTGGTCGTCCGCCGAGATCGCCCGGCACAGCACCGGCAGACCCGTGCTCCCGTCGTCGGTGTCCGGGTCGGCGCCGGCGTCCAGCAGTTCCCGGACCTGCTCGGCGTCCCCGCGCCGTACGGCCGCGACGAGCCGGTCCGCGACCGCGTCCCCCGTGCCCATGTGTGCGCTCCCTCCCCGCCCGCCCACGTCGGAAGCGGAGCCTATGTGCTCCGCTGGGAGTGCCGCGACATGCCGTGTGTCGGCTGCTGCGCCGTCGTGGCTGGTCGCGCCCGCGCGGCGGCAGCCGCATATCGGATACGGCCCCGCGCCCCTTCGGGGCGCTGCCGAGCCCTGGCTTCGACGGACCAGCCGACAGGGCCTTCGCCGACCGCGCGGCCCTATTACGGCGCTGTGGGGGGGCGGGTCACCGTGGCGCCCGGTGCGGGGGCCGTTGCTGTGCGGATCGTGCGGCAGGTGTGGGAGGCTCGTAGGGCGTCGGCGATCTTCGTGGCCGCTTCCGGATCGCGCGCGAGGAAGGCCGTCGTGGGGCCCGAGCCCGAGACGAGGGCGGCGAGCGCGCCGGCCCCGCGTCCCGCGTCGAGGGTGTCCGCGAGCTCCGGGAAGAGGGACAGGGCAGCGGGCTGGAGGTCGTTGGAGACGGCGGCGGCCAGCGCGTCCGCGTCCCCCTTCGCCAGCGCCTGGAGCAGCTCCGCCGAAGCCACCGGCTCCGGGATGTCCCGCCCCTGCGCCAGCCGGTCGAACTCGCGGAAGACCGCCGGCGTCGACAGCCCCCGCTCCGCCATCGCGAACACCCAGTGGAAGGTGCCGCCGGTCTCCAGCACGGTCAGCTGCTCGCCCCGTCCGATGCCGAGAGCCGCCCCGCCGACCAGGCTGAACGGCACGTCGCTGCCCAGTTCGGCGCAGATGGCGAGGAGCTCGGCGCGGGAGGCGCCCGCGCGCCAGAGCTCGTTGCAGGCGAGCAGCGCGCCCGCCCCGTCCGCGCTCCCCCCGGCCATGCCGCCGGCGACGGGGATGTCCTTGGCGATGTGGATGTGCACGGCGGCTTCGATGCCCCGGCGCTCGGCGAGCGCGAGCGCGGCGCGCGCCGCGAGGTTCGTGCGGTCGAGGGGGACCTCGGCGGCGTCCGGGCCCTCGCAGGTGACGGTCAGCTCGTCGGCGGGCGTGACCGTGACCTCGTCATAGAGGCCGACGGCGAGGAAGACGTTGGCCAGGTCGTGGAAGCCGTCGGGGCGCGCGGCGCCCACCGCGAGCTGGACGTTGACCTTGGCGGGGACGCGTACCGTGACGCTCACTTACCGGACTCCTTGTGCTCGGCGATCCTCGCGAACTCTTCCACGGTCAGCGCCTCGCCACGGGCCTGCGGGGAGACCCCGGCGGCGACCAGCGCCGCCTCGGCGGCCGCCGCGGACCCGGCCCACCCGGCGAGCGCCGCCCGCAGGGTCTTGCGGCGCTGCGCGAACGCCGCGTCGACGACCGCGAAGACCTCGCGCCTCGAGGCCGTCGTCTTCAGCGGCTCCGCGCGCCGGACGAGGGAGACGAGCCCGCTGTCGACGTTGGGCGCGGGCCAGAAGACGTTGCGCCCGATGGCACCGGCGCGCTTCACCTCGGCGTACCAGTTGGCCTTGACGGACGGCACGCCGTACACCTTGTTGCCGGGTCCGGCGGCGAGCCGGTCGGCGACCTCGGACTGCACCATCACCAGCGTCCGCTCGATGCTCGGGAAGGTGTCGAGCATGTGGAGGAGGACGGGGACGGCGACGTTGTAGGGAAGGTTCGCGACGAGGGCGGTCGGCGGCGGTCCTGGCAGCTCGGTGACGTGCATCGCGTCGGAGTGGACCAGCGCGAACCGGTCCGCGCGCGCCGGCATGCGCGCCGTGATCGTCGCGGGCAGGGCGCCGGCCAGCACGTCGTCGATCTCGACGGCGGTGACCCGGTCGGCGACCTCCAGGAGCGCGAGCGTGAGGGACCCGAGCCCCGGGCCGACCTCCACGACGACGTCGTCCGGGCGGACCTCGGCGGTGCGGACGATACGGCGGACCGTGTTGGCGTCGATCACGAAGTTCTGGCCGCGCTGCTTGGTGGGGCGGACACCGAGCGCTGCCGCCAGCTCACGGATGTCGGCGGGGCCGAGGAGGGCGTCGGGGGTGGGGCTGCTCACGGGACAAGGGTACGGGCCCCGGGGGACGCCTCCGGCCGGTCACCCGTGCGGCCGCTTCCCCCGGTCACTTGTGCAGCCGCGCCCCGCAGTGCGGCCAGGGCGTGGAGCCGCGGCTCACGTAGAGCTTCTTCGCGCGGAACGTCTGCTCCTCCGCCGAGGCGTCCTGCGGGCGGCCGTTGCCGCCGAGGCTGTGCCAGGTGTGGGTGTCGAACTGGTACAGCCCGCCGTACGTCCCGGAGGGGTCTACCGCGTGCGCGCGGCCGCCGGACTCGCAGACGGCGAGACCGTGCCAGTTCAGGCCGTCGGCGCCGGTCACGGAGTCGGGGTGCGGCTTGGTCCCCACCTTGATCAGCTGGGTGCGCGGCCGGCGGACCACCTCGGACGTCTCGCGGCGCGCCTTCTGCCGGACTCCGTTGACGGACCGCAGGTAATAGGTCACACGGCGCAGCCCCGGCCGCCCGGCCTGCTCCACCACCTCGGTGCCGTTGAACAGCGTCGGGTCCGCCGTCCGCCGCACCTGGAACGGGATGGTCTCCTCGCGCACCTCCTTGCTGCCCGTGACGCGCAGCACCGTCACCGTCTGCCCGTCGCGCGGGAAGCCGGACTGGGACACGGAGGTGGTGTCCTGGCCGTGCAGGGTGATCCCGGCCTCCTCGACGGCCTCGCCGACGGTCGCGGCGTTGGTGCGGATGGTCCGGGTCCGGCCGTCCGCCAGGATCGTGACCGTGCGCTCGGTGCGTACGTCGAGCGCGAGCCCGGCGCGTCCGATGCTCTGGGAGCGCGAGGCCGACAGGTATGCGCCCTCGGCACGCACCCCGAGTTGCCTGAGCGCCCCGTCCACCGTGCGCGCCGTCGTCCACACCTCGCGCCGCTCGCCGTCCAGCGTGAGCCGTACGGGACGGCCGTAGCGCACCGCGACCTCGTCGCCGCTGGCCAGGGCCGTACCGGGGGCGGGCGCGACCACGTCGTGCGCCCCGAGCGGTACACCCTCCTCGGCCAGCAGGCCGGTCACGTCGTCCGCGAACGTGTGCAGGGTGCGCGGTCTGCCGTCGACGGTCAACTCGATCGCCTTGTCCTTGGCGAGGAACGCGGTGGTGCCGCCCGCGAGGAACGCGACGACGAGGGCCTGCGGCAGCAGGCGGCGCACGGCGGAGTCGGGGCGCCGGGAGTTCCGCGCCTTGCGCCGGCGTGCGGCGCGGCGCCCCGCGCCGGCACGCGCACCCGCGTCCCGCGCCTCCTCCGCCGCCCCGCGCTCGTCCTGCCGCGGCGGCACCTGCTCACCGACGTACGACCGCGCCGTCTGCGCCGCCTGCGCCGCGGCCTCGTAGGCCGGCTGGTACGTGTCGTCCCCGTACGCCGGGCCGTAGGCAAGCGTCTCGGCGTCGTGCACGCCGTACATCTTCTGCGCGCCGTGCACTCCGGGCGCGCCGTAGGGCTCGTACGCCCCAGACGTCTCGTACTGCGATGTGCTCACGCCGACACGCTCCAGAGGGCCAGAGGGGTCCGGATCGGGCCCCCAGAACCTAGCGGAGCTGTCGTCACTCTCCAAAGCGGCACGACTACCCACGGTCGCGACCAGACCGAAGGCGCGCCCTCGTGAACGTTATGCGCCAGTTATGATCGATGCACTCTCAGTAATCGAAGGCGCGGGCCGTGTTCGCGCCCAGGGCCGTCGCCAGCGCGTCCTCGTCGATGCCGCGCACGGCGGCCATCGCGCGCACCGTGACCGGAATGAGATACGGGGCGTTGGGCCGTCCGCGGTACGGCGCCGGGGTCAGGAAGGGCGCGTCGGTCTCCACGAGCAGCAGTTCCAGGGGGGCCACCGCCACCGCGTCGCGCAGGTTCTGGGCGTTCTTGAAGGTGACGTTGCCGGCGAAGGACATGAAGTAGCCCTCGCGGGCGCACTCCTCGGCCATCTCCGCGTCCCCGGAGTAGCAGTGGAACACCGTCCGCTCGGGGGCGCCCTCCTCCTTGAGGACGCGCAGGACGTCGGCGTGGGCGTCCCGGTCGTGGATGACGAGGGCCTTGCCGTGCCGCTTGGCGATCTCGATGTGGGCGCGGAAGGAGCGCTCCTGGGCCGCCTTGCCCTCGGGCCCGGTGCGGAAGTAGTCGAGCCCGGTCTCGCCGACGCCCTTCACCTGGGGCAGCCCGGCCAGCCGGTCGATCTCGGTGAGCGCCTCGTCGAGCGCGGCGTCGCCGCCGGGCACCCGCGCCCCCTGGCGGGACCAGCCGTCGGGATCCCCGTGGACGATCCGCGGGGCCTCGTTGGGATGCAGCGCGACGGTCGCATGGACGTTCGCGTGCGCGGCGGCGGTGTCGGCCGCCCACCGCGAGCCCTTGATGTCGCAGCCGACCTGGACGACGGTCGCGACCCCCACCGACGCGGCCTTCGCGAGACCCTCCTCGACCGTGCCGGACTGCATGTCGAGGTGCGTGTGGGAGTCGGCGACAGGCACCCGGAGGGGTTCCGGAAGCGGCGGCGCCGCGTTCTTGTCGGCCGTACGGGAGGCCGTACCAGGGGCGTTCGAAGGCATGCCCCGATCCTACGAAAGGGGCATGCCCGCCGGACCCACGCCCAGGGCCCGTATCAGCTCGCCTTGCGCTGGAAGGGATGCAGGAGATCCGACAGGTGCCAGTGGTGCGGCTCCTTGACCTCCGCGGAGGCCTCCGTCACCTCGGCCGGCCCGGTCTCCGCACCGGCCGGCCCGGCGGGACGGTCCTGCGCCGACGGCTGGTGCGACCGCTGCGCCGCGTTCCGCACCGACGACACCTGTCCCGCGCGCATGATCCGCAGGACCTGCCCGTCGCAGTTCTGGCACGAGGGCCTGCTCAGCGGTGACGGGACGACCCGGCCGTTCGCCACGTACCGGATGAACTCGTGGTTGTCGGCGTCGGTGTGGTGCTGTATCTCGTACGACTGCTCCCAGCCGTGCCCGCATCGCATGCAGGCGAAGGAATACGACTCGTGGACGACGGCTGTGGCCGCACCGCGGAGGCCGGTCTGCCCTGCGATCTCACTCATGCCAGCTCCTCTTGTCCGCTTGGACAAGCACGCACCCCCGGCGCGGGGATTCCCCCCGGAATCCCATGGGGGTGAGGGACGGGTGCGTCCCTGCTGACCAGTGGACGCCTTCACCGGCGCGAATGCGACAGGCCTGCCGAGTGTTGGAGGCGATTTGGATCCGGCTTGCCAAAGGGGCCTCGCCGCAGTGGGCTGGGCTTTGCGTTTCCCGCCCTTGCTTTACCGTCCCGTGGGGCGCGCGCTCAGAGGAGAAGCACCCCGCTCAGAGGACACATCACCGCAGGTCAGGGGCGCACGCTCAGCCGAGAAGCGGCTCGCTCAGAGATCAAGGAGCGCCCCCTTCGAAACCCCGGGCCCGAGGCGCCCCGTAAGGAGTGCGGGGAACTGTGCGACCAGCCGTCCACGAGCCGCGGACCGCTGCGCAGGAGCAACCACAACGGCGCTCCCGGAGAACACCGGCTCTCACTCAGCGGAGCGCTTCGCGGCAACCACGGCGTCGAAAACAACTCGCTTGGGAATCCCCGCGTCCACCGCCACCGCTGCGATCGCCTCCTTGCGGCGCTCCCCCGCCTCCTCCCGCACCCGCACGCGCCGCACCAGTTCCTCCGCGTCGAGTTCCTCCGGCCCCCGCTCGGGCGCGCCCTCGACGACGACGGTGATCTCGCCGCGCACCCCCTCGGCGGCCCACACCGCCAGCTCGGCCAGCGGACCGCGCCGCACCTCCTCGTACGTCTTGGTCAGCTCACGGCAGACGGCGGCCCGCCGATCGGCGCCGAAGACCTCGGCCATGGCGGCGAGGGTGTCGTCGAGGCGGTGCGGGGCCTCGAAGTACACGAGGGTGCGACGCTCCTCGGCGACCTCCTGGAGGCGCGAGCGGCGCTCGCCCGCCTTGCGCGGCAGGAACCCCTCGAAGCAGAACCGGTCGACGGGCAGCCCGGACAGCGCGAGCGCGGTGAGCACGGCGGACGGCCCCGGCACGGCCGTGACCCGGATCTCCTTCTCCACGGCGGCCGCGACCAGCCGGTAGCCGGGGTCGGAGACGGACGGCATCCCGGCGTCGGTCACGAGCAGCACGCGCGCGCCGCCGACGAGTTCCTCGACCAGCTCCGGTGTGCGGGCGGCCTCGTTGCCCTCGAAGTAGGACACCACGCGCCCCTTGGGCGTCACGCCCAGCGCCTGGGTGAGCCACCGCAGCCGCCGCGTGTCCTCGGCCGCGATCACGTCGGCGCCGGCCAGCTCCGCGGCGAGCCGGGGCGGCGCGTCCGCGACGTCGCCGATGGGGGTGCCTGCGAGGACAAGGGTTCCAGTCACGCCTCCATCCTCGCAGCCGCCACCGACAGCGCCGTCCCCGGCGGACACCCGGGGCGGTGAACGCAAAGGAACCCACCGCGAAGCCTCATTGCACGGGACTCACACAGAACGGTTCCCTACGATGGCGCGGTGACCAGTACCGCGTCCTCCACGGACACCCGGCAGGGCCAGGCAGCGCTCGACGAGCGGCCGACGTGGCAGCAGCGGCTGCGCCGGTTCGGCTACCCGGCGAGCCCGGCGCACACGGCGCACGGCCCCGGTGACAGAGGCGCCGCCGGGTCCGGCGCGCCCACCGATGTCGTCGACCGCCTGGTGCCGCCGTACGCGGAGCCCGGCTCCCGGCTGTGGCTCGCCCTGGGGGTGCCCCCGGTGCTCGCCGAGCGGATCACGCGCTGGTCGGGCTGGGGCGGTCCGCTGTTGGTGACGCTGATGGCGGGCCTGCTGCGGTTCTGGAACCTGGGCAGTCCCAAGGCGGTGATATTCGACGAGACGTACTACGCGAAGGACGCGTGGGCGCTCGTCCACCGCGGTTTCGAGGTCAACTGGGACAAGAACGCCAACGACCTGATCCTGCAGAAGGCCGGTCACGTCGGCATCCCGGTGGACGCGGCGTACGTCGTGCACCCGCCGGTCGGCAAGTACGTCATCGGGCTCGGGGAGCTGGTCTTCGGCTTCAACCCGTTCGGCTGGCGGTTCATGACGGCGCTGCTCGGCACGCTCAGCGTGCTGCTGCTGTGCCGGATCGGGCGCCGGATGTTCCGGTCCACCTTCCTGGGCTGCCTGGCGGGCGGGCTGATGGCGGTGGACGGGCTGCACTTCGTGATGAGCCGCACCTCGCTGCTCGACGGGGTGCTGATGTTCTTCGTGCTGGCCGCGTTCGGCTGCCTGGTCATCGACCGGGACAGGGCGCGGGCGAAGCTGGCGGCCGCGCTGCCGGTGGACGCGGACGGCCGGGTCCGCCCGGACGCGCGCGTGGCCGACGGCTTCCGCTTCGGGTGGCGGCCCTGGCGCTGGGCCGCGGGCGTGCTGCTGGGCCTCGCGATCGGCACCAAGTGGAACGGCCTCTACATCCTGGCCGCGTTCTGCCTGATGGCGCTGTTGTGGGACGTCGGCGCCCGCAAGGTGGCCGGTGCCCGGCACCCGTACAAGGCGGTCCTGGCGCACGACACGGGGATCACGTTCCTGGCGACGGTCCCGGTGGCGATCGCCGTCTACCTGACCTCCTGGATCGGCTGGATCCTCTCCCCCACCGACGGCACCGGCGGCTACTTCCGCAACTGGGCGGCCACCGACGGCAAGGGCGGAAGCTGGACGTTCCTGCCGGACTGGCTGCGCAGCCTGTGGCACTACGAGCACGAGGTGTACCTGTTCCACGTCGGCCTGTCGTCTCCGCACACGTACATGTCGAACCCGTGGTCCTGGCTGGTGCTGGGCCGCCCGGTGTCGTACTACTACGAGTCGCCGTCCCCGGGCGTGGACGGCTGCCCGTCGGACGCCGGCCAGAAGTGCGCCCGCGAAGTGCTCGCGATCGGCACCCCGCTGCTGTGGTGGGCGGCCTGCTTCGCGATCGCCTACATCCTGTGGCGGTGGGCGTTCCGCCGCGACTGGCGGGCCGGTGCCATCGCGTGCGGCATCGCGGCCGGTTACCTGCCCTGGTTCATGTACCAGGAGCGCACGATCTTCCTCTTCTACGCCGTCGTCTTCGTGCCGTTCCTGTGTCTCGCGGTGGCCATGATGATCGGCGCGATCATCGGCCCGCCGGGCTCCAGTGACACCCGCCGCCTGGTCGGCGCGTCGAGCGCGGGCGTCCTGGTGTTGCTGATCGCCTGGAACTTCATCTACTTCTGGCCGCTGTACACGGGCACGGCGATCCCCATCGACTCCTGGCGTTCACGTATGTGGCTCGACACCTGGGTGTGAGCCACATCCCTGATCTCTGTTGGGCCACCAGTTCGGCCAACAATCGGTCAACACCTGTCACAGGGTCCCCACAACGACCTAGAGTGCGACCCACAATCAGCTTTTGAACGCGTTCACAAAATGCGGCAAAAGCTCACGGGGAGGGACTTTCGCACCATGCGCAAGGGGGTCAAGGGCGCCCTGATCGGCGGCGTCTGCGCAGCCGTGCTGGGCGGGGGCGGGTACGGCGCCTACAACGTCCTGTCGGCATTGCACGGTGACGGCACACCGGCCGTGCGGACCGGGCCGCCGACGAAGGACGAGGTCGAGGACGCGTCGCAGAAGTTCTTCACGGCCTGGGAGAAGGGCCAGTCGGCGACCGCGGCGTCGCTCACGAACGACTCCGCCGACGCCGAACCGGTACTCACCTCGTTCAGCGACGTGGCGCACATCAAGGACGTGCACATCACGCCCGGCAAGGCGACCGGCGCCACCGTCCCGTACAGCGTGAAGGCGACCGTGTCCTACGGCGGGCAGTCGAAGCCGCTCGCCTACAAGAGCCGCCTGACGATCGTGCGCGGCGAGACCACGCATCGCGCCCTGGTCGACTGGGACCCGTCGGTGGTCCACCCGGAGCTGAAGCGCGGCGACACCCTGTCCACCGGCGAGGCGGCCAGCCCGCCCATCGAGGCCGTGGACCGCAACGGCACGGTCCTCACGAAGGACAAGTACCCGTCCCTGGGCCCGATCCTGGACGAGCTGCGCAGCCGGTACGGCGACAAGGCGGGCGGCACCCCGGGCGTGGAGCTGGTCATCCAGCACGCGTCCCAGGAGTCCGCCGACACCACCCTGCTGACCCTCAAGGAGGGCAGGGCGGGCAAGCTGCGGACGACGCTCGACGCGCGCGTGCAGGCCGCCGCCGAGACCGCGGTGACGAAGTACGCCGAGTCCTCGGTGGTGGCCGTCAAGCCCAGCACCGGCGAGGTGCTGGCGGTCGCCAACCACCGCGAGGACGGCTTCAACGCGGCCTTCCTCGGCGAGCTGGCGCCCGGCTCCACCATGAAGATCATCAGCGCGGCCACCCTCATCGACACCGGCCTGACCACGGCGACCGGCCCGGCGCCCTGCCCGCCGACCGCGACCTGGCAGAGCCAGACCTTCAGCAACCTCAAGGGACTCCAGCCGGACGAGAAGGCCACCCTCTCGGACAGCTTCGCGCGCTCCTGCAACACGGCGTTCGTGAAGTACGCGGACTCCGTCCAGGTCGACTCGCTGACCAAGGAGGCCGAGGACCGGTTCGGGCTCGGGAAGAACAACTGGAAGGTGGGCATCCCGAGTTTCGACGGCCGGGTCCCCGCCTCCGGCGGCCCTGACACCGCGGCCAACCTGATCGGCCAGGGCCAGGTGCAGATGTCCCCGCTGAACATGGCGTCGGTGGCGGCGACCGCGATGACCGGTACCTTCCGGCAGCCGGTGCTCGTCTCGCAGAAGCTGGACGGCCGTGAACTGGCCACCGCGAAGGGTCTGTCGCCCGCCACGGTCGGCCAGCTGCGCGCGATGATGAACCGCACCGCGACCAGCGGCACCGCCGCCGGTGTGATGCGCGGGCTGAGCGGCAGCATCGGCGCCAAGACGGGTTCGGCGGAGGTCGACGGCCAGACCAAGTCGAACAGCTGGTTCGCCGGCTACCGCAACGACGTGGCGGCCGCGGCCATGACCCAGGACGGCGGCCACGGCATCGACGCGGCCGGTCCGATTGTCGCAAGCGTGCTACGGATCGGAGGCTGACGTCACCCCCACAGGCCGGGACTCTAGGCTGGTGTCGTCGTTGGGGAGCGTGAGGGCTACGGGGCGGCGGGGACCCTGGGGAATGCGCGGAGGAACTGACCAGTGGGCAAGAGAAGGCGCGTCGCCGAGCGACGGAAGCACAGACCCGCCGTCATCGGCGGGGTGATCGCCGTCGTCGTCGGCGGCGTGGGCTTCGGCCTCTACGCGCTCTACGACGGCGGGGCCGCCGACGCGTCGACGGCGAAGACGGCCGACCACAAGCCCGTCAAGACCGGCCCGCTGTCCGCCACCGAGGTGCGGACGACGGCGCGCACCTTCCTGTCGTCCTGGCAGCAGGGCAAGGTCACGCAGGCCGCCGCCGTCACGGACGACAGCAAGGCCTGCATCAAGCTCCTCACCGGCTATGCCAAGGACGCCCACGTCACGGGCGTCACCCTCACCGAGGGCACCCGCACCGGCGACAAGGTCCCGTTCTCCGTCAAGGCGACCGTGTCGTACAAGGGCGTCAGCAAGCCCCTGTCGTACGACTCCGCGTTCAAGGTGATCCGCCGGACCAGCGACGGCAAGCCGGTGGTGAACTGGCACGCCGCGGTCGTCCACCCGGACCTCGCGGACGGCGACACCCTGGTCACCGGCGAGTCCGGCACCCCGCCGATCAAGGCCCTGGACCGCGACGGCGGGGAGATCACCACCGCCAAGTACCCGTCGCTGGGCTCGGTCCTCGACGGGCTGCGGGAGAAGTTCGGCAAGAAGGCCGGCGGCAAGGCGGGCGTCGAACTGCGCGTGGTGCGCGGCGCGGCGTCCGAGAAGGCCAAGCTGTCCGACAAGACGCTCCTGGAGCTCAGCAAGGGCACGCCGGGCACCGTGAAGACCACGCTCAGCCCGACCCTGCAGGCGGCCGCCGAGAAGCAGGTCATGACGCAGAAGAACGCCTCGGTCGTGATGATGCGCCCGTCGACCGGCGAGGTCCTCGCCGTCGCCAACTCCAGCCACGGCTTCAACGTGGCCTTCCAGGGCTCCCTTGCGCCCGGCTCCACGATGAAGATCGTCACGTCGACCATGCTGTTCGAGAAGGGGCTCATCACCCCGGACGCCTCGCACCCCTGCCCGAAGACGTACAAGCTCGCCGGGTGGACGTTCCACAACGACGACGACTCCGAGATCAAGAAGGGCACGTTCAAGCTGAGCTTCGGCGCCTCCTGCAACAACGCCTTCATCGACTTCGCGCCCAAGCTCTCCAACAGCGACCTGACCACCGAGGCCCAGCAGGTCTACGGCCTCGGCATGAACAACTGGGCCATCGGCGTCCCGACCTTCGACGGTTCGGTCCCGGTGCAGAGCGGCGCGCAGATGGGCGCCTCGCTGATCGGGCAGGGCGGGGTGCGCATGAACCCGCTGAACATGGCGTCGGTGTCGGCCACGGTGGACACCGGCTCCTTCCATCAGCCTTACCTGGTCGCCCCGAGCGTCGACAACCGGACGATCGCGAAGGCCTCGCGCACGATGTCGTCGAAGACGCAGTCGCAGCTGAAGGAGGTCATGCAGTACACGGCGGCGTACGGTACGGCGGCCAAGGCGATGTCGGGACTGAGTTCGAGCTGCGGCGCCAAGACCGGCTCGGCCGAGGTCGACGGCCAGAAGAAGCCGAACGGCTGGTTCACCGCGTACTGCGGGGACTTCGCCGCGGCGGGCGTGGTCCAGGCGGGCGGGCACGGCGGCGACACGGCCGGACCGATCGTGGCGGCACTGCTGAAGCTCGGAGCGTCGCTCTAAGCGGGTCCGACGGCAGCGCCCCTCGGGGCGCTGGGGGTACCCCCGGCCGAAGGCTGGGGGAGGAACCGTGCGACCAGCCACGACGGCCGCGCAGTCGGCAGACGGCTATCGCGGCACATCCGGCGCAGCGCCCAGCGCCGCAGGGTCGCTTCATCCGGCCACGGGAGTGGCCATGTACGTCCGCCGGAGGAACCGCAGCAGCGCCTTCGACTCGAACTGCACCACCGACGTGCCGTGGTCGGAGTGGAACTCCACCACGGCCTGGACCCGCCCGAGCGGCCACACGCGTACGTCTCCGCTCTCCGCGGGCGCCCTGAGGCCTTGTTCCAGCAGCGAGCGCGAGAACGTCCACTCGTCCGTGCCGGGCAGGCCGACCTGTACCGACCGCGGGTCGGCGTCGGGGTCGTAGCGCAGGACGACGGGGACCGCGGGCGGCTCGTCCCGCGCGTCCTCGTCCGTGACGATGTGGGCTCGCGCATACTGCTCGACTACAGACATCGGACTGCCCTTTACGCTCCGTGATCCGCGCGAAAGTTGTGCATCCGCTTTCTTATCCAATGTCGCACATTTTCCGTTTTGCGCTTGACGGGGTCGCCGCACCTCGCGCGCGATTCCGGATGTGACGACCTTCTCGCTCTTGCAAAAGCTTCGCAATAGGACCCTAAAATCGAACCGTGCATGTACCTGACGGATTCATCGACGCCCCCACCTCCGCGGTCACGGCCGTGGTCGCGGCCGGTGCCCTCGCGGTCGGCCTGCGCGGGGCCCGCCGTGAGCTCGACGAGCGCACCGCGCCGCTGGCCGGCCTGGTGGCGGCGTACATCTTTGCCGTACAGATGCTCAACTTCCCCGTCGCGGCCGGAACAAGCGGCCATCTGCTGGGCGGGGCGCTCGCCGCGATACTCGTCGGCCCCTACACGGGCGTCCTGTGCGTGTCCGTGGTCCTCCTCATGCAGGGCATCCTGTTCGCGGACGGCGGGCTGAGCGCGCTCGGCGTCAACATCACCGACATGGCGATCGTCACGACGGTGGTCGCCCACGCCGTCTTCCGCGGCCTGCTGAAGGTCCTGCCCCGCAGCCGGCGCTCGGTCACCGGCGCCGCCTTCGTCGCCGCCCTGCTCTCCGTACCCGCCGCCGCCGTCGCCTTCACGCTCCTCTACGCGGTCGGCGGCACCACCGACGTCGCCATCGGCAAGGTGGCCGGCGCCATGATCGGCGTGCACGTCCTCATCGGCGTCGGCGAGGCCGCGATCACCGCGCTCACGGTCGGCGCGGTCATCGCCGTACGCCCCGACCTGGTGTACGGGGCGCGCGGGCTGCGGCAGGGGCTGAAGCTGCGCGTGAACGGCGTCCTGGTGGACGTGCCGGAGCCGACCGCGCCCGTTGCGGCGCGCACCTCCCGCCGCGCGCTGTGGATCAGCGGTCTGGCGGCCTCCCTGGTGCTCGCCGGGTTCGTCAGCCACTGCGCGTCCGCCAGCCCCGACGGCCTGGAGAAGGTCGCCCACGACCACGGCATCGACACGAAGACGAAGGAGCACGCCTCGGCCGGCTCCCCGCTCGCCGACTACGGCGTCGAGGACGTCTCGGACGCCCGGCTCTCCGGCGGCCTCGCGGGCGTCATCGGGGTCGGTACGACCGTGGTCGCGGGCAGCGCCGTGTTCTGGGCGGTGCGCAGGCGCCGTACCGGCGCCCCTGCGGAGGTGCGCTGACGTGGGTGCCGGGCACGTGCACCGGCTCTACCGGCACGCCCACTCGCGCGTGCACGCCCTCCCGCCGCACACCAAGCTCGCCGCCGCCCTCGCCTTCGTGGTCGTCGTGGTCTCGACCCCGCGCACGGCGATGTGGGCGTTCGCGCTGTACGCCGTGCTGATCGCGGTCGTCGCGCGCCACGCGCGCGTGCCCGCCGGCTTCCTGCTGAAGCGGCTGCTGATCGAGGTGCCGTTCGTCGCCTTCGCGGTCCTGATGCCGTTCGTCGCGGAGGGCCGGCAGGTCGGCGTGCTGGGCCTCTCGCTCAGCGTGAACGGTCTGTGGGGCGCCTGGAACGTGCTGGTGAAAGGGACGCTGGGCGTCGCCGCCTCCGTCCTCCTGGCGGCCACCACGGAGCTGCGCGAGCTGCTCCTCGGCCTGGAGCGGCTGAAGCTGCCGCCGCTGCTCGTCCAGATCGCCTCCTTCATGATCCGCTACGGCGACGTCATCACCGACGAGATGCGCCGGATGCGGATCGCCCGTCGGTCGCGCGGCTTCGAGGCGCGGGGCGTACGCCACTGGGGCGTGCTCGCGAAGTCCGCGGGCGCGCTGTTCATCCGCTCCTACGAACGCGGGGAGCGCGTCCACCTGGCCATGGTGAGCCGGGGGTACTCCGGTTCGATGCCGGTCGTCGACGAGGTGACCGCGTCCCGGGCCGAGTGGTCGTACGCCCTCGCGCTGCCGCTGTCCGCCCTTGTCGTCTGCCTGTTGGGATGGGCCCTGTGACCGCTGTTCCCGCCTCCGCTCCCGCCTCCCTGGAGGTCTCCGGCCTCGCCTACGCCTACCCCGACGGGCACCAGGCGCTGTTCGGCGTGGACTTCTCCGTCGCACGCGGCGAACGGGTCGCGCTGCTCGGGCCGAACGGCGCCGGGAAGACCACCCTCGTGCTGCACCTCAACGGCATCCTGGGCGGCGGCACGGGCACGGTGACGGTGGCCGGACTGCCCGTCGGCAGGCGGCACATGGCGGAGATCAGGCGCCGGGTCGGCATCGTCTTCCAGGACCCGGACGACCAGCTGTTCATGCCGACGGTCCGCGAGGACGTGGCGTTCGGGCCGGCGGTGGCCGGGCTGAAGGGCGCGAAGCTGGAGGCACGCGTGCGTACCGCCCTGGACCGGGTCGGCATGGCCGGCTTCGCCGAACGCCCGCCGCACCACCTGTCCTTCGGGCAGCGCCGCCGGGTGGCGGTGGCGACCGTCCTCGCCATGGAACCGGAGATCCTCGTCCTGGACGAGCCCTCCTCCAACCTCGACCCGGCCTCCCGGCGCGAACTCGCCGACATCCTGCGCTCCTTGGACGTGACGGTCCTGATGGTCACCCACGACCTCCCATACGCCCTGGAGCTGTGCCCGCGCTCCCTGGTGCTCAGCGACGGCACGATCGCCGCCGACGGGCCCACCGCCGAACTCCTGGCCGACGAGGAACTGATGCGCGCCCACCGCCTTGAACTGCCCTTCGGGTTCGTCCCGCGTCCGTGACAATGGGGGCGTGACGCATCAAGAGGACGCCGGGACCCCTGTGGGGCCGCCGCGGCTGGACGACCAGCTGTGCTTCGCGCTGTACGCCGCGCAGCGCGCCGTGACCGCCGCCTACCGCCCGCTCCTCGACGAACTCGGGCTCACCTACCCGCAGTACCTCGTACTGCTCGTCCTGTGGGAGCGGGGCGAGACCACGGTGAAGGAACTGGCGGAGGCGCTCCGGCTCGACTACGGCACGGTGTCGCCGCTGCTGAAGCGGCTGGAGGGGGCGGGGCTGGTACGCAGGGAGCGCTCGGAGCGGGACGAGCGCTCGGTGCTCGTCGCGTGCACCGGGCGCGCGGAGGAACTACGGGAGCGCGCGGCGCGCATCCCCGGCGCCCTGCTCACGACGACGGGACTCGGCGGGGCCGACGTGGCCCGGCTGCGCGAGGAGCTGCGGGACCTCGCGGAGCGGGCGGGCCGGGCGGCCGTGCGGCCGTTGTAGCCGTCGGGTGTTACCCACGGTTTCCACCCCCCTGGTGGCCGCAGGGCTTCCTACCGGTCGGTACCTTGTGCACGATGTGCTTGCACACTTCTGTGTTGCCCACCACCGTTTCCGCCCTGGGGGAGGTCCCGCCGTGATCGAAGGCGCCACCGTCGACTCTCGTCCGACGAAGATCATGTATGTCGCCGAGGCGACCGCGCACGGCGGCCGGAACGGGTATGTGAGCAGTCAGGACGGCCAGATCGACCTCAAGGTCGCGATGCCGCCGGAGCTGGGCGGGGACGGCAACGGCACCAACCCGGAGCAGCTGTTCGCGGCGGGCTACAGCGCCTGCTTCCACAACGCGCTGATCCTCGTCGGCAACCGCGCGGGCTACGACCTGACCGGCTCCACGGTCGCCGCGAAGGTGGGCATCGGCCCCAACAAGCAGCGCGGCTACGGCCTCGCGGTCGCGCTCAGCGTCTCGCTCCCGGTGCTGGACGCGGACATCGCGGCGAAGCTGGTGGACGCCGCCCACGAGGTCTGCCCGTACTCGAACGCCACGCGCGGGAACATCGAGGTGACGATCGTGCTCGGCTGACCCCGGGCACGTGCCGCAGACCACGTCGTACCGAGGAATCCGGGGCCCCGCGGCCATGTTCCACTCACTGTCACCGGCGAGTGGGTGGAGGGATCCGGACGTGGACGTGCACGGCACTGTGGCGGTGGGCTTCGAGCCGGTCAGGGACGCGTTCGCGGGCAACTTCGAGCGGCTCGGGGACCGGGGCGCGGCGGTGGCCGTGTACCGGGACGGGCACCGGATCGTCGACCTGTGGGGCGGTGCCCGGGACTTCGACGGGGACGCCGGCAAGGCGCCCTGGGAGCACGGCACCGCCCAGGTCGTGCGCTCGGCGACCAAGGGCGTCGCCGCCGCCGTCCTGCTGCTCCTGCACCAGCGCGGGGAGCTGGACCTGGACGCGCCGGTGGGTGACCACTGGCCGGAGTACAAGGCGGCCGGCAAGGAGCGGACGCTGGTGCGGCAGCTGCTCGCGCACCGCGCGGGCGTGCCGGTGCTGGACCGGCCGCTCACGCCCGCGGAGGCCGCCGACCCCGACCTCGGCGCGGCCGCCGTGGCGGCGCAGGCGCCGGTGTGGGAGCCGGGCACCGACCACGGCTACCACGCGCAGACGTACAGCTGGCTGACCGGCGAGCTGGTGCGGCGGGTGACCGGGCGGACCGTCGGCGAGTGGATCGCGGACGAGATCGCCGGGCCGATCGGCGCCGGGCTGTGGCTCGGGCTGCCCGATGCGGAACGGGCGCGCGTGGGGCGCGTCGGGCCGGTACCGGCGCCGGAGACCGCGGGTGCGCTGCGGACCCGGCCCAAGCGGGCCGTCTCCGAGGCGTACGCCGACCCCGGCTCGCTGACCCGCCGGGCGTTCGGCGCGATCAGCCCGCTCCCGGACGAGAACGACCCCGCCTACCGCGCGGCCGCCCTGCCCGCCTCCAACGGCATCGCCACCGCCGACGGCCTGGCCCGCTTCTACGCCTCCCTGATCGGCGAGGTCGACGGCGGCAGGCGGCTGTTCACGCCGGAGACCGTGGAGCTGGCCCGAGCCGAGCAGTCCGCCGGTCCCGACCGGGTGCTGGTGGTCGCCACCCGCTTCGGGCTCGGCTACATGCTGCACGGCAGCGCGTCCCCGCTGCTCTCCCCCGGCTCCTTCGGCCACCCGGGCCGCGGCGGCGCGCTCGCCTTCGCGGACCCCGAGTCGGGCATCGCCTTCGGCTACGTCACCAACGGCTTCCGCAAGAGCGTGACGGCGGACCCGCGGGCGCAGGCGCTGGTGCGCGCGGTGCGCACGGCGCTGTCGTAACCACCGCACGCACCCGCGCTCCCGCCTGCCGCTCACACGTTGATCGGGTGCGAGTGCCGCCCCGACAGTGCGTCGATCTCGCCGTGCGCCTTGGACAGCAACTGCATGGCCAGTTCGTTCAGGGCGCGGGCGCCGGCGATCTCCTCGCCGACTCTGGGCTGGTTGCTGTCGGACTCGTGCCGGCTCGCGTGGCCGTGCGCCCGTACCTCGGTGCCGTCGGGCAGGCGTACCAGGGCCACCGCGCGCGTGTGCGTGTCGTCCTCCAGGAACTCCATCTCGACATGCCATCCCACAGCGGTTTTCATCATGTTCATCACGGGACCACCTCCGGAATCACTGCTTCCAGGGTGCTCCCTCGGGGCCCGGCCCGTCACGTCGGCCCGGGCCCCGAGGCCTGCTGCCGAGGACCCGGGCTACTTGTCCTCGAAGCTGGCGAAGTACGCGGCGGCCATGTCCTCGTCGGCGTGCCCCTGGGCGGCGGCGCGGGCGAAGCGTTCGGCGGCCGCCCGGGCGACGTCCAGGCGCACGCCGTGGCTCTCGCCGGCGTCGACGATCAGCCGGGCGTCCTTCCCGGCCGTGTCCACCGCGAACGACGGCGGGGTCAGCCCGCCGTCGAGGATCAGCCCGGCCTTGGCCCGCAGGTAGCCCATGTCGAGGGGGCCGCCCGCGATCAGGTCGAAGAAGCGCTGCGGGTCCACGCCGAGCCCCTGGGCCAGCGCGACCACCTCGCCGGTCGCCGCGGTGGCCGCGAGGACCCAGCTGTTGGCGACCAGCTTCAGCCGGGTCGCGGCGGCCGTCGACCCGTCGTCGCCGGTCCACACCGTGCGGGCGCCGATCGCGTCGAAGACGGGCGTGACCTTCTCCCGGTCCTGCTCCGGCCCCGCGGCCAGGACGGTGAGCTGTCCGGCCTCGGCGGGCTGGCGGGTGCCGAGGACCGGGGCGTCGTAGAAGACCAGGCCGTGCTCGGCGGCGAACGCGGCCAGTGCGGGGATCTGGTCGAGGCCCGCGGTGGTCGACTGGACCCAGACGGCTCCGGGCCGCAGCGACCCGGCCGCCTCCCGCAGGGTCTCCAGAGCGGTCGCGCCGTCGTACAGCATGGTCAGGACGACGTCGGCGCCCTCGACGGCCTCGGCCGGTGTGCCGGTGACCTGGGCGCCGTCGGCCGCGAGGGGCTCCGCCTTGGCGCGGGTGCGGTTCCACACCCGGACGGTGTGCCCGGCCTTCAGGAGGTTGCGGGCCATCGCGGCGCCCATGATGCCGGTGCCCAGCATGCCCACGGTCGGCTTGTCGGTCATGACGTCTCCCTGTCTCCGTACGGTGCGCAGCCAGCTTGACGTACCGCGGGCCGGCCGGCGCGCGGCATCCAGGTATCCCGGCGGCGCGCCGGAAAACGCCGGGGACCCCGGCCCTCGCGGCCGGGGTCCCTGCGCGTGAGCGGGCCGGACTCAGCCGTCGTTCTCCGCCGACGGGAGGTAGGCGCCGGGCACGTCGTTCGGCGAGTAGATCTTCTTGTCGCCGGGGTAGGGCTTGGTCCAGTTGTGGGTCTGGTACCAGGTGTAACGGTTCATCTGGGTGGGGTTCGCGTAGTCCGGCACCGCGTTCTTGCCGGTCAGCCGCTGGTGCGAGGCCCACGTCTGCCACTGCGCCGCGACCTTGGCCTCGGCCGCCGGGACGGACACCGACGTCGGCGCGGCCGCCGCCTTGGCGTCCTGGGCCGCCGGGGTGTCCGAGCCACAGCTCGGCTGCGGGCTCACGCCGAGGGTCAGCGAGGTCCGGTTCGGGACCGCCGTGAACGGCGTGTCGTCCGCCTTGCTCGTGAACGCCCCGTACATCGGGGTGGCTGCGCTGTCGAGCTGGTTCATCGGGTGCACGCCGAGGATCTGCTCGATGGTGCGGACCATGGTGATCTGCGAGTAGTAGTGGTCGTCGACCTTGCCGTGCTGCGCGTACGGGCTGATGACCTGGACCGGGGCGCGGTGGCCGTCGACGTGGTCGAGGCCGGCCTGGGAGTCGTCCTCGACGACGAAGATCGCCGAGTCCTTCCAGTACTTGCTGTGGGTGATCTCGTCGACCATGCGGCCGACCGCGAGGTCGTTGTCGGCGACCTCGGCGGCCGCGTTGGCGGGGCCGCCGGTGTGGTCGTTGGAGAACCAGAACATGTTCAGGTTCGCCGGACCGTTCTTCTCGAAGTCCTGCTTCCAGATCTGCTCTTTGTAGATGTCCGGGACGTTGAGGTCGAACAGCGGGAAGCCCTGCACCGACACGTCGTTGAGCGAGGGGATCGCCGAGCCCGTCTTGATGGGGTAGGCGGTCTGCGCGCCGGTCGCGGCCATGTTCTTGCTGTCGCAGTACAGGTTCTGCCAGGTCGCGCCGGCCGGCTTGCTCTCGTACGACTGGAACTCACCGAAGTCCTTGACGGTCTGCCCGGCCGCCTGCGCGCCGGTCCAGATGAACCCGGTCTTCTGGTGGCCGAGGACGTCGTCCTCGGTGTCGTAGCTGCGGGTGTACTCGCCGGCCGACGACTCGGTGTACTCCGGGTTGTCCGACTGCATCAGCCAGTTGTGGCCCTCGGCGGAGTTGGTGCCGATGTCGTAGAAGTTGTCGTACAGGCCGAACTGCTCGGCCAGCGCGTGCTGGTTCGGCGTGACGTTCTCGCCGAACTGGGTGAGCGAGGAGTTTCCGTTGCCCTGCGGGAGGTCGCCGAAGACCTGGTCGTAGGTGCGGTTCTCCTTGACGAGCAGGAAGACGTGCTTGATCGTCGACGGGTCGCCGATCCGCTTCGGGACCGGGACGGCCTTCTTGTGGCTGTTGGCCTTGGCGGTCCTGACCGAGTTGGACGTCCAGCCGTTCTGCTTGAACACCTTGTTCGTCTCGGACCTGACGACCTGGTCGCTCGGCATCGTGAACTGGGTGAGACTCGACGTGGTGTCGTGCGTGTTGTGCCCGGCGGCGTCGGGACGGAGCGCGTCGATGCCGCGGGTGTTGGCGACGACGATCTTCTTGCCGAGGGCGGTGACCCCGGACGGGTAGTAGTCGGTGGGCAGCAGGCCGACGTAGCGGGCCGGCTGCTGCGGGGAGCTGTACCGGTAGACGGCGACGGCGTTGGCGCGGCCGAGGGTCACCAGGAGGCGGCCGTCGTCGGTGAGGGTGACCGCGTTCGGCTCGTAGCCGACGGAGGCCTCGGGCCACGGCTGGGTGGAGATCGTCTGGACGACCTTGTCCTTGCCGCTGTCGATGACCGAGACGCTGTTGTCGGCGGTGTTGGTGACGAACACCGCGCCCTTGCTCGCGTACACGGCGGTCGGGTGCAGGCCGACGTCGACGGTGCCGACGGCGGCGGACGGGTCCGCGGTGTCGATGACGCTGACCGTGCCGGTGGTGCTGGCACCGGTCTTCGGGTTCGCCACGACATTGGTGCCGTAGGAGTTGATGGTGGTGTCGCCGGCCTTGGCCGGGCGCCCGCCCTCGTTGCTGACGTAGAGCTTGCCGCCGACCAGGGCGAGACCGCGCGGGGCGTTGCCGACCGCCCAGGTCTGCTTGATCGTTCCGGTCGCCGCGTCTATGGCGACCACCTTGTTCTGGCCGTTGACCGCGGAGTACACGGTGGAGCCGTCGGCGGAGAACACGGCCGCGCCCACCAGCGCCTGCTTGGAGCCGTCGGCCGCGATGGTGACGGCCGTGGGGTTGGCGAGGGTGCCGTCGGCGTTGACGGTGAACTTGGTGTAGCCGTTCGCCTGGCCCAGCCACAGCTGCTTGCCGTCGGGCGAGTAGGTCGGGCCCTCCTGGCCCACCGCGCCGCTGCTGATGCGCAGGTCGTCGGCGGCGTTGGTGCCGATCTTCTGCTTGACCTGACCGGTCGCCAGGTCGACGACGACCAGGGAGGCGTCGCCGTCCGCGACGGAGGCGGCGAGATGGGTGCCGTCCGGGCTGACGACCGACGACATGATCTTGCCGTCGTTGATGACGCTGCGGGTGCCGTAGGGGTTGATGTACTGGTCGGCGGAGACGACCTGGCCGTTGGCGGTGGTCTGGCCGACCTGCTGGGTGCCGAACTGGTAGGTCGAGGCGACCGCGGTGCCCGTGACGCCGAGGGCGACGGCGATACCCGCCGTCACCAGCAGGGTCTGGCGGCCGACGTGTCTGCCGAAGAGGTGGAACTGCTTCTTCTCGTTGATCCGGCGCTGGCGGGTTACCTGCACGGAACTGTTCCCTTCAGTGTGTGTCGAGCAGGTCGACGTTGCCGTCGAACTGCCACAGCGGATTCGGGGCGTCGCCGGTCGAGGTCCGTACCAGGAAGTAGCCGTTGACTTCCTTGGGACCGTCGCCGTCGGCCACGAACCGCCCGTCCGAGGTGATGTCGAGCTGGTAGACCGCCGTCCCTGTGACCGCCGTGACGCCGGGGAGGTGCCAGCTGACGACGCAACGCCAGTCGTTGCCCGCGCCCTCCTGGGCGGACCGGCCGTCGCTCTTGGTGCATGCCGCCACGGCCTTCAGCTGGGCCTCGGTGACGGCGGGGCGGTGCAGCTGCTCGGTCTGCAGCCGGTAGAGGTGGCCGAAGACCGTGGCGAGGGACTTCTGCACCTTGTCCTGCTTGATCCCGGAGCCGGTCGACGGGGTGGCCACGGCGACCGCGCCGACGGTGAAGGCGGTCAGCGCGGCCAGCGGCAGCACGCCGAGGGTGAGCGCGCGGCGCCCGGAGCCGTCGTAGGCCGGGTTGGTGAAGTCCCGCCGTACGAACAGCGCATAGGCGAGGACCGTGGCGAGCACCGCCCACGCCAGGCTCACCGCGACGGCGATGAGGAGCGGGGCGAGCTGCGCGGGGCTGGTGAACAGGCCGTTCCAGGAGACGAAGGCGTAGCCGGGCAGGGCGAGGCGCACGGCGACGGGCAGCGGCAGCATCTGGGCGACCGACATCGCGAGCGCGACGACCGGGGGCAGCAGCAGGCCCATCGGGGAGCGGCCGAGGGCGACCGAACCGAGCAGGCCGATCGCGGCGAGGGAGAGGGTCGGGGCGAGGGCCGCGAGCCAGGCGAGCAGGACCCGGCCGGCCGCGTCGCCGGGCGACAGCAGGTGGCCGTCGAGGCCGACCAGCGGCTGGTCGCCGACCGACGCAAGACCGCCGAGCGTGCTGGAGGCGGCCAGTCCGGCCACCAGCAGCAGGATCACGCTGAGGCTGGCCAGTGACTTCGCCACGAAGATCCGCGCGGGCGAGCGGACCGCCACCAGCAGGTGGCGCCAGGTGCCGAGCCGGTCCTCGGCGGCGAACACGTCACCGGCGACCACCGACGTCAGCAGCGGCAGCGCCCAGGTGCCCGCGAAGCCGAGCATCACCAGCGGCCCGGCCCAGCCGGTGGCGTGCATCCAGCGTCCGAACAGCGTGTCGGCGGGCAGCGTGCTCTGCTGGCCGACCCCCGCGACGAACAGACCCGGCGCGATCCAGCAGGCGAGCACCAGCAGCCGGATCCGCCACTGCGAGACCAGCTTCACCAGCTCGAAGCGGTAGCCGCGGGACACGGGGACCCGGCGGGCGACGGCGGCTTCGGCGACGGTCGCGGCGGGCGCGGTGGTCGCGCTGGTCGTGGTCATCGGCCGGACTCCTGGTGCTCGGTGAGGGCGAGGAACGCGGCTTCGAGGGGCGAGACGACGGGGGCGAGTTCGCGTACCGCGACACCCGACCGCACGACCTCGGTGACGAGTTCGTCGAGGGCGGGCACCAGGGCGCGTACGACGAGCACGTCGGGGTCCTTCCGCAGGCCGGGGCCGGTGTCGTCGACGATCCGGACACCGGTCACGTCAGCGGCGAGCCGGCGCGCGGCCTCGGCGTCGGAGGTACGCAGCCGGTAGTCGAGTTCACGGTTCTCGGCGGCCAGCTTGGCCAGCGGGCCGGAGAAGACGACGCGGCCGGTGGCGAGGATGGTCACCTCGGAGCACAGCGCCTCCAGGTCGTCCATCCGGTGGCTGGAGAGCACCACCGCGGTGCCGTCGGCGGCGAGCCGGGTGAGGACGCCGTGCACGTGCCTCTTGCCGGCCGGGTCGAGGCCGTTGGACGGCTCGTCGAGGACGAGCAGCCGGGGCCGGGTGAGCAGGGCGGCGGCGAGCCCGAGCCGCTGGCGCATGCCGAGGGAGAAGCCGCGGGTCTTGTCGTCGGCGACATCGGTGAGCCCGACCTCGGCGAGCACGTCGTCGATACC
Organism: Streptomyces sp. NPDC013157; assembly: GCF_042899865.1. NCBI lineage: Bacteria > Bacillati > Actinomycetota > Actinomycetes > Kitasatosporales > Streptomycetaceae > Streptomyces > Streptomyces sp. NPDC013157. The sequence continues at coordinate 77,116 of NZ_JBIBAK010000019.1, read as the reverse complement.
CGCCGTCCCCCTGGTCCCGGTGTCGAGTCCGCGGAGCGTGGCCAGCGCGGCGAGGTTCTGCCGGGCGGTGAGCGAGGGGTAGAGACCGGGCGCGTCCACGAAGCCGGCGACGCCGTCGGGAGCGGTGAGCGCCCGCTCGACCGGCGTCCCCAGGATCTCCAGCCGGCCGCCGTCGGCCGCGGCGAGCCCCAGGAGGAGGCCGAGCAGGGTCGTCTTGCCGGCGCCGTTCGGCCCGACCAGTCCGTGGATCTGACCTTGCGTCACGTCCAGGTCCACGGCGTCCAGCGCGACGACGTCGCCGAAGCACTTGGTGATCCCGCGGGCCCGGACTGCGTGGAGTGTGTCCATGAGTCCCATGCGTCCCTTCTTCCGCAATCCGCAGGGACTTTATGGAGAACACACACCCCGGGCACAGACGCTCGGCTGAACGGCCGTGGAACGGTTCGTCAAGGCAACGGCAAGTCCGCTTGACCCGCCCCTGACTTCCTGCCGACGCGAACAACAGGCGGGCGTTTTACGTACGTTCGCCATGTTTCGATCCGTCGGCTACCCCGCGTGCAGCATCAGCCCGATCCCGAGGACCACCAGCCCGGCCGCCGCGATCCTGGGCGCCCCGAACCGCTCCTTGAAGAAGACCGCCCCGATGGCGGCACCGACGATGATCGACGACTCGCGCAGCGCGGCGACCGGAGCGAGTTCGGCGCGGGTCTGGGCCCACAGGACCAGCCCGTAGGCGAAGACGGACAGCAGGGCGCCGAAGAGCCCCAGGGCCGCGAACGGACGGGCCGCGGTGAGCAGTTCGCCGCGTCTGCGGTACAGGGCGTAGGCCGGGATCGCGAGACCCTGGAGGGCGATCAACCAGGCGATGTAGCCCACGGAGGATCCCGAGGCGCGCACCCCGAGGCCGTCCAGGACGGTGTACGCGGCGATCGTCAGGCCGGTGGCGAGGGCGGCGCCGATCGCCGTCCAGTCGGGGCGGCGGCCGCGCAGTCCCCACAGGGCGACCCCGGTGAGCCCGGCGCAGGAGACGGCGATGCCCGCGGCCGCGGGGGCGTCGGGCACCTCGTGCGCGAACACGGCGGCGAACAGGGTGACGAGGAGAGGCGCGGTGCCGCGCGCGATCGGGTACGCCTGTCCGAAGTCCCCGAGCCGGAAGGAGAGCATCAGCAGCGCGAAGTAGGCGACATGGACGACCGCGGAGGCGATCAGGTACGGCCATGCGCCGGCCGCCGGCAGGGCGGCGAACGGCATCAGCAGCGACCCGATCAGCACGCTCCCGGCGGCGATCAGCGAGGAGCCGACGAGTTTGTCGCTGATCTGGTGGGCGATGGCGTTCCAACTGGCGTGCGTGACCGCGGCGAACAGGACGGCCGCGGTGACCGCCGGGGTCACGTGGTGGGCTCGCGCACGTCCACGACGGTGGCGCCGGCGTGTGCCACCAGGGCGGCGGGCGCGATCGGGAAGACGGCGTGGGGGTTGCCGGCGGCGGCCCACACCACGTCGTGGCGCAGCAGCGCCCGGTCGGCGAGCACGCGCGTGCGCGTGCGGTGCCCGAAGGGCGGTACGCCGCCGATGGCGTACCCGGTCGTCTCGCGTACGACGTCCGCCTTGGCCCGGGTCACCTTCGCGGCGCCGAGTTCCTTGCGGACCAGTTCCACGTCGACACGGGAGGCGCCGTCCATCAGCACCAGCACCGGCACTCCGTCGGCCGCGAAGATCAGCGACTTGCAGATCTCGCTCAGCTCGCACCCGACCGCGGCGGCGGCCTCGGCGGCGGTACGGGTGGCGTCCGGGAACCGCCGGACCCGGGAGGTCAGCTCCCCCAGCCCCAACTCCTCCAGGGCGGCGGCGAAACGAGGATGGGCTCCGAGGCCCCCGGCATCGGCGTCAGTGGCGGCTGTCGTCATGGGGGCACGCTAACGGGGCGGGGGAAGGCGCGGCGAGTGGTTAAGTGCGGGGTACACGAGGAAGCCGGTGAGGGCGCCCCGTCCCCACGGACCCTCACCGGCGGTCTGTCACGAGCCGTACGTCAGACGCGTACGAGCTCCCGGTCCTCGTCGTCCTGGCCGGTCCCGGCGTCCTTGTCGGACAGGGCGCGCAGGCCCTCGCCCTCGACGTCGACGTTGGGCAGCACCCGGTCCAGCCACTTCGGCAGCCACCAGGCGCGCTTGCCGAGCAGGGCGAGCACCGCCGGGACGATCGCCATGCGGACCACGAACGCGTCGAAGAAGACGGCGATGGCGAGGCCGAAGCCGATCATCTTGATCATGGACTCGCCGGCGGTGATGAAGCCGCTGAAGACGGAGATCATGATGATCGCGGCGGCGGCCACGACCCGCGCGCTGTGCCGGAAGCCGGTCACCACGGCCTGGCCGGGCGTCTCGCCGTGGACGTACGCCTCCCGCATCCGGGTCACGAGGAACACCTCGTAGTCCATGGCGAGACCGAAGACCACGCCCACCATGAAGATCGGCATCATCGACATGATCGGGCCGGTCTGCTCGACGCCGAGCAGGCCGCCGAGCCAGCCCCACTGGAAGACCGCGACGACGGCGCCGAGCGCGGCGAGCACGCTGAGCAGGAAGCCGAGGGCCGCCTTGAGCGGGACCAGGATGGAGCGGAAGACCGCGATCAGCAGGAGGAAGGCGAGGCCGACGACCAGCGCCAGGTACGGGACCAGCGCGTCGTTGAGCTTCTGCGAGAAGTCGATGTTCATGGCGGTGGTGCCGGTGACCAGGACCCGCGCGCCGGTGTCGGCCTTGACGTCGGCGCCCTGGTCGCGGATGGCGTGCACCAGGTCCTCGGTCTGCACCGAGGAGGGCTTGGAGTCCGGGATCACCGTGATCGTCGCGGTGTCGCCGGCCTTGTTGAACGCCGCCGGGGTCACCGTCACGACGTCCTTGAGGCCCTTGATGTCGTCGGCCACCTTGGTGGCCGCGGCCTTGGGGGTGTCACTGTCCTTGGCGTCGACCACGATCATCAGGGGCCCGTTGAAGCCGGGACCGAAGCCCTCGGACAGCAGGTCGTAGGCCCGGCGCTGGGTCGTGGACGTGGGCTGCGAGCCGTCGTCGGGCAGGCCCAGTTCGAGCTGGGTGGCGGGGAGGGCGATCGCGCCCAGTGCGGCCACGCCGAGCAGCAGCACGGCTGCCGGGCGGCGGACCACGAAGCTCGCCCAGCGGGCGCCCAGGCCGGGCTTGTCCTGCTGGACGGCACGGGCGCGTGTCCGGCGCTTCTCGCCCGCGGCCCTGACCCGCCGGCCCGCGTAGCCGAGCATCGCCGGGATCATGGTCAGCGCGATGAGGACGGAGACCACGACCGTGCCAGCCGCCGCGAGGCCCATCTTCGTCAGCATCGGCACGCCGACGACCGAGAGACCCGCGAGCGCGATCACGACCGTGAGGCCCGCGAAGACCACCGCCGAGCCCGCCGTACCGGCGGCGCGGCCGACCGCCTCCTCGCGGTCGCGGCCCTCGGCCAGCTCGCTGCGGTAGCGGGAGACGATGAACAGCGCGTAGTCGATGCCGACCGCGAGACCGATCATCAGCGCCAGTGTGGACGTGGTGTCACCGAGGTCGAGCGCCTTGGCGAGGGCGGTGATGGTGGAGACGCCGATGCCGACGCCGATGATCGCTGTCAGCAGCGGCAGTCCGGCCGCGACCAGTGAGCCCAGGGTGATGACGAGGACGACGGCGGCGATGGCGAGACCGATGGCCTCTCCGGCGCCTCCCGCGTCGGCCCCGGACTGGAGCGCGTCCCCGCCGACCTCGACGGTCAGCCCGGCCTTCTGGGCGTCGTGCCCGGCCGCCTCCAGCGCGTCGCGGGAGGAGTCCTTGAGCTCCGTGCCGGAGACGTCGTAGCGCACCGAGGCGTAGGCGACGGTGCCGTCCTTGCTGACGGCGTGCTGCTTGTACGGGTCGGTGACGGAGGTGACCTCCGAGCCGTCGGCCAGCTCCTTCACGGTCTTCTTGACGGTGGCCTTGTTGAGCTTGTCCGTCATCTTCTCGCCGGCCGGTGCTTTGAAGACCACCCGCGCGGTGGCGCCGTCGGAGCTGGAGCCGGGGAAGCGCTGGTCCAGCAGGTCGAAGGCCTTCTGGGCCTCGGTGCCGGGGATCGAGAAGGAGCTGGAGCCGGCCGCGGGGGCGGAGGCGGCGGCGACGCCTGCGAGGGTCAGCAGCGCCACCCACAGGAGGGCGACGTAGTGCCGTCGCCGAAAGGCGAGACGGCCCAGTTTGTAGAGGAACGTGGCCACGAAGGCGTACTCCCGGTCAGGTCGTGGGGTTTTCGGGGCAGGGGTGATCGGCCCGGTGGGTGGCAGGGCTGATCGGCCCGACGACGTGAGCGGAGACGTCAGGTGGGCTGGCTGCGGGGAAGGGTCAGCAGGTGGGTGCGCCGAGGGCGGGAAGCACCACGGCGTCGATGTACGACAGCAGGAAGGCCTGGGTGGGCGGCTGCTCGTCGATCAGCGAACGGGCGGCGAATCCACCGATCATCATGTGCATCACGAAGTCGATCGCAGGGTTGTCCGCACGGACCTCGCCCCGGTCGATCGCCCGTTGCAGCACCTGGCGGAACTGGGCCATCTCGGGCTCGATCAGATGCTCCCTGAACGCCTGCAGGAGGTCCGGGTTGCCGTGGACCGCCATGGCGAGCCCGCGCATCAGCGCGGAGTTCTGCTCCATCTCGCAGTCGTCCGAACGCATCGTGAGGGTGTGCAGATCGCCCCGGAGCGACCCGGTGTCGATCTCGCCGAGTGCGCCCCCCGGCTTCTGGTACCGGACCGCCCTGGCCACCAGCTCGGCCTTCCCGCCCCACTGGCGGTAGAGGGTGGCCTTGCTGGACTTGGTGCGGGCGGCGACGGCGTCCATGGTGAGGGCGTCGTAACCGACCTCGCGGAGCAGGTCGAGCACGGCCTCGTACAGCTCGGCCTCGCGCTCAGGCGTGATCCGACTGCGACGCGCCGTTGCGACCTCAGTCATGCCACTCACCCTCCACTGCTCCCTCGTCACCTTCGTGCTTGCCTCTCGAAGATACCCCGCGATCTACAGAAACGAAACCGTTTCGTACGTGTGCTGTCTCACGTGACTGAGAAATCCGTGAGTTCCCACGAGTTGCTGGCCCTCCGCGCCCGGAAAAGCATGGGGAGGTGAGCTATCTGCGCCTGCCGCATCTCAGCGGCGACCTGTTGTGCTTCGTGGCCGAGGACGACCTCTGGCTGACCTCGCTCGACGCCCCGGGCCGCGCCTGGCGGCTCACCGTCGACCGCACCAAGTCCGGCCACCCGCGCTTCTCGCCGGACGGCCGCCGGATCGCGTACACGAGCTGGCGCAGCCTGGTCCCCGAGATCCACCTGGTCGACGTCGACGGCGGCCCCGGCCGGCAGCTGACGTACTGGGGCAGCGCCGACACCCAGGTGTGCGGCTGGACTCCGGAGGGGGACATCCTGGCGGTCGCCTCGCACGGGCAGCCCTTCTCCTATTTCACCTGGGCCTACAAGGTCTCCACCGACGGCGACCCGGGCCGCAAGCTGCCCTGGGGGCCGGTCGCCGACATCCAGGTCGCCGACATCGCCGACGAACGCAGGACCCTGCTGCTCACCGGTACCCCGCCGCACGAGCCGGCCGGCTGGAAGCGCTACCGGGGCGGCGCCATGGGCCGACTGTGGCTGCACGGGCAGCGGCTGCTCGACGGCATCGGCGGCCATCTGCACTCACCCATGTTCGTCGGCGGCCGGATCGCCTTCCTCTCCGACCACGAGGGCGTCGGCAACCTCTACTCCTGCGCCTACGACGGCTCCGACCTGCGCCGGCACACCGACCACGACGCCTTCTACGCCCGGCACGCCTCCAGCGACGGCACGCGCGTGGTCTACCAGTGCGCGGGCGACCTCTGGCTCGTCGACGACCTCGGCCCGGCCGCGGCACCGCGCAGGCTCGACGTACGGCTGTCCGGGCCCCGGGCCGGGCGCCGCCCCTACCAGGTGCCGGCCGCCCAGCACGTCGACGGCGTCTCCGTCGACGAGACGGGCCGGGCCAGCGCCGTCGTCGTACGCGGCAGCCTGCACTGGCTCACCCACCGCGACGGCCCGGCCCGCACCATCGCCGACACCCCCGGGGTACGGGTACGGCTCCCGGAGATGCTCGGCTCGACCGGGCAGATCGCCTACGTCACCGACGCCGGCGGCGAGGACGCCGTCGAGATCGCCCACCTGCCCCGGGCGACCGGCGCCCGCCCACCGCGCCGGCTGGCCTGCGGGAAGCTGGGCCGGGTGCTCGAACTGGTCTCGGACCCGCTGGGCGAACGGCTGGCGGTGGCCGCACACGACGGCCGGCTGCTGCTCATCGACGTGGCCGAGGAGGTCGAGGTCGTCGAAACCTCCGCCGACTCCGTTGATTCTGCCGTCCCGGTTGATTCTCTTGACGACATTGACCAGGTTGACGGCGAAGAGCCTGCCGACGTTGACTCTGCTGACGGTGCGGGTTCCGGTGACGTGGTCACCGAGTTGATCCAGTCGGTCAACGGACCGGTCCGTGATCTGGCCTTCTCACCGGACGGGTCATGGCTGACCTGGTCACATCCGGGCATCGGCCGTTCGCTGCGGCAGATCAAGATGGCCCGCATCAGCGACCGGCTCGTCATCGACGTCACCAACGGCCGCTTCGAGGACGAGAACCCGGTCTTCACCCGAGACGGCCGCTACCTCGCGTTCCTGTCCTGGCGCGGCTTCGACCCGGTGTACGACGTGCACACCGGCGACCTGTCCTTCCCGCTCGGCTGCCGCCCCTACCTGGTCCCGCTCTCCTCGGCGACCCCCTCCCCGTTCGCGCTCAACCCGGACGGCCGGCCGGCCGCCGGGGGCCTGGACCCCGTCGAGGACGAGGAGCCCGGTGAGGGCGGCGCGGTGACGGTCGAGGTGGAAGGGCTGGAGAGCCGCGTGACCCCGTTCCCGGTCACCGCCTCCAAGTACTCGGCGATGTACCCGGTCGCGGGCGGCGGACTGGTCTGGCTGCGCTGGCCGATCTCGGGCGCGCTGGGCGAGACCTTCGTCAACCCGGCCGACACCAGCGGGCGGCCGACCCTGGAGTACTTCAACATCAGCAAGGCGAAAAAGTCCGAACTCGTGGACCACCTGGACTGGTTCACGGTCAGCGGCGACGGCAGTCGGCTGGTCGTGGTCGACGAGGGCGAGCTGCGGGCCGTGCCGTCGACAGAGTCCGGCGACGGCGACACCACCGTCTGGCTCGACCTGCGCCGCATCCTCCACGAGGTCGACCCGCCCGCCGAGTGGCGCCAGTCGTACGCCGAGGCCGGCCGCCTCATCCGGGACTACTTCTGGGACCCCGGGATGTGCGGCATCGACTGGGACGGGGTGCTCGACCAGTACCGCCCGCTGCTCGAACGGGTCGCCTCCCCCGACGACTTCGCGGACCTCCTCCGCGAGGTCCTCGGCGAGCTGGGCACCTCGCACGCCTACGTCACCCCGGCCCGCCGCAACGAGGGCCCGCCGCACTACCAGCGCTTCCAGGGCCTGCTCGGCGCCAACCTCGTACGCCGGGACGGCGGCTGGACGGTCAAGCGGATCCTGCCCGGCGACTCCTCCGACTCCAAGGCGCGTTCCCCGCTCGCCGGCACCGGCATCCGGGAGGGCGCGGTCCTCACCCACATCGACGGCAGACCGGTGGACCCAGTGACCGGGCCGTTCCCGCTGCTCGCGGGCGCGGGGGCCACCACGGTGGAGCTGACGTTCGTCCCGGGCGAGGGCGAGTCGGGGCCGCCGCGCCGGGTCGCCGTCCTCCCGCTGATCGACGAACGGCCGCTGCGCTACCAGGACTGGGTGGCCAAACGCCGCGAGGTGGTGCGGGAGATGAGCGGCGGCAAGTGCGGCTACCTGCACATCCCGGACATGGGCGGCTCGGGCTGGGCCCAGTTCAACCGCGACCTGCGGATGGAGGTCTCCCGGCCGGCGCTCATCGTCGACGTGCGCGGCAACGCGGGCGGCCACATCAGCGAACTCGTCGTGGAGCAACTCACCCGGACCATCCTCGGCTGGGACCTGACGAGGAACGCCCAGCCGGTGTCGTACGCCTCCAACGCCCCGCGCGGCCCGATCGTCGCGCTCGCCGACGAGGCCACCTCCTCCGACGGCGACATGATCACGGCCGCGATCAAACTGCTGAAGCTCGGCCCGGTCGTCGGACAGCGCACCTGGGGCGGAGTGGTCGGCATGACCGGCCGCCACCGCCTGGGCGACGGCACGGTGATCACGGTGCCGATGAACGCGGCCTGGTTCGAGGACTACGGCTGGTCCGTCGAGAACCACGGCGTCGCCCCCGACCTGGAGGTCCTGCGCACCCCCCTGGACTGGGCCGAGGGCCGCCACGTCGAGATGGACGACGCCATCCAACTCGCCCTCGACCTCCTGACCGACCACCCGGCAGCCGTCCCCCCCGACTACAGCGAAGCCCCGAACAGGGCCCGCCCGAAGCTTCCCCCAAGGCCGACGAGCGCCCCGTAGGGGCGCGGGGAACTGCGCGACCAGCCCCCACGCACCCGCACCCGCCACCCCACCGCACCCCACTCCCCCTTGGGCGCACAAAACGCAGGGCACCCTCCACGAAGAAGGGCGCCCCACGCAATTCGGCCAAGCCGAGTGCAACGACTAGGCGTCGTAGTCCTGGTCGAACCGGTCCTGCATCTCCTGCTCGGTGTCGTCCAGGTTCTGACGACCGCGCTCAGTCGCCTGCCTGCCTCGCTCCTGCGCCTGCTGGCCCCGCTGCTGGGTGTGCTGGGCGCCCTGCTGGCCGCGCTGCTGGGCCTGCTGGCCGCGCTGCTGCGCCTGCTGCTGGCCTTCCTGCATCTTCTGCTTGGCCTGTCCCTGCGTCTTGCCGGCCTTGTCCTTCATACCCATGTGGGTTCACTCCCGTGGAGGGTGAGGGGATCGGCCCTCAGTGGGGCCTCGACCAGATTCACACGGGCCGACTACGCGCGCACTTCGATCAGTTACGGTGCGTAGCACGCGCCTCCTCGTCGGCCGCCCCACCTGCACCGACGAGCCCCGTACGCATGCCCTGCAACCGGGGCGCGAACCGCTTCATCTCCCGCTGCCCGACCGCGCCGATCAACGCCGGCAGGTACCCGCGCACGCCCTGCATCCCCCGCAGCCACCGCTGCCCGTACACGTGCGCCGAGCGCCGCTCGATGCCGGCCACGATCCGGTCCACGGCCGGACCCAGCGGGTAGGTCTTGTTCGCCGGCCACGGCAGCCGCTGCCGCAACTCCCGCATGACCTCGTCCTGGTCGGCGCCGCGCACCATGTCGGTGTCCGTCCAGGACAGGTACCCGACCCCGACCCGCACACCCTGGTGGCCGACCTCGGCGCGCAGGCTGTGCGCGTACGCCTCCACGCCCGCCTTGGACGCGCAGTACGCCGTCATCATCGGCGCCGGCGTGATCGCGGCCAGCGACGCGATCTGCAGCAGATAGCCGCGGCTCTCCGTGAGCACCGGCAGGAACGCGCGCGCCGTCACCGCCGAGCCGATCAGGTTGACCTCGATCACCCGCCGCCAGGCCACCGGATCCGAGTCGGCGAACGGACCGCCGTTCGCCACCCCGGCGTTGGCCACCACGATGTCGACCTTCCCGAACCGCTCCTTGACCTCCCGCGCGACCCGGCTCATCGCCTCGTGGTCGGTGACGTCGGCGTACCAGTACGCGCTGTCGCCGTGCAGCCTGCCGGAGACCTCCTTGAGGGCCTCCTCCTCCAGCCCGACCAGCGCGACCGTCGCCCCGCGCGCGGAGAGCTTGCGGGCGAGCAACTCCCCGACACCGCGCGCCGCTCCGGTGACGACGGCGACCTGTCCTTCGAGACCGACCCTGCTCATGAGCTCTCCTTGATCCGCTCGGGCCCGTCGGCGCCGGCTTCCTCAGGGGCACCGGTCACGTACGCGGTGACCAGCTCCCGGATCTTTCCGTTGACCAGCTCCGGTGCCTCGACCGGAGTCATGTGGCCCATGCCCGGCAGTTCCGTGAGGCCGAGGGGGTGCGGCAGCGCGGCGATCAGTGCGCGGGCGTGCACCGGGGGCGTGAGCCGGTCGGCCGTGCCGGTGACGACCGCGGTGGGCGCACTCAACTCCCGTACACCGTGGTCGAGGTCGAGCCGCGCGAGGACACGCGCCCAGGTGTGGCGCACGGCGCGCGGGCAGGCATGCACGATCCGTGCGCACGCCTCGACCATGTGCGGGGCGGAACCCGGGCCCATGGTCGCGTACTTGAGGATGCGCCGCGCGAGGGGCGTGACGGGTCCGAGCGGGGCGCGCGAGGCCAGGACCCGCGCCGTCAGCCAGGTGCGCAGGCCGCCGGCGCGCAACGGCAGGACGAGCGCCTCCGCGACCAGCCGCGAACTGCCGGTGCTGCACAGCAGGACGGCGGCGGCGTGCTCGCGGAAACGGGGGCGCGCGGCGGCCGCCATGACGGTCATGCCGCCCATGGAATGGCCGACGACCACGGCACGTTCCCCGCGGGCGAGGGTCTGCGCGAGCACCGCTTCGAGGTCGTCCGCCAGCGCCTCGGTGGTGCACGCGGGGCTCGCGGGACTGCGCCCGTGCCCCCTCTGGTCGTACGCGATGACCCGGTGGTCGACGGCCAGTTCGCGCGTCTGCGCCGCCCAGAAGGCGGTTGAGCAGGTCCAGCCGTGGGCGAGGACGACGGGGGGCGCGTCCTCGGGACCGTGCACCTCGACGTGCAGGCGGGCGCCGTCGGCGGAGACGACGGTGAGTTCGCGGGCAGGGGCGGGCGGCGCGTACGGCCCGGAGGTCACATGGGTGAGCCGGCTCACGCGCCCACCTCCGCGTCCGCGGCCCGTTCGCCGCCGATGCCGCTCGTGCCGCTCGGCAGGGGCGGGCGGATCACGTCGTACTCCGCGAGGTCCACCCGCTGGGTCGCACGCCGGAACTCCGTGGTCGTACCGGGCCAGATGGTGGTGTTGCGGCCGCTCGGGTCCAGGTACCAGCTGGTGCAGCCGCCGGTGTTCCAGACGGTGCGCTTCATGCGCTCCTGGACCTTGTGGTTCCACGCGGCCACGGCACCGGGGCGCGCGTCCAGGGCCGCACGTCCGCCGAGGACGCGGAGCTGGCGCAGGTAGTCGGCCATGTAGTTCAGCTGGGACTCGATCATGAGGATCATGGAGGAGTTCCCGAGGCCGGTGTTGGGCCCGATGATCGTCATCCAGTTGGGGAACCCGGCGGCCGAGGCACCGCGCAGCGCCTCCATGCCGCCCTTCCAGGTCTCCGCGAGGGTCCGTCCGTCGGCGCCGACGACCCGTTCGGCGATGGGCATGTCGGTGACGTGGAAGCCGGTGCCGAAGACGATCGCGTCGACCTCGGCGCTGCTGCCGTCGGCGGCGACGACCGTCGACCCGCGGATCTCGCTGAGCCCGCTCGCCACCACGTCCACGTTCCGCCGGGCCAGCGCCGGATAGTAGGTGCTGGAGAGCAGGATCCGCTTGCAGCCGATGCGGTAGTCCGGGGTGAGCTTGGCGCGCAGCGCCGGGTCCTTGATCGCGCGGGCCATGTTGCGCTTGGCGAGGCTCTCCACCAGGCCGAGTTCGTCGGGGTGCTTGGTGAACGCCTGGACCTGGAGTTCCCGGATGCCCCACAGGAGGCCGCGTCTGGCCTGGGTGGTGAAGGGCAGCGCGCGGTGCAGCCGGCGCTCGGCGGCGCTGATGGCCCGGTCGACGCGGGGCATCACCCACGGCGGGGTGCGCTGGAAGAGGGTGAGGTGGGCGACCTCGGGCTGGACGGCGGGCACGATCTGGATCGCGGAGGCGCCGGTGCCGACCATGGCGACCCGCTTGCCGCGCAGGTCGTAGTCGTGGTCCCAGCGGGCCGAGTGGAAGACCTTGCCGGGGAACGACTCCAGCCCCGGGATCTCGGGGATCTTCGGGTCGGACAGCGGCCCGGTGGCGGAGACGACGACGTCGGCGGAGAAGGCGCCGGCGGCGGTCTCGATCTCCCAGCGCAGCGCCTCCGCGTCCCAGGCCATCCGCTTGACCTCGGCGTCGAAGCGGAGGTGGGGCCGGAGCCCGAACACGTCGGTGACGTGCTCCAGATAGGCGCGGATGTGCTCCTGCCCGGAGAAGGTGCGCGGCCAGTCGGGGTTGGGTGCGAAGGAGAAGGAGTACAGGTGGGAGGGCACGTCGCAGGCGCACCCCGGATAGCTGTTGTCCCGCCAGGTACCGCCGACGCTGCCGGCCCGTTCCAGGACGACGAAGTCGGTGATCCCCTCCCTGCGCAACCGCACGGCCGCGCCCAGCCCGCCGAACCCGGACCCGATCACCGCCACCCGTACATGCTCGTGCTGGGCCATCCCGAAGCCTCCACACCTCGCCCGCGATTACGCCAGTGAACACTGGCACGGTTGGACTGTAGAGCAGCTCCGTACTGATGGGTAGGCCCCGGACGGAGGAAAGTTACCGGTGGTACAACATAGGCTGCGCACGTGACGGACGACGGCGGACGAACAACCTCCACGGCCTCCGCCCCGGGCGGCGGGCGCGAGTACCGCATGGAGGAACTGGCCGCACTGGCCGGCATCACCGTGCGCACCCTGCGCTTCTACCGCGAGCGCAAGCTGATCCGGCCGCCCCGCCGCGAGGGCCGTATCGCCTGGTACGACGACCATCACCTGGCCCGGCTGCGCACGATCTCGGCGCTCCTGGAACGCGGCCACACCCTGAACGGCATCGCCGAGCTGGCGGAGGCCCTCGACCACGGCAAGGACGTCGCCGAACTGCTCGGCGTCGACACCCCCACCGAGGAGGAGCCGGTCCGCCTGACCCCCGAGGAACTCGCCGCCCGCTTCGAGGGCGAGGTCACCCCGGAGAACCTCGCCGCCGCCATGGACCTCGGCTACCTCGGCACCGACGGCGACGACATCGTCCACATCAGCCGCCGCCTGCTGGACGCCTCCGAGGCCCTGGTCCGCGAGGGCTTCCCGCTCGCCGAGGTCCTGGCGGCCGGCCGCAGCGTCCGCGAACACGCCGACGCCCTCGCCGAACTCTTCGCCGACCTCGTCCTGCGCCACGGCCCCGAGGAGGACATGGAACGCCTGCGCCCGCTGGCCCGCAGCGTGGTGGAGGCGGAGGTGTCACTGGCGCTGGACCGGCGGCTGCGCAAGCGTGACCAGGAACTCCCTGATCGTTCACTCCATCGGGGCACATTCCCGTCAAGAACGGACGGAATTCGGTTCGATGTCCGAGAGTGAGATCGAAAAGCCCCGGCGACTGTGCCACCAGCCCCGGGGTATGGCCGACGCTCTCCATGACGCCATCGTGTGGTCACATGTCGACCGCGCTGTACTACTTCGCCACGTGGAAGGCGTATTCGTACGGCGACCACGCCTGCCCCGCCTCCGCCCGCGGCACAACGTCCCCGCTCCCGCCGCCATCCGTGCCGGCTGGCTGGACGACTACACCGTCAGCCGGTATCGGGGGGCATTCGCCACGGACGGCGAGGTGACTCGGGAACAACTCCTCAGGCACGGAGCTCGCGTCACGGCCGCCAAGGGACGGTCCGGCGGCGGACCGGACACGTCACGGCTGACATTCAGCATCGGAGGCCCGCCCCGTCAGCGACAGCCCTGAAACGGACGGGGCGCAGCGAAGCGGTGCGCCCCGCCCCCTCCTCGTCACAGATCGAAAACGACCGTCACTGGAGCATGGTCTGACCAGCGCTCCTCGTGACGGGCAGCCCGCTCCACATGCGCCTTGACCGCACGCCGGGCGAGCCCGCGGGTTGCGACGGCGAGGTCGATCCTCCAACCCGAGTCGTTCTCGAACGCCCGGCCGCGATACGACCACCACGTATACGGCCCTTCCACGCCCGGATGCAGCGCGCGCACGACGTCGACGTACCCGCCGTCGGCCGGGTCCAGGACGCTGCCGAGCCACTCCCGTTCCTCCGGGAGGAAGCCCGAGTTCTTGGTGTTGCCGCGCCAGTTCTTCAGGTCGGCCTGCTGGTGGGCGATGTTCCAGTCGCCGCAGACGACGACCTCGCGGCCGTCGGCGGCGGCCCGCTCGCGCAGGTCCTTCAGGTGGGCGAGGAACTCGCCCATGAAGCGGTACTTCTCGTCCTGCCGCTCGGTGCCCACCTCCCCGGAGGGGAGATAGAGGGAGGCGACGGTGACACCGGGCAGGTCGGCCTCGACGTAGCGCCCGCTCGCGTCGAACTCGTCCGAGCCGAAGCCGACGCGCACCCGGTCCGGCTCACGCCGGGTGTACAGGGAGACGCCCGCACGCCCCTTGGCGGCCGCGGGGGCGTGCACGACATGCCAGCCGCCGGGCGCGCGCACCTCCTCCGGGAGCTGTTGTGGCTCGGCACGCACCTCCTGGAGGCAGAGCACGTCCGCGGAGGTCTCCGCGAGCCACTCCACGAAGCCCTTCTTCGCGGCGGCCCGCAGCCCGTTCACATTCACCGAGGTCACAGTCAGCACGCGGGAACGATACCGGCACACTGGACGGAGTCCGGATCGCCCACCGCGCCGCCCGAGCGGCCACCCGTACGAATATACGATGCCTCACATGAATATACGTCGCGTTGCCTTCGACCACCCCGACGCCGTCAAGCTGAACGACGAGGTCCAGGCCGAGTACCACGTCCGCTACGGCGACGGCGGCGACGCCACGGTCCTCGACGCGTCCGACTTCGAACCGCCGAACGGGGTCTACCTGATCGCGTACGACGAGTCCGACCGCCCGGTCGCCACCGGCGGCTGGCGCAGCCAGGACGCGAACGGCGAGGGCAACGAGGACGGCGACGCCGAGCTCAAGCGCATGTTCGTCATCGAGGGGCTGCGCGGCCGGGGTCTGGCCCGCCGGATCCTGACGGCCCTGGAGGACGACGCCCGCGCGGCCGGCCGGCTGCGCATGGTGCTGGAGACCGGCACCAAGCAGCCGGAGGCCATCGCCCTGTACACCTCCAGCGGCTACGCCCCGTGCACCAAGTTCGGCTACTACCGCCACCACGAGTCGAGCCGCTGCTACGCGAAGGCCCTGCACGGGGATCTGTAGGCCGGGGCACCCCGGGCCGCCCCCGCGCGCGGCGGCTCGGGTGAAGGGACGGACGGGCGTCAGGTGTGCACCGCGTACAGGAAGTCGTCCTCGCTGCCCACGTACACGGTCCCGTCGGCGACCACCGGCGTCGAGCACACCTCGCCGCCGGTCTCCAGCCGCCGGCGCTCCTCGCCGGTGGCCGCGTCCAGCGCACGGTGCCGCCGACCGGGCCGGGGCCTGCCGGAGCGGATCCCGTGCGTGGGCTCCCCTCGCGGGGACTCGTGCGCTCGGGGCGGGTGGAGCCGGCGCGCCGGTCCTCGGCGGGTGTTTCGCCCGGCCGATGGGCCCGCACGGCGTAGAGGTGCTCGTCGAGGCTGTCGATGTACACCGTGCCCTCGCCCACCAGGGGCGTGGAGTGCACGAGCTCGGTGGTCCTGACCTTCCACCGGGCCTCGCCCGTGGCCAACGCGAAATGGCCTGGCCGCACTGGTTGTTGGCTGCCCCGCGGGACTGGGCGGGACGCATGGTGGCCGCCCCCCGGCCGCCCCCCGGCCGTCCCCGTTCACCGCCCTCGTTCACCGCCCTCGTTCACCGCCCGGTGAGCGGGAGTGCGACGGCTCCGCGGTCGTGTCCGACGATCAGGTCCGGGCCCGCGGCGGCCAGGCAGGTGGGCGCCAGGTCCAGGGCGATGTGCTGCACTGTGCCGGTCTCCGGTTCCCATACCCGTAGGCGTCCGAGTGCGCTGCCGGTGGCCAGGACGCGGCGCCCGTCGGGCAGCGTGGCGGCGGCCATGACCGGGAGGCCGGCGGTGCCTGTCCCGGCGGGCAGGGCGTCTCCGGCCGGGTCTCCGGTCGCCGGGTCCCACAGCCTGACCACGCCCTGGTCGTCTCCGGTGGCCAGCAGCGTACGGCCCGGGGCGGGCACGGCCGCCACGGCCGCCACCCGGTGCGCGGCACCGGCGTGGGCGCAGCTGCTCAACTGCACGGCCGCGCCCCGCTCCCAGGGATCGTCGACGGCCGGATCCCACACGTGCACGCCGCCCCCGGTGTCCGCGGCGACGACCAGCGTATGGGCGGCGGAGATCGGGACGGCGGTGATCGACCGGATCGGGCTGCCGTAGGGGTTGAGGCGCCCGACGGCCTCCCCGGTGGCCGGATCCCACGACCGGACCGCGCCTCGGGAGGTGGCGGTGACGAGCAGGGTCCGGCCGTCGGGGACGGCCGCGGCACACATCCCGACCACCTCGCCGGACGTGTTGCCGACCGGATCCCGGACCGGCCGGGCTCGAACAGGCCCCGGAAACGACGAAGATCCCGACCGATCATGAAGATCGGCGGGATCTCGTCAACCGCCCCCGAGCGAACTCGAGAACAGTTGTGCAGTGGACCTGAGGGGATTTGAACCCCTGGCCCCCTCGATGCGAACGAGGTGCGCTACCGGACTGCGCCACAGGCCCTTGCAACGAGTGAAACTCTAGCATCCCCGTCGGGGTGCTTGGAAATCCGTTCCCTGACTGGTCAGGCGCGGGGTGCCGACGCGCCCCGCACCCTCGCCGTCAGGTCATTCGTTGGCCGCGCGGGGGCGGTCGCCTTCCTCGTACTGGTCGAAGAGGGGCGTGCGGCCGCGTTCGCGTGCCCTGCGGGCGGAGGCCGCGATGGGGGGCCCCCCACGCGAGCGCCGTCGAGCGTGGGGGAGGGCGTCGGTCCGGCCGTCGTCCGGCGCAGCCCTGTCGTCGGCGGCGGGCTCCGCCTCCTCCGCCTCGGCCTCGGGCGCCGCCGGCCTGGTCTCCTGCTCCGGCACGACGGCGCTGGACCGCGCCGAGCTCCACGCGTCCGGCGCCCCCAGGTCCACGTCGGAGGTGGCGCGCGGCGCGACCGGTGCGGTCACGTACGTCGGCAGGGGCACCGGCACCGGGTCCCAGCTGTCGCCGTGTCCGGGCCGCCGCTGCCGCTCGCGCTGCTGGTCGACCCACTCGGCGTGGTCGGTCTGCTCGACGAGGGCGCGCCGGTCGGCGGCGAGCGCGGACAGGCCGGGATCGGTCCCGGGCTCTGGTCCCTCCTCCGGTTCGTCCGCGCCGACGCCCGCCGGGTCGAGGGGCGCGCGCCGGCGCGGCTGGCGCTCCCGCAACCGCTGTGCGGCGGCCTCGGCCTGACGCCGGTCCATCTGGTAGGCGAAGCGCCTGCGTTCCTGTGCGCGCAGGTAGGCGATGTAGGCGCTGAGCATGACGGCGGGCACGCCCGGCGCCCACAGGAACGCGAGCCCCCCGACGGCCGCGACGATCGCGCCCAGCGTGAAGGCGACGAAGAGCATGACGGTGGTGCGCCGACGGCGGGCGAGCGCCTTCGAGCGCCGGGCGCGTTCCGCGGCCGCCTGTGCGGAGGGTGCGCGCCGGGGGGCCGGAATCTGCCTGCGGGCGGGCGTGGAGCCCGACTTGGGCGCGGACGTGGAGGCGGAAGCCGGGGCCGGTACGGATGCGGTGCCCGCCTGGCGGGGCGGCGCGGACCCGGACTTGGCCGCCGGCGCGGCGGCCTGGTCGCGCGCCGGTTCCTGGCGTCCGGCCGTCTCCGGCCCCACCTCCGCCCGGACCTGACGGCGGGTCGGAGGCATGGCGAAGGCCCGGACGTCCACCGAGTCGGTGGCGGCGTCCGGTTCACCGGCGTCCTGCTCCCCCTCCGAGGCGGAGCGCGCCCGCAGGTCCCTGGCGTACCGACGCTCCATCCCCGCCCGTCCGGACAGCAGCCGGATGGCGGTGCTGAAGCGTTCCGTCGGACGGGCCTCGTTCAGCTCGTCCTGCCTACGGAGCCACATCGGCACCAAGTAGGCGGCCCAGGCCCCGACAATGACTGCGTAGATGAGGCCGCTGCTGCTCACGCCTCACACGGTAGAGGGGTTTGCGTGGGGCCATCTGCCAATTGCGTCGGTGTGTCGCACGATCCGGCTGATATTTCGAGCTTTTTTTGTGACCGATGCGATCAGTAGGCCGTCGGAGCCGCGAATTCAACGCCCCGAGATGGTCAAGAACCGATCAATTTCGAACACGCATTCAATTTGTTCGACTAGCCGGGATTCCCTGGAGTGTTCTGCGGATTGCGGGGCACGTGCGGAGAAGTGCCCGTGCCCGTCGGGCCCGGTGCCTTCGCGGACGCGCCCTGGGAGCGTGCCCGCTGCCAGCGGCCGAGCAACCCCTCGGGCACCTCCTCCGCGGTGAGGGCGAAGACGAGGTGGTCGCGCCAGGCGCCGTCGATGTGGAGATAACGCGGCCGCAGCCCCTCCTCACGGAATCCGAGTTTCTCCACGACCCGGCGGCTGGGCCGGTTCTCGGGGCGAATGCAGACCTCGATGCGGTGCAGACCAACGGTGCGGAAACAGTGGTCCACCACGAGCGCGACGGCCGTCGGCATCACCCCGCGGCCGGCCACCGACTGGTCCACCCAGTAGCCGACGTGCCCCGAGCACATCGACCCCCAGGTGATCCCGGCGACGGTCAACTGCCCGACCAGGCGCCCCTGGTACTCGATGACGAACGGCAGCATGCGCCCCGCGTTCGCCTCGGACCGCAGGTGCCGGACCATCTGCCGGTAGGTCGGCCGGTGCACTATCGGCCCGCTGGGCGTGGGCGGCGGGATGGTGGCCTCCCAGGGGCGCAGCCAGTCCCGGTTGCGCCGGTTGACCTCGCGCCAGGCCCGCTGGTCACGCACCCTTATGGGCCGGAGGACGACATCGCCGTCCACCAGCACGACGGGCCAGGATGGGGTGTTCAGCTCGCACCCCCACTGCTGGGTGCCGGGTGGTCCCCGCCGCGGATCTGGTCGACGGCGTGCGCCAGCAGGGGTTCCAGGACGGCGAGGCCGTCCCGCACCCCGCCGGTGGACCCGGGAAGGTTGACGATCAGTGTCCGGCCCGCCACCCCGGCCAGGCCCCGGGAGAGCGCGGCGGTGGGCACCTTCTCGCGCCCGAACGCCCTGACGGCCTCGGCGATGCCCGGCACCTCGTAGTCGAGCACCGCGCGGGTCGCCTCCGGCGTGCGGTCGGTGGGCGAGATGCCGGTGCCGCCGGTGGTGACGACGACGTCGTACCCCGCCTCGACCCCCGCGCGCAGCGCGGCGGCCACGGGTTCCCCGTCGGGCACCACCCGCGGCCCGTCCACGCCGAACCCGAGGCCCGCCAGGCCCGCCGCGAGCAGCGGTCCGCCCTTGTCCTCGTAGACACCCGCTGCGGCCCGGTTGGAGGCGGTCACGACCAGCGCGCGATACGGCGCGCGCGGCGCACCCTCGGCGGACGGCCCGGCGTTCACGCCCGGCTCCAGTCGCCCGACTTTCCGCCCGTCTTCTCCTCCACGCGTACGTCCGTGATGACCGCTCCCTTGTCGACCGCCTTGACCATGTCGATCACGGTGAGCGCCGCGACGGAGACCGCCGTGAGCGCCTCCATCTCGACACCCGTGCGGTCCGTCGTCCGCACCGTGGCCAGGATCTCCACCGCGTCGTCCGCGACCGCCAGGTCCAGTTTCACACCGGAGAGGGCCAAGGGGTGACACAGCGGGATCAGGTCCGGGGTGCGTTTGGCCCCCATGATCCCGGCGATGCGCGCGGTGGCGAGGGCGTCGCCCTTCGGAACGCCCTCGCCGCGCAGCAACTCGACCACGCGGGGCGAGACGAGGACCCGTCCGCTGGCGCGGGCGGTGCGCGCGGTCACGTCCTTGCCGGACACGTCGACCATGCGGGCGGCGCCCGCGTCGTCGAGGTGCGTCAGTCGGTCTGGCACAGAGGGGCCGGGGGTGTCCCCCCGGAAGGGCTCAGTCATGCTGTGTGGCGCTCCCGGTCCTGGCCCGTCGCGGTGCGGCGGTCGGGCCTGCTGTGCGCGACACGGTACCGCCAAGACGGCCCGCACCAGCGGGCAGGACCGCCCGGCGGACGGGTACGCGTGGGTGGCTCAGCCGAGCAGGACGACCTCGACGTCGGTGCCGGGCTCGACGGACTCCACGTCCTCGGGTACGACGATCAGTGCGTCGGCGTGTGCCAGAGCCGCGACCAGGTGCGAACCGGCGCCGCCCACGGCGGTCACCTCGCCGTCGGCGTACGCCCCGCGCAGGAACTGCCTGCGCCCCCTGGGCGAGCCCAGCGCCTTGCCGGCTCTGAGGGTCGCCGTGGTGCGGGGCCGGTGGACGTCGTCGAGGCCCATCAGCGTGCGGATGGCGGGCCGCACGAACAGCTCGAAGGAGACGTACGACGACACGGGGTTGCCCGGAAGCGCCAGCAGGGGCGTGTGGTCGGGGCCGATGGTGCCGAAGCCCTGGGGCTTGCCGGGCTGCATGGCGAGCTTGCGGAAGTCGATGCCGCTGCCCGGCTCGTCCTCGTCGCCGACGTGCGCGAGGGCCTCCTTGACGACGTCGTACGCGCCCACGCTGACACCGCCGGTGGTGACCAGCAGGTCCGCGCGGACGAGCTGGTCCTCGATGGTGGCGCGCAGCGTCTCGGCGTCGTCGACGACGGCGCCCACCCGGTAGGCGATGGCACCCGCGTCCCGGGCGGCGGCGGTGAGGGCGAAGCTGTTGGAGTCGTAGATCTGGCCGCTGCCGAGCGCCTCGTCGGGCTGGACGAGTTCGCTGCCGGTGGAGACGACGACCACGCGCGGGCGCGGGCGCACGCGTGCCGTGCCGCGGCCGATCGCGGCGAGCAGCGCGATCTGCGGCGGGCCGAGGACGGTGCCGGCCGCCAGGGCGAGGTCGCCGGCCTTCACGTCGCTGCCCCGCGCGCGTACGTGAGCGCGTGCCTCGGCCGGCCGGTGCACGCGCACGTGCCCCTCGGCGCCCTCGGGCGCGAGGCTGCGCGCCCGCATCCCGGCGACCGGTCCCTCGCCGAGTCCGCCGTCGGTCCACTCCACGGGGACGACGGCCTCGGCGCCGGGCGGCAGCGGGGCGCCGGTCATGATGCGGACCGCCTGGCCGGGGCCGACCGGGGTCAGCTCGGCCGCGCCCGCCGCGACGTCCCCGACGACCTCCAGGACGGCCGGGAACTCCTCGCTCGCGCCCGCCACGTCCGCGACCCGTACCGCGTACCCGTCCATGGAGCTGTTGTCGAACGGCGGCAGTGAGAGAGGCACCGTGACGTCGTCGACCAGGACGCAGCCCTGGGCGTCGAGGAGTTGCAGCTCGATGGGTTCCAGGGGGCGGACGGCGGTGAGGATGTCCTCCAGGTGCTCGTCCACCGACCACAGGTGGTCCGGGCCGGCGGGGCGGGTCGCGGTGCTGCTCAACTCTGCTGCATCTCCTCGGCTACGTAACTGCGAAGCCAGGTCCGGAAGTCCGGGCCCAGGTCTTCACGTTCGCACGCGAGCCGGACAATGGCACGCAGATAGTCGCCGCGGTCGCCGGTGTCATAGCGGCGGCCCTTGAAGACGACGCCGTGCACGGGGCCGCCGACCTTCTCGTCCTGCGCGAGCTGCTGGAGGGCGTCGGTCAGCTGGATCTCGCCGCCGCGACCCGGCTCGGTGCGCCGCAGTATGTCGAAGACGTGCGGGTCGAGGACGTAGCGGCCGATCACCGCGTAGCTGGACGGGGCGTCCGCGGCGTCAGGCTTCTCGACCAGGCCGGTCACCTTGACGACGTCGCTGTCGGCGGTGGCCTCCACGGCCGCGGAGCCGTAGAGGTGGATCTGCTCGGGGTCGACCTCCATGAGAGCGATCACGCTGCCGCCGTGCTGCTCCTGGACCTGGATCATGCGCTGGAGCAGGGGGTCGCGCGGGTCGATCAGGTCGTCGCCGAGCAGGACGGCGAAGGGCTCGCGGCCCACGTGCGGGGCGGCGCACAGCACGGCGTGGCCGAGGCCCTTGGGGTCGCCCTGGCGGACGTAGTGCATGGTGGCCAGGTCGCTGGACTCCTGCACCTTGGCGAGCCGGCCGGCGTCGCCCTTCTTCTGGAGCGCCGATTCCAGCTCGTAGTTGCGGTCGAAGTGGTCTTCCAGGGGACGCTTGTTGCGTCCGGTGATCATGAGGACGTCGTCGAGCCCCGCCGACACGGCCTCCTCGACCACGTACTGGATCGCCGGCTTGTCGACGACCGGCAGCATCTCCTTGGGAGTGGCCTTGGTGGCCGGCAGGAACCGGGTGCCGAGGCCTGCCGCGGGAATGACAGCCTTGCTGATCCTGGGGTGCGACTGAGTCATGTCCGCAACCTTATCCGGTGCCTTTGCGAAGAATCCGAGGCTACGGACAATTGGTGCTCATATGAGCCGATTAGGGAAGGGTGCGGGAACGACCTGTGGAACACGGTGGACCTGAAGCCGACAGTGACAAGCGAACGTTGCGCCGAGAATTCCTCGGGGTGAGGAACAGGTTGACGACGGATGTCGTCAGGGAAGCGGCCGACGCGCTGGCCGGGCACGCGCTGGAACTGCCCGAGTTGGCGCATGCGCGCACGGTGGCGGCGTACGTCTCGGTCGGGAGCGAGCCCGGCACGCTCACGCTGCTGGACGCGCTGGTCACGCGGGGGGTGCGCGTGCTGCTCCCCGCGCTCCTGCCGGACCACGACCTGGACTGGGGCGCGTACGCCGGGGAGGGCTCCCTCGCCCGCGTCCAACACGGCGGGAAGATGGCACTGTTCGAACCCTCCGGTGAACGCCTGGGGCCGGACGCCGTGCTCGCCGCGGACGTCGTGCTGCTGCCGGGGCTCGCGGTGGACGCGCGCGGGATGCGCCTGGGGCGCGGCGGCGGGTCGTACGACCGGGTGCTGGCGCGTCTGGAGCGCGCGGGCGCGCGCCCGGCGCTCGTGGTGCTGCTGTACGACACGGAGGTCGTCGAGCGGGTACCCGCCCAGGCGCACGACCGGCCGGTGCAGGTGGTGGTGACGCCGTCGGGGGTGCGCCGGTTCGCGAGCCCCTGAGAGAGCCGCGCTGGTGCGAAAACGGCCCTCCACGCGTGCGTGGAGGGCCGTTTCAGTGGCGGTGGCCGTCGGGCTCAGGCCCTCCGGCTCAGGGCTTGAGGACGAGGGTGTCGCTGGTGCTGTCGTCGACCGCCTTGTCCGAGAACGACCACGGGAGCAGTTCGCCGTCGGCCCACTTGCCCGTCTGGTCGGTGTAGTGGGCGCTGAAGGCGTGACCGGAGGCTCCGGTGAGGTTGATCCACTTGGATTTGTCCAGGTCGTCGAGGTTGACGACCATCCGCATGGAGGGCACCCAGACGACGCCGTAGCCGCCGGCGGCGTTCCAGCCGGTCGCGTCGACCGTGGCCTCGCCGCCGCTGAGCTTCCAGGGGCCGCGGTTGAGGATGTACTGGACGACGGCCGGGCCGTCGGTGCCCAGGGTCTGGTTCTTCAGGAACAGGCGGTGCAGCCGGCCCCAGCTCCAGGTGTCGATGTCCTTGCCGAGCTTGGCGGTCAGCTCCCAGCGGGCGTCGATCATGGCGCGCTTGAAGAGCTCGTCCATGTTGTCGGCCTTGGGGCGGTCGCCCGCTCCGGCCGGCGTCTTCCACCAGTCGCTGTCCGGCTTGTTCATGAGGTTGCGGACCACCTCGAACCAGCGGTCGCCGCCGTCCGGCTGGGCCTGGTCGGCGTCACGCTCGCCGCACTCGCGCACCTTGGTGTCGTCGTCCACCGGACCGGTGCTGTCGATCTTGTCGACCCACAGGCACTGGCCCTTGACCCGCAGCTCCTTGGGCAGCTTGTTGCCGAAGGCGAGCTTGAGGATGTTGCGCCACACAGCGTTGAAGTAGGCCGCGGCCGCGGAGTCGGCGTCCTGGGTGTAGTCCCAGCCCTCGAGGAGCTTCTGCGCCTCGCGGACGTCCTTGTCGTCGAGGTTGATCTTCAGCAGCTTGGGCACCAGCAGCTTGGCGATCTCGCTGCTGTTGTCCGTCTGCATCTGGCGCATGTCGTCGGTGGAGATCTTGCCGCCGTCCTTGATCTTCGACTCGATCAGGTCGGTGATGCGCTGACTGCGGGTGCCGTATCCCCAGTCCGTGGTGAGCGTGTAGGGGTACTTGTCCTTGTCGATCACGGCCTGGTTGGCGGTGACGATGTAGCCGCGCTTCGGGTCGTACTCGTAGGGCAGCTCGTCCTGCTTGATGAAGCCGGTCCACTTGTACGTGGAGTCCCAGCCCGGCGCCGGGATGGAGCCGTCGTCCGCCGACGAGCGCGTGGGGATCTTGCCCGGCAGGGTGTAGCCGATGTTGTTCTTGGTGTCGGCGTAGATCAGGTTCTGCGAGGGCACGTCGAACTGGGCCGCCGCGTCCCGGAAGGAGGCCCAGTCGGACGCCTTGTCGAGGGCGAAGACGGCGTCCATGGTGGTGCCCGGGTCCAGGGCGGTCCACCTCAGGGCGATGCCGTAGCCGTCGCCGCGGTCGGGTGCGGCGGTGTCCACGGAGGCCTTCTTGCCGACCTCGACGAGTTCGTCGTCGCGGTCGGACAGCAGCGGCATGCCGTCGGCGGTCTGGCGTACGACGATCTTCTTGGACGCGCCCCCGGCGACCTTGATGGTCTCCGTGCGGGTCGTGAAGGGCTTGGTCTTGCCGTCGTACAGGTAGCCGTCGCCGGAGAGCTTCTCCAGGTAGAGGTCGGTGACGTCGACCCCGGAGTTGGTCATGCCCCAGGCGATGTCGGCGTTGTGGCCGATGATCACGCCGGGCATGCCGGCGAAGGTGTAGCCGGTGACGTCGTACTGGCACTTGCTGGAGACCGTGGTGCAGTGCAGGCCCATCTGGTACCAGACGGACGGCAGCGACGCCGACAGGTGCGGGTCGTTGGCGAGCAGCGGCTTGCCGGTGATGGTGTACTGGCCGCCGACGACCCAGGAGTTGGACCCGATGCCCTGGCCGTTCACGCCGACGGCCGTGGGGACGTCGTCCAGGACGTTGTAGAGGCTCTCCAGCTGGCTCGTGAGCGCCGAACCGGTGGACGACGAGGTCGTGGTGCCGCTCGTGCCCGCCGAGGTCCCGGAGCCGCTCGTGGAGTCGCTCTGCTCGAACGTCTTGGTGACCTCGTCGTACTGGCCCTGCTGGACGATCGGCTGGTTGCGGCTGTACGGGTAGTCCGGGTAGAGGTCCTTGATCTGCTGCGGCCCGAGACGGCTGGTCATCAGGGCGCGGTCGATCTCGTCGTCCATGTTGCCGCGCAGGTCCCAGGCCATCGCCTTCAGCCAGGAGACCGAGTCGACGGGGGTCCACTGCTCGGGCGTGTAGTCGTTGACGAACCCGAGGGCCGCGTACTCCAGGGAGATGTTCTTGCCGCTCTTGCCCTGGAGGTAGGCGTTGACCCCCTTGGAGTAGGCCTGGAGGTACTTCTTCGTGGAGGCCGACAGCTTGGTGTCGTACTCCTCCTTCGCGACCCGGTCCCAGCCCATGGTGCGCAGGAACTCGTCGTTCTTCACCTGGCCCTTGCCGAACATCTCCGACAGGCGCCCGGACGTCATGTGACGGCGCACGTCCATCTCGTAGAACCGGTCCTGCGCCTGGACGTAGCCCTGCGCCATGAACAGGTCCTCGTCGGTCGAGGCGTATATCTGCGGGATGCCGTAGCCGTCCCGCTTCACGGTCACGGGCCCGGAGAGGCCCTCGAGCGTGATCGAACCCTTGGTCTGCGGGAAGGACGCGCGGACAGTGCTGACCGACCAGTACGCCCCGTAGAAGACGCCACCGATGACGGCAAGGACGAGCACGAGCACGATCAGTCGGGCTCTGCGCCCCTTCTTCCTGCCGGACTTGCCAGGCTTGTCACCCGTTGTGGCGGTGGTGTTGGGGGGCATCGCTGTCCTTGCTGTCCTAACGCGAGCGGCAGGCGGTCCTGGAGTGCTGGAGCAACCATAGGCGCAGGGCCCTACGCCACTTGACGCGGAGTAGGGATCCGGCGGGCACGGGCGTTCGATCTTGCCTCGGGAAGCGTCAAGAAAGCGTCAAGAGTTAGGTAAGGTAACGAAGTACTTGGGTGCGTAGTGCCGCACTCTCGGTCCTGTGTACGTGAGCTTCCGCGTCGCCCGCGCGCGAGCCAAGGAAGGGAACCGCCGCTGACTGTCCACCACCTCAACCAGCTTCTGCTCGTCTGCTCCGTGGTCCTGCTCGTCGCCGTCGCGGCCGTCCGGATCTCCTCGCGCAGCGGGCTCCCCAGCCTGCTCGTGTACCTGGGGATCGGCGTCCTCATGGGCCAGGACGGCATCGGCGGCATCCACTTCGCCAACGCCGAACTGACCCAGCTCATCGGATACGCAGCCCTGGTCGTGATCCTGGCCGAGGGCGGACTCGGCACGAAGTGGAAGGAGGTCGAACCCGTCCTGGCGTCCGCCTCCATGCTGGCCCTGGTCGGGGTCGGGGTGAGCGTCGGCGTCACCGCCGCGGGCGCGCACTACCTGGTCGGACTGGAGTGGCGGCAGGCGCTCGTCATCGGTGCGGTGGTGTCCTCCACGGACGCGGCGGCGGTGTTCTCCGTGCTCCGGCGCATTCCGCTGCCCGCGCGCGTGACGGGCACCCTGGAGGCGGAGTCCGGCTTCAACGACGCCCCGGTGGTCATCCTGGTCGTCGCCCTGTCCACCGCGGGCCCGGTCGAGCACTGGTACGTCCTGGTGGGCGAGATAGCCATGGAACTGGCCATCGGCGCGGGCATAGGCCTCGCGGTCGGCTGGCTCGGCTCCTGGGGCCTCCGGCACGTCGCGCTGCCCGCCTCCGGCCTCTACCCGATCGCCGTGATGGCCATCGCGGTCACCGCGTACGCGGCCGGCGCACTGGCGCACGGCAGCGGCTTCCTCGCGGTCTACCTGGCCTCCATGGTGCTCGGCAACGCCAAGCTGCCGCACTGGCCGGCCACCCGCGGATTCGCCGAGGGGCTCGGCTGGATCGCCCAGATCGGCATGTTCGTCCTGCTCGGCCTGCTGGTCACGCCGCACGAGCTCGGCGACGACATCGTGCCCGCCCTCGTCATCGGGCTGGTGCTCACCATGGTGGCGCGGCCGGTGAGCGTGATCGTCAGCCTCGCGCCGTTCCGGGTGCCCTGGGCGGAGCAGACCCTGATGTCCTGGGCCGGGCTGCGCGGCGCCGTGCCCATCATCCTGGCGACGATCCCCATGGTGAACGGCGTCGACACCAGCCACCGGATCTTCAACATCGTCTTCGTCCTGGTCGTCGTCTACACCCTCGTCCAGGGGCCGACCCTGCCCTGGCTGGCCCGGAAGCTGCGGCTAGGCGAGGGCCCGGAGGCCGCCGACCTCGGCATCGAGTCCGCGCCCCTGGAGCGGCTGCGCGGGCACCTGCTGTCCGTCTCGATCCCCGAGGGATCGCTGATGCACGGCGTGGAGATCAACGAGCTGCGGCTGCCCGCCGGGGCCGCCGTCACCCTGGTCGTCCGCGAAGGAAAATCGTTTGTTCCGCTGCCCGCGACGGTGCTGCGACGCGGGGACGAACTCCTCGTGGTCGCCACCGACCCGGTGCGGGACGCCGCGGAACGGCGGCTGCGCGCGGTCGGCGCCGGGGGCAAGCTGGCGGGCTGGCTGGGCACGAACGGGGCGGCGGGCATGCGTTAAGGACGTGTTTCGGATACTTCACACCTCAGGCAATCCCAGGTGAACGGGGGCCACGGTGCTCATTTTCACAGGTGTACCGCGCCCTCCCCCCTGTACGATGAAAGCACCTTGATCGAACCAACTCTGCCTGACGCAGAGCTGGCGCGACCGTACGGCGGCCGGAACGCTCTTCGCAGTGGATGCCGGTATCTACCGCAGTTCCGCGCAAGAGGACAGCTCTCGGCGCCCCCGCACGGGCGCGCTACCAGGCGGCAGAAAGGCACGGGCCGTGGCATCCACGGTCACCACCGAGCCGTCGGAGAACCCGGCGGCGCCGTCCCGCCCGGGATACGGACAGCTGCTGCGCACCCGCGGCGCCTGGACGTTCCTGCTCCCCGCTTTCGCGGCGCGCCAGCCGTTCGCGATGCTCACCATCTCCATCGTGCTGCTCGTGCAGCACACCACCGGCTCCTACGGCGCCGCGGGCGCCGCCGCGGCCGTCACCGGTGTCTCCATGGCGCTGTTCGCGCCCTACAGCGGCCGCCTGGCCGACCGCTACGGGCAGCGCGCGGTGCTGGTCCCCGGCGTGCTCGTGCACACCGTGTCCGGCCTCGTCCTGACGGCGCTCGCGCTGGCGCACGCGCCCCTGTGGGCACTGTTCGCGGCGGCCGTGCCGACCGGCGCCTCGGTGCCGCAGATCGGCCCCATGGTGCGAGCCCGCTGGGGCGTGAAGCTCCAGGACTCCCCCCTGATGTCCACCGCGGCCGCCTTCGAGTCCGTCACCGACGAGCTCACCTTCGTCTTCGGCCCGCTGCTCGCGACCGCCCTGTGCACCACCGTCGCCCCGGCCGCCGGCCTGGTCACGGAAGCCGCGCTCACCCTGGCCGGCGGTCTGCTGTTCGCCGCCCGCAAGAGCACCCAGCCCCAGGTGACCGGCACCGGCCACACGCGCGTGCGGCACGCCTCGGCGCTCCGCGTCCCCGGCGTACGCGTGCTGGTCGTCGCCTTCCTCGGCATCGGTTCCGTCTTCGGCGGCATGCAGGTCTCCCTCGCGGCGTTCACCGAGTCGATCGGCGAGCCCGGCCTGAACGGCGTCCTGTACGGCACCTTCGCCGCGGGGAACATGCTCTCCGGCATCGTGTGCGGCGCGCTCGCCTGGAAGGCCGCCCCGCACCGGCGCCTGGTGGTCGGCTACGCGGCGCTCGCGCTGACCGCGTCGGCGCTGTGGACGTCCCACTCGGTGCTCGTCCTGGCCGGTCTCGGCCTGCTGGTCGGCATGTGCATCGCGCCCGCCCTGATCACCGGCTACACGCTGGTCGAGGGCCTGGTCCCGGCCGGCGCCCGCACGGAGGCGTTCACGTGGCTGACCGGCGCGGTGGCGCTCGGCCAGGCGGCAGCGGTCACGGTCGCCGGACAGCTGGAGGACCGCCTGTGGGGCGGCGCCGGGTTCCTGGTGCCGATGGCCGGCACCCTGCTCGCCCTGGTGACCCTCCTGGCGCTGCGTTCGCGGCTGATCACCCGTCCCCGGAACCGTACCGTCGCACGTGGCGTCGGTCACCGAGTACCGCTGGCGGTGGACTGATCCTCAGGAATACGTCACTATGGACCGTCGTTAGCACTCACTGAGTGAGAGTGCCAGGAGGAAGACAGTGCCGACCTACCAGTACCAGTGCACCGAGTGCGGCGAGGGCCTCGAGGCGGTGCAGAAGTTCACCGACGACGCCCTGACCGAGTGCCCCAACTGCGGTGGCCGCCTGAAGAAGGTGTTCTCCGCGGTAGGCATTGTCTTCAAGGGCTCGGGCTTCTACCGCAACGACAGCCGCGGCTCCTCGTCGAGCAGCAGCCCCGCGTCGAAGTCGGGCTCGGCGTCGTCGAGCACGTCGTCGGAGTCGAAGTCGTCCGACTCGAAGACCTCCGACTCGAAGTCGTCGTCCTCGACGTCTTCCTCGACGGGCTCGGCCAGCAGCTCCGCCGCCTGAGACCTCACCCCTCGGATCCCGCCGTCGTGCGACAGCGGGATCCGAGGCGTTCCCGGACCCCGGCACGTGCCCGGGCGGCCGGTTCGGGCGGGCGGCTAGTGTGCTGCGCATGGTGAACGCAGAGATCGGCGTAATCGGCGGTTCCGGCTTCTACTCGTTCCTCGACGACGTGAACGAGATCCAGGTCGACACGCCCTACGGGCCGCCCAGCGACTCCCTCTTCCTCGGCGAGATCGCCGGCCGCCGGGTCGCCTTCCTGCCCCGCCACGGACGCGGCCACCATCTGCCGCCGCACCGCATCAACTACCGGGCCAACCTCTGGGCGCTGCGCTCCGTCGGCGTGCGCCAGGTGCTCGGCCCGTGCGCGGTGGGCGGTCTGCGCCCCGAGTACGGCCCGGGCACGCTGCTGGTACCGGACCAGCTGGTGGACCGTACGAAGTCCCGGGCGCAGTCGTACTTCGACGGGCTGCCGCTGCCCGACGGCGCCGTGCCGAACGTGGTCCACGTCTCGCTGGCCGACCCCTACTGCCCCACCGGCCGGGCGGCGGCCCTGAAGGCGGCGCACGGCCGGGAGTGGGAGCCGGTGGACGGGGGCACGCTGGTGGTGGTCGAGGGGCCGCGCTTCTCGACCCGCGCCGAATCGCTGTGGCACCAGGCGCAGGGCTGGTCGGTGGTGGGCATGACCGGTCATCCCGAGGCGGCGCTCGCCCGTGAACTGGAGCTCTGCTACGCGTCGTTGACGCTGGTCACGGACCTGGACGCGGGCGCCGAGACCGGCGAGGGCGTCTCGCACGACGAGGTGCTGCAGGTGTTCGCGGCCAACGTGGACCGGCTGCGCGGCGTGCTGTTCGACGCGGTGGCGGCCCTGCCGGAGAACGCGGCACGGGACTGCCTGTGCACGAACGCGCTCGGCGGCATGGACCCGGGGTTCGAGCTGCCCTGACGCGGGTCGTGACGCGGGCCGTGACGCGAGGCCTTTCCGCGGGGCGGACACGGGCGGAACTCCTCGTTCGGGTGGCCGAGTTGTCCACAACCGGTCGGTAGCCCACCGCCTCCGGCGGGTTTCGGCACGAGACCTCATCGTGGTCTCGCAAGCCGGTTCCTCGTCGCAGGTGGTGATCCCCGTGTCCGTTCCCCCCTCTCCTTCCCCCGTCTTCCCCCCTCCCCTCCGCGTCCCGCGCCCGCTGGGCACGGACGCCCCCGCCACCTGCGAGGTCCCGTACTTCGAACCGGTGCGGGTGCGCGGCGGGCGGTATCGGCTGGACCGGCTGCTGCGGCACCGCGGCCGGGCCCTCGCGGCGGGCCTCGCGGTCACGGCGGCGGCGCTCGTCGCGGCGGGACCGCGTACCGCCCTCGACCCCCTGCGGGCCGAGCGGCCCCGGGGCCACCCGGCCGTCACCCAGCCGGTACGACGGCACGCCCCGCCCGTGGACATGGTGACGGCACCGGTGCGGATCGCCGACGCGGCCACCGTCCGGCTGCTGCGCCCCGGCGACCGGGTGGACGTGATCGCGGCCGGGGATCCCGCGGCAGGCGGGGAGGCCCGGGTGATCGCACGCGGGGTGCGCGTGACGAAGCTGCCGGAGCCGGTCGACGCGGCCGCGGAGAGCGGGGCGCTGGTCGTGCTCTCGGTCCCGCGGACCACCGCCGCACAACTGGTCGGCGCGAGCGCCACGGCACGGCTGGCGGTGACCCTGTGTTGAACAGCCTGGGGCGATTTTCGGGACGCTCTGTGTCAAGTCGCTCGTTCGAGCTGCGGGATTGGGCGCGATGGCCGCACCGTGCCGTAGGTTGCGGAGCGTTTTGTTCCACACCCTGTGCATGTGAGGAGAGTCCCCGAGGTGAGCGCGAAGAAGGAACCGAGTATCTGGCAGGGCTTCAAGGCCTTCCTGATGCGCGGCAACGTCGTCGATCTGGCAGTCGCGGTGGTCATCGGCGCCGCCTTCACGAACATCGTCAACTCGGTGGTGAAGGGGCTCATCAACCCGCTGGTCGGCGCGATCGGCACGAAGAACCTCGACAGCTACAGCTCGTGCCTGAAGGACCCCTGCGTGCTCAACGCGGACGGCACGGTGAAGAGCGGTATCCCGATCATGTGGGGCTCCGTCCTGGGCGCCACGCTCTCCTTCGTGATCACCGCGGCGGTCGTGTACTTCCTGATGGTCCTGCCGATGGCGAAGTACCTGGCCCGGGTGGAGGCCCGCCGGAAGGCGCGGGAGGGCACGCACGAGGTGGTCGAGGTGACCGAGCTGGAGGTGCTGAAGGAGATACGCGACGCCCTGGTGGCGCAGCGCGGAAACGGTCACATCCAGCGTTAGCGGCGCTGCCGCGAAGGCTCCGAACGGTCGCGCGGAGGGCTCAGAGGTGGTGGGGCGGCTTCTCGTCGAGGAAACGCCTGAGGTCGGCCGTGGAGTCGCCCTCCGGGCGGTCGCCCCAGCCGCGGTCGGTGTCGTCCGAGGACTGCCGGTCGAGCGGGTCGTCGAAGATCAGCGCGGGCTTCGGGTCGCGCGGCGCGGGCTCGGGGGCGGTGGTCATGTCCCAAGACTACGGCGCCCGCGGCTCGGGTCCGCCCGGGCGGGCGGGGCCGCCCGGCGGCCCCGCCCGCGGTCCTGCCGCCCACCGGGTCGCCCGCCCGCCTGCGGCTCCGTTCGCAAGCCGGTGCCCTTTTCTGCTGTGCTGGACGCATGACGTCGAGTTCCCCTCAGGCTCCCGCCCCACAGCACGCGCCCCAGCCCCTCCGGCCGCTGCGCCGCCTCACCGCGCGCGGGCGCGAGGAGTCCCACCGGGTCTCCTCACCACTCGAGCTCTTCTTCGACCTGTGCTTCGTGGTGGCCATCGCCCAGGCGGGTGCGGGACTGGTGCACTCGGTCGCCACAGGCCACGCGGGCGAGGGCGTCCTGAACTACGCGATGCTGTTCTTCGCCATCTGGTGGGCCTGGATGAACTTCACCTGGTTCGCTTCGGCCTACGACAACGACGACGCCCTCTACCGGGTCGTCACCCTGGTCCAGATCGCGGGCGTGCTGGTGCTGGCGGCCGGTGTCTCGCGGGCCTTCGCGGACCACGACTTCGCACTGGTCCTGATCGGCTACGTGATCATGCGGCTGGCGCTGGCCTCGCAGTGGCTGCGGGCCGCGCGGGAGGCCGAGGGGGCGGAGCGGACCATGGCGCTCCGGTACGCGGGCGGGGTGCTGCTGTGCCAGGTCGGCTGGGTCGGTCTCGTGGTGCTGCCGCCGCACGGGCGCCCCTGGGTGTTCCTGGTGATGGCGATCGCCGAGCTGTGCGTGCCCGTGTACGCCGAGAAGGAGCACAGCACCTCCTGGCACCCGCACCACATCGCCGAGCGCTTCGGGCTGTTCACGATCATCGTGCTCGGCGAGACGATCTCGGCGGCGACGGTCGCCGTGAAGTCGGCCGTGGCCGAGCACGACGCGCTCGCGGAGCTGCTGCCGATCGCGGCGGGCGGCCTGCTGATCGTCTTCTCGGCGTGGTGGATCTACTTCGTGGTGCCGATCCACGGCCATCTGCGCTCCAACAGACAGTCCTTCCTGTGGGGTTACGGCCACTACCTGATCTTCGCGTCGGCGGCCTCGATCGGCGCCGGCATCGAGGTGGCCGTCGAGGACGCGGTCGGCAAGGCGCACATCTCCACGACGGCCGCGTCGACGGCCGTGACCGTGCCGACGGCGCTGTACCTGCTGACCGTGTGGGCGCTGCACTCGCGGCACTTCAAGGTGGGTCTCGCCCAGCAGCTGGTGCTGCCGGTGACGGCGCTGCTGGTGGTCTGCTGCACGTTCCTCGGCGACTGGGCGGTGCCGGCGGCGGGCGTCGTTTCCGCGCTGGCGGTGGCGACCGGCACGACGCTGACGGCGCGCACGGCCGGCCGCGAGCGCCCCGCGCAGGCCGCCACGGCCGCCTCCTGACCGGTCCGGGGGCGGACCAGGAGCGGGCCAGGAGCGGGCCGGGCTGGGCCAGACTGGCCGTCATGACAGTTGACGCATTGACGGACGTGCCCGGGCTGCGGGTGGGACACGCCACCCGCACCGGCGAGGGCCTGCTCACCGGCACCACGGTCGTCCTGGCCCCCGAGGGCGGCGCGGTGGCCGCCGTGGACGTGCGGGGCGGGGGCCCGGGCACCAAGGAGACGGACGCGCTCGATCCGCGCAACCTGGTGGAGCGGGTGGAGGCGATCGTGCTCACGGGCGGCAGCGCGTACGGGCTCGACGCGGCGTCCGGGGTGATGGCCTGGCTGGAGGAGCGGGGACGCGGGATGCGGGTGGGGCCGGATCCGGCGCATGTGGTGCCGGTGGTGCCCGCCGCCTGTGTCTTCGATCTGGGTCGGGGCGGGGACTTCCGGGCCCGGCCGGACGCGGCGACCGGGCGGGCGGCGGTCGAGGCGGCCGCGGCGAGCGAGCCGGGAGCCCGGGTGCCACAGGGGTGCGTGGGCGCGGGTACGGGCGCCGTGGCCGGGGCGCTGAAGGGCGGGGTGGGCAGCGCGAGCACCGTGCTGGACTCGGGGATCACGGTGGCCGCGCTGGTGGTGGCCAACGCGGCCGGCGCGGTCCTCGATCCGGAAACGGGGGCGTTGTACGGGGAGTTGTTCGAGGGGCGGGTGGAGTATCCCGAGGAGCGGGTGCACGAGGACGCGCGCCGGCGGCTCGCCGAGACCGCCGCCCGGAACGGGCTGCCGCCGCTCAACACCACGCTCGCGGTGGTCGCGACCGATGCCGGACTCTCCAAGGCGCAGGCGCAGAAGCTGGCCGGGACGGCGCACGACGGGATCGCGCGCGCCGTCCGGCCGGTGCACCTGCTCAATGACGGGGACACGGTGTTCGCGCTGGCGACGGGGGGGCGGCCGCTGGACAAGCACCCGCTCGCGCTCAACGAGATCCTCGCGGCCGGCGCGGACCTGGTGACCCGCGCGATCGTGCGGGCGGTAAAGGCCGCCGAGTCGGTGGACGGGCCGGGCGGGGTGTGGCCGTCGTACAGCGAGTTGTACGGGGCGCGCTGACGACGGCCACGGGCGCGTCCGGAACCTTGCGCGTAGCTGTCGATTGTCCTGGTTCTGTCACGTGATGGCGTTCGCGGGCGCCGGAGGGAACCCCGAGGGGGGCCTCCGGCCTCTTTCTCCACGCACTGGAGCGGATCACGCACATCACAAGAACTCACATGAACCTGGAGCAGCCCGTGACATCGCCGGACATTGCAGCGCGGCGCGCACTGGGGGCCTGTGCCGCCCTGATGGTCGGCGCCCTCACCCTCACCGCCTGCGGCGGCAACGCCAACGCCAACGACAAGAGCGACGGCGCCAAGGGCGGGCAGGACACCGCCGCGAAGACGTCGACCGCGAAGATCGTGATCTCGGCGAAGGACGGTTCGACCGGCGCGTCCATCAACACGACCGGCGTGCAGGTCAGCGACGGGAAGCTGACCGACGTCAAGATGACCGTGGCGGGGTCGGGGCAGGCCGTGGACGGCACCCTCTCGGCGGACGGCGGCAGCTGGAAGCCGAAGGAGCAGCTGGAGCGCGGCACGAAGTACGAGATATCGGCGACCGCCAAGGACTCCAAGGGGCTCACGGCGGCGGCCAACTCCATCTTCACCACCGTCGACTCGGCGAACAGCTACATCGGCACGTACACGCCGGACAACGGGACGACGGTCGGCGTGGGGATGCCGGTGTCGTTCAACTTCGACAAGGTCATCACCGACAAGAAGGCCGTGCAGTCGCACATCACGGTCACGTCCAGCAGCGGCCAGCAGGTGGTGGGCCACTGGTTCGGGGCGCAGCGGCTGGACTTCCGGCCGCAGGACTACTGGAAGGCCGGCTCCAAGGTCACGATGAAGATCGACCTGGACGGCGTCGAGGGCGCGAACGGCGTCTACGGGGTGCAGAAGAAGACGGTGTCGTTCACCGTCGGCCGTTCGCAGGTCTCCACGGTGGACGCGAACACGCAGACCATGACGGTGGTGCGGGACGGCAAGGTCCTCAAGTCGGTGCCGGTGTCCACGGGCAGCCCCGAGCACACGACGTACAACGGGCAGATGGTGATCTCCGAGAAGTTCACCCAGACCCGGATGAACAGCCAGACGGTGGGCCTCGGCGGGGAGTACGACATCCCGGACGTGCCGCACGCGATGCGGCTGACGACGTCGGGGACGTTCATCCACGGCAACTACTGGTACAACAAGTCCAACCCGCCGTTCGGGCAGCAGGGCACCAGCCACGGCTGCGTGGGGCTCGCGGACGTCCAGGGCGCGCAGGGGGACACGACGGCCAAGTGGTTCTACGACAACTCGCTCATCGGGGACGTCGTGATCGTGAAGAACTCCCCCGACAAGACCGTGCAGCCGGACAACGGCCTCAACGGGTGGAACCTGTCGTGGAGCGAGTGGACCGCGGGAAGCGCCGTCTGACCGGCACCTTTTGACTGTTCGCCGGGCCGCGCGGGAACTTTTCGCGCGGCCCGCGCGTTTTCCCGGCGTACGTTTTCTCGGTTCCCGGACATGATGTCCGACCGAGGGGCTACGGTATGCACCCACAAGGTGACATGCAGCAACGCCGGGAGAAACCTTGAGCGTTCCGTACGAGACGGCAGCGTACGAACCAGCCGAGTCGCCCGAGTCTCCGGAGGAGCACCTCGCGCGGCTCCTCGGCCGTGCCCTGAACTCCTTCGAGTTGCCGGACGAGGCCATAAGGCAGCTGGACTGCGCGCTGGCGCACGACAGTTCGCTGCACTCCGCGCACCACAGCGCGGGGCTGCACCGGGAGACGTACCGGCACACCTGGCTGCTGGCCGACGGCTCCGCGGTCACGCTGTGGGAGCTCGTGCACAACACCGTGCCGGGCGGCGACCCGCAGCACGAGGTGTACGTCGACGAGGAGGAGCTGCGGGCCGCGACCGCGCGGCTGCCGTTGCCGGCGGACGCCCCGGACTTCGAGCTGCCCGTGCTGGTGACGCTGGCGCCGGTCCCGGAGCCGCGGCACGTGTACGTGCCGGACGACTCGGCGGACCACGCGCGCCGGCTGCTGCGCCGCGCGGAGAACCCGGACCGGCCGGGCGCGGAGACGGCGGAGGCGCTGTCGGCGGCGTTCGCGCACCAGATCACCCAGGCGTTCGGACGGCCCGGGCGGACGGGCAGGCCGGGGCTGACCTTCTCGCTCTACGAGCACGCGTTCCTGCTGCGGGACGGCCGGGAGCTAGCCCTGTGGGAGG
Organism: Streptomyces sp. NPDC013157; assembly: GCF_042899865.1. NCBI lineage: Bacteria > Bacillati > Actinomycetota > Actinomycetes > Kitasatosporales > Streptomycetaceae > Streptomyces > Streptomyces sp. NPDC013157. The sequence continues at coordinate 40,404 of NZ_JBIBAK010000019.1, read as the reverse complement.
TCGAGCACACGGCGACACCGGACGGCCGGCACATGTGCGAGGTGTACCCGTCGGAGGACGCCGCCAGGGACGCGATGGAGCGGCGGGCGGCGCGGCAGAGGTAGCCCGCCCCCGTCCCGGGAGGCTCAGCGGCCGCCGAGGCGTCGTACCAGGCCGGCGAAGGCGTCCTGTTCGGCGGGGGTCAGTTCGACGGCCTCGCGGGGCGGGGCGGCCACGTGCTGGTGCGGGAAGGCGGGAAGGGTGCGCGCGGCGTGCCAGGCGAGGGCTTCGCGGCGGTTGCGGCGCAGCAGGCGCGTCACGACGGCCGCCCAGGCGACGGTCGCCAGGGTGAGCGCGGCCATGCCGATCAGCTGGAGAGTCGAGACGTGCGCGGGCATAGGCCCCAGTACACACCACGGTCCGGGACTTTGGTCCCGGACCGTGACGTATCTCGCAGGTGCCGTGAACAACTCACAGCGAATCAAAGGGACAAGACGGCAACGCGGTGCGGGGATCAGGCCGCGACCGGCTGCTTCGCCTCCTTCGCGGTGGCGGCCGTCCCGGCGGAGCCGCCCGCCGAGGCCTGCTGGGCCGGCTTGCGCAGGCCCTTGAGGAGGACGACCAGGGCCGTGGTGACGCAGACACCGGCGGCGATGGCGATCAGGTAGAGGAACGGGTTGCCGATCAGCGGGACCACGAAGATGCCGCCGTGCGGAGCGCGCAGGGTGGCGCCGAAGGCCATCGACAGGGCGCCGGTGATGGCGCCGCCCACCATCGAGGACGGGATGACGCGCAGCGGGTCGGCGGCCGCGAACGGGATCGCGCCCTCGGAGATGAAGGAGGCGCCCAGGACCCAGGCGGCCTTGCCGTTCTCGCGCTCGGTCTCGGTGAAGAGCTTGCCGCGCACGGTGGTGGCCAGGGCCATCGCCAGCGGCGGGACCATGCCGGCCGCCATGACCGCCGCCATGATCTTCATCGCGGAGTCACTGGGGTTGGAGACCGCGATACCGGCGGTGGCGAAGGTGTACGCGACCTTGTTGACGGGGCCGCCGAGGTCGAAGCACATCATCAGGCCGAGCAGGGCGCCGAGCAGGATGGCGTTGGAGCCGGAGAGGCCGTTCAGCCAGTCGGTCATGCCCTTCTGGGCGGAGGCGATGGGCTTGCCGACCACGACGAACATCAGGAAGCCGACGATCGCCGTGGAGACCAGCGGGATCACCACCACCGGCATGATGCCGCGCAGCGCCTTCGGGATGTCGATCTTCTGGATCGCCATCACCACGCCACCGGCCAGCAGACCGGCGACAAGGCCGCCGAGGAAGCCGGCGTTGATCGTGGAGGCGATCATGCCGCCCACGAAACCGGGGACCAGGCCGGGCCGGTCCGCCATGCCGTAGGCGATGTAGCCGGCCAGGACCGGCACCAGGAAGCCGAAGGCGACGGCGCCGATCTGGAACATCAGGGCGGCCCAGCTGTCGGTCTGCGTCCACACGAAGTGGTTGAGCACCGACGGCGCCGACTTGATCTCGTAGCCGCCGATCGCGAAGCCGAGGGCGATCAGCAGACCGCCGGCCGCGACGAACGGGACCATGTAGCTCACGCCGGACATCAGCCACTTGCGCAGCTTGGTGCCGTAGCCCTCGCCGGCCTCGCCCGCGCGCTCCACCGGGGTGGCCGGTGCGGAGCCGGACGTGACCTCGCCGCGGGCCGCCTTCGCGCGCACCTCGCCGATCAGGTCGGCGGGGCGGTTGATGCCCGCCTTCACGCCGACGTCGACGGTCGGCTTGCCGGCGAAGCGGTCCTTGTCGCGGACGGGCACGTCGTGCGCGAAGATCACGCCGTCCGCCGCCGCGATGACCTCGGGGGCGAGCCGGGTGAAGCCGGCCGAGCCCTGCGTCTCGACGACGAGCTCGACGCCCGCCTCGCGGCCCGCGTTCTCCAGCGACTCGGCCGCCATGTAGGTGTGGGCGATGCCGGTGGGGCAGGAGGTGACGGCGACGATGCGGAACGGGCGCTCGTCGGCCGCCGGGTCTGCGTCCTTGGTGGCCGCTGCGGTGCCGGCGGAGGCCGCCACCGGCGCCGCAGCGGTGTTCTGAGAGGCGCTCGCAGCCGCTGCGGCGCCCGTCGTGGCCGCGGGCGTCTCGTCGCCGCGGATCAGCGCCGCCGCCGTCTCCGCGTCGCCCGCCGACCGCAGCGCGTCCGTGAACTCGCTGTTCATCAGCTGGCGGGCCAGCGAGGAGAGGATCGTGAGGTGGGCGTCGTCGGCGCCGGCGGGGGCCGCGATCAGGAAGATCAGGTCGGCCGGTCCGTCGGGGGCGCCGAAGTCGATGCCGGCGGCGCTGCGCCCGAAGGCGAGCGTCGGCTCGGTGACGTGGGCGCTGCGGCAGTGCGGGATGCCGATGCCGCCGTCGAGGCCGGTCGGCATCTGGGCCTCGCGGGCGGCCACGTCGGCGAGGAAGCCCTCCAGGTCGGTCACCCGGCCCAGGGCCACCATGCGCTCGGCGAGGGCGCGCGCCGCCGCTTCCTTCGTGTCGGCGGACAGGTCGAGATCGACCAGGTCCGCGGTGATCATGTCGCTCATCGCGGGCTCCTATGCACGCGTATCGCCCGGAGTGTGGGGTGGGCGGGGGTGGGGACGGGGGTGCCGTGGGGGGCGGGTCGGGAGGCGGGGCCGGGGAAGCCCCGCCTCCCGGGGACGGCGGGGCGGCTCAGGGTGCCCCGACGGCCCGGCGGCGTGGCGAGTAACGAGACGCCTTGCCGCTCCTGGGCCGGTTGTCGGCGGCCGGCGCCGGGGAGCGGCGCGGCGGGGTGAGCGGTCGTACGGGTCTGGGTCTTCATGACACCGGCTCCGTCAGTTCGCGGTCGACGGGGACGACGTCGGTGACGGTGACCGCCGTCGGGTCCAGATCGGCCGGGGTGGGCATCACGCTGCCGGGCAGCTGGACGGCGGCGGCGCCGTGCGCGACGGCGGAGGCGAGGGCCTTGGGGCCGCTGCCGCCGGCGATGAGGAAACCGGCGAGGGAGGAGTCGCCGGCGCCGACGTTGCTGCGGACGGCGTCCACGCGGGCGCTCGCGAACCAGGCGCCCTCGTCCTCCACGAGCAGCTGGCCGTCGGCGCCCAGGCTGGCGAGGACGGCGCGGGCACCCATGCCGCGCAGCTCCTCGGCCGCCTTCAGCGCGTCGCCCACCGTCGCCAGGGGGCGCCCGACGGCCTCCGCGAGCTCCTCCGCGTTCGGCTTCACCACGTCGGGCTGCGCGCGCAGCGCTTCGAGCAGCGCGCGCCCCGAGGTGTCGAGCGCGATGCGTGCGCCCCCGGCGTGTGCCCGGGCGACGACATCGGCGTACCAGGAGGGCGCGAGCCCGCGCGGCAGGCTGCCGCAGCAGGCGATCCAGTCGGCGTCGCGGGACTGCTCGCGCACGGTCTCCAGGAGCAGTTCCTGCTCCTCGGCCGAGAGTTCCGGGCCCGGCGCGTTGATCTTGGTGAGCACCCCGTCGGACTCCGCGAGGGCGATGTTGGAGCGGGTGGCCCCAGCGACCGGGACCGGCGCGACCGCGATGCCCTGGGCGTCGAGCAGGTCGGCGATCAGGGCGCCCGGTGCTCCGCCCAGAGGCAGGACGGCGACCGTGCGGCGGCCGGCGGCGGCGACCGCGCGGGAGACGTTGACGCCCTTGCCGCCGGGGTCCATGCGCTCGCCGGAGGCGCGGTTGACCTCGCCGCGCTCCAGGGCGGGGACCTCGTAGGTCCGGTCGAGGGAAGGGTTGGGGGTGACGGTGAGGATCATGCCCGTACCGATCGTGGTGCTCGTGGTGCTCATGCTCGTACTACTTCCGTGCCGCCGCGCTCGATGGCGGCGGCGTCCTCGGGACTCAGTCCGCTGTCGGTGATCAGCAGGTCCACGTCGCCCATGTCGCCGAAGCGGGCGAAGTGCTCCTGGCCGTGCTTGGCGGAGTCGGCGAGCAGGACCACCCGGCGGGCCGCGGCGACGGCCGCCCGCTTGACCGCGGCCTCGGCGAGGTCGGGGGTGGTCAGGCCCTGGTCGGCGGAGAAGCCGTTGGCGGCGACGAAGAGGACGTCGGCCCGGATCTCGCCGTACGCGCGCAGCGCCCAGGCGTCCACGGCGGCGCGCGTACGGTGCCGTACGCGCCCCCCGACGAGGTGGAGCTGGATGCCGGGGTGGTCGGCGAGGCGGGCCGCGATCGGGAGGCTGTGGGTGACGACGGTGAGGGACGCCTCCAGCGGGATGGCCGCGGCCAGGCGGGCGACCGTGGAACCGGCGTCGAGGATCAGGGTGCCCTCGGTGGGCAGTTCCGGTACGGCGGCCTTGGCGATGCGGTCCTTCTCGTCGGCCGAGGTGGACTCGCGTTCGGCGAGGTCCGGCTCGAAGTCGAGGCGTCCGGCCGGGATGGCACCGCCGTGCACCCGGCGGACGAGTCCTGCGCGGTCGAGGGCCTTCAGGTCGCGGCGGATCGTCTCCTGCGTGACCTGGAACTCCTCGGCGAGCGACACGACGTCCACCCGGCCGCCGTCACGGGCGAGCCGGAGGATCTCCTGCTGCCGCTCCGGTGCGTACATGCCCTGCGCCTCCGCTCCGAGATACGTCCCACCGACGTCCGGTTCATGTCCGACTCACGCCTGACTCGTGTCCGACTGCGTCCGACTCATGCCCGAACTTGTGGTTTCACGAGGAGGCTACGCCGGGATTTCCGGAAAGTAAACAGGTTCGGGCCACAAACGGACATGATCGGGCTTTCGGCCTGTTCAGGGCGGCCCAGAAGCGGCCGTATGCCCATGCGGAAGGGCCCGGCGCCTTCCGGCGCCGGGCCCTGTGCCTGACGGTGGTCAGTGGACGAGCTCGCGCTCCGCCGCCGGGAGTGCCTCCTCCTCGCCGCCGGCCTCCAGGTGCTGTACCGGGCGCTTCGGCAGGGCGGACATCAGCAGGAAGATCACGGCCATGACGGCGGCCACCCAGAGCAGGGCGTGCCGGAAGGCGTCCGCGAAGGCCGGGCCGACCCCGGAGGAGGTCACGCGGTCGTCGATGACGCCGTAGAAGACCACCGAGACCAGGCCGAGGCCGAGCGCGTTGCCCATCTGCTGCACGGTGTTGATCAGGCCGGAGGCGGAACCGGCGTGCTCGCGCGGCACCTCCGAGAGCACCGCGTCCGTCAGCGGGGCGACGATCAGGCCCATGCCCGCGCCCATCACGACCAGCGGCAGGGCCATCTGCCAGGAGGCGATGGCGAGGCCGTAGCGGTGCGACTCCCAGACGTAGAGCAGGACCCCGAGGCCCATCAGCAGGGCGCCGGCCTGGAGCACCTTGCGGCCGAAGCGCGGGACCAGTTTCTGCACGGACAGGCCGGCCGCGACCGACACGGAGATCGAGAACGGCACCCCGGTCAGGCCGGCGTGCAGCGGGCTCCAGCCGAGGCCGACCTGCATGTACAGCGTCCAGACCAGGAAGAAGATGCCGAGCGCGACACCGAAGACGGTCTGCACGGCGATGCCGGCGGCGAAGCTCTTCACCGCGAAGAGGGACGGTTCGACGAGCGGAGAGCCGTCGCGGGCCGCCTTGCGGCGTTCGTACGCGACCAGTACGGCGAAGACGACGAGCGCGCCGGCCATCGACGCGTACCCCCACAGCGGCCAGCCCAGCTCGCGGCCGCGGGTCAGCGGGTAGAGCAGCATCAGCAGGCCGACGGTGACCAGGGCGACGCCGACGAGGTCCAGCCGCAGCGCGCGCGGGGCCCTGGATTCGCTGATGTAACGGCGGCCGAGGAGGAGGGCGGCGACGCCGACCGGGAGGTTGATCAGGAAGATCGGGCGCCATTCGAGGCCGAGGAGGTTCCACTCGGTGAGGAGCGCGCCGAGCAGCGGGCCGGAGACCGCGCCCAGGCCGACGATCGCGCCGAACAGGCCGAAGACCTTGCCGCGTTCGTGGGCCGGGAAGGTGGCGTGCACGATCGAGAGGACCTGCGGGACCATCATCGCGGCCATGCCGCCCTGCAGGATGCGGGAGGCGACCAGCATCTCCGGGTTCGCGGCGAAGCCGCAGAGGGCCGAGGCGAGGGTGAATCCCGCGACGCCGATCAGGAACAGCCGTTTGCGGCCGTGGATGTCGCCGAGACGGCCGCCGGTGATCAGGCCGGCGGCGAAGGCGAGTGCGTAGCCGGCGGTTATCCACTGGATCTGGCTGAAGGAGGCACCGGCGTCCCGCTGGATGGAGGGGATGGCGATGTTGACGATCGTGACGTCGACGAGGTCCATGAAAGCGGCGGTCATGACGATGGCCAGGGCCAGCCAGCGGTGCGGTGCACCGGGGGAGGCCGACGATTCGAGCGCCGTCGGGGTCGGTGTGGCGGTGTCCGTGCCGGTTCGTCGTGGCTGATCGCGCAGTTCCCCGCGCCCCTTCGGGGCGCCTGTGGCCGTGGAAGTCATGTTCGTACCGTAGGGCCGCACTAGGTCAGATCCTGGCCTAGTTGTACGGCATCCTCGTCTGCATGACGACGGACACTCCGGCCCGGCTGCTCCAGTTGCTGTCTCTGCTCCAGACGCCCCGCGAATGGCCCGGCGGTGAGCTCGCCGACCGGCTCGGGGTGTCGCGGCGTACCGTGCGGCGCGACATCGACCGGCTGCGGGAGCTGGGGTACCCCGTCGAGGCCAGCAAGGGGGCCGACGGGGGGTACCGGCTGGTCGCCGGGAAGGCGATGCCGCCGCTGCTGCTCGACGACGAGGAGGCCGTCGCCATCGCGGTCGGGCTGCGGGCCGGTGCGGGGCATGCCGTGGCGGGGGTGGACGAGGCGTCGGTGCGGGCGCTGGCGAAGCTGGAGCAGGTGCTGCCGGCCCGGCTGCGGCACCGGGTGACCACGCTCCAGGCCGCGACCACGCTGCTGACCAGCGGGGACGGGGCGAGTATCGCGCCCGAGACACTGACCGTGATGGCGTCGGCGGTCGCGGGGCGGGAGCGGTTGCGGTTCGCGTACCGGGCGGCGGACGGGAGCGAGACCCGGCGGCAGGCGGAGCCGTACCGGCTGGTGTCCACGGGGCGGCGGTGGTACCTCGTGGCGTACGACCTCGATCGCGACGACTGGCGGACCTTCCGGGTCGACCGGGTGAGCGAGACGTTCGCCACCGGCGCGCGGTTCGCTCCGCGGGAGATGCCGACGGGGAGTGCGGCGGAATACCTGCGGCGGTCCATCCAACGGCGGCAGGAGACGTACGGGTTCGCCGTCGCGTTCGCCGGGTCGGCGGCGGAGGTGGGGGCCCGGCTGCCGGGGTGGCTGGGGACGCCGGTGGAGGAGGAAGGGGGCGGCGGCTGGTGTGTGGTGCGGGGGGACACCGGGGATCCGGTGGAGTGGCTGGCGGTGCGGTTGGCGATGGTGGGGTGCGAGTTCGTGGTGCGGGAGCCTGCGGAACTGGTGCAGTGCGTGCGGGAGTTGGGGGGCCGGTTGAGCCGGGCCGGGGGTGCGTGAGGGGGTGCGGGCGGGTGGGGGCGGGGGCGGGGGGCGCCTACCGGCGCCGGCCGGGTGCCTCACCCACCGGCCCGCGGCCGACGACCGGCCCCCCGGCTAGCCGGGCGAGCCCGGCCCCTCCCACGCGAACCCCCGCAGCGCCGCCAGGTTCTGCATGGCCAGGGCCGCCGGGCCCTCCGGCCCGGTGGCGGCGGCCGTGCCCGCCGCCCAGGATTCGACCGCCACTCTCACCGCCGCGCCGGCCACCGCCGCGGCGAAGCGGAGATGAGCGGGCGGGGCAACGTTGTCGAGGGAGGTGGACGTGCGTTCCGCCAGGATCGACGTCAGGAGCTGGTCCGAGGACTGGCACACCTCGGCCCACACCTTGCGCAGGGCCGGGCTCGTGTCGGCCAGGTGGATCAGGGTGCGGACCCATTCCCAGGAGGCCGCGGAGACCCCTGCGCCGGGGATCAGGGTGTGCTGGACGGCGTGTTCGAGGGCCTCGGGGACGGAGAGGGAGGCGGGGGCCGCCCGTACCGCCTCCGCCCAGCGGCGCGCACCCGCCGCGTAGAGCGGGGCCACCGCCTCCTCCTTCGTGGCGAAGTAGCGGTAGAACGTGCGGGGCGCGATGCCCGCGGCATGTGCGATGTCCTCGGCGCGCGTGGCCCGCAGGCCCCGCCGTACGAAGAGGCCCGCGGCCGCCCGGGCGATCTCCATGCGGGTCTCCGCCTTGCGCCGTTCCATGAGGGAGAGGTGGGCGGGGTCCTGCGTGGGGGTGCTGCCGGCGGTGCTGGGGGTGCTCACCTCGGCAGGCTATGCCCATGTGACAGAATCTGCCATCCGGTGGTTCACCCCGTGGTTCAGGTACGGGGTGAACCGCCGTTTCAGCATGCCCGGCAGCGCCAAGTCAGGGCAAACGCGGGCCCGCCGCCCGGCGGAGAGCCCCCGCAACGAGCCCCCGCGGAGAGCCCCTGCGGAGAACCCCTGCGGGAAGCCCCGAACAGAGGTGGAGCCGGGCTCCGGCACCCGGGGGGGATGGGCGCCGGAGCCCGGCTCTGGGAGAGTCCCGGCGCCGGGGGGATGGTGCGTCGGGACGTGGCTTGTGGACGAGGCGGGCGTCAGGGTGGAGACGGACGTCGGGGTTGTCGTGGCCCCTCGGCGCCTGCCGCCCCGTCAGGAGTCGTCGGCCCCGCGGGAATTGGTCCGCCCTGGACCTCGACTCCCCGGCCCTGGATGGTTGTTCCCTACAGGCGAAGCTCCGAAGCGGCGGTACCGCGCCATGTTTGCGCCGTCTTGCGCCACCCGGCGCACGCGTCCCGGCGTGAGTGGAGTCTCGCGCGCACTGGTCACGCGAGCCCCACTCCTGCGAACCCCCTGCCCCCGCGCAACCCCCTTACGCCGCCGGCTCGAACCCGGTCGAGCGGGCCAGCTTCTTCAGCTCGAGCAGCGCGTGCTTCTCGATCTGGCGGATGCGCTCACGGGTCAGGCCGTGCTCCTTGCCGACCTCGGTCAGCGTGCGCTCGCGGCCGTCCTCGATGCCGTACCGCATCTTGATGATCGAGGCCGTGCGCTGGTCCAGACGGCCGATCAGGTCGTCCAGTTCCTCGCTGCGCAGGAGGGTCAGGACGGACTGCTCGGGGCTGACCGCCGACGTGTCCTCCAGGAGGTCGCCGAACTGGGTCTCGCCCTCGTCGTCCACCGACATGTTCAGCGAGACCGGGTCACGGGCCCAGTCCAGCACGTCGACCACACGCTCCGGCGTGGAGCCGAGCTCGGCGGCGATCTCCGCGGGCTCCGGGTCGCGGCCGTTCTCCCGGTTGAACTCGCGCTGGACGCGGCGGATCCGGCCGAGCTCCTCCACCAGGTGGACGGGGAGCCGGATGGTCCGGGACTGGTCGGCGATGGAGCGGGTGATCGCCTGGCGGATCCACCAGGTGGCGTACGTCGAGAACTTGAAGCCCTTGCGGTAGTCGAACTTCTCGACGGCACGCACCAGGCCGGCGTTGCCCTCCTGGATCAGGTCGAGGAGGGGCAGGCCGCTGCGCGGGTAGCGCCGGGCGACGGCCACGACCAGGCGGAGGTTGGAGCGGATGAAGACGTCCTTCGCCCGCTCACCGGCGGCGACGAGCGCCTCCAGCTCCTCGCGGGTGGCGTCGGACGCGGACTCCTCCTCGCCGTCGAGGACCTGCTGCGCGAACACACCCGCCTCTATGGTCTGGGACAGCTCGACTTCCTTGGCGGCGTCGAGGAGCGGTGTGCGCGCGATCTCGTCGAGGTACATGCCGACCAGATCGCGGTCGGCGATCTCGCCGCCATGGCCGCGAACGCCATGGGCGCGAACACTGCTTGCCGAGTCGGCCGTCTCGCCGGTGGCGGCGGACTGACGACGGGCGACGGCACGGGTTGCCATGCGTGCTCCCTTGCGATGGTGGGCGGGCGGGGTGGTCCTGTCGGTTCTTCTCGGTCCTTCAGCGAATGCTCGGCGCTCGGACTGCAGCGCTCCGGAACTCCACTTCTGGAACTCCTCGGACTGTCGTCGAGTGCCCGGCATCTGATGGAAACAACGACTGGAATCCGGACAGAATTCCCATGCTGCCCCCCGATTTTTCTGATCATGCAGTACCCTGTGCGACCACGCGAGGAGGAGCGGTGCCGTCGGAACGTAAAGAGGTGCAGGTCAGACCGGGAGCCGAGGGGGACCTCGTAACCCTCACGGAGATCTACAATCACTACGTTCGTGAGACGTCCATCACATTCGACACGATGGCCTTCACGCCGGAAGAGCGTCGTCCGTGGCTGCTCTCCCACCCGGAAGACGGCCCGTACCGCCTGATGGTTGCCACGTCAGCGGACTCACAGGAGATTCTCGGGTACGCCACATCCAGCCCCTACCGAGCGAAACCGGCCTACGCGACCTCCGTGGAGACCACGGTGTACGTCACCCCGGACGCGGGGCGCCGCGGTGTCGGCACGCTCCTCTACAAGGCCCTCTTCGAGGCACTCGCGGGCGAGGACGTGCACCGCGCCTACGCGGGCATCGCGCAGCCGAACGAGGCGTCCACCCGGCTGCACGAACGCTTCGGCTTCCGGTACGTCGGCACGTACCGCGAAGTGGGCCGCAAGTTCGGCCGCTACTGGGACGTGGCCTGGTACGAGAAGGGCCTCTGACCGGGCCCTTCCGCCCCGTTCACCCGAACTGCACGGACCGCTTCGCCATTCCCATCCAGAACCCGTCGATCACCGACTTCTGCGCGTCCAGTTCGCCGCCCGCCTCCGCCGCGCCCATGGTGACGAAGAGCGGGGCGAAGTGCTCGGTGCGCGGGTGGGCGTAGCGGCCGGCCGGAGCCTTGTCGAGGAAGTCGAGGAGGGCGTCCCAGTCGCGGTTCTCCAGGGCGCGGTGCCCCCAGTCGTCGAACTCGGAGGACCAGGTGGGCACCCCGCCTCCGGCGTGGCGCAGCGCGGCCAGGTTGTGGGTGAAGAAGCCGGAGCCGACGATCAGCACACCCTCGTCGCGCAGCGGGGCGAGCCGGCGGCCGATCTCCATCAGGCGGACCGGGTCGAGGGTGGGCATGGAGATCTGCAGGACAGGGATGTCCGCGGCCGGGAACATCTCCACCAGGGGCACGTAGGCGCCGTGGTCGAGACCGCGGTCCGGGATGTCCTGCACGGGGGTGCCGGGGGCGCGCAGCAGCTTGCGCACGGACTCGGCCAGCTCGGGCGCGCCGGGGGCCGGGTACCTCACCTGGTAGTAGTGCTCCGGGAAGCCCCAGAAGTCGTAGACGAGGGGGACGGTCTGTACGGCACCGAGGGCGAGGGGGGCCTCCTCCCAGTGGGCGGAGACCATCAGGATCGCCTTGGGACGGGGGAGGCCGGCGCTCCAGTCGGCGAGTTCGCCGGGCCAGACGGGGTCGTCGGCGAGCGGCGGCGCGCCGTGACTCAGATAGAGGGCGGGCATGCGCTCCGGTGCGGCGGCGGACATGGCGGCGGCTCCCTCCGGGTGCCGGGCTGCCTTCCCGGCCCCCATCCTTCGACTCTCCACGCTACGACTGTTTTAACTCTCAAGCTTTCAGGGATGAGCTTACGCCCCACTTGTTTAAGTTTCAAGGAGAGGCCTCGTACAGTGGGACACATGAATACGGCATCCGGATCCGCCACCACGCAGAGCCGCTGGCTCACCGACCACGAACAGCGCGTCTGGCGCTCGTACCTGCACGCCACGACCCTGCTGGAGGACCATCTGGACCGTCAGCTCCAGCGTGACGCGGGGATGCCGCACATCTACTACGGCCTGCTCGTCGGGCTCGCCGAGGCACCCGGGGGGCGGCTGCGGATGACCGAGCTGGCGATGCAGGCGAAGATCACCAGGTCCCGGCTCTCGCACGCCATCGCCCGCCTGGAGAAGAACGGCTGGGTACGGCGGGAGGACTGTCCCTCCGACAAGCGGGGCCAGTTCGCCGTCCTGACCGCCGAGGGCACCGAGGTGCTGCGGCGCACCGCGCCCGGCCACGTGGCCGCCGTGCGGCAGGCGCTGTTCGAGCGGCTGACGCCGGAACAGCAGCAGGCCCTCGGCGAGATCATGGAGATCGTCGCCGAGGGCCTGCAGCCCAACGAAGCGGGCGCGGACCTGCCCTGGCTCCGCTGAGGAGCTCAGGGACAGGTCCGCGTGCGGGTACCCCTACGGTCGGTCGCTCAGAGGCTCAGTGGGCGATCACCGGGACCGCCACCTCGTCCTCGGCGCCGTCTCCGGAGGCCACCGGCGTGGCTTCCGGCTTGCCGGCGTTGACGAGGCTGACCACGATCACCGAGGCCAGCACCAGCATGCCGACGGCGACCCAGATCGCGTTGGCGTAGCCGTGCACCGCGCCCTGCATCTGGACCAGCTGCTGCTGGGACTTGGAGGTCGCGGTCGCGATGTGGTCCTTGATGTACGACGTCGTCGCGGACGCGGCGATCGTGTTCAGCAGGGCCGTACCGATGGCGCCGCCCACCTGCTGCGAGGTGTTGACCATCGCGGAGGCGACACCGGCGTCCCGGGGCTCGACGCCGAGCGTGGCCAGGGACATGGCCGGCATGAACGCCGTGCCCATGCCGAGACCGAGCAGCACCATCGCGGGCAGGATCGTCGAGGCGTACGAGGAACCGATCTCGATCTGGGTCATGACCAGCATGCCGGCCGCGGCGACCAGGAAGCCGGGGCCCATCAGCGCCCGGGCCGGAACCCGGGTCATCAGCCGGGTGCCGATCTGGGTCGAGCCGACCATCATGCCCGCGATCATCGGCAGGAAGGCGAAGCCGGTCTTGATCGGCGAGAAGCCCTTGATGACCTGGAGGTAGTAGGTCAGGAAGAGGAAGGTGCCGAACATCGCGATGATCGCGACGCCGAGGGAGAGGTAGATACCGCCGCGGTTGCGGTCGAGGACCACGCGCAGCGGCAGCAGCGGGGCCTTGACCCGGGTCTCGGTGACGACGAACGCGATCAGCAGCACCGCGGAGGCTACGAACAGGCCCACGGTGGTGGCGTCGCCCCAGCCGTCGGACTCGGCGCGGGTGAAGCCGTACACCAGTGAGACCAGGCCCAGGGTGGACAGGAGGACGCCGGGGATGTCGAGCGGGTTGCGGTTGCGGCCGCCCTCCGGCTCACGGATGACGAAGTACGCGCCGAGCGCGGCGACGATGGCGAACGGGATGTTCACGAAGAACGTCCAGCGCCAGTCCAGGTACTCGGTGAGCACGCCGCCGAGGATGAAGCCGACGGCGCCGCCGCCACCGGCGATCGCACCGTAGATGCCGAACGCCTTGGCGCGCTCCTTGGCGTCCGTGAACATCACGGCGAGCAGGGAGAGCGCGGCCGGGGCCAGCATGGCGCCGAAGACGCCCTGGAGGGCACGGGCGCCGAACATCATCGCACCGCTGGTCGCGGCGCCGCCGAGCGCGGAGGCCGCGGCGAAGCCGGTCAGGCCTATGACGAAGGCCCGCTTGCGGCCCCACAGGTCGGCGATACGGCCGCCGAAGAGGAGGAGACCGCCGAAGGCGAGGGCGTAGGCCGTGACGACCCACTGCCGGTTGCCGTCGGAGATGCCCAGGTCGGACTGGGCGGAGGGCAGCGCGATGTTCACGATGGTGGCGTCGAGGACGACCATCAGCTGGGCGAGCGCGATGAAGACGAGCGCTTTCCAGCGGTTGGCATCACCGGACTGTGCCGGTGCGCCGGGAGCCTTGGCGGCTGTTTCAGACATGGGGGTACCCACTTCGTGACTTCGTGACGGAAAGTCGATGGTTCGTGACGGAAAAACGGATCGGTGAAGCGCAGGCGGTGTGGTCGGCGCGGAGAACAAGGACCGCGTGATCGGTGCGGATCCAGCGCCGCGTGATCAGCGCGGGACAAGGACCGCGTGTTCGGTGCGGAACAGGGGCCGTGTGAAGTCAGACCGGTACTCGGTCCGGAACTGATCGGCCCCTACGGGACTGTGCTGTCGCTCTCGGTCGTTCAGGCCTGGCGCAGGTCCTCCATGGTCACGGCCGTGCCCGGCAGGGCGGAGCGGGCCGGGGCCCGCAGCCCGTCCAGGAACAGCTGCAGATGACGGTGGACGAAGCGGTCACTGACCAGGCAGTCGGTGCCGAACGGGGGCCGGCTGAGCTGGGCAACGACGATCATCACATCGCCGACGCCCACGTCCGGACGGAGCTGTCCGGCCGCCTTGGCACGGTCCATGAGCTGCCCGATGAGCTGCTCGCACCGCTCACGCGCCGCTTCGAGGTCGGAGTGGTTCTGGTCGAAGGTGCTGGAGACCATCGGGCACAGGGCGCTCACCCGCTCGTCGGCGGCGGTGTGCACGAAGCGCTCCAGTGCCTCGAAGGCGTCCCCGGTCTCCGCGAGCGCCAGCTCAGCCGCCTCCGACGTCCGGTCCATCACGGAGCAGACGACCTCACGGACGAGCGCGTCGCGGTCGGGGAAGTTGCGGTACACCGTGGCGTTGCCGACGCCGGCCCGGCGGGCGATGTCGTCGAGCGGCACGTCGGGGCCGTACTCGGTGAACATCTCGCGGGCGGCGGTGACGATCCGCTCCCGGTTGCGCAGGGCGTCGGCGCGGGGCCGGGGTGCCTTGCGCACGGCGGGGAGGGCGGTCGCGGTCTGCACGGCGTACTCCTGGTCTGTTGGCTTCCGCGATCCGGGGAGGCGCTCCCCGTTTCGCGCGGACACAGGTCTAAACGGGGAGACGGTCCCCGGTTATTTCCACGCCTTCTCCGAATTTCACGTGACCTGAGTCACACTCTCCCGCTCCGGCGGATCCCACGATCGGCCCCTCCAGCGCGCGCCCGCCGCCCCGCCGACACAGGGTGATCCAAAGGGTGCAGTCGGAGACCGGCGGCTGCCGTGGCGCGAAAGGTCCGTGCATGCAGCCGCAGCCCAGCCGCCGTATACCCGCTCGCCTTCGTACAGCCGCTCGCCTTCGTATACCCGCTCGACTTCGCAAGCCCGCGAGCCTCACGGACCTCACGGACCTCACAGACCTCACGGACCGCCCGCACCGCCGCGCCTCGCCGCGGCGTCGTACGCCGTCGTCCCGCCGTTCGGCCCCGACCCGCGGTCGCGGGATACCGCCGGGCCGCCGCATACGCCCCCGCCGTGCGATCTGCCTCGCCGCCGTGGCCGCGCTGATCCTCGCGGTCGGCACCTCGGCGGGCACCGGGCACCTCACGGCGGGCACCGCACCGGCCGGCGCCGGTCCGATCGCGCTGGCCCGCTCCTCCGTCTACGGCCCCTGCATGATCAGCGGCGGCCGCGACGTCCAGATGACCGAGGGCGTCCCCACCCCGGGCGGCTACTCCCGCTCCACCGGCACCGTGCACGCCCTCACCCTGATGGTCGACTTCCCCGACGCGCCCGGCCAGGGCAGCGCGCTCGACCGCTACCACGAGTTCTTCCCGCAGACCCAGGACTGGTTCCGCACCGCCTCCTACGGCAAGCTCGACTACCGGCCCGAGGCCCCGATCGACCACTGGCTGCGGATGCCGAAGCCGTTCAGCGCGTACGGCATAGAGCGCGGCGCGCCCTTCGACCCCGGCTACCGGCAGCTGGTCCAGGACATCGTGGCCGCCGCCGACCCGGACGTGGACTTCCGGTCGTACGACCTCCTCAACGTCCTGGTCACCCCGAACGCCGGCCCCTCCGCCCTGGACACCGTGCTGTCGGTGACGTTCGCCGGCAACGGCGACGCCCCGGTCGCCGACGGCACGCCGGTCGCCAACGCCTCCTTCGTCTACTCCCGCCAGGACGACGGCTCCGGCTCGTACGCCCGCACCGGCTACCGGGTCCTCCCCCACGAGAACGGCCACGTCTTCGGCCTGCCCGACCTCTACACCCAGGAGGGCGGGGGTGCGGTCGGGCACTGGGACATCATGAGCGAGGACTGGGGCGCCGACAACGACCTCCTCGCCTGGCACAAGTGGAAGCTGGGCTGGCTGGACCCCGACCAGGTCAGCTGCGCGGCGGCCCGCGGCGGCACCGAGTACACGCTGACCCCCCTCTCCCGCCCCGGGGGCCGGAAACTGGTCTTCGTCCCCGCCGACGCCCGCACCGGCTACGCCCTCGAGGTCCGCACCACGGGCGGCAACGACGAGGAGGTCTGCCGCGCCGGCGTCCTCATCTACAAGGTCGACGCGAACGTCGACACCGGCCGCGGACCGATCAAGGTGTACGACGCCCACCGCGACACCGGCGGCTGCACCCGCAGCCCCAACGTCCAGGCGGAACTCTCCGACGCCCCGTTCGGCCCGGGCGAGAGCTTCAAGGATCCCGCGCACGGGATCGAGGTGCTGGTGACGGGGGTGGACGGGGAGGGGAACTACCGGGTGCGGGTGACTCGGGGGTAAGGGGGAAGTGGGGGTAGCGGGCCACGGTTTACGGTAGGCGTGCGCTGCTCGGATCACTGAGATCGCGCTGATCGCCGTGCGAAGGTCGTGCCGTACCGGAGATCGCAGAGATCGCGGAGATCACACAGATCGCGGAACCCGTCGTATCGGAACCGGAGAGTCGATGACCGCCCCCTTGTCCTCGTCGTCCGTGGCGGAGCAGCCGCCTGCCGAGGCGGTGACACCGTTGATCCGGGGGGTGGCGGTGCTGGCGGCGCTGACCGAGGCGGGCGGGACGCTGAGCGCGAGCGCGCTGGAACGGCGTACCGGCCTCGCCCGTTCCACGGTGGACCGGATCACCGCGACCCTCTCCCGCATGGGGTACGTCCGCCCGGACGGCCGGGACGCGGTGCTCACCCCCCGCGTGATGGAGCTGGGCAACGCCTACCTGGCCGCCCTGCGCCTGCCCGCGCTGCTGGACGGGCACGCCGACGCGGTCGCCGACGAACTGGACGAGTCGGTGTCCCTGGCGGTCGCCGACCGGGACGGCATCCGGTTCATCCACCAGGCGACCCGGCGCCGCGCGATGTCCGTCAGCTTCCGCATCGGCGACCTGCTGCCGGCCGAACGCACCGCCCCCGGCGCGCTGTTCGCAGCCGAGTGGACGGAGCGGGAGTGGGCGGACTGGCGGGCGAGGCGCGCCGCGGACCCGACCGACGCGGGCTTCCCCGCCGTACCGCCCCGGAACCCGGCCGCCGCCGACGACTTCGAGGCGCGGACCGAGGAGACCCGGCACAGCGGCTGGGCTCTGGACGACCAGCTGGTCGAACCGGGCCTGGTCGCGGTGTCCGTCCCGGTGCGCGAGCCGGGCGCCGGGCGGATCGCGTGCGTGGCGAGCGTCGTCAGCCACACCAGCCGCCACACGGCGGCGGACCTGCGCGAGACCCTGCTCCCCCGGCTGCGTACGGCGGTCACGGCGATGGAGGCGGAGCTTCGCGAGGCCGGGGGCCGGCCCGCGGAGCCGGGCCCGCCGCCCTCCGGCCTCGCCGTCTGGACCACCGCCTCGAAGCACGAACTCGGCCGCGACTTCGTGGAATCACTGGCCCGGGGCCTGACGGTCCTCACCGCCTTCGGCGAGGGCCGCTCGGCGCTGACCCTGACGGACGTGGCGAAGGCGACGGGCCTGGCCCGGGCGACGGCCCGGCGGGCCCTGATCACGTACGAGCACCTGGGCCTGGTGACCGCGGACGGCCGCGAGTTCGCCCTCACCCCCCGGGTGCTGTCCCTGGGCTACCCCCCGCTGTCCCGCACCACCCTCTCCCGCCTCGCGGCCCCCCGGCTGCGCGCCCTCGCGGACCGGCTCGACGAGCCGACGGCGCTGGCGGTCCTGGTCCCGGGGACCGATCCGGCGGAGATCCAGTACACCGCGGTGGCGGCCGCCCGCCGGGTCCTGACGGTGGACATCACCGTGGGCACCCGCCTGCCGGCGAGCCGTACGGCGCTCGGCCGGGCCCTGCTCGGCCTCGCCGAGCCGGGCGGCTACGCCCTGGCGGACGAGGAGCTGGAGTCGGGCCTGCGCTCGATCGCGGTACCGGTACGGGACCGGGCGGGCCGCCCGGTCGCCGCCGTGAACGTGGCCACCCATGCGGCCCGCCGCACCCTGGCGGAATGCGTGAGCGAGGTACTGCCCGCCCTGCACGCCACGGCGGCCCAGGTCCAGGACGACCTGCACATCGCGTCCCGCTTCACGCACGTCCCGCCGGCCTGAACCGCCTCAGCCCGGGGTGCGCGGCTCAGGCGACGCCCCGGGGTGCGCGGCTCAGGCGACGCGCGGGTGTACGCGGCTCAGGCGACGCCCGCCCGCTCCTTCTCCTGCGGTTCGGCGTTCCGCTCGGGCCTGGCCTCGCCCCGGATTCCGGGCAGTACGGCGAGGACGATCATCGTCCCGGCGGCCATGATGATCCCGCCGATCAGACTGGTCCGGGCGACGCCGTGGGCGAAGGCCTCGTGCACGGCGTCGAGCAGGGCCTGGGCCTGCTGGGGTCCGCCGGCGGTCGGGTTCTGCGCCACCTGCCGGGCCACCGCGATCCCGCCGCCGACCGAGTCCTTGGCGGTGTCCAGCGCGGTGGCCGGGAGGTGGCCGCCGACCAGGCCGGTCAGCTTGTCCCAGTAGGCGGTGCCGAGCAGCGAGCCCAGGATCGCGATGCCGAGCGAACCGCCGAGTTCGAGGGCGGTGTCGTTGGCGCCGCCGCCCACCCCCAGCTCCGACTCGGGGAAGGAGCCCATGATGGTGTCGGTCGCCGGGGAGACGCTGAGGCCGATCGCGAAGCCGAGCATCATCATCGTCGGCAGGAAGTCGGTGTAGACGGAGCCCTTGTCGACCCGCGTGAGCAGGAAGACGGCGACCGTGCCGATCACCATCCCTGCCACCACCATCGGCTTCATGCCCACCTTCGGCGTGAGCCGCCCGGTGATCGCGGCGCCGGCGAAGACGGCCCCGGCCAGCGGCAGCAGCCGTACGCCGGTCTCCAGCGCGGTGTAGCCGAGGACGAACTGCAGGAACTGGGTGGCGTAGTAGATCGCGCCGAACGTGCCGAAGAAGAAGAACAGCACCGCGAGCATCGACCCGGAGAACGGGCGCCGGCCGAACTTCCGCACGTTCAGCATCGGGTGCGGATGCCGCATCTCCCAGCCCACGAACGCCACCAGGCCCAGGCCGGCGACGACGGCCGCGGCGACCGGGCCCTTCCCCCAGCCGAAGTGCGGGCCCTCGATGGTCGCGTAGACCAGACTGCCCACCGACACGATCGACAGCAGCCCGCCGACGTAGTCGATCCGGCCGAGCTTCTCCGCCCTGGACGGCGGCACGAGCGCGAGCGCGCCGAAGACGGCGACGACGGCGATCGGAACGTTGATCAGGAACGTCGATCCCCAGGCGTGGTCCTCCAGCAGCCACCCGGCGACCAGCGGCCCGACCGCGATGGCCAGCCCCGACGTCGCGGTCCACGCGGTGATGGCCCTGGCCCGCTCACGCCTCGGGAAGATCGCGACGAGCAGCGACAACGTGGCCGGCATGACGACAGCCGCCCCCACGCCCATGATCGCGCGGGCGGTGACGACCAGGTCGGTGTGGTGCACCTGGCTGCCCATGACCGACCCGCCGGCGAAGACCAGCAGGCCCAGGATCAGGGCGCCGCGGCGGCTGTACTTGTCGCCGGTCGAGCCGAGCACGAGCATCAGTGCGGCGTAGGGGACGGTGTACCCGTCGATCACCCACTGCAGATCGCTGCTGCTCAGGCCCAGGTCCGTGGTCATGTCCGGCGCCGCCACGATCAGCGACGTGTTCGCCATGACGACGATCAGCAGGCTCAGACACAGCACGATCAGGGCCCACCAGCGCCGTGGATACGGCTCGCTCATCTTCTCGACGGGGCTGTTGGCAAGAAACGGCACGGGAGTCTCCCAGGGGACGTGGGGGTGCGAGGGCCCACTTAATTGCCCATCGATGTGCACGCTAGTTTATTGCTCGTTGGTGTGCAACTATCGAGAGCCTGCCGCCTGCCCGCCCGGCTCCGAGGTACCGACCGACGTGACCACTCCCACGCGCATCCGAACTCGCCCCCGTACCCACACCCGCGCCCGCATCCTGGAAGCGGCCCGGCGCGAACTGGGCCGCGACCCCGACTGCACCCTCGCCGACATCGCCGAGGCCGCGGGGGTGGCCCGGCGGACCGTCTACGTCCACTTCACGGGCCGGGCCGCACTCGTCGAGGGGCTCGCCGCGGACGCCGCCGAGGCGGTCCGGCTCGCGAGCGAGGCCACCCGCGCCCCGTCCCCCGACGCGGCGACCGCCCTGGCCCGCTTCGTCCTCACGCTGTGGCCTGCGGCCGACCGCTACCGCGCGCTCGTGAACCTCGCCCGCCAGGACCTGGGCGCCCACCGCGTCGCCGAGGTACTCGCACCGGCCCGCACCGCGGTCGCCGGGACCCTCGCCCAGGGCCAGCAACAGGGCGTCTTCCACACCACCGTCCCACCCGGCCCGCTCAGCCGGGCCCTGGAGGCCTACCTGCTGTCCCTCCTGGAGGCCGCCAACCCGAACACCTGGACCGACGACGGCCCCACCGCCGCCACCACCGCCCTGATCGCCGCCGGCGTCACCAACGCCCGCGCCACCAGCACGGTCCGCCGCCTGCACACAACGACCTGAACCGGGACCCGCTCCCCCACTGAAGGAACCGCGATGCAACAGCCCCACCCGTACGAGCCGTACCAGCCGTACCAGCCGTACGAGCCGTACCAGCCCTATGAGCCGTATGAGCCGTATGAGCCGTATGAGCCCTACAAGATGCGCACCGCGTACGAGCCGCCCGCCACCCCCCGCGACAAGAACCGAGGACGCCCGGTTGTCATCGCCGTCGCCGCCGCCCTGCTCCTCCTCGTCCTGGTCCCGGTCGCCATCGACCGCTTCATGGCCGTACAGGTGGAGTCACGCGCGGCCAAGGCCTTCCAGCAGGGCATGCACACACCCCTGCCGCCAGAGGTCCACGTGCACGGCTTCCCGGTCCTGACCCAGATCGCGGCCGGCACCCTGCGGGACGTGGACATCACCGCCCACGACATCCCCGCCGACGACACGACCAGCCTCCTGCCGGTCAGCGAACTCTCCCTGCACCTCGCGGGATTGACGAAGTCCGACGACGACCGACAGGCCCAGGCCCGCTCGGCCCGGGCGACCGCCCACCTCACCTACACGGACATCTCCCACGCCCTCGGCCTGGAGATCTCCCAGGGCAGCCGACCCGACCAGCTCAAGGCGACCATCGCCCTCCCCCTCGGCAACAGCGTCACCACGACGACCACCTTCTCCGCAACCTCTGACAACCGCATCGCCTTCAAAAACTTCAAGCTCACAGGCGGCCTCCCGTCCGGGGCCGCGGAAACCATCCTTGACAAGGCCTTCGACCAGCCGATCCAGCTCCAGAACATCCCCGACGGCCTGCACCTGCGCTCCGTCACCGCCACGGAGAACGGCCTCACCGCCCACTTCTCGGGCACATCGGTCACGTTCCACGCCGCCGACACCACGCAGAACACAACAACAGAGGACAACTCATCCCGCCTGCCCACATGAGGCGAGCACCCGGCTCACCCCACCGCGGTTCGCTGATCCGCTAGGCTGTCATGGACCGCCGTCGATGACGGTCACACCCCGCCTTCGTAGCTCAGGGGATAGAGCACCGCTCTCCTAAAGCGGGTGTCGCAGGTTCGAATCCTGCCGGGGGCACAGAGAAACACCTGGTCAGGGGCCCTTCCGTCCGACGGGCGGGAGGGCCTTCTTCCTCGCAGCACACATATGGCACACATGTCGCTGCGGGCAGAGGTGGGGAGCTGTGCGAGATGCCCGCGAAGGACGAGCTGGCCCGGCGCCGGTACGAGAAGCTGGTTGAGCGGCTTGAGTCGCTGATGCTGGGCGCTCTGAAGCCCGAGTACGAGGGCTACTACGGACAGCTGATCCTCGGCGCGGACGATCTTGCAGAGATGGGCGAACTCAAGGACGTCCGGCGTGCCGCCAGGGAGGCGGGACGGCGTCTCGGCTGGAAGACGACCACGCACCTCGTCGGCGGGAGGCTCTTCGTGCTCGACGAGCGTGAGGTGCCCGAGAGGATCGAGCGGTTGGCTGGGGATGCGGCCGCTGCTGCGATGGACCGGTTCTGGGAGGAAAGCCGCCGGCCGCGACCGACCTGATCCAAGGCAGAGACGCAAGGGGCCACTCCACCGCTCAGCGCGGCGGGGTGGCCCTTTCTGCTACGGCTCCCCGGCACGGATCAGGCACACATCACGCGGAATCTTCCTCCAGAGCCGCCACCATTTCGGCGGCCTCGCGAGCCTTCCTCGCCGCCTTCTCCAGCTTGGCCTTCGCCTTGGCCAACTGCTTGGCGCGGCGCTTGTGCATCTTCTTCGAGACCTCATCCAGGCGGTCCGGGAAGAGATGCCCGTACGTGTCCAAGGTCAGCGTCGCGGACTTGTGGCCCAGCATCGTCTGTACGACGTTGACGTCTGCCCCGCTGGCGATGGCGAGTGAGGCTGCCGTGTGCCTCAGCTTGTGCGGGGTGACCTTGAGGTGCCCCAGCCCGGCCTTCACGACCGCCGGCGCGAAGAATCGCTGGCGGAAGTTGCGGGCTCGCAGCGGCCCACCCTGCGGGGCAGTGAAGAGCAAGTCGTCATCCCTCCGCCCCTGGACGTGGGGCTTCAGCTCGTCGGCCAGGAACCGCGGGATCGGTACGGACCGGCGCTCGTGGTTCATAGGGGTGTCGAGGTAGAGCTTGCCGTTGTCCTCGGCGTACGCCTCCACGATGTGAGCCCGGCAGGCGGCCAGGTCGACCCGACCCACCCTCAGCGCGGACGCCTCGCCCCAGCGCAGGCCGGTGTAGGCCAGCAGCAAGATGAACACCCGGTAGGCGCCTGACGCGTTGGCCAGGGCGTCGACCTGCATGTCGTCGAGGTACACGTGATCCGCCGGCATCGCCTTCGGCAGGGGCACGCCGACAGCCGGGTTGACCGCCAGACGACGAGCCTTGACCGCGTAGCCCAGAACGCGACTGAGGACGACGTACGCCTTGCGGACCGACAGGGGGCTGAGCTTCCTACCGCCGGTCGCCTCACCGGACAGCAGATCCGCGAGCCACTCCGCGATGTCCTCGAAGGGGATGCGGTCCAGCGGGGTGGTGCCCCACTTGGGGATCACGTGGACGTCGAGAACACCGCGGTACCGAGCCCGGGTTGAGCGCTTGAGGTGGAGCTGCGCCGCCAGCCAGGACTCCGCCACCTCGGCGAACTTCACCCCCTCGGCTGCGGGATCGCGGTAGGAGCCGTCGTTGAGACGCGACTCCATCCTCGTCCGCTCCGCCTCGGCGTCGACCTTGCGGGCAAAGGTCTTCGCCTTCGGCTTGCCGTCGGGGTCGTACCAGCGCACGCGGTAGCGCCCCGGTGGCGTACGCCCCGCACTCTTGGCATCCGCCACGGCCCGTACATACGCCGCGTGCCCTATGCGGTCCTCAATCCAGACCCGCGCCAACTAGCACCCCCTCCGGTCATCACCGGGCACCGACGGGAGCGGCAGGTGGCGAGGGCGACGAGGTCGTCTACGTCGCAGCGGCGACGGGCGCGTTCGGTGCGGCTGAGGGCGGTGTTGGCCATCGGGCGGCGATGACCTGCACGTTTCCTCCGTGGTGCTTGTGCTTGCCCGACCACCGCAGGTCCGCGCCGTTGGGGCCGGCGGCGGCCCCGCGGTCGGTGCGGATCACCGTGCCGTCCAGGTTGAGATGGGTGTAACCGGCTGCCGCCGCCCTCTCGAGCGCGGTGGACGGATCGGGCGCGTGGTCGGCGAGCACCGTCAGCCCTTCGTGCAGGTAGCGGTAGGAGCGCCGTACCCGGATCACTGGAGGTGGAGGCGGCTGAGGGCGGTGGTCCAGTCGATGACGATCGCGCGCTGTGCGGCGGCGAGGCTGACTCGGCCGGAGCAGACCGCGGTGTGCAGTTTGGTCTCCACCGGGTCCTTCTTGTTGTTGATCCCTTGGCTTGCCTTGTGGCCGGGGTCGGCCGGTTCGACCCACAAGTTGCGGTAGTCGTTGGGATCGCCTCCGAGTTGAAGGCTGATGAGGTGGTCGTACTCGCCCTCCGACATGCTGCCGGTGTAGTCGTAGGAAGCGGCGTTGAGCTTCTTCTCCTTGCCGGTGACGTACGCGGAGGGGCGCACCCTGGAGGTATATCCGCCCTTGCGGCATATCGTCGACTTCAGGTTCGCCTGCGTGACGGCTGGGGAGATCGCGCCGGGGGTGCACTTCGGGTCCTCCAGCGGCTCCCCGTGCTCGTAGCGGTAGTGGCATGTGCCCGCCGCCGGTTGCTGCTGAACGGTGTAGTGCTTCTGCGGGCCCGCCCCCACCGCGATTGCCCGCCCCGAGCCGGCCGTACCCGGCGCTCCCGCACCGGGATTCCCACTCCCGGACGGCGTCGACGTACCAAGCGAGGTGGACTTACATCCGGCCAGCAGCAGACAGGCGAAAACGACGGGCGGCACGAGACGGCGGACGGAACGCATAACGACCCCTCATGGGCAGGCGATGACTGAGCAGATAATCCCCCACCGGGTCACGGCCCTACCGTGCAGGGGCGCAGCGCCGAGGCGCGCCTGGACGCTCAGCCTGAAGCCACCTCAGCGGCAGTCTCCGGCTCTCGTCACAGCCAGGAGTCGGCGGCTGCTTTCAGCGACTGCCCAAGCCCTCGTGGTCTCGTCCGCCGTTGCCTCAACGTCACCAATGGCGAACTGGCGCTCTTCGAAGCCCCCTTGCTGCGGCCCGGCTCGGCGGCGATCTGCCGGATGGACGCCTTCTCACGCAGCCGGCCGGCGATGTGGACGCGCTCTGCCTCGGCCAGGTATCGCGAGGGCACAAAGGGCGTCACCCCAACAGGCAGCGACACGACCGCGTTGACCGGTGCTGCCGCCTTGTCCTTGCCCGAGGCGGCGCGTCCACGGCGCCATCGCTTGCCCGTGCGGAGGTTGATCCCGACAATCCGGGCCGCTTCCCGGGTGCTGTAGCCCTGCTCCACGAGCTGGAGGTACGCGGCCCGCTCAGCGGTCAGCTTCCTGCCCCCCTGTCATACGGTCCTTGCGGATCTTGAAGTCCATCGCACCCCTTGAACCGGGGTGTTGCAACGACCACCAGAACCCAAGGCGACCCGGGGGCCAGGAGACATTCTGTACACCTCAGTTCGGCGCCCTGGGCGAGGAGATCGGCGCCCTCGGCTTGGCCAGAGCGGCAGCACGGTCCGCGTCGAGGACGTCGGCCGCCTCGTCCAGCCGGTCCCGGCCGCAGGTGCCGGCACCGGACCGTGTATCGACGAGGGCCGCCGCCAACACCCTCGTGCTCTCGGCAAAGTACCGTCCGTCGCGACCAGTTGAGACAACCTCCACGTGTCAGTTCACCGACGTGGCGGCACTGTCCGGTCCAGGCGGAGACCAGGTGGACTCCGGCGAGTGCGACGACCAGGCCCGCGCCGAGCGCGACCGCCAGCAGGGACCAGCGTGCACCGCGACGTGGGGCGTCAGTCCCGTGGCGTGCCGGACGGCGGCGCAGGTCGGCGCTGATGAGGCGCGGCAGGCGCCACAGGTAGGCGAGGACGTGCACGGTCATCACGGCGATCCAGCAGATGAAGCTGGCTTTGTGCAGCAGGAGCACTGGGCCGTGATCCGCTTGACGCACGGCTCGTCGGGCGGCGCCTCCGGCCGCAGCCACGGCTGGGAAGACCGCGAGCGCCGGGACGAGGTCGGGTTCCTCGGTGATACCCGGCGGATGTACCACGTGCCGGGCGTCGGGCCGCGCTGGGCGTGCGATGCTGGAACCCTGGAGCGCGCCGGGTCCTCGGGCCCCGCGTTCTCACCGGGTGTGACGGCCCAGGGCGGCGATGCGTAATGGCCGGGCAGCAGTGCCGGGATCGTGAGAACAGCCGGTACCAGGGTGTGCGGGAGGGTGCGCCCTGCCCGGGAGGCGGGGCGGGGTGAGCGTCTCCGCTCCGGCGCAGGAGTCCGTGCTCGCGCCCGGGGTGATGTCGGCGGCGGCCTTGTCGGGGGACGATGTCCTGCGTGAACTCGGTGTCGTCGCCGCCGAGGGCCTCGGCGGCGAGGAGGTCGTACGACGGCAGGCGCGGTTCGGCCCCAACGCGGTCGCCACACACCACGCCCGGGTGTTCCCTGTGCTGTGGCATCAGCTGCGCTCTCCTCTGCTCGGACTGCTGATGGCGGCCGCTGTCGCGTCCTTCCTGGTGGGCGAGCGAAACGACGCGGTGATCATCGGGCTGATCGTGACCGCGTCCGTCGGACTGGGCTTCGTCAACGAGTACCGGGCCGAGCAGGCGGCCGAGGCGCTGCACTCCCAGATCCGCCACCAGGCCGTGGCACTGCGCGACGGCCTGGCGACCCTGGTGGACGTCACGGCACTGGTCCCCGGTGACGTGGTGGAACTGCGGCTGGGCGACATCGTTCCGGCGGACCTGCGGCTGCTGCGGGTCACCGGTCTGGCGTGCGACGAGTCGGTGCTGACCGGCGAGTCGCTGCCGGTGGACAAGAACCTCGCCGCGGTCGCGGCCGGGACCCCGTTGGCCGAGTTGTCCGGGTGCGCTCTCATGGGCACGGTCGTCCGGACCGGTTCCGCCCGCGGGGTGGTGGTGGCCACGGGGGCGCACACCGAGTTCGGGAAGATCGCCGCCGGGCTCGACACCCACCCGCTCGACACCGAGTTCCAGGTCGGCCTGCGGCGCTTCTCGCTGCTGCTGGTCTACGTCGCGGGCGCGCTGACCACCTCGATCTTCGTGATCAACGTGGTCCTGCACAAGCCGGTCATCGACGCGCTGCTGTTCTCGCTCGCCATCGCGGTCGGTATCACCCCGCAGCTGCTGCCCGCGGTCGTCTCGACCAGCCTGGCCGCCGGGTCGCGCCGGATGAGCCGGCGCAAGGTGCTGGTGAAGCGGCTGGTCTGCATCGAGGACCTGGGCGATGTCGATGTCCTGTTCACCGACAAGACCGGCACGCTCACCATGGGCCGCATCGAGTACATGCGCGCCGTCCCCGCCGACGGCCACGGCTTCGAGGCGGTGGTGCGGTGGGGACTGCTCAGTACCGAGAACGCGGCGCGGGACGCGCAGGACATCGGCGGGAACCCGTTGGACCAGGCCCTGTGGCGGTCTCCGGCCGCCGCGGGCGAGCGGGCCGCCCTGGACGGGTACACACAGGTCGCGGTACTGCCCTTCGATCACGAACGGCGCATGGTCTCGGTCCTCGTGCGGGACGGGGACGGGCGTCCGACCCTGGTCACCAAGGGTGCTCCGGAGGCCGTCCTGGACCGCTGTGTCGAGGTTCCGCCCGAAGCCCGTGCGGCGCTGGCGGCGGAGTTCGCCGCGGGGAACCGGGTGGTCGCCGTCGCCACCCGGCCCGTCGCCCCCGGAACGCAGACCGTCGAACCCGACGGCGA
This sequence comes from Streptomyces sp. NPDC013157, assembly GCF_042899865.1. NCBI lineage: Bacteria > Bacillati > Actinomycetota > Actinomycetes > Kitasatosporales > Streptomycetaceae > Streptomyces > Streptomyces sp. NPDC013157. The sequence continues at coordinate 13,102 of NZ_JBIBAK010000019.1, read as the reverse complement.
GCGGGAACTGAGCCTGGCCGGGCTGCTGGTGTTCCTCGACCCGCCCAAGCCGGACGCGGCCACGGCGCTGCGCAGACTCTCCGGCCTCGGAATCGCGGTGAAGGTCGTCACCGGCGACAACGCCGCGGTCGCCGCCAAGGTCTGCCACGACCTGGGGCTCACCGACGCGGGCGCGATGACCGGCAGCGAGGTCGACGCCCTGGACGACGCACAGCTGGCCGAGGCGATCACCAGGACCACCGTCTTCGCGCGGGTGAGTCCCGAGGCCAAGGCCCGCATCGTGCACGCACAACGGCTCAGCCGCGGCGGCGTGGCGTTCCTGGGCGACGGAGTCAACGACGCACTGGCCCTGCACGCCGCCGACGTGGGCATCTCCGTCGACTCGGCCACCGACGTCGCCAAGGACGCGGCCGACGTCATCCTGCTGGAGAAGGACCTCGACGTCCTCGCGGACGGTGTGGCCGAGGGCCGCAGGATCTTCGCCAACACCATCAAGTACGTACTGATGGGCACGTCCAGCAACTTCGGCAACATGGCCTCCGCCGCGGGCGCCTCGCTGTTCCTGTCCTTCCTGCCGATGCTCCCCTCACAGATCCTGCTCAACAACCTTCTCTACGACAGCGGTCAGCTCGCCATCCCCACCGACAACGTGGACGAGGAACAGCTGCGCAAGCCCTCGCACTGGGACATCGCCTTCATCCGCCGGTTCATGATCTGCTTCGGGCCGCTCAGCTCGGTGTTCGACTTCCTCACCTTCGGCGTCATGCTCTGGGTCTTCCACTCCGGGCCGGCCCAGTTCCGCTCCGGCTGGTTCGTCGAGTCGCTGGCCACCCAGACCCTGGTGATCTTCGCGATCCGTACCCGGCGCGTCCCGTTCTTCCGCAGCCACCCCAGCCTGCCGCTGACTCTCGCCGCGCTCGGCGTCGTCCTGGTCGGCACGGTGCTGCCGGCCACCCCGCTCGCCCACGCCCTGGGCTTCCAGCCGCTTCCCGGGGGGTTCTTCGCCGCGCTGGTCGGCATGGTCCTCGCCTACCTGGTCCTCATCGAAATCGGCAAGCGGCTGTTCTACGGGGCCGTGGCGGTGGCACCTCCGGTTCCCCGGCACTACGCCGCCCGTCGTCACCTGCGGCGCCGTGCCGGCCGCTTCAGCACTGCCGCGCCCCGCCCCACGCCGGCCGGCGGCCCGCCGTGATGCGGACGGTCGGCCCCGCGGCGTACGGCGGGGCGCGGACAGGGAAGGGGATCACCCTGCGGTGACCCGGCAGGCGGACATGCGCCGTGGGTCACCGCAGGCTCGCGGCCACAGGGGCCCTCACCTGGTCTCGGTCGCCCCACTCGGTGCCGGCACGCGAGCGGAGTCGGTCAGGCCGAGGGCCGGTACGGCGGTGGGGGACGGCGGCACCGTGGCGGGAGTCCCGAGGGCCGGTACGGGTGCGGGGGACGGCGGCACCGTGGCGGGGGACGGCGGCACCGCGGCGACGGCCGCGGTCGCTTCACGGGCGAGGAAGGAGCCGAGTTCTCCGATGGTGCTCATCAGCGGCGCCGGGAAGACGACGGTGGTGTTCTTGTCCACGCCGATCTCGACCAGGCTCTGCAGGTTGCGCAGTTGCAGGGCGAGCGGGTGGGCCATCATCGTGTCGGAGGCGTCGCCCAGGGCGGCGGCGGCCAGGGATTCTCCCTCGGCGTTGATGATCTTGGATCGCTTCTCCCGCTCGGCCTCGGCCTGCCGGGCCATCGCGCGCTTCATGGACTCGGGCAACTGGATGTCCTTGAGTTCGACCAGGGTGACCTCCACGCCCCATTCGGCGGTGGTGATGTCGAGGATCTGGCGGATGTCCAGGTTGATGCGGTCGGTCTCGGACAGGGTCTCGTCCAGGGTGTGCTGGCCGACGACCTTGCGCAGCGTGGTCTGGGCGATCTGGTCGATCGCGGAGTTCACGTTCTCGATCGCGATGACCGACTTGACGGCGTCGACCACGCGGAAGTAGGCCACGGCGGAGACGTCGACGCTGACGTTGTCCTTGGTGATGATGCCCTGGGACTGGATCGGCATCGTGACGACCCGCAGCGACACCCGGTGCAGGACGTCGACGAACGGGATGATGAACCGCAGCCCGGGGGAGCGTGTTCCGACGAGTCGGCCGAAGCGGAACAGCACCCCTTTCTCGTACTGCTTGACAACCTTCACGGCCATGGCGAGCGCCACGAGGGCCAGAAGGCCGACCACGACGATGAGAACGATCAGGACTTGCATGCAAGGCTCCTCGGGACGAGGACCGCGGCGTTCGCGCGAGGTCCTGGGAAACGGGTCGGCGGAGCACGTGACGCCAGGGGGCGAGCACCTCCTGATGTGCTCGTGTCCCGTCGCGAGGAGCGCGATTCACCGGCACCGGGTGCCCGATGCCGTAGGGGCATCGGGACCGGCCGTGTGTCCAGCATCGCCCGGCGTGGACGCACACCGCATGGGCCGAACGGTCCCCACCGTGGCGGCCCCCGCACAGGCGAGAGGTCAGCCCTTGTCCGCGGGCAGGGGGACGGTCCAGTCGAGGGTGGTGCCGGTGGGCCGGTGCCGGTCGACGGTGAGGGTGCCACCGAGTTCCGTGGCGCGGATGCGGAGGGCGGCCAGTCCGCTGCGCCGGGCGCGAGCCGGGTCGACGCCGCGGCCGTTGTCGCAGACCCGCAGCCTCAGGTGCGTGGCGGTGGCCTCGACCGTGACGTCCATGGCGGTGACGTGGATGTGCCGGGCGGCGTCGGCGAGGGCTGCGCGGAGCACGGCGAGCAACTGGTCGGCGATGTCGTCGGCGACCCGGGTGTCCAACAGGCCGGTCATGCCCAGGGCGGGAGTGAACCCCAGGGGCGGGGCGGCCTCGCCGATCTCGGCGACCAGCCGCGCCCGCAGGGGGGTGTGCCCGGTGCTGTCACGCTGCCCCAAGGCGTAGATCGTCGATCGGATGATCCCGATGGTGCCGTCGAGGTCGTCCACGACCCGTTGGACGGCCTCTGCGGCCTCCGGGCGGTCGGAGACCTGGGCGAGGACCGATTGCAGAGCCAGTCCTCCGGCGAACAGGCGCTGGATGGCCAGGTCGTGCAGGTCACGGGCGATGCGGTCACGGTCACCGAGGAGCAGCAGCTGTTCGGCGGCGCGGCGGTGCTCGGCGATCTCCAGGGCCAGTGCGGCGTGGTTGGCGAATCCGGCGATCATGGCGACGGTCGCGTCGGCGAAGGCGGAACGACCGGGGAGACCGGCGACCTGCAGGACGCCCCGCACGTGTTCGGGGGTGCCGAGCGGGACCAGGAAGACCGGCCCCAGCGGCATGAGGGCGGTGTCGTGTTCGGTCCGAGGGTCGGAATTCCAGTCGCTGATCGTGATCGTCTCACCGGAGCTGTAGACCTTCGCGGCCAACGTGGTGGCCGACAGGACCAGCCCGCGTACGCGGTCGGCGTCCGGGGCCGCGGCGGCTTCCACGACCAGGTCGCCGGTGCGGGGGACGGGCACGGCGAGGGCGACCAGATGGGCGTCGGCCATCTCCCGGACGGTGGCGGTGAAGATGTCCAGGACCTCGGCCGGGGCGGTGCCGGACAGCAGGCTGCGGGTCAGTTCGCCGCTGGCCGCCAGCCAGCGTTCACGGCGGTGCACCGTTTCGTACAGCCGGGCGTTGTCGATCGCCACCCCGGCCGCTGCGGCCAGCGTCACCAGCACCGCCTCGTCATCGGCGTCGAACTCGGCCCCACCGCGTTTGTCGGTCAGGTACAGGTTGCCGAACACCGCTTCGCGCACCCGGAGGGGAACGCCCAGGAAAGTCCGCATCGGCGGATGCCCGGCCGGAAAACCGACGGCCTCCGGGTGCTCGTTGAGGTCGGCCAGCCGCAGCGGGCGCGGTTCACGGATCAGCAGTCCGAGGATGCCCCGGCCCTCCGGGGGGCGCCCGATGGCGGCGAGGGCCTTCTCATCGATCCCGTCCGTGACGAACTCTTCGAGACCGCCTTCCTCGCCCAGTACGCCCAGCGCCCCGTACTCGGCATCGACCAGGGTGACTGCGGACCGCACGATCTGCCGCAGCACCGTACCCAGGTCCAGATCGGTCCCGACGGCCAGGACCGCCTCCAGCAGTCCGTGCACCCGCTCCCGGGCGGAACGCACTCGCGTGATCTGGGCCTGCATGTCCTGCAGCTGCTCGTCCAACCGGAACTGGGGCGCCGCCCCGTCCCCGGCGCCCTCTGTAGCGTCCGTGTCCTTGTCCACTCCGGCTCCCCTCGGGAGGAAGACTCCCTCCGGTCCCTCCAGCATGCATCCGGGAAGCCGCCGTCGACCCGTCGTGGACGGAACCACGTCCGAACGTCGCATCGAACAGACAGGCCGGCAACCGACGCGGTCGGCGCCCCGTCCTCCCGACGGACACAGGACGGGGCTGGGGCCGGACGTCCCCGAGGCGCTGCAGGAGCTGGTCCTGCACCTGCTGCGCACGGCGCCCGAGGCGCGGCCCGTCGACACACAGGAGGTGTACGCGCGGCTGCTGCCGTTCCTCCCGCCGCCAGGCCAGGAGCCCGGCACGGCCGATGCCGGGCCGGCCGGCGCGCCCGACCCGACAGACGTGTTCCGTCACCCTTTCGCGCCCAGGCCCCCGCCGCCGGCGGTTCGACGCCGACATCCGTCCTCCCCGGGGCCCAGCAGGTTCCCGTCCCCGCCCGGCTGCGCGAGGACATCGAAGAGGCGTACGCCCACTCCGACGGCCTGCCGGAGGAGGAGCGGTTCACGCAGGCCGCCGAGGTGCTCGGCGAAGTCATCGAACCCGCGGCCCTCGCCCTCGGCTCCGAGAGCGAGCAGGTCCTTGCGCTGCGCCGCCGACGAGCGGCGATCCGCCTCCTCGGCGGCGACTACCGGGCCGCCCTGTCCCCAGGTCGGCCCAGCCGTGGCTGGCCAGCCTGCCGCGGACCGTCTTCGAACAGCCCGACGCCGACGCCGTGCAAGCACAGATGCGGCACGTCCTGGACGCGCTGGAAGCCAAGTTCCCGAAGGCGGCATCCCACTTGGACGCCGCCCAGCACGACCTGCCGGCCATCGCCCGCCTCCACCCGATCGAGTCGGGAACCGACAAGTCCATCCTGCCCACCGAACTCACGGCACAGCCTCGGAACGAGATCCCCGAGTGGCCGTCGATACACCACTCCATCAATGGCATCTTCGGTACCAGTCCCGCGAGTTCGCTCGGACGGGTTCGGCGACACGGTGAGCGGAGGTCGCGTCGCGTGCGGGTTCGGAAGTGAGCTGGCATTCAATTCGTCCGCCCGCTCTGCCGTCCGGCTTCGATGGCGGGCGGCAGCGCTGTGCTCCGTGTTCAGGGGAACGGCGCGGCGGCCAGTGTGGTGTCCGGGGCGGCGCGCATCCGGTAGCACCGTTCGCCGTGGACCAATGGGCGTGCAGCGGTGCCTGGAACGGTGCATCAGGTATGAACCCGCGACAGGGGCAGGGGTGACGTGGTGTCCCCGTCGCTACCTCGTCGGCCCTCGGCCCGTGAGGTGCCTCTTCCACCGTTCTGACGTCGGAGAACGGCCCGTGGGGTGACGCGGCTCCCACCGTGCCGCGCGTCCTCCGGCTCAGCCGCTTCGGTTGCGGCCGACGTACGGTTGAAGTACCGAGGGCATCACGCACTCCGGCTGTCACGCCGGGTCGTCCTCGGCGAGAGACGAGTGGATCCGGGCCGCCCCAGTCGCCGGCGCGGAGACGGGTCGGGATCATGTCCGCCGCGGTCGAAGCAACTCGGCGCGAGCTCATCAGGGCAGGGGTCGCGCTGAGCGCCCAGGCAGGTCCCCAACCCCGCCGAGGGGAGGCGTGATGGCCTTTTCCCGGCTGGACATCCATCGGCGGAACCGAGGAGAGCGGACGCTCGTCACGCTCGCCGGCGACATCGGGCCGGCCACGACGCCGCTGCTGCGGGCCGCGGTGGAGCAGTGTCTGCTGGACGGTGTCACCGAGATCGACATCGACCTGACCACGGTCGGCTCCTGCGACGCCAGGGGCTTGGACGTCCTCCTGTCGGCATCACGGCGCGCCAGCCGGGTCCACGCTCGCCTGCGGCTGCACCATCCGTGTGCGCAGATCACCCGGCTCCTCGATACCACCGGATCGACTTCGCTGCTCCTTACGGCCCCCGTGAGTCCCGTGCCGGCCGCCGCATCCGGCGGCCTCATGAGTACCGCGCCGCGGGCGCCCGGGGACCCCGCTCGTCGGCCGGATCAGCCGGTCCTCAGGGACGGGATCCGGCTTCGCCGGCTGACCCGCTGGCAGGCAGAGGACATGCGCGGGGACATCGCGGACCTGTCTGCGGAGTCCGTCGCGGGCACCGCCGGCGAGGCGTATCACGACCGCGGAGACTTCCTGCGCCGCTTGGCGGTCACCGCCCACCGCCCCGGCTTCGCCCTGCTGGTCGCCGAGACGACGGTGCTGGTCGGTTGCGCCTTCGGTTTTCCGGTGGGTACCGACGGCTCGGCCCGCCGGGGGTTCGACGGAACACTCCAGGAGATGATCCAGCGGCTCACCTCCCGCGTACGGTTCGTCGTCCTCACCCAGGTCGTGGCCTGTCCGCACGCTCAGCACCGCGATATCGCCCGCCGCCTGCAACAGCGTCTGCTCACAGACCTGCACTCCTCCCTCGGGGTCACCCTGCTGCACCCTGCCGACCAGGCAGGACAAGCCGCCTTCTCGTTCTGGGGCTGGCAGAACCTGGGTGAGGTCGTCGGGCTGCCCGGCCCCGTCAACCCCTGCGTGTTGACCCTGTCTGTCGAGGGGCAGCCCTCGGCACGCCGGTGATCCGGCAGAGGAGCGACGAGCCGACGGTCGTACCGGCCGGGGCGGTCATGCCACCCGTCGCCCGCCGTACGGACGTGTCCCGACGAGACGGCTCTCTGCCTCTCCACGCGAGGGCTGCACACCACGCCGCTTGCCACGGCCGGGAGTAGCCTGACAGGTACCGAGAACTCTCGGGCGCACGATCACGGCGGCGCCGTTCCCGGCGAGTGGCAGACGTGGGCAGCCGCAAGCCGCCCGGAATGGGATTCGCATGATGAACGCCATCACGAAGCCCGCCGAAGGTACGGCGCCAGGCGCCGGACACTCCTACCGGATGCCCTTGCCCCGGCTGCGCCTCACGCCGGACGTCAGCCATGGCCCGCTGGACGGCGCATGGTGGCCGCGCTGCGACGCACTGGAACTGGAACTGCCCGCGCTGGTCGGCTCCTTGGATCCGAGCATCGGCACGGTGACCCGCGTGACCGTGGAGACCGCCGCCTGGCCCGATGCCCCGCAGGAGGTGATGGCGCCCGGCCACGTGATCGAGGTGGTTTTGACCGACCTCGCCGCCGAGGCGCATGCCGTCACCGTGGACTGCGGCACCGTGGGGCGCTGGGAACTGCTGGTGATCCCCCCGGACGAGCCGGCCGGAGCGGCCACCCGGCTGCTGACCGCTGCCGCGGACCCCGGGAACACACTGCTGGCTCCGCACCTACTGGCACTCGCCGAGAGCGGCCTCGACGGACAGGACACATGGGAGTCAGAAGGAGGGTCCGGACTCAGGTGAGAGGCCCGATCCGGACGGGCCCGGGTGACGGGGCCGACGCCCGGGGGCGCCCACGACCCCTCGACGGAGCGATGACACTGGCAGACCCTGCGCCGTCCCAGCCCGCCGCTCCGATCGACTCGGATCATGGCGGGTGAGGGGATGACGGCCGGACAGCCTGCGGACCGCTCCGAGAGCTTCGGGGAAGCTCTGCTGGGAGAGATCCTCGATCGGGCGCATGAACTGCCGCCCCATCTCATCGGGCCCTTGGTCACCGACGTGGTGCAGCGGCTAGGGGGTCGCCGACCGCAGGTGCTGCTACAGGACTACGGCCAACTGCTGCTCGTGCCCCTGCCCGGCGACGGCCTCACAAACGGAGAACCGCAGGTGATCGACGAGTCCGAGGCGGGCCGCTGTTTTCTCGACGCTCACTCCGTCGAGGTGCCCGAGGACGACGGCGTGCGAATCTTCCTGCCGCTCCTGGACGGTGGCGACCAGGTCGGGGTCATGGCGGTGACGCTGGACAGCATCGACGACGACGAGCGCCGCATACTCCACCGGATCGCCGGCCTAGTGGCCGACCTGCTCGTGACCAAGCACGGCTACTCCGACCTCTTCTTCGGTGTCCGACGCAGGGAACCGATAAGCGTCGCCGCCGAGATCCAGTGGGCTCTGCTGCCACCGCTGGCGATGATCATGCCTCGGGTCGCCGTGGCCGGGATCCTGGAACCCGCCTATGACGTGGCGGGCGACAGCTTCGACTACGCCCTCAACGGAGACGTCCTCCACGTGGCCATGATCGACGCGATGGGGCACGGACTGGACGCGGCCACGATGGCGACCGTGGCCATCGGCGCCTACCGCCACGCCCGCCGCGCCAGCACCGGACTGCCGGAGATCTACGCCTTCATGGACCGCGCCGTGGCGGACCAGTTCGGCCCCGAGCACTTCGTCACCGCGCAGATGCTGCAGCTGGACACCACGACGGGACATCTCCAGTGGGTCAACGCCGGGCACCCGTCACCGATGCTCGTCCGTGATCACCGCGTCACACTGCGGCTGACCGGTCCGACGACCCTCCCTGTCGGCCTCGGGGGTCCGGAGCCGCTGACGAGCGAGATGAAGCTGGAGCCGGGGGACCGTCTCCTGTGCTTCACCGACGGACTGATCGAGGAGCACGATGCCGGGGAGGAGGAGTTCGGGGAGGAGCAGATGATCGGCTGGGTGAACCAGCTGGAGAGAACCGGCCGCGGCATCCGGGCGGTGGCACGCTCCCTGTCCCACACGCTCAAGCGCGCGCGGGGCGGACAGACCACGGATGACGCGACGCTGCTCCTGGTGGAGTGGCGCGGCTGACCTCACTCCGGCGGCGCCTGCGCGCTCACGGTGTCGATGAGTATCTGATCCGCCTGGGTGACGTTGTCGGCCCGGACGGCCTGGGCCATCGCGGCGTGGGCGGCCTCGGGTGCTGTGTCCGGCGGAACCACCAGCAGCGAGAAGATGTCCTGGTCGCCTCGGGTGATCAGCACGGTGTCGTCGCCCAGCGGAAAGGAGTCGACATGTACCACCCGGTCGTCTGACGACGATCCGTGTCGGGAGCCCTTCCCAGGCCGTGGTGTCCAGCCCGACGCGCGTGACGGGGCCGAGATGACCGGTGAGGGCGCTCAGCAGCGCGGGCAGCTCGGCACCGATGTCCCGCGACCGCGGCCACCACGCACCGTCCAGGACGCCTTCGCGCGACTCCGTGGTCTCCAGCCGGAGCAGCGCACACCCCGGCCGCACGGCCTTGTGAACCGCACTGGGCAGACGCCGGGGAACAGGCCGTGCACGGAGCCGGTCCTGAGGATCATCCGTCTTCGGGAATCGGTGCGATCACGGGACTCGCCTCGCCCTCTACACGCTACTCCTCGTGGAACGGGCGCCGATTTTCCGGATTCGCCATGTCGCGGCAGCCAGCCGGCCAGAAACGTATTCGGCACGTATGAGGCCGGGAAACACCGTGAACACGTGCGAGCTGCAGAGGGGCGTTTTCCCGGCCCAGGAAGCATGCAGTCGGTGTTTCCGCAGGTCACAGACCCGTCCGGAGGAAACTCCTAAAGCGGGTGTCGCAGGTTCGAATCCTGCCGGGGGCACCAGGCAAAAGGCCCCGGACCGATCATGGTCCGGGGCCTTTGTCGAGGTGCTGGAGGATGGGGCCGATCTCGCCCGTCGTGGTGCCGAGGTCGTATTCGGTGCGGTGGCCGTCGAGGCGGATGGGGTTGGTGCAGCCGCCGAGGCCGGAGAGCCGGCGGAGGATACCGGGCAGGGTGCCGCCTGCGGCGAGGTTGGTGAGTTCGCGGAGCGGGGGCGGGGTGGTGCGGGTGAAGATGGCTGGCTCCTTCTGGCTGGCTCGGTCAGGAGTGACGGGCCCCGGGGCGGCCGGATGCTTGGCGGTGTCGTGGCCGCCCCAGGGGTCGGGGCAGAGGGATCAGCGCCGGTTGTGTTCGCGCAGCAGGGAGCGCAGGACCACTGCGGCGATCGCCACCGAGACGGCCGAGACGGCGACGGCGGTCAGCAGCGCGGTGAGGACCACACCGCCCGTGAGCACGGCGACGACAGCGCCGGTACTGACGGAGACAGCCGGGAGCGCGGGCCGGGCGGGGGCCGGGGTGGTCGGGGCGTGGGTGTGTGCGGGCGGCGGGGTGGGGTGTCGGGGCACTTGGGCAGGAACACGACCAGGATCTCCTTATCCACTCGTCTAGTGCTCCGACCGCATAGACACCTCAGGCGATTGGCAGGTCAAGCGGCGACCGGGAGTTCGGTGGGGAAGGCCGTACTCTCATCGAACAGTGTGTGGTTCTGGAGGCAGTGGTAGAGCTGGCCGATCATGCGGTTGAAAAGGTTGCGCTGTACGGCGGGATGCCAGTCTCCGTGGTCGTCGCGCCGCCTGCGGTAGTGGGTCACGAGAAGGATCAACAGTGCTGGTTGGAACCCGCAGTCGGAACCCAGCGAAGATCCACGCAGCGAAACTGAAGATCCAGTCAGCTGAATCATCGGCTGTACCGCAGCGAAGTACAGCAACCACTGTGACCACGGCCGACCGCCACCGGCTCTACGCAACCGGCTGACCGGCCCAGGAGACCTCAGCGACCTCCCCGCCCGTAGTTCGGAGGGAGGGGCAACCTGAGGCAAGCGCCGTACGGGGCGCCGTTCTCAACCGATGAACGGCGCCCCGTCGGCTTGACTCGATCATTGAGACTCCGCCGCCCGCACGGGAAGCAGCAGCCGGAACCACACGTTCCGTGCGCCCCCCGTGCACCGGCTTTGGGTTAGGTCACGCTTATCGACCGTTGTCACACCGGGGAGACCCACACCACAGTGGACTAACGCAAAAGCCCACCGACTGCTGCACAGGCTTCCCGGCGAGAGCAGCAATCGGTAGGCGAGCACCTAGGAGGTACTGCTATGAGTGTGACCCCAACCAACCCACTGTCAATCACCCGCCCTCGCGACTGGGCCACTGTTCTCGTCATCATCGTGGTCATCTGTCTTCCCGCCACGCAGGTCCAAGACGTTCTGACCAACTTGACCGCACTGTCGGCGGTCCTCGTTTCCGGCTCCGCAGTCAGCGCAGCATCAGCGAGGCAGTCCCACACGGCCGCGTGACCGCCAACTAGGCCCCCGCCGGGTCGGACTCACCCTAGAAGGGCGGGAGAGGCCCACGTGCCCCTTACGTGCCCGATCGAGCAGCACTAGGCGGGGACCAACGGGGAACGTCGGCTAACGACCCGGGAACGCCGAGGTCAGCGTCTCACCAGGTCAGCCCAGATCCGGTTACGCGATCTTCCGAACTAGCTACGCGAGTTCGATTCCCGCCGCCCGCTCTGAACGGCGAAGGACCAGGTGAGAGGTTGTTTTCCTCTCCCTGGGCCTTCGGTCGTTCCGGGGACGGGTAGCGCGCTCAGCGCTTGAAGGAGCCCCTGGCCTGCTCTTTCGCGCCCCGCATCTTGCCCCGTGTTTCGAGAGCGGCGCCTTTTGCTGCGAGGGTTTCTTTGTGCGCCGCGTGGGCCGCCTTCCGCACGGTCTTTCCGACGATCTGTTCGGCCTTTGCCCTGGCCCGTTCTCCGGCGCTCATCTCGGTACCTCCGTGGGGTCTCACTGACTATGTGCCCATCGGAACAAAGGGGAAAAACCTCTGTGGGATGTGTTGGTAACGGACGGCCGGGGTCTCACAGGCCTGGCGGGGAGACGCCCGTCGATTTGGGTCCCAGTTCCGCTTCCGCCTGAATGATCGCCTCGACGCCTTCGTCGCGGCGACACTTATCGCCATGGACGGTCTACTCCGCGTAAGTGGACCGCAACGATGACCGTGGCAGCTCGGTCGGGGCGCGCAGCGCCCTCGGCTGGGCCGTCTCTGGGCCGTCCGAAGCCGCTCAGTCACGACTGGTAGCGACTACGGCGATCCGGCCGGGAGCGCGACCGGTGCCGCGCGGTCGCAGATGGCGCAGCGCGCTCGTGAAGGCCGTGGTCAGGCCAGTGGCATCGGCGAGATCGGCCAGCAGCCGGGACCCGGCATGACTGACCACCCCCCGCGACCGTCGGCTGACACAACGAGCTTGGGACGCGACCCGGTGGTGTGCACGCAGAAAGTGCCTTCCTGCTGTGGTGACAGAAGCCCTAGACAAGCCTCATCATCCCAGCTCAGAAGGCACTTTCGCGTTTCCGCTCAAAATCCGGACGCCACCGCAAGCGAAACGCGGAGGCTAGGGCCCCGGTGCGTGTCCCGATCCGGTTCGGTCAGGGAAGCACCAGGGAAGCGCCGGGGCTCGTCAGAGCTTCCCGCCGATCTCGCAGGCACGGCACGGCGGTCGCCCGCAGGTGCACTGCATGATGGCGTCGAGGACCTGGCGGTCGTGGTAAAGGCACTCGTCCTTGCAGGTGTGGCGCGGGATGAATCCTGCCGGGATCTCGCCGGGCCACGGCTCGTGGCCGTCCCGGCAGCGGACGAACCGTTCGGGGTCGGTGGCGTGCAGCTCGTGCATGCTCGACCGTGCCTCGTCCTCCAGCTCACGCACTCGCTCCACCAGAGCCTTGAGCTCGGCGGCGATCCCGGAGTACCGGTCGGCGCCGGTTCTCACGTGCGCGGCCCGCAGTGCCATCGCCGCGTTGCCAAGAAACCTGCCGGCGTCCTGAAGGTCGGTCACGTGGTGCATCTGGATGCCGGTCACACCCCGGACCCACACTGCGTCCATGCTCACTGATCCACCTTCCCGGCGTTCGCCTGGCTTTCTCATGAGAGATTAGGCGCGGTGCCACTGTCTCCGCATAATGAAAAGCAATATATTTACGGACGCTAAGGGTTTCACCCGGGCCCGTCCAGTAAATCGTGAGTGAATCGGCTCACAGCCGGGTGGTGGATCTTCTATTCAATCTGCAGTTTTTTCTTGTCCGCCGGACGTCGCTCGCCCGTGTCAGTGAGGTCTTTCAGCGGGGCCACTGAACGGGTGACGGAGTCGATGCCCGCAACGCACGAGGCTCCCGTGCCGTTGGGGGAGGTGTTCGAAGTCTCA